>JAICYD010000106.1 GCA_025934375.1 Streptosporangiaceae bacterium | reverse complement strand
GCGCAGCTCTGCGCGGGCTAGCGAGTTCTTGTGAACCTCGTCTGGGCCGTCGGCGAACCGGAGCGTGCGGATGCCCGCGAACGCCCGCGACAGCGGGAAATCCTGCGAGAGCCCGCCCGCCCCGTGCACCTGGATCGCCTTGTCCAGGATCCACTCGACCGTGGCCGGCGTAGCGATCTTGATGGCCTGGATCTCGGTGTGCGCGGCCTTGTTGCCGGCGGTGTCCATCAGCCACGCGGTCTTGAGCACCAGCAGCCGCAGCTGCTCGATCCGCACCCGGGCCTCGGCGATCCAGTCGCGGATCACTCCCTGCTCCGATAGCGGCTTGCCGAATGGCGCCCGCGAGTCCGCCCGCGCGCACATCAGCTCGACCGCCCGCTCGGCCACGCCGATCGAGCGCATGCAGTGATGGATGCGGCCCGGGCCCAGCCGCGCCTGGGCGATCGTGAACCCGTCCCCCTCGGCGCCGATCAGGTTGCTCGCCGGAACGCGCACGTCCGCCAGCAGCAGTTCGGCGTGCCCGCCATGGTCGTGGTCGTCGTAGCCGAGCACCTCCATGCCCCGCAGCACGCGCACGCCCGGCGTCGCCCGCGGCACCAAGATCATGGACTGCTGGCGGTGCCGCTCGGCGGACGGGTCGGTCTTGCCCATCACGATGAAGATCTCCGCGTTGGGGTTCAGCGCCCCGGTGATCCACCACTTGCGCCCATTGATGACGTACTCATCGCCGTCGCGGGTGATCGACGTGGCGATGTTCGTGGCGTCCGACGACGCCACGTCCGGCTCGGTCATCGCGAACGAGGAGCGGATCGCGCCGTCGAGCAGCGGCTTCAGCCACCGCGACTGCTGCTCCGGGGTGCCGAACTGTGCCAGCACCTCCATGTTCCCGGTGTCGGGCGCCGAGCAGTTCAGCGCGGCCGGGGCCAGGTGCGAACGGCCGGTGATCTCCGCCAGCGGAGCGTACTGCAAGTTGGTGAGCCCGGCCCCGTGCTCGCCGGGCAGGAACAGGTTCCACAGCCCGCGCGCCCGGGCCTGCGCGCGCAGGTCCGCCAGCACCGGCACGGTCGACCACGCCCACCGGTCCGCAAGCTCGGCGAGCTGCTCGTGGAACGCCTTCTCGGCCGGGTACACGTGCTTATCCATGAAGTCGAGCAACTCAGCCCGCAGCGACTCCGTCGTGGCGTCGAATCCGAACTCCATGTAACCCACGCTCCTTCAGTGTGGAAAGCCCCAAGTTGACCAGCCGCTCGCCGAGCGTGTCGTCCTCGCCGAATCCCTCGCCAACCGTCTGGCCGTGGATGTACCGGTAGTGGATGCCCTCCATGATTACCGCCAGCTTGAACGACGCCAGCCCGATGTGGAAGCTGAGGTCGGACAGGTCCCGCCCGCTGCGCTCGGCGTACTGGGAGAGCACCTGCGCCTCGCTCGGGTAGCCGGGCGACCGCGACGCCAGCAGCCCGCCCCCGAGCTCACCCAGCCGCTGGTAGACCAGCAGCAGGCCGACGTCGGTCAGCGGGTCCGCGATCGTGGCCATCTCCCAGTCCACCACGGCGGCGATCTGGTCGTCCGCCCCGACCAGCACGTTGTCCAGCCGGTAGTCACCGTGCACGATCGTGGGCGGCCCGTCGGCGGGCTGGCCGGTGGCCAGCCGGTCGTGCAGCTCGTCGATCCCGGGGAGATCCCGGGTGCGCGAGGCGTCCAGCTGCTTCTTCCATCGCCGGACCTGCCGGGCCAAGAACCCCTCCGGCCGCCCGAACGACTCCAGGCCCACCGCCTGGTAGTCGACGGAATGCAGGTCAGCGAGCGTGCCGATCAGGCGCTCGGCGATGGCCCGGGTGCGATCCGCGCCCGTAGCCGCCATCTGCTCCGCCGTCCGGTAGGCGATGCCGTCCACCCGCGACATCACGTAGAACGGGGCGCCGAGCACGCCGGCGTCCTCGCACAGCGCGTACGGGGCCGCCACTGGCACGCCGGTGCCGCGCAGGGCGCTGATCACCTGGTACTCGCGCCGCATGTCGTGCGCCGTGGCCAGCACGTGCCCCAGCGGCGGCCGGCGCACCACCCAGGAGCGGGTGCCGTCGCTGACCTCGTACGTCAGGTTCGACTTGCCCCCGGCCAGCAGATGCCCGGCCAGGGGACCACCCATCTCACCGGGGCACGCCTGCTCGAACCAGCCGGCGAACCGATCCAGGTCCAGGCCCGGAATGTCGCTCATCAAGGGCCACCTCCCGACTCGGAGTTTCCTACACGCCGCCGGTCAGTGTCACGCCGCCGTCGAGGACCAGGGTCTGCCCGGTGATCCAGCTGGCCGCATCGGACAGCAGGAACGCCACCGCCCCGGCGATGTCCTCCGGGACCCCCAGCCGCTTCAGCGGGTAGGCGGCCGACACCTCTTCCTCCCGCCCCTCGTACAAGGCGGTGGCGAACTTCGTCTTCACCACGGCCGGCGCCACCGCGTTGACCCGGATGCCCGGCCCGAGCTCCACCGCCAGCTCCGTCGTCAGCCGGATCAGCGCCGCCTTGCTGACCCCGTACATGCCGATGCCGGGGGAGGGCCGCAACCCGGCGACGGAGGCGACGTTGACGATCGAGCCGCCGTGCTCACCCATCCACGCCTCCCGTGCCCGCGCCGTCCAGGCCAGCGGGGCCAGCACGTTGACGGCCAGGATCTTGGCCGCCGCGCCGGGGTCGGTCGTCGTCATGGGGCCGTAGACCGGGTTGATGCCGGTGTTGTTGACCAGCATGTCCAGTCGCCCGAACGCCTTGAGGGCCGCCGCGACCGCCTCCGCCTGGTGGTCCCCGTCATCGGACCTGCCCGGCACCCCGATCGCCACGTCCGGGCCGCCCAGCCCGGCCGCGGCCGTGGCCAGCACCTCGGGCTTGCGGGCAGTGATGCACACCCTCGCGCCCTGCCGGACCAGCTCCGCCGCGATGCCCAGCCCGATGCCCCGGCTGGCACCGGTGACGATCGCCACGCGCTCGCTCAGTGATCCCATGCAGCCCCTCTTCGGAACGTAACGAAACTTAGCACCCCGCTGATGGGCAGCCGTCCCCCGGATCGGGCGGGCCGGCCTTGTCGGTGCGCATTTCCTGAGGTAAGTTACCCGCCAGTTATATACCGTTTTCCGGCCGAGGGCGCGCAGCGACGGATGGACTGAGCGCAGCGTCCGGGGAACGAGGAAGCACAGCGAGGGAAGACGTCGCGCGAAAGCGCGCCGAGGCGAACGCGGCTTGGTGTGTAGCCGCGTGGGAGGTAGAGCCATGCGCGACGTACTCAACCCGTGGGCTAACCCGGTGACGTATGGCGTCCCGTTCTTCCTGCTGGCGATCGCCATCGAGCTGGCCGCGCTGAAGTGGCTCGAGCGCGGCGATGAAGTCACGGGGTATAAGGGCAAGGACGCCACGACGTCCCTGCTGATGGGAGCCGGCTCGCTCATCAGCATCTCCGCCGTGAAGGCGGCCGGGTTCGTCGTCTACGTCGCGGCGTACTCCCGCGTCGCGCCCTGGCACCTGTCGATGCGCACCTGGTGGGCGTGGGCACTGGCCCTCGCCGGCGTTGACCTCGCCTACTACTGGTACCACCGGTTGACCCACCGGGTCCGGGTGGGCTGGGCGGCGCACCAGGCGCACCATTCCTCGCAGTACTTGAACTTCAGCACGGCGCTGCGGCAGAAGTGGAACCCCTGGTTCGACTTCCTCTTCTGGCTGCCGCTGCCGCTGCTCGGGGTGCCGCCATGGGCGCTGTACGTCTCCTACGGGTTCAACCTGGTGTACCAGTTCTTCGTGCACACCGAGCTGGTCAAGAAGCTGCCCCGGCCGGTCGAGCTCGTCTTCAACACGCCGTCCCACCACCGGGTGCACCACGGCTCGGACCCCATCTACCTGGACCGCAACTACGGCGGAATCCTGATCGTGTGGGACCGGATGTTCGGTACATTCCAGGCTGAACTGCACCGCCCGACGTATGGCCTGACCCACCCGGTGGGTACATACAACCTGATCAAGCTGCAGTACGGGGATTACGCCGCATTGTGGCGGGATGTCCGCTCGGCCAGCTCGTGGCGGGACCGGCTGGGCTATCTGTTCATGCCGCCGCAGTGGGAGCCCGCGCCGGCCCCGACCATCACCAACAACGTCGCATTGGGGAGCCAGTTATGCGTCGCACCGTGTTCAACGAGGACCACGAGGCCTTCCGGCAGACCCTGCGGGAGTTCATCAACGCCGAGGTCGTGCCGAACTATCCCAAGTGGTATGAGGCTGGCATCGTCCCCCGCGAGTTCTACTACAAGCTGGCCGAGCTCGGGCTGTTCGGCATCGAGGTTCCCGAGGAGTACGGCGGCGCCGGGATCACCTCCTTCAAGTACTCCGCGGTCCAGACCGAGGAGCTGGCGCTGGCGGGCGTGAGCTTCGGCGGGTCCGGGGTCCACGTGGCGCTGTGCCTGCCGTACGTGCTCAAGCTCGGCACCGAGGAGCAAAAGCGCCGCTGGCTGCCGGGGTTCATGTCCGGCGAGACGATGTACGCGATCGCGATGACTGAGCCGGGCACCGGGTCGGACCTGGCCGGGATGCGGACCACCGCCAAGCTGTCGGCGGACGGGTCGCACTACGTGCTCAACGGCGCCAAGACGTTCATCACCGGGGGCGTGCTCGCCGACCGGGTGATCGTCTGCGCGCGCACCGCCCCCGCCCGCGAGGACGACCGCCGCTACGGCATCTCGCTGCTGGTCGTGGACACCTCCCTGCCCGGGTACGCGGTGGGCCGCAAGCTGGAGAAGATCGGGCTGAAGACCTCCGACACCGCCGAGCTGTCGTTCTCCGACGTGCGCGTCCCCGCCGAGGACCTGCTGGGGGAGGAGAACAAGGGGTTTTCCTATCTCGGGCAGAACCTGCCGCAGGAGCGGCTCAGCATCGCCTACGGCGCCTACGCCCAGGCCCTGGCCGCCGTGGAGCTGGCCAAGAAGTACACCCAGGACCGCCAGGTGTTCGGCAAGTCCGTCGCGTCCTTCCAGAACACCAAGTTCGAGCTGGCTGCCTGCAAGGCCGAGGTGGACGCCGCCCAGGCGGTCGCCGACCGGGCGCTGGAGGCGCACGACCTCGGCGAGCTGACGCCCGCCGAGGCCGCCTCGGCCAAGCTGTTCTGCACCGAGGTCGCCAGCCGGGTGATCGACCGCTGCCTGCAGTTGCACGGCGGTTACGGCTACATCACCGAATACCCGATCGCCCGGCTGTACGCCGACAACCGGGTGAACCGCATCTACGGCGGCACCTCCGAGGTGATGAAGTCGATCATCGCCAAGGACATGGGCCTGTAACGCCGGTAAGCGCTGGGCGGCCTCGTCCTCGCTGGCCCGCAGCAGCTCCTCGAACAGCGAGCGGTAGCGCAGCAGCGCCTCGCGCAGGTCTTCGGTGCTCGCCTGCTGGGCCAGTGCCCGGCCGTGGATGCCGTGCGCGATCCGGTAGTTCTCCACCACCTGCGGGTGGTCGACCGAGACGAGGTCGGCCTGGGTGTCGAAGTCCCCCATGGGGTAGCCGCGCGCGTCCATGACGATGTAGACGAGCCGGTCCGCGGCCATGACCGCGTCCGAGGGCTCGTCGACGAAGTGTTCTTGCAGGTCGAGCCATTCCTGGGCGAACCGCGCCCGCATGCCCTCGGGCAGCGGCCTGATGTCCAGCAGGGCGTGCTGCCTCTCGCGCTCCCGCAACTCGGCCTCGGCCGCCCGCCGGTCTTCCTGGACCTCCACCGCCCGCTCGTATTCCGGGCCAAAGCGCTGCCGCAGCGCCGCCGCCCGGCGCTGGCGAACCGCCAGCACGCCAAGGGCGATCAACGCCGCGATGATCAGGATCCACGCCCAGGTAGCCACGAATTCCTCCCTGTGATCGGACGATCTCGCAGCTACCCGGCCGCACTGGTTTCAACCGGGAGCAACTGCCACGGCCGGGCGAAGCCCCGCGGGCGAGTGCTGGGCCTTCACCGCGCGCTGGGCCTTCACCGCGCGCTGGGCCGCGGCACGTACACCTGGACGTCGCTGCCCGTCTCGCGGACGTCTAGCAGGGGCAGCGCGGTAGGCGTGATGGCCAGCCGGTGCGCCAGCACCGCCCCGTCGGCGGCGAAGGTCGCGCCATGGCACGGGCAGACAAGGGCCGCTGGCTTCGCCGGCCGGCCCGCCCCTTGCGCGCCCGGGGGGGCGAGGCTGAGCCGGCAGCCCTGGTGGGTGCAGATGCCGGACACCGCCCGCAGCTGGCCTTCGGCCCGGGAGACGAAGCCGGCGACAGCGCCGGCCGTGAACGGCCGCACCGCGCCCTCGGGCACCTGCGCGCTGGTGGCCACGGTCAGCCAGGCCCCCTGGTCAGGGAGCAGTTCCGGGGGAGGCCCAGCGCCGTTGGGGGAAGGTGCGGGCGAGCCGGCCGACAGGGCATGCTCGACTCCGGCGCCTGCCAGCGCCGCGCCGCCCGCGACCGCCACGCCCCCGGTTACCGTGGCCGTGCGCAGGAACGCCCGCCGCCCGTTGGATGCCTGGCCTGCCGCTGGGATCGGCGCCGGCGGGTCGAGCTCCCGGGCCAGCCGCTTGCGCAAGGCGAGGACGAACTCCTCGCGCGGATCTCCGCTGCCAGGGCGGCCAGCCCGCAGCGTGATCGCGGTCCGGGCCAGGTCGGCGCTGTCGGAGTCCGCGGCGAACCGCCGCGGACGGCGGGACCGGATCAGGTCCTCCAGATACCGGGTTAGGCCGCGCATGATCACCCC
Source organism: Streptosporangiaceae bacterium (assembly GCA_025934375.1). Classification (GTDB taxonomy): domain Bacteria; phylum Actinomycetota; class Actinomycetes; order Streptosporangiales; family Streptosporangiaceae; genus Trebonia. The sequence continues at coordinate 18,168 of JAICYD010000106.1, read as the reverse complement.
TCCTCGGCTGCCAGCCGGGCGCCGACTTCAGACGCGCGGCGCAGCGCCCGGTGCTGCAGTACCTTGGCGTTGCCCACGCTGATGCCCAGCGCCCGGGCGGCCTCGGCGATCGATGAGCCGTCCAGGAAGCGCAGTTCCAGGATGGCCCGGTATCGTTCGGGGAGCGCGGCGAGGATCCGCGCCGCTCGCTGCGGTGCGGCCGCCCCGGGCTCCGCGCGGACCTCAGCGAGCGCGGCGTCCACGTCATCAGGCAGCGTGGTCACCTGCTGGCCGAGCGTGCGCTTCCAGTGCCGGGCGAGCGCGGTGCGGCAGGTGGAGACCAGGTAGGCGCGCACGACGGGGGCCGGCGCGGGCAACCGCAGCGGGGGCAGGGCCGCCATGAACACCTCCGTGGACAGGTCCTCGGCGTCCGGCCGGTTGCCCACCCTGGTGAACAGCAGCCGGTACACCCAGGTGACGTTGTCCCGGTAGACCGCGTCCCAGTCGGCGTACTCCTCGCCGGATACGGCGCGCAGCCGCGACGGGGGAGGCTCTGGCCCCGTCGCGGCTGCGCCGGGCGGACGCGCCGGGGACGGCGTCGCCCTGCTGAACCTCACTTCCGGTCGCCTCCCAGGCGGTTGAAGGCGACGGACGCAAGGACGAAGGTGGCGATCCGGGCGCCGAGGATCCGGCCAGCCCGGTCATCGAGTGGCGTGTGCTGCCCGGCGTAGGTCCGGCTCAGCGCCGCCTCGGTCGCGGCGGCGAAGAAGCCGCCGAACGCGCGCGCCTGGCCGGGCAGCGCGCCGGAGTGCACGGTGACCGGCTGGTGGCCGCCGAAGAACGCCGACAAGACGGTTGCCGCCGCGAAGCTGAACCCGCTGTGCGCGCCCGGGTAGGACGGGTCGGCGGCGGTGTTGGTGAGCGGGCTCCAGTCCGGGTTGGACACGATGGCGGGGTTGCCCGTGATCGCCCCCTCGCGGATCGCGGTGACCGGGCGCCAGACCTGGTAGTGGTACTTGGCGTCGTACAAGCCGATGGCTGTATCGCCGAGTGTGAGGTCAAGCGCGGCGAACACCGTGGCCGCCTGCACCAGGCTGGAGTGATGCACGCTCACCTGGTCCTGGGTTACCTCGTTCCACACGTTCCATATTGGCGCGGCGCCCCAGAAGCGGCCAGCGGCGGTCTGGCCGGCGGTGCGGGTGGTGCTGGTGTCCTGGCCGAGGCTTTGCACGACGGCCAGCGCCCGGGCATAGGCCGCGCTCGAAACGGGCGGCGGCGGCACCGGGCGGAACTGTGATCCTCGCTTGAGGACGAAGGGCGTGATGGCGCCCCAGTTGGTGAACACCGGGGACGCGAAGCCCGGCGGTGTGAGCTGGTAGTCGCCCGGTGCCGTTCCGGGGATGAACGGCACCGGGCTTTCCGCTGACCCGTCCCGCGCGCGCAGGGCCAGCAGCTGGGTCGCGACGGCGTGCCCGACGCGGAGTCCGCCCTGCTTGGCGGGACCGTCGGGGATACTGGCCAGCTCCGTCGCTAGCTGGGTGTCGGCGATGGTGGCCTGGGCCGGGTACAGGCCGGCCAGCACGTCGCGGGCCGCCTGGTCGGCCGCCGCGGCGCTGGCCCGGCCGGTTCCCTGGATGCCGAGCGGGGCGGGGTGGCCCGCGCGGGTCACGGACACGACCGCGTCGTACTCGGCTGCCTGCAAGATGGCGAAGCTGCGGGTGGGGTGAATGGCGGGGGGCTGCGCGCCAGGGGTACCCAAGATGGCGATGAGGGCCTTGTTCCAGTCGACGACCAGCTGACCGGAACCGGGGGCGAACGGGCTGGCCACCACCTGATCGGCCTTCGCGGGCGCGGCCGTGCCCGCGGCCCAGGCCCCCGCGGGCACTATCGCCATAGCGAGCGCGGTGCCCGTCCCCAGCGTGAACATCGCTCTTCTTCCCCGCATCCCGTATTCCCCTTCCGGATAGCAGTGCTCATGGCGGGCACGGTCGCACCCGCAATGAGATAGCCCACGGGGTTACGCCGCCTCAAGTCGAACCGGTGGCGCCGGGCACGCGCGGGGGTTGGCGCGATAGTCATGGAGACTTCGCACGGTTATAACCCACGTTAGGTGGTTGTCTATATCGTCGCCGTGGCCGTCCTTGGTCGCTATGCTCACGCCATGCGTAGCAGGAAGGCTATTTCGCGGGTCCTTCCCGCTATCACCGTCATTGCCCTGGCCGTTGTCCTGGGCACCGCCCTCGGCGGCTGCTCGGGCGGCTCCGGCGCGGGCGGATCCGGGGGAACCGGCCTGGACGCCGCCCTCGCCAAGGTCGCCGACACCCCGGTCACCCGCGCCCAGGTCGCCTACGACGACACCGCCGCCCTCGTCAAGCTGTCGGGCACGAGCCTTGGCCTCGGCGACCTGAAGGGCTTCGCCGTGCTCCGCGGGTATGGCGCCTCCTCGCTCATGGAGCTGGCCGCCCGGCTGACCAGCGATACCGGGATCAACGTCTTCAGCGAGGACTACGCCATCTCGGCCGGGAACCCGCCGCGCATGGTCACCTTGCTGCACGGCGGCCAGAGCGCCTCGGTAGTGACCAGCCGCCTGGGCAAGCTCGGCTGGAAGCAGGACAACGGGGCGCTGGCCGGGCCATCCCCGGCCAGCGCCCCGGAGGCCACCGGACTGTACGCGCTGCAGATGCACGTGGTCCGGGCGGATGGCTCCGACGTGCGCGTGGGGCTGTCCGGGGCTAGCGCCAGCCAGCTCGCCACGCCGTCTGGCTCAACGCTCGCCAGCGACCCCCTCATCAGCGCGCTCGCGGGCTGCCTCGGCGACGTGGTCGCGGCCCAGGTCCAGGTCGGCGGCCAGCTCGGCGGGCGCAATCCGACCGCCGTGGCCATCGGCGTCGCCGCCCCCGCCAGCAATACGGACACGCCGCACGCGGTCGTCTGCGTGGCCTGGTCCAGCCCGGACGGGGCCACCCAGTACACCGCTGACGCGCGGAAGGCGCTGGCCGGCGGGAAGTCGCTGGCGACGGACCGGCCGTATACGGACTACCTGAAGAGCGGGTCCGTGAAAAACATCGGCGGCAGCCAGAACATCGTGCAGTGGCAGGCGGACACGCCGCGCCGCGCCGACCAGGTCTTCCAGATGTACCTGAACCGGGACCTGCCCGCGCTACCGGGCTGCACCCTGCCGGCGGTCGCCCGCAGCGGCGTCATCGGCTGCCCTTAACCGATCGCGTAGTCTGCGGCGATCCGCAGTCACGTGAGGTGATAGGCGGCCAGGCCACCCGCCCGGACGGAGGTGGATAAGTGCCGGGCGGGCGGCTGAGCCGGCATTACTGCCCGGTGGCCTGGCGGTACTTGGCGACGACCTCGGCGGGAACCCGGCCGCGCTCCTTGATGTCGAAGCCGTTCTCCCGCGCCCACGCGCGGACGGCCACGGTGTCAATGGAACTGGGCTTGCGGGCGCCGCGGGCGCCGCCGCGGCGGGCGCCGCCGCCGACCTTGCGGGCGTGGGCGATGTAATTCCTCAGGCTGTCGCGGAGCTCATCGCCATGCTTAGCGCTGAGGTCGATCTCGTACTCGGCTCCGTCCAGTGCGAAGCGGACGGTACCCTCGGCCTCGCCGCCGTCGATGTCATCGATGAACAGCGTCTGAACCTTCTGCGCCATGTAATACTCCATGTAGTCCGGGGCGGAATAGAAAAAAGCTTAGCGTGTCGCGAAACTTTCCGCCGCGTAGCTACCCACGTGTTGCCCACCAATCCATATTTCTGGCTACTTCCTGCTTGGTGCCCGCTTCCTGACGTGGGAGCGGCTGGGCTGGTGGCGCAGTTGTGCGGAGTGAAATTGTGCTTGGGGAGTGAATCCTATAGCTGGTGGCGTGACAGCGGTCCGGCATGTCGCGCCACCAGCTTCGCCCCCGGCGCTAGCCGGTGCTACAGGAGACGGATGGCCAGGTCCATTGGCCATTGGGTGAGACGGTGAAGCCCCAGTTATTCCCGCTGCCATTGGGCGTGGCTTTCATCACATACTGGCTGGGGAAGGTGGCGTTGACGTTCCAGGTGGAGGAGACGACCGCCGGGGACACCATGTTCACCGTCACGGTCCACGTGCTGGAGCCGGTAACCGAGACGTTGAGGTTGTACCAGTTGCTGCCCTTCGACCCCGCCGACAGCGTCGCGGCGCAACTGCCGGAGCCGCCTCCGGACCCGCCGCCGGCCGGGGCTACGGCGCGGCCGGTTTGCGGTGAGATCATGCCAGGGCACAGGTTGTGGCTGGCCAGCACCTGCGCGATCTGGGGAATGGCGGTGAGCGTGTTGGCGGGCCACTCGTGCATGAGGATGACCTGGCCATTGGTGAGCTGGGAGTTGGCCTGCACGATCTGGGCGACGCTGGCGCCATTCCAGTCCTGCGAGTCGATGTTCCAGATGATCTCGGTCAGGCCGTACTTGGCCTCCACCGCCTTCACCGTCGAGTTGGTCTCCCCGTACGGTGGCCGGAACAGCTTCGGCGTGCCGCCGCCCGCGCTGGCTATAGCCGTCTGGGTCCGGCCGATCTCCGAGTCGACCTGCGACTGGCTCAGCGTGGTGAGGTGCGGGTGGTCCCATGTATGGTTGCCGATCCACATGCCGGCCGCGACCTCGGCCTGGACCTGGGCGGGGACGGCCGACGCGAACTGGCCCTCGTTGAATAGCGTGGCCTTGAGGCCGTTTTGCTTGAGTGCGTTTAGCAGGGCCGGAGTGTGGGCGTTGGACGGGCCATCGTCGAAGGTGAGCCCGACGTACCCGGCGCTGCAGCTGGCGGCGTGCGCCGGGATGGCGCCGGCGGTGGCGGCGACGGCGCCCGCCATGGCCAGGGCGGTCACGGCCAGGCCCGCGACCAGGGAGTGCCGTGATGGGCGGGGAATGATGCTCATGCGGTAATTCCTCCTATAGCTGGCGGCGCGACAGCGGTCCGGCATGTCGCGCCGCCAGGCTTTTCCGGGATGCTCAGGCGACTATCGCGATGCGCGGGCGCCCCGGGTGCTAACCGGTACTACAGGAGGCCGATGGATGCGCCGTGGTGCCGTTGGTGGTGACCGTGAAGCCCCAGTTATTGCCGCTGCCGTTGGGTGTCGCCTTCATCACGTACTGGCTGGGCCAGGTGGCGTTGACGTTCCAGGTCGAGGCGACCACGGAGGGGGCGACCATGTTCACCGTCACGGTCCAGGTGCTGGAGCCGGTGACGGCGACGTTGAGGTTGTACCAGCCGTTCCCGGATGACCCGTTCGACAGCGTGGCGGTGCAACTGCCTCCGCCTCCGCCGCCGCCGCCTCCGCCTCCGCCGCCCCCGCCGGAGCCGTGGCTGACGGTGAAGTTGGAATTGCCGCTGCCGCCGCCCCAGGATTCAGTGGCGAAGATCTGGTAGTTGAGCGAGCCGAGGTTCATGCCGTGGCTGGCCCACGCGTTGATGAAGTTCTGGGTGGTGATGGTCCCGCTGGTGGTGTTGCCCTGCCGGATGGCCAGGTACTGGTTGAAGGTCGTGGTGCCCTGGATGGAGGGCTGGTTGACCTGCTGGTGCTCGTAGAGGTTGTAGGTGGCGCCGTCGCTGCTGACCGTGCCCTTGAAGGTGCCTAGCGAGGGGCTGCCGCCCTGGAGGTCCTCAATGACGTAGTACTCGACGAGCGGGTTGGTGGACCAGCCGTAGAGCGCGGCCAGCCCGGTGCCGCCGCTGGAGCTCATGCTCCCGCTGAAGTTGACGGTCTGGCTGCTGCCGGGCTGCCAGCCGACGCCAGAGACCTGGTCGCCGATGCCGCTCCAGGTGGTGGAGTACTGGTTGCCGGCGGAGCCGACGGTGATGCAGGCCGAGCCCTGGCCGTTGTTCCACATCTGCCAGTACATGCCGTTGGTCGTGCCATTCTGGACGCCGCAGACCGCGGCGTGGGCGATGCCGGGCACGGCCACCATGGCCGTGGCGGCCGCGAGGGCCGCCGCGCAAGCGCCGAGGAGCAGCCGCAGGCGGCTGCGCCCGCGGTGTTCGGGGAGGGTGGGGGGACCGTTCATAGACGGTTTCCTCCTTCGTGCTGGGTCGTCGTCGACCGGAGGACCAAGTCGCCGAAGGGGTCTCCGGGATAGCTCGGAGCGGCGACCTGGATCGACGCCTACTGCTGCCGTCGATGAGTGCAGCATTGATCGGCTTAGTGAGCCTGTCAATGACTTTCGGAAATATTTCGGAGCTAATTTCTCAACTGCTGATGACATTGCTGTAAAGCGTTGCAGAAGTTTTGCCCGTAATCAGCGCTAATGTGCCAAGATGAGCCGGTTGACGTGGCCTGCTTAATGATCAAGATGACACAGGGCGGGTGCCGAAAGTTTCGACTTTCTTCGAAATATTTCGGGGTTCGGATATGGCCGGCCAGGGGCACCGTGCAACTTACAAGGCGCCTTTCGCGGCGCGGCATTGTGCGCCCCCTTGCCAGCCGCCGATCTGGGCTAGCCTGCGATAGGTGACGACTGCGTTCGTGCTTGGCGGCGGCGGGTTGCTTGGTGCGCACGAGGTCGGGATGCTCCGGGCCCTGGCCGAAGCGGGGATCCGGCCCGACCTCGTGGTGGGCACCTCCATCGGCGCCGTCAACGGCGCCTTCGTCGCGGCCGATCCCGCCGCCGCGGCGGGGCGGCTGACCGACTTGTGGCGGGGGGAGTCCCTGGGGGTGGTGTTCAGCGAGACCTTGCTGGGGCGGGCGGTCCGCCTGGCGCGGTCCGGGACTCACCTGCACGCGATCGAGCCGCTGCGCAAGCTGCTGGGCGACAAGCTTCCGGTCGAGGACTTCGCGGAACTGCAGCTGCCGTTTCACTGCGTCGCGGCCAGCATCGAGCACGCCACGGCGCGCTGGTTCTCGCGCGGCCCGATCGTGCCGGCCGTCATGGCCTCGTGCGCGGTGCCCGGGTTGCTCCCGCCGGTCGAGATCGACGGCCAGCATTACTTCGACGGCGGGCTGGTCGATTCCATCCCGGTCGGCCGGGCGGTCGCGCTCGGTGCCCGGGTCGTCTACGTGCTGCAGGTCGGGCGGATCGAAAGCCCGCTCCCGGTCCCGACCCGGCCCTGGGAGGTGGGGCTGGTCGCGTTCGAGATCGCGCGCCGGCACCGGTTCCACGAGGAGATAGCCGCGGTGCCGGAGGGGGTCCAGGTGCATGTGCTGCCCACCGGCGGGGAGCGGCTCCCCCCGGGGCTGGGGCAATTCCGTTATCGCGGCAAAAATAAGGTAAGTATCAGCATCGACCGCGCCTACGCGGCATCGGCCCGTTACCTGGCCCAGGTAACCGGCCGGTGCTGATCGTTTCACCGGAGCCGCCTGATGCTTCCGCCCCCGCTGATCCGCCGCCTGGTCCTCGCGCCGCTCGTCATCGCGATCGCCGCGTGCCTGATTATCTTGACGCCGGCGGTCGCCCTGCTGACCGCGGCCTTCAATATGGTCCGGCAGCGGACGCAGCCTGACCGGGTCCGGCGGGCGCGAGCCTTGCGGGTGGCCTGCCTGGCGCTGGCCTGGTCAGTCGGCGAGACCGCCGCGCTCACCGTCATGCTGGGCCTGTGGATCGGCAGCGGATTCGGCGGGCGGCTGGACACCGAGCCGTACCAGGCCCGCCACTACGAGATCATGCGCTGGTTCCTCGACCTGATCTACCGGGTGGCCCAGCGAGCGTGCGGGCTGCGCGTGGAGGTCTCCGGGCCGTCCTCGGCGTCGCTGGACGGGCGGCCGCTCATCGTGCTGTGCCGCCACGCCGGGCCCGGTGACTCGCTGCTGCTCATCCACCACCTCCTCAGCGTCTGCGGCCGGCGCCCCCGGGTTGTCATGAAGGCCACGCTGCAGCTGGACCCGAGCGTGGACATCGTGGCCAACCGGGTGCCCAACGCCTTCGTGCGCCGCGCGAAAGCACGCAGTACCCGGCGCGAGGCGACGGACGCGGCTGGCTCCGGACGCGGGCGCGCGACCAGGCAGCACACCGAGCAGGTGCGGCGGCTCGCCGTCGGGCTTGACGGCGAGGGCGCCCTGGCCATCTTCCCCGAGGGCGGCAACTGGACCCCGCAGCGCTGGCGGCGCGCCATCGAGCGGCTACGGCGACGCGGCCAGGACGACCTCGCCCGCCGGGCGGCCGCGATGCCGAACGTGCTCCCGCCGCGCACTGGCGCCGCCCTGGCCGCGCTGGCCGCCTGCCCGGACGCCGACGTGATCTTCGTGGCCCATACCGGCCTGGACCGGCTGGTCAGCGTGCGCGATGTGTGGCGAAGCCTGGCGACCGACATGGAGGTGCGCGCGCACTGGTGGCGAGTCCCGTGCGCCGAGGTCCCGCGCGCCGCCGAGCGCGAAGTCCAGGTCAGCTGGCTTTACGACTGGTGGGAGCGGGTTGACGGGTGGATCACGGCGCACGGCAGCGCCCACGTGACAGAAGGGGTGTGACAAAGAAGCGGCGCCGTGCGCTGAACGACATGAGATGAGGACACGCCATTCGCACCGGATCACCCGGCGGACCGCCGGGCGACTGCTCGACGGCACCGCCAGGCACCTGGCCGGCGGCACCGCCGGGCGGCTGCCTGGCGAGCCCGCCGGGGCGGGTCCGGAGCACCTAATCCGAGTGCTGAGCGCCGCGACGGCACCCATCCGCGAGGGTGAGCTGGCTGGCGAGCAGGCGGCCATGGCCGCGTTCGAGGCTAGCTATCCGCTCGGGACGCTTAAGCCGAGTCATGTCGTTACCCCCAGGAAAAGGACGATGTTCAACCTCCCGCAACTCTTCACTGTCAAGGTCGTGGCCTGGTCGCTGGCCGGCCTGGCGACCGCCGGCGGCGCGGCCACCGCCGCGACGATCGCCTTCACCAGCTCAGGGCCGGCCGCCACCGGCGGCGCCCCGCTTTCCAGCCCCGCGCTTCCCCCTGGTTCCGCCGGCGCCGGTGGCTCCGTCGGGGGCAACGTGCCGGCCCAGCCAGTCGTGTCGTCGGCGGGGGCGGGGGCGAGCGCGTCGGCGACGACCGGGTCATCCGGCGCCGGCGCGCCGCTGCGCCCCACGCGGCTGTGCACCGACCTGACGACCAAGGTGGCATCCGTCATCGGTGACGCGCAGGGCGCCGCGAACACCGCCGCCGGGGACGCCGGCGTCGCGGCGGTCCTCGCTAACCCCGCGCTGACCCAGGTGCTGGCCACCCCGCCGTTCGCGTCGCTGATCGCGGCGGTCGGCAACGCGACGGCGGTCCCTGACTACTGCGGCCTGCTCATGGGGCTCCCCACGGTCCCCGTGCCCGCCGCCTTCACGCAGATGCCGGCCTCCGTCGTCGGCCAGGCGCTGGCCGCGCTGCCCGCCAGTGACCTGGCCGGCGTCTTGCGCTCGCTGCCGACCGCAGGCCTGTCGCGGACGCTGGGCGAGTTGTCGCCCGCGCAGTTGTCCGCGGTCTTCGCGACCTTGCCGGCGTCCGCGGCGGGCGGCGTCTTGAGCCGGCTTCCCGCCAGCCCCCTCGCTAGCGTGCTCACCGCCTTGCCGCCCTCGTCGGTGACTAGCCTGCTGCCGAGCCTGCCCGCCGGCGACCTGGCCACGGTCTTGACCACCTTGCCGGATGCGGCGACGGGCACCGTCTTGACCGAGCTCCCGGCCAGCGGCCTGAGCAGCGTGCTGACCGGCTTGCCGGCCCCGGCGCTGAGCAACGCGCTCACCGGGCTGCCAGCCGGCGACCTCAGCAAGATCCTCACCACGTTGCCGCCCTCGTCGGCGGGAAGCGTGCTCACCGCGCTCCCGGCGACCACTTTGGGCAGCGTCTTGTCCGCCCTCCCGGCGGCCACCCTCGGCAGCGTTCTGGGCTCCCTCCCGGCTGGGGACCTGAGCACCGTCGTGACCACCCTTCAGCCATCGACGCTGAGGTCGCTGCTGGGCAGCCTGCCCGGCGGCACCGTCACCCAGATCCTCGCCAAGCTCCCGTCTTCTGTCCTATCCGGGCTGCGGGGCATCCTTCCATCGGGGATCCTGGCACAACTGCCGGTATAGAGCGAAGGACCGCCAGAACCGGCACTGAGAACTGATCATCCAGGGGGAGTGGGGACCGCCGCAGGCGGGATGGTGCCGGCAGGCACCATCCCGCCCGCCCTTATGGAGGAGACTCTGCTGACACCGCTAGGACGCGAGCGGGCAGTTACCACCACCACGGCGCGGACCGATCCTCGCCCGGGCAGAACGGATCGCGCCGTTGAGCCGGCGGGCGAGCTCACGGCGGCGATCGAGGGCGCCCGGCGCGGGGATCCCATGTCGTTCCGGGTCCTCTACCGCGAGACGCAGCCCCGGCTGTTGCGCTACCTCAGCTACCTCGTGGCCGCCGAAGCCGAGGACATCGCCTCGGAGACCTGGCTGCAGGCCACCCGCGACCTGCATAAATTCCACGGGGACGATGACGGCTTCCGAAGCTGGATCACCACCATCGCGCGCCACCGGGCCATGGACCACCTGCGCCGCGCTAGCCGCCAGCCGGCCGTCCCGGTGCCCGTGGAAGACCTCGCTTTCCTCGCCGGGCCCGAGGACACCGCGGACCGCGCCATCGAGGCCCTCACCACGGACGCGGCCCTGAGCCTCATCGCCTCGCTGCCGCCCGACCAGGCCGAGGCGGTCTTGCTCCGCGCAGTCATGGGCCTTGACGCCAAGAGCGCGGCGCAGGTCGCGGGCAAGCGCGCCGGGGCCCTCAGGACCGCCGCCTACCGCGGCCTGAAGACGCTCGCCAGCCGGCTCGATGACGCCCACGCGAGCGCGTCGGCTACAGCACGCCGGTGAGGCCGAGCACGCCGTTGACGATGAGGATGACGCCGCCAACGCCGAGCGCGCCCGCGGCGAGCCGCTTGGCGCGGGTGCGCAGCCAGCTATTGACCGTGCCCAGCCGGCGCCTCGTCGCCTCCGGGGCCAGCAGGAAGGCCAGCAGCGGCAGCCAGACGACCAGCACGCTCACCAGCACGACGATCACCAGTCCTACCACCGTGCCGGCCACGCTCGCCCTGGCCGTCGCGACGACCTGCACCGCCGCGATGAACGTGGCCGAGGGCGCGAACAAGATGACGCCGGCCGCGAATCCCGAGCGCGCCGACGGGCGGGCGACGAGCCGGGACATGAAGCCGCTTCCGCCTCCCGCCGGGCTGGACACGGCCGGACCGGCCACGCCCGAGCCGGACAGGGCCGGGCTCGACAGGACCGGGCTGGACAGGCCCGGGCTCGACGCGGCCGCGCTGGACACGGCCGCGCTGGAGCGGGCCGGGCTTGATTCGGTTACCCGCTGACGCCGCCATCTGACCACGACCGCTGCCGCCAGCGCGAGAACGCCCAGGCCGAGCCGCAGGCCGTATCGCGGGTCGTGGTGGCGCTGCAGGTTCAGGCCAGTGCCGCGCAGCAGCAGCAACACCGCCACCGCCATGATCACCGACATCAGCATCGCGCCCGCCACGTACGCCAGCGCGGTCTGCCTCGGGTTGCCCGAGCCGAGGAAGACCGCCATCACCAGCAGCGCGGTCGGGGAGATAGCGGCCAGGAGGGCGAATCCCGCCGCCTCGGCGAGCACTCGCCTCACCGCCCTGGCGTGCGGCTCATGCCCGGGCACCACCCTCGGCGCGGGGCACGCTTCTCCCGCCCAGCAACTCAATGATGCCCAGGATGATCAGCAGCAGCACGACCAGCCAGATCACCAGCGCCAGCGAAGGCGTGCCCCAGAACACGAAGATCAAGGCGGCCAGGGCGACGGCGGCGACACGCAGCACGGTCTTGTGGGCGCTGACCCACTCCCCGGCCGGCCCAGTGTGCACGCCCGCCCGCTCGGACCGCGCCCGGGTCCAGTCGATGCCCGCCCGCGCCGTCCTCCGGACGCGAACCGCCGCCGCCGACGGGCCGGTCAAGAACGCGCCCGTCGCCACGACCAGGCCGACGAGGAGCAGCACGCGCAGCCCGTCGCGGATGAACTGGACCAGCGTGTCATACAGCGCCGCGGCCGCGTCCGCGGGCAGCACGGACTGCGGCACGCTGCGCAGGTAGATGCTCCGGGCGATCAGGAGCGCGACCGCCAGCATCAGCATTGACGCCGACAGTCCGAGGGCCGCGCCGATCAGCGCGCGCCGCCGGCCGCGGGCCACGAAGATTCCCGCCGCCATCAGCAGCAGTGACAGGAAGGGAAGCAGCCATTTCAGCGTGTTGACCAGCCGGTAGCCCTGCTGCGCCTTGGCCAGGTTGGGCGCCTCGAACAGCGGGAACGTGGCGTTGACGCTCGGAATCCTATTGGCGAACGTCACCCCCCGCGCGGTCAGCTGCTGCTGTACCTGGGTGACGAGCGGCCCGATCTGCAGCACCACCTGGCCATTCTTCTCGGCCAGCGCCCTGTTGCCCTCGCCGGATAGCACCTTCACCAGGCTCTGGTGGGCCGTGCGGTTCGCCTGGACCCACAAGGTGGCCATCGCGGGGCTGGCCACGATCCTGGATACCGAGGTGCCCACGAAGCCGTTGATTCCGTTGGCGATCGGCCCGGAGAAGTTGGTCAGCAGGGCGGAAAGGCGGGGCAGGTGGTCACGGGACAACTCGGCGGCCACCTGGGTGGTGAGCGCCTTCGCGTCGATCCGGTCGGTGATCTCGGTCGTGATCCGCGCGCTGAGCGCGTGCTGGATCGGGGGCTGCGAGATCAGCGGCGCCATGTTCGCCACGTAACGGTCGGTGTTGGAGACCTGGTTACCCGCCCAGACGCCCAGGACGGCCACGGGAGCGAGGATGCACCCCAGCGTGATGAGCAGGGCGGCCACCGGGGCACGCCACCGGCCCCGGTGCTTGACCTTGGCCTCCTCCTGCGCGCGCCCTTCTCGCTCCCGCAGCTCGCTTACCTCGGCGCGCAGCCGCTGTAGTTCCGCGTGCTCATCGTGCTGGGTTCCGGCGCCCGCGGTCCCGCCGGATCTCTCGCTACCCCCTGGCACCTGGCCCCCTCCCCGGCTGCCGCGCTTTTGCCTAGCTCTCTTGCGCGAAGGCCTCGCGCAGCTTGGCCTCCTGCTCAGCAGAGAGATTGGTGCTGATCAGCTCGGCCTCGGTGCCCGGGAACTGCTCCTTGACCCGGTCGAACACGGCGTCGGAGCTGAGCAGGAACAGCGCCGAGGTACCGGGGGTCACCTTGTCCCGGACGTTCTTGATGAACGAGTCGCTGATCCCGACATCGGCCATCGAGCCGAACAGCGCCCCGCTGGCGGCGCCGATCGCGAGCCCGAGGAACGGGACGAAGAAGATCAAGCCGAACAGCAGCCCCCAGAAGGCGCCGCCGAGCGCCCCGGCCGACTTGGTGTCGTGCATCTGGTGGGTCTTGGGCTTGCGCTTGCCGGTCTCCCAGCTGACGACGGCCGCGTCCTGGACCACGATCAGCTGCTGGTCCGCTAGGCCCCGGAGCTTGTCCAGGGCCGCCTCGGCCCCGTAAGGGGTGTCGAACTTCCAGGCGGTTAGTGACGCCATGCTCATCTCCGTTCCGTGCATCCCGGCAGCCTCGCCACCGGATCCGGTTTGCTGACTGTCAGCACAATGAGCCTGATCAGTGCCTCGCCTCATCACCCACGATGGGTGAATCTAAAGAAGGCCTCCAGCAAGCACTGCCTCTAGCAAGCACCGCCTCCAGCAAGCACCGCCTCCAGCAAGCACTGCCACCTAACGGATCCGGCGCCGGCCGTCAGATCAGCTCCAGCTCGCGCGCCCGCAGCACGGCCTCCCGGCGGCCGCTCGCCGGGAGCTTGCGGTAGATGGCGGCCAGGTGCGTCTTGACCGTGTTAGCCGACAGGCACAGCTCATCGGCGATCTCCACCGTTGACATGCTGGTGCTCAGCAGCCGCAAGATGGTCAGCTCTCGCTGCGTGAGCGGGTCGGCCAGGTCATGAAGCGGCCCCGCGCCCGGCGTAGCGGCCACCGGGCAAAGGCTCGGCGTGGGCGTCGGCCACCGTGCGGCCACGTCGGGATGGCGACCCAGCAGGTCGGCGAACGCGTCTCCTTCCTGCCGGAACGGGAGCACGACATCCGCGCGCACCATCTCGATGGCCCTCGTGAGCAGTTCCAGTGCCCGCCCCCGCTCGCTGTCGGCCTGCGCGACCCGCGCGTCACACAACAGCGCCGAGACCAGGTCCAGCCGGCTGACCTGGGAGCTGGGCGTGATCAGCACGCTGCGCACGCACTCTCGCGCCTGGCGCCGGTCGCCCAGCGCCAGGTGCGCCCGCGCGCGTGCCGTCGCGGTGATCACGGCGAATTTCGTTCCCTGGTAGCCCTCCAGCAGCGTCAGCGCCGAACGCGGCCGCCCTAGCGAGGTGTCCAGGTCAGCGAGCATGGAGTCCCGGCGGGCGGCGAGCGCCGGCGGGACCCGCCGGCTCGCCTGCTGGACCAGCGCGCCCCGTGCCCCGGCTTCCTCGCCGCGGGCCAGGAGCATGCCCGCCTGGACGAGCGCCAGGGCCGGCGCCAGGCCGGGGTCGGCGCCGGCCACGTCGGGCAGCGCGATCTCCAGCGGCGCCTGTCCATGGTCGCTGAAGTCCCCGGCCATGAGGGCGCGCACCGCCGCCGCCAGCTCCAGGGCCGGCGGCATCTCCAGCCCGGCCCGGCGCCGCAGGTCGTGAGCCTGCTCCGTGACCTGCTCGGCGCGCGCTGTTCGCGACCAGAGGCTATTGACCAGCGCCATCATGGCCAGCACCTCGAGCTCGAGGCTAGCGGGCCCGTCGCGTCGCGCCCCGGCCAGGGCTGAGTCAAGGAGCACCCCGACATCGTCAGGCCGGCCGTGCCACGTGTGCACGCTGGCCTGCGCGAGGAGCACGGCCGCCCGCAGTCCGGGCACGGGTGAGGCCCGCACCGCCGTGGGCTTCCCGCCTGCCTCGTCGTCGCTCAGCAGCCGGCGGGCCGCCGCGTCGACGGCGTCGGCGTCACACGCCTTCTGCGCCAAGATCAGCTCGGCCAGGTCGATGGTGGCGGCCAGGCCCGGATCGGCCCGGCCCGGCCCGGGCTTCCCGGCGCGCAGTCGCTCCAGGTTGTCGGCCGCCGCGTCCGGGCCAGCGCAAAGCGCCGCGATCACCACGTTCGCGACGGCCGTCTCCGCCGACTCGACCGCCTTGTTGAGGCCAGCACTGTTGAGGCCAGCACTGTTGAGGCCAGCATTGTTGAGGCCAGCACTGTTGAGGCCAGCACTGTTGAGGCCAGCACTGTTGAGGCCAGCACTGTTGAGGCCAGCACTGCCCCCGCTGCCGGGGTCCGCGCCGTCGGCGCCTGCCGGGTCCCCGGGCGGAACCAGTGGCAGGAGGGTATGCAGGGCGAGGCTGGACAGGTCCCGCCGGTGCACGAACGCGTGCGCGAGCCCGTCCCTGGCCAGCAGCGTGGCGGCTTGCGGGCCGTTGCCTGCCTGTACCGCCCAGTAGACAGCGCTGTCGAGGTCGTCGTTGGCCCCGAACCAGTCGGCCGCCCGCTGCTTGAGGCTGCGCCCCGACCATCCCTCGTGCCGCTCCAGCAGGTAGCGGAGGACCTCCCCGAGCACGCGGTGATACCGGTACCGGGTCTGCAGCGGGTCCAGCGGGATGACGAAGCAGTTGCGCCGGGCCAGGTCCGCCAGCATGTCCCCGCAGCCGGAGATGCCGGTGACCGCGTCCGCCAGCGGGCCGGTTACCTCCGTCAGGAAGCTGGTCTCGATCAGCAGCCGGCGGTGCTCCTCCGATAGCCGGCGCAGTACCTCGTCCATGAGGTACTCCCCGACGCTGCCAGGATCCATCGCCAGCTGGGACACCAGGGCTCCGGGGTCGTCGGCGCCTTCCATCCGCATCGCGGACAGCCGAACGCCGGCCGCCCACCCCTCGGTGCGGGTGACGAGGGCCGCCAGGTCGGCTTCGGTGAGGGTCACGTCGTGCTCGGCGAGAACCTCCCGGGTCTCGGCGGGCGTCATCGCCAGGTCCGCTGCCCGCAGCTCGAGCATCTGCCCGGCCAGCCGGTACTTGTGCAGCGGCAGCGCGGGATCGCTGCGCGCGGCGAGTATCAGGCGAACCCACGGCTGCGGGCTCCGTATGAGGCGGTCCAGGCTGTCCAGGACGCCGGGGTCGCTCAGGACGTGCGCGTCATCGACGATCACCACCAGCGGCGCCCGCCGGTCGGCGGCCTGGTTCAGCAGCATGCGCACGAGGTCCTGCCCGGGATCTCGGGCCGCCGCGGCCAGCGAGGCCAGCTCCGCGCCCTCACGGCCTGGCAGCAGGTCTGGCAGGTCCGGCAGCAATGGCTCGAGCAGCCACCCGAAGCGCTCGGTCTCCGCGTCCGCCGCCGCCGGGCTGAGCCACGCCACCCGCGCCCCCGCCTGCTGGGCCCAGTGGGCGAGCAGTGCTGTCTTCCCGGCCCCCGGGCCTGCGCACAGCAAGGTCAGTGGCAGGTCAGCGGCTCGGTCGAGCTGCGCGAGCAAGCGCGAACGGGACACGTAACGAGACGGTAGCTGTGGCACCCCGGACGGTAGCTGGTATGGCACAGTGATGTGAGCATCACGCACAGTAATCGACATTGCCGCGATCTCCCCCCGCGGTCGCTGATGCGAGCTGCCGCATCAGCCCCAGGTAACTATTCCCTAGGTACTCCGTCACTGTAACGCGTTGTCGCCAACGATCGTAGGGCCGCACCGGGCGGCCCGCCCGGCCCGCCCGGCCCGTGGTCCCCAGATGATCACCCTCGGCGGATGATCCGGCCAGCCGCGGGCACGGCTTTGATCGGTATCACCACAGCCATACAAGGAGGCTGATTCTATGGCTAGTGAACAATCAGCGCGGGACGCCACGTCCGGCACCCAGACGGGGGCGGCCCCGTCAGGGGAATCGGCGCGTCAGTACGTGCCCCGGCAGGCGGCGGGCTATGAGTCCGGTTACGTCGACGATGGGCCCCGGGGCGCGGCGATGGGCTTCACGATCGCCGCGGCGGTGCTGATGATGATGTCCGGGGTGTGGAACTTCCTGGAAGGGCTGGCCGCCATCATCAGGGGCTCGTTCGTCGTGGTGTTGCACAACTACGCTTATGAGCTCTCGGCTACCAGCTGGGGCTGGTTCCACCTCATCCTCGGCGCCGTCGTCGCGATCGCCGGTGTCGCGCTGCTCACCGACAAGCTCTGGGCGCGGATCATCGGCGTCGCCCTCGCCGCGGTGAGCGCGATCGTGAACTTCCTCTACATCCCGTACCTGCCGGTCTGGTCGATCGTGCTGATCGCCATCGACGTGGCGATCATCTGGGCCCTGCTGACCCCGCGCCGCGGTCGCTCATACGCCTGACCAGGCCCCGGCGGCGGCGGGCACGGGCGGCCGCGGTCCGGCAATTCCGCGGCCGCCCGCACGGCGGTCATCCAGCCTGAGCTGCCAGGCTGGATGACCACGCCCGACACGATGAGGTGAAGCCGGGCACCGGCCCGGCCTTACTCGTCCCCGGTTCGCTGGTCTTCTCTCCGACCAGCGGGCCGGTGGACCCCGGATGCTGAATTCGGCCGGCCTAGTGCAGGTGCAGCAGCACTACCTCCTTCAGCAAGATCATCACCACGCCTAGCCCGGCCGCCATCGACGTGGCCGCCAGCAGTGACTTTCCTCGCAGGCTGGCCGCCCGTCCCGCCGCCCACCCGTGGTAGACCAGCAGCATCAGCGCCGCGATCACGCCCGCCCACGCGGCACCCGAGTCCGAGGCGCCCGCCACCCGCGTCCCTGCCATGACCAGCAGCGGTATGTACGACGCGGCCACCATCGGCCAGCTGGCGGCCAGCGTGGCTCGCACGGCCGGCCAGCGCGGGAGCCGGCCCTCCTGCGTGCGCTCGCCGAGCAGTTCCGCGTACTGCTCGGCGGCCCAGTAGACCACAAGCGTGACGAAGACCGCGACGATCAGCTGGGTGGTGGTGACATGACCGCCGGCCGTGTCGATGATCGCGGCGGTGATAATCGTCCCGTAGATGCCGGACGCGCGCCGGCGCCCGAGATCGTCCTTCGGCTCACGGCCGGCCCGGCGGGCCAGCTGGCGGCCAAGCCAGCCATGGCCATGGTCTTCGGCGGGCACCCCCGGTGCTATACGGCGGCGAGCGCGCTGGCGACGGCCGTGGTGCCGTTCGCGTGCGTGGCGTGGCGGTCCAGCTCGCGGTTGAGGGTGATGGCGGCGTTGATGAGCGACAGGTGGGTGAAGGCCTGCGGGAAGTTGCCGAGCTGGTCGCCGGTGGCGCCGATCTC
>JAICYD010000056.1 GCA_025934375.1 Streptosporangiaceae bacterium | reverse complement strand
GATCGAGGACTCCGAGGCGATCCAGCCGGGCGAGGCGGTGTCGTTCACGCTGTTGCAGGAGCAGCTGCACTCGGTGCTGGACACGCTGTCGGAGCGGGAGGCGGGCGTCGTCTCGATGCGGTTCGGCCTGACCGACGGCCAGCCCAAGACGCTGGACGAGATCGGCAAGGTCTACGGCGTCACCCGCGAGCGGATCCGGCAGATCGAGTCCAAGACGATGTCGAAGCTGCGCCACCCGTCCCGATCCCAGGTCCTGCGGGACTACCTGGACTAACCCAACCCAAACAGCTGGCTGGCCCCCTCGGGGGCCAGCCTTTTGCTTCCCGTGCCCCGGCGCGCCCGCCGATCCGGCGCGCTAGCGCCATCGACCTGGCCTCATTCCGTGGCGCGATGGCCATCGCCCCGCAGGGATTCCGGGTCGCAAGGGCCATCGACCCGCTCTATCCGTGTCGGGAGGGCCATCGACCGCCAGGCGTTCCGTGCCTCGATGGCCATCACCCCGGAACTAGCCAGGGCGGAAAGGCCACCCACCCGACTCGCGCGTCCCGCATACCGTGCCGGGGGGGCCATCGCCCCGCCCTGAATGGGGCTTCATACCGTGGCGGAAGGGCTATCGACCCGCTGCGGGCGAAGGCCGCGCGGAGCAAGTCCGCCGGGAGCCTGGCTCCATGGCGGGTGGCGGCACATAGTCAGGGGGCTGCGGGATGGGCGTGCATCCCCGGGAAATCGTGAAGGCCCCAGGAAATCACGTGTCGATGCGGGAGAGGTCCAGCTCAGCGGCTCCGCCGATGATGAAGTCGCGGCGCGGGCCGACCTCGGTGCCCATGAGCAGGTTGAAGATGCCCCCGGCGGAGGCGGCGTCCTCAATGCGGATGCGCCGCAGCATGCGGTGACGCGGGTCCATCGTGGTCTCCGCGAGCTGGTTGGCGTCCATCTCGCCGAGGCCCTTGTACCGCTGCGGGGGCTCCTTCCAGCGCTGACCCCGGCTCTCCAGCTCAAGCAGCGTGCGGCGCAGTTCAGCGTCGGAGTAGGTGTAGATGTACTTCTGCTGGCCCTTGCGCGGGTTGGTCAGCTCGATCCGGTGCAGCGGCGGGACGGCGGCGAACACGCGCCCGGCCTCCAGCATCGGCCGCATGTAGCGGTGGAACAACGTCAGCAGCAGCGTCCGGATGTGCGCGCCGTCGACATCGGCGTCAGCCATCAAGATCACCCGCTGGTAGCGCGCCGAGTCCAGGTCGAACGTGGACCCGGAGCCCGCACCGAGCACCTGGATGATCGCGGCGCACTCGGCGTTCTTGAGCATGTCGGCGAGCGAGGACTTCTGGACGTTGAGGATCTTGCCGCGAATCGGCAACAGCGCCTGGAACTCTGAGTTCCTGGCCAGCTTGGCGGTGCCCAGCGCCGAGTCGCCCTCGACGATGAACAGCTCGCTGCGGTCGTCGGCGACCCGGCAGTCCACCAGCTTGGCCGGCAGCGACGAGCTGGCCAGCGCCGTCTTGCGGCGCTGGTTCTCGCGATGCTCACGGGCCGCGATCCGCGTCTTCGCGGCGGCGGCGATCTTGTCCAAGACCGCCTTCGCCTGCAGCTTGGCGCCTCGCGGAGGGGTCTCGAAGTAGGTCTTGAGCTGGGCCGACACGACCTGGTCGACAATCCGCGTCGCCGCCGGGGTACCGAGGACCTCCTTAGTCTGGCCCTCGAACTGCGGCTCCGGCACCCGGACGGACACGACGGCCGTCATGCCCTCGAGCACGTCTTCCTTGATGACTTTCTCGTCGCCGTTCTTCAGGATCCGGGCGGCCTTCAGCTGCTCGTTGACCGTCTTCAGCAGGGCCCGGTCGAAGCCGGTGACGTGCGTGCCGTGGTGCGGCGTGGCGATGACGTTCACGAACGAGCGGGTGATCGTGTCGTACCCGGCGTTCCACTGGACCGCCACGTCCACGTCCAGCGTGCGCTCGACCTCGGTCGGGGTCATGTGCCCGCGGTCATCCAGCACCGGGACGGTCTCGGTGAAGTTGCCCTGCCCGGTGATCCGGATGACATCGGTGACCGGCTCGCCGTCCGCCAGGTGCTGGCAGAATTCGCTGATCCCGCCGTCGAAGCGGTACTGCGCGGCGCGCGGCTCGCTCGCGTCCCCGCCGCCGGCCCCGGCGTCCGCGTGGACCGCGATCGCCAGGCCCGGTACCAGGTACGCCGTCTGCCGGGCACGCTCGACCAGGATGTCGTAGGAGAACGTGGCGTCCCGCAAGAACACCTGGCGGTCCGGCCAGAACCGGATCCGGGTGCCCGTTGTGCGGGGCGTCACCTTCGCGACCTGGCGCAGCCCGGAGCGCTTGGTGAAGCTGGCGTCCGGCCCTGGCGCGACGAAGTCGCCGGCGACGCCGCGCCGGAAGCTCGCCGCGTGGGTGTGCCCCTCGCGGTCCACCTCGATGTCCAGCCGCACCGCCAGCGCGTTGACAACGGACGCCCCGACGCCGTGCAGGCCGCCGGAAGCGGTGTAGGACCCGCCGCCGAACTTCCCTCCGGCGTGCAGCCGGGTCAGCACCAGCTCAACGCCGCTCAGCTTGGTCTTGCGCTCGGTGTCGACCGGGATGCCGCGGCCGTTGTCGCGCACCTCGGCCGACCCGTCCGCGTGCAAGATGACGTCGATGTGGGTGCAGTAGCCGCCCAGGGCCTCGTCGACCGCGTTGTCAAAGATCTCCCACAGGCAGTGCTGGAGGCCCCGCCCGTCGGTCGAGCCGATGTACATGCCAGGGCGCTTGCGCACCGCTTCCAGGCCCTCCAGCACCGACAGGTGCCGGGCGGTGTACGCGTCGCCCGCTGGTGCCTGAGATGACGCCGCTGCTTGAGAGGATCGTGCTTGAGGAGACGCGGGCCGGGAGCCGCCCTCGACCGACCTGGCCGTGCCAGCCGGGGACGGGGCGCCAGCCGGGGACGGGGCGCCGGCCGTGGACAGGGCGCTAGCCGTGGACAGGGCGCTAGCCGGGGACGTGGCGGTAACCGGGGACACTGTCCGGGCGCTCCTCTCGAAAGCGTATGCGACACTATGGTCTCACGACAGGGTATCTTCCCGAAGCCGCTTGCGCTGCCGGCAACGCCGACGCTGCGAGATTTAACCAACCTTACGGGCACTTTGCTACCCCGCGCCGCCGTGATCACCGCCACGACCACCGGCAACTTGCCCGCAAATGTGTCGTGTTGCCTGGTCCGGGGTAGAACACCAGCAGCCGCACGGGGAAATCACCGGTGACTACCCGCACGGCGGTGTCGTCACCGGGTATCGCCTCCGGCCAGCTGGAGCTTTTTGCAAGCGACGGCTCGTCAGGGTGATCGAGTGCGGTTTTCGCTTGTGGCGTACACACCCCGGCCCAGGGAAGGCTGACGCCGGGCCAGGTGTTGTGCTGTGCTGTAAGAAGCAGGCAGCTTAACCGGAGCCGCCGGTCCCGAGCCGGCGGCACTGAGAAGAGGAAGGCGACGTTGACCGGAGCTCTAGCCCCCACAAAGCCGCTGACCGCCCTGGATCTGTGCGATCGCTGCGGCGCCCAGGCGTACGTCCGCGTTCTGCTCCCGAACTCAGGAGAACTGCTCTTCTGTGCACACCACGGCCGGGAACACGCTGCGGCACTTGCGAAGGTTGCCGTCGACATCCAGGACGAGTCGCAGCGGCTGACCGCCAAGCCTGAGACCAACTGAGGGGACTTGGCCGGGGCTGACCATGGTCGGTGGCCTTCGGCCGCCTCCCCGGAACGCCAAGCCCCACGCCACCCGGGGATGCCTCCCGGAGTCCCCGATGCCGGGCTGACGCCCGGCGCACGCCTATCGAGCCACGCTGAACGTCGCAACGCGCGTCACCCGGCAGTTACGCGGTGGCGCGCGTAACCATGTCCGGGCGCGATTGCGGCCGAGCCGCGTCTCCTGCGCGCATCTCACTCGAACACAAGGCACAATGGGGCGCATGGCAACTCGACGCAGCGCTAGCTCCACGCCCCCGCCTCCCGGCGACGACATCGAAGAGAACATCGTCGATATCGACGTCACCGAGGAGATGCGCGGCAGCTACCTCGAGTACGCCTACAGCGTCATCTACTCCCGCGCCCTGCCCGACGCCCGCGACGGCCTCAAGCCGGTCCAGCGGCGGATCCTGTACCAGATGAACGAGATGGGCCTGCGGCCAGACCGCGGGCACGTCAAGTGCGCGCGCGTCGTCGGTGACGTGATGGGCCGCCTGCACCCGCACGGCGACTCGGCCATCTATGACGCCCTGGTCAGGCTCGCCCAGCCGTGGGCCATGCGGCTACCGCTCGTCGACGGGCACGGCAACTTCGGCTCCCTCGGCGGGGACAACCCGCCCGCCGCCATGCGCTACACCGAATGCCGGCCCACCCAGGCGGCCATGGCCATGGTGGAGAGCATCGATGAGGACACCGTCGACTTCGGGCTGAACTACGACGGCCAGGAGACCGAGCCGCAGGTTCTCCCGGCCGCCATCCCGAACCTCCTCGTCAACGGCACCAGCGGGATCGCGGTCGGCATGGCCACCAACATGGCCCCGCACAACCTCGGCGAGGTCATCGCGGCGGCCCGCCACCTGCTCAAGCACCCGGACGCCGGCCTCGAAGCGCTGATGAAGTTCGTCCCCGGCCCCGACCTGCCCACCGGCGGGCAGGTCGTCGGCCTAGACGGCATCAAGGAGGCGTACGCGACCGGCCGCGGCATCTTCCGCACCCGCGCGACCACGCGGGTCGAGCAGATCAGCCCGCGCAAGAGCGGCATCGTCGTCACCGAGCTTCCGTACAACGTAGGCCCGGAGAAGGTGGTCGCCCGGATCTCGGAGCTGGTGCAGGCCAAGAAGATCACCGGGATCTCCGACGTCAAGGACCTCACCGACCGCACCCGCGGGCTGCACCTGGTCATTGAGATCCGCAGCGGCTTCAACCCCGAGGGGGTCCTGGCGGAGCTGTACCGGCTCACGCCGATGGAAGAGACGTTCGGCATCAACAACGTCGCGCTCGTCGACGGCCAGCCGCGCGTCCTCGGCTTGCGGGACATGCTCACGATCTACGTCGATCACCGGCTGGAGGTCACCCGCCGCCGCAGCGAGTTCCGCAGGCGCAAGCGCGCCGAGCGCCTGCACCTTGTCGACGGCATCCTCATCGCGCTGCTGAACATCGACGAGGTCATCCAGGTCATCCGCTCCAGCGACGACTCCGCGCAGGCAAAGAGCCGGCTGCGGGAGATATTCGATCTCACGGAAGTCCAGGCGCAGTACATCCTCGACACCCCGCTGCGCCGCCTGACCAGGTTCGACCGGCTTGAGCTGGAGCGCGAGCAGGAGACGCTGCGGGCCGAGATCGCCGAGCTCACCGAGATCCTCGAATCCGACGACCGCCTCCGCCAGGTGGTCAGCGGCGAGATGGCCGAGATCGCCAAGAAGTTCGGCACCCCCCGACGCACCGTCCTGCTGGAAGGCGGCGCCGCGGTCACCGCCGCGGTCCCGCTGGAGATGGCCGACGACCCATGCGGGGTGCTGCTGTCCGCGACCGGCCTGCTGGCCCGCATTTCGGCGGCTGTCCTCCCCGATGCCCAACGGTCCGCGGGTGCCGGTTCGCCCAGATCCTCATCCGCGGCCGGCGGGGCGAACGCGATCGTGACCTCGACCGTGTCGTCCACGACCCGGGGCACGATCGGGCTGATCACCAGCGCGGGCCGCCTCATCAAGGTCAGCGTGCTCGACATCCCGGCCGCCGAGTCCGTCGTCGCCATGTCACTGCGTGGGACCCCGCTCACCGAGTTCGTGACGCTGCATCCGGGGGAGCAGGCGCTGGCCCTAGCCGCCCTTCCGGCCGAGGGCGCCGACGACGCCGCCGGGGCGGCGGGCGGGATCGCCCTGGGGACCGCCAACGGGACAGTCAAGCGGGTGCAGCCCGACTACCCCGCCAACCGCGATGACTTCGAGCTGATCACGCTCAAGGACGATGACCGCGTGATCGGAGCCGTCCAGCTGCACGGTGAGGACGCGGAGCTGGTCTTCATCACGACCGACGCGCAGCTGCTGCGCTTCCCCGCCGCCTCGGTGCGGCCGCAAGGCCGCCCGGCCGGCGGCATGGCGGGCATCAAGCTCGCCGCCGGCGCCTCGGTCGCGTGGTTCGGCGCGGTCGGCCCCGACGCGGCGCCACGCGGCGCGGAGCCCGGCCCTCGTTCGGTGCCGGATGGCCTTGTGGTGGTGACGGTGGCGGGCCGGTCCGGGGCGCTGCCGGGGACCGGGGGGGCCAGCGTGAAGGTGACCCCCTTCGCTGAGTACCCGGCCAAGGGCCGGGCCACCGGCGGCGTGCGCTGCCAGCGGTTCCTGAAGGGCGAAGACGGCCTGATCCAGGCATGGGTCGGCCCCGCTCCGGTCATCGGCATGACCGAGGCCGGCACCCGGGTCGACCTGTCCGGCATGCTCGGCAGGCGCGACGGCTCCGGCACCGCCCTCACCCGCCAGCTCGCCTACATCGGCACCTCCTCGTGACGGCCTTACCTCGTCAGAGGGGAGGCGACAGCGGGAATTCCGAAGAATTGGCAAACGCGCGTCATGTGCTTGAAAAGCCGCCGTCGACGTATAGCGTCTGGCCGGTGACGTAGCCGCTGGCGGGGGAGGCGAGGAACACCACCGCCCCGGCGAAGTCAGACGGCTCGCCGTTGCGGCCGACCATCGTGCGGCTGGCGAGCGCCGCCGAGCGCTCCGGGTCGGCGGCCAGGTGCGCGTTGAGCCGCGTGGGGACGAAACCCGGGCAGATCGCGTTCACCGTTACCCCGGACGGTGCCCAGGCCTCCGACTGCGACCTGGTCAGGGCCGTGAGGCCCCCCTTGGACGCCCCGTATCCGCCGCTGTTGGCGAACGCCCGGTGCGCCTGCTGGGAGGTGACGTTGATGATCCGCCCCCAGCCGCGCTCCGCCATCGCCGGGCCGAACCGCTGGCCGAGCAGGAACGGGGCGGTGAGGTTGACCGCGACCGTGTCGTCCCACTGGTCTTCGGTGAACTGGTCCAGCGGCGGCCGGAGGTTCACCCCGGCGCAGTTGACCAGGATGTCCGGCTCGCCGAACAGCCCCGCCGCCTCGGTCGCGGCCCGCGCCACCTCACCCCGGTCCCCAAGGTCGGCACTGACCCACGCCACGTGGCCGCCGGCCTGGTTGAGCGCTCCGGCGACCGCCTCCAGCCGGGCCGGGTCCCGCGCGATGAGCACCACCCGCGCGCCCGCCAACGCGAGCGCGGTCGCCATCCCCTCGCCGATCCCGGAGTTCCCCCCGGTCACCACCGCGACCCGTCCAGTTAGCGAGAACAGTCCCGCGATGTAGTCACCCACGCTGCTTACCTATCACACCTCCCCGCCCAGCCGTCCCCCCGAGGTTGCGTCCAGCCGCATTCACGCCGCCCCGCCCGCATTTTCGGGTGCGCGCCGGCCGTCGGCCTCGCCGGCCGTCGGCCTCGCCGGCCGTCGGCCTCGCCGGCCGTCGGCCTCGCGGGTCCGCGTCACCCTTCCCCGCCGTCGGCTCGCTGACCCGCGTCACTCCTCCCGGCCGCCGCGTTCCGTGGCGCGAGGGCCACTGCCCCGGAGTCATTCTGGGGCTGTAGGGCCATTGACCCGCTCTATCCGTGTCGCAAGGGCATGTGACCGCAGGAGGTTCCGTGGCGCGGAGGCCATCGCCACGGTACTTCCCGTGGCTGAAGGGCCATTAACCCGGAATGCGCCGCTCGCGAAGCGCGGCGGTGGCGCCAGCGCCCCGGGTGATCTTCCGTGGCAATGGCGCAGGTACCCTGGCTCGGCCCTCGATTGTCAGTCCCTCACGCCATTCTGTAGTCATGCCAAGACGTTCTCGCTACGACATTCCTAAGCTGCAGGAGATCCGCGAGGAGCAGCGACTGGTCATCGCCCGCCGGCAGGCGCGCGAGTGCGGAATGCCGTCCAGCACTATTGACGACAAGATCGCCCCGGGAGGCGCGTGGCAAGTATTGCTGCCCGGCGTCTACCTGACTACCGCCGGCGCGATCACGGTCGAGCACCGCGAGATCGCGGCGCTCCTGTATGCCGGCGAGGGCAGCGTCATCACCGGAAAGTGCGCCGCCCGCCGGCACGGGCTGACGGCGGGCGCCGGGGAGGTCGTTGACGTCCTCGTCGAACTGGTCGTTCGGCGCCAGAGCAGGGGACTGATCCGACTGCACCGCAGTTTGCGCATGCCGGAAACCTGGCAGGAGGACGGGCCGATCCGGTTCGCGGAAGCCCCGCGCGCGGTGGCCGATACCGCGCGCGGCATGCAGAGCATTGAAGAGGTCCGCGCGCTGGTCTACGAGGCAGTGCAGAAAAGAGCCTGCACGATCGACCAGTTGCTAGGCGAACTCCGTGATGGGCCTAAGCAGGGATCTTCGTTCCTCCAGAAAATACTCGCCGAACTGGTAACCGGGGTCAGGACCGGCGCCGAGAGGGCCTGGCAGCAACTGCTCACACGGGGGCTTGGCGACCTGCCGCAGCCCATGTATAACGCGAGGCTGTTCACCCTCGACGGGGAGTTCATCGCGATGGTCGACGGGTACTGGGAGGAGCAGGGACTCGCGGGCGAGGTCGACTCGAAGGCGTATCACTTGTCGGTCGCCGCGCAAGACCGTGACCGGAACCGGCACAACAAGCTCATCGCCTGCGGTGTGTATCCCATGCACTTTTCGCCGCAGCGCATTCTTAATGACCCGTCCGGTGTTCTCCGGGACGTGAAGGCCGCCCTGGTGGCCAATAGCGGCCGGGCGCCGCTGCCGATCGTCGCCGTTGGCCCCGAGGAAGGCTGGACCAAGGAGGCGGCCGAGCGAGCTCGCCGGCGCCTGGCGGCCTGTCAGCCCAACGGGTCACCCAGGTCACGCGGCGCCGCGTGACGGTACGCCGTATGGCGAACGCCGCGTGACGGTGAGCGGAGTTCCGGCGGGCCGCTAGAGGACCGGGCGGGCGCCGATGAGGTTCAGGGCGTGGCCGGCCAGGCGGTGGCCGCTCGCGAGGGCTTCCGCTGGCGGCTTCTTGTCCAGCCACGGCGGCAGGAAGCCGGCCACGAACGCGTCGCCTGCCCCGGTCCCGTCGATGACCCGGTCGACTGGGGGCGCGGGGACGTGCGCCTGCGGATGGCCGTTCGCGTAGTGGATCGCGCCTTCCCCGCCGAGCTTGATGACGACCTGCGGGTACCAGGCGGTGAGCACCCGGGCGGCCTGCTCGGGGTCTTCCCGCCCGGTGAGGATCTTGGCCTGCGACGTGTTCACGAACAGCAGCATCGCGTTGTTGGACAGCTCCAGGAACGGCTCCGCGCCCACTCGCTCCAGCGGTGCGGCCGAGGCTGCGTCCACCGATGCCGACATGCCCGCGCGCCGGGCGTAGTCCAGCGCGGCGAGCGCGGCGTTGCGGGATCCCTCGGCCAGCAGCGTGTAGCCCGACACGTGCAGGTGGGCACCGCGGACGAACAGGTCGTGCGGCAGGTCATCGGGCGAGAGCGCGGCGTTCGCGCCCGGGTCGGACAGCATGGTGCGCTCGCCCCTGTGCGTCACCATGACGACGCAGGTCCCGGTCGGCCGCTCGGGGTCCATGACTAGCCGGGCATCAACGCCGTAGCCCATCAGCTCCATGTCGCGGTTGCGGCCGGCGATGTCCGCGCCGCGGCGCCCGATGAAGGCCACGTCGGCACCGTCAGCGGCCAGCCACGCGGCGACGTTCGCGCCGGAGCCACCGCCGTGCATGGTGACGGTGGCGGGAGTGTCGCTGCCGCGCGCTAGCGGGAGCATCGCGTGGGCAACGGTGTCCGTCATTAGGTCACCAATGACAACGATGCGGGCCATTGTCATCATCACCTCATAATCGCAAATCACCAGGAGGAGGAGCTAATCCCTGCCCGGCGCCAGTGCGGGGACGGCTGGACGCCAAAGGGCAGCACCCCAAAGAACGCCCAGCCAAATCGGGGACTCCTACCGTACCGGCATCCGGATACGCTGACCAGCGCGTTCGCTTAGATGGTTACCAAAGCGAGGCAGTTGCACGTCTCGGGTGCCGGCCACTAGGGGGCAGCGATGACACTGGGGTGGCAACGGTGACATATGGGGCATGTCACCCGGCCAGGAAGGACAGCCTGACCTGGCGATCGGGGTTGTCAACGTTCACGTCGACCAGCGCGATGGACTGCCACGTGCCCAGCGCCAGTCGACCGCCCAGCACCGGGACGCTCGCGTACGGCGGGACGAGCGCCGGCAGCACGTGCGACCGGCCATGACCGCGCGACCCGTGCGCGTGCCGCCACCGGTCATCGGCCGGAAGCAAGTCGGCCAGCGCCGCTAGCAGGTCGTCATCGCTGCCGGAGCCGAGCTCCATGATCGCCACGCCCGCCGTCGCGTGCGGCACGAACACGTGCAGCAGCCCGTCCCCGCCCGCGGCGGCCGTCCTCGCGAAGTCGGCGCACTCCCCGGTGATGTCCCGCACCACCGGGCTTCCCCCGGTCCGCACCCGGATGATCTGGCTCTCCATAAGCAAACGATCCTAGGCGGGCACGGCCACCGGGAAGGCGAAGTCTCCGTACTCGTTCACGACCAGGCGCATCCAGTCAGCGGGCGCGCCGGGGCGCTCAAGAGGGTAAACGCTGGTGTAACTGACGTCGATGTAGAGGTAGTCGCGTTCGGTCCTGCACACTCGCGAATCTAACAACCCGTTCGAATGGTGCGGGACTAGTAAAGGTAACGACTTGGCGATCATTGCGCGCCGGCC
Organism: Streptosporangiaceae bacterium; assembly: GCA_025934375.1. Lineage (GTDB taxonomy): Bacteria > Actinomycetota > Actinomycetes > Streptosporangiales > Streptosporangiaceae > Trebonia. The sequence goes on along the minus strand of JAICYD010000056.1, from coordinate 31,933 downwards.
CTCACGCGTAGTGCCGGAACGCCGGCCAGGCCGTTACCCAGGGGGCTCGCAGCCCAGTCGCCACGTACACCCCGGCCCCCTGCTCTTGGTCGGGCAGCCCGAGCCCGTTATCCCAGACCGCGGCCAGCCGGACCGAGCGGAACTCCGCTCGCAGCTGGGCCGGGTCCACGCCGATTGCCACGACCGTCGTGTCAGGGTCCGGCGGCGGGCCCCAGAACCAGAAGTTGTTGTGCCCGCTGAAGGCCTGCGGCAGCCCGGACTGCGCGCCATAGCGGTCGATCGCGCCCGCCTCCCCGTAGTTAGCGGCCAGCAGCGCCGTCCGGAGGCGCTGCGCGGCGGGCAAGGACTCGTAAACGCGGGCCACCAGCGCCACCTCCCGGGGCCAGGCGACCTGCTCTGCGAGATCCTCGTTGATCGTGAGCGCCAGGCTGTGGGGCAGCGCGGTGACGGGCAGCAGCGGCAGCGCGACCAGCGACGCCACCGCCCCCGCCTGGCCGGTCCGCCAGAACGACACGGCGGAGACGCGCGGCAGCGCGAGCACTCCCGCGGCGAACAAGAACGTGTACACCCCGCCGGGGTAATACGGCTTGCCGCCGATCGCGAACTGCGCGAGCAAGACGAGAACCGCGGCGATCCCGGCCGGGCGCAGGCGGGGCGAGCGAACCGACCACACCAGGCCGCGGATCCACAACGGGACCAGCACGATGCTCGTGTAGACGGCCTGGGCCGGCCAGTACACCGCCCGGTTGTGCCCGGCCTCCCCGTGCAGCCGCTGGAAGACCGGCAGGTTCGGCCAACCGTGGGCCGCCTGCCAGGCAAAGTCCGGCGCGGCCAGGACGGCGATGACCGCCACCGCGATGGCCAGGTAACGGCTGCGCAGCAGGGACCGGGCGGCCGGCGACGCGAGCAGGCCGATCCCCAGCCCCGCGAGCAGGAAGCCGATGTTCCACTTGGCCGCGAACGCGATTCCCGCGCAGCCGCCGACCGGCAGCCACCAGCGCGGGTCGCCGCTGGTGAGCAGGCGCACGACCAGCCACAGCAGCACCGTCCAGCAAACGAAGTCCGGCGTCGTCGTGGTGAACAGGTGCAGCGCGGCCAAGTACTGCGCGCAGCAGGCGGTGGCCAGTGCCGCGAGCACCTGGGCGCGGCCGCTGGCGCCCAGCAGCCGGCCCATGGACGCGGTGAGCAGCACCATGGCCGCTAGGCCGAGCGCCGCGAGCGCGCGCAGGCCCACGAGCGTGTTCCCGGTCAGCACCGCGTCCAGCCGCGCCAGCAGTGGCGTGAGCGCCGGCTGGTCCACGTACCCGGCCGACAGGTGCTGCCCGGCGGACAGGAAGTACAGCTCGTCGCGGTGGTAGCCATACCGCGCCGATACCGCCATCTCCACGCCGAACGCGGCGGCAGCCACCAGCCACACTCCCCGCCGGGCCGTCATCTGAGTCCGCAGCCGGGATCCGGGCCCCCGGGGAACCCGGTCCTCCGCCGACGGCTGCGTGATCGTTGTCTCCATGCCGCCATGGTCAGCGCCCCGGTTCTCATCGCGCGTCGTGCGGCGGGATGAACCGGCTTCTCCTGCTTACGGCTGATGCCCGCCCGGCCTGCCCCGCCGTACGATCAGGGCGTGGTAGGGGCAGGGCTTGCGGCGACGGTGACCTCGCGGACGACGCGATTGAGCTCGTGGCTGTCGGGGCTTGCGCCCCGGCGCCGGGAACGGGTCGAGGACGGAACGCTCGCGGTCGCGCTCGCGCTCGTCAACGTGGCGTCCCTGCTGCCGTATCACGCGCAGGTCCAGCGCTTCTGGCTGGCGCTCTTCCTGGTCGTCGCCCAGGCCCTGCCCCTGACCTGGCGGCGCTCGTGGCCGATCACGATGACCGGGCTTATGGGCATCCCCAGGTTCATCTATGACTTGCTGAGCGTCGGCTACGCGCCGCTTCCGCTGCCCTCCGCGATCGGATTCGCGACCATCATGGAGCGCAGCCCCCGGCTGGGGCGGTGGATCACGGCGAGCGCCGCGCTGATCGTCATCGCCGTCTCCCAGGCCTTCCCGGGCCACAACGAGCCCTACGACGGCATCATCGCGGTGCTGACCTTCGCCGCGGCCTGGGCGGTGGGGACGCTGAGCCGGGCCCGCCGGGCCGCCCTGGCGGCGCAGGAGCGCCGCGCGGACGCGGCCGAGGCCCAGGCCGACGAGCGGGCCGCCCGGGCAGCCGCCGCCGAGCGGATGCGGATCGCCCGCGAGCTGCACGACGTGGTCGCCCATCACGTGAGCCTGGTCGCCGTCCAGTCCGAGGCGGCCGCCTCGCTCCTGCCCGGCCGCCCGGCCGAGGCCGCCAGCTCGGTGGACCTGATCGGGCAGACCGCCCGCCAGGCGATGACCGAGCTCCGCCGCCTCCTCGGCGTCCTGCGCGAGGCCGAGGGCGACAACCCCGAAGATCCTTCGCCTCAACGATCCCCGCTGACTCCTGCCCCTTCCCTCTCCCGCCTCGGGGACGTGCTCGCCCGGGTGCGCTCGGCGGGGTTGCCGGTCGAGTTCCAGGTTTCGGGGCTGGCCCCGGCGCTGTCGCCGAGCATCGACTTGACGGCCTTCCGGATCGTCCAGGAGGCGCTGACCAACAGCATGCGTCACGCCCCCGGTACCACCGTCCGGGTGGAGATCGCCTATCAGGAGGAGCACCTGGCCATCCGGGTCCTCGATACCGGCCCGGGCCTGGGTCCGGCCCTGGCGGGCGCCGCGAGCCTGGCGAACGGCGCGGGCGCCCGCGGGTACGGGCTGGCGGGCATCGCCGAGCGCGTTGCCTCCTGCGGCGGCACGCTGGCCGTCGGGCCCCGCGAGGCAGGCGGATTCGCCGTCACGGTCCGGCTCCCCGTGCGATGACGGGAGAATGCGTCCCATGACAGAGCCAGCCCCGGCGCCGTTGCGAGTCCTGGTGGCCGATGACCAGGAGCTTGTCCGCGCTGGCTTCTGCGTGATCTTGGAAGCGGCCGGGTTTACCGTGGTGGGCGAGGCGGCCAACGGAGCCCAGGCGGTGACCCTGGCCGCGCGCGAGCGGCCCGACGTGGTGCTCATGGACATCCGCATGCCGGTGATGGACGGCCTGGCGGCGACGCGGCAGATCACCGGGATCACCGCCGATCCCCGGGCTGACGGGCAGGCCAGCGGGGTTGCCAATCCGCAGGCCGCCGCCCCCAAGGTCATCATCCTCACGACCTTTGACCTCGACGATTACGTGTACGAGGCGCTGCGGGCGGGCGCGAGCGGGTTCTTGCTGAAGGACGCGCCGCGCGCGGACCTGATCGCCGCCGTGCGGATCGCCGCCGCCGGGGACGCCCTGCTCGCGCCGTCGGTGACCCGGCGGCTGATCGAGGCGTTCGCCCGGCGGCCGGCCGAGCACGCGCCCAGCCCCGCCAAGCTGGCCTCACTCACCCCCCGCGAGCGTGACATCCTCCTGCTCATCGCGCGGGGCCGCACCAACCTGGAGATCGCCCAGGACCTCTTCGTCAGCGAGGCGACCGTCAAGACCCACGTCGGTCACCTGCTCGCCAAGCTCGGCCTGCGCGACCGCGTCCAGGCCGTCATCCTCGCCTACGAGACCGGCTCTGTTATCCCTGGGGGGATACGCGGTAATGCCAGCCAACCCCCAGACCCCTGAGCTAGTGCAGCCTCCCGCCGTGCATCCGGCTCCGCCGGCAGGGGCCCGCGAAATCACCAGCGGTTCTCGTGCACTGGGAGGGAGCCGCGGGGGCCGGGGCGGAAGGTCTCGCCCGTGTAGTACGCGGTGGGGATCAGGACGCCCTGGCGCACGTTGTCGGGCAGGCCCAGCAACTCGGCGACTTCCTTCTCGTAGGCCAGGTGCAGCGTGGTCCACGCGGTGCCCAGGCCCCGGGACCGGCACGCGAGCATGTAGCTCCACGCGGCTGGGAGCAGTGACCCCCACAGCCCCGCCTGGTTCGCGTCCGGCGGCCAGGGCGCGCTTTGAATGCAGCCCAGCACCTGCACCGGGACCTCGCCCATGTGCTGCGCGAGGTAGGCCGAGCTGTCGTGCAGGCGCTGCTGCGCCGCGTCGGCCGGCGTACGGGCCGCCAGGTAGGGCTCGGTGGCCAGCCGGTAGTACTCGCCGACCTGGGCGCGCAGTTCCGAGTCGGTGATGACGATCCAGTGCCATTGCTGGCGGTTGCCGCCGCTGGGCGCCTGCGAGGCGATCTCCAGGCACTCCCGTACCAGCTCAAGGGGGACCGGGCGGGTGAGGTCGAGGCGCTTGCGCACCGAGCGAGTGGTCGTCAGCAGCTCGTCTGGGGTGAGTTCGGTCACGGGTACAGGTTAGCCACGGGGCCTCGGCCGGCGAGCGGCGCACCGCACGCAGGTCAGGGCGGCGGGACGGGCGGCCAGCCGCTCGGCGCCGATCGGCAGGCCGCACCGGTCGCAGGAGCCATACCGGCCCTCATCCACTTTTCGCTGCGCCGCGCTGACTTCGTCTAGCTGCTCGTGCGCGCGCCGCAGCAATGCCGCGACATGCTGTCGCTCGTAGGCGACGGTCGCGCCTTCCGGGTCATGCTCATCGTCGCTTCCCGATGAGCCATCCGCCCTGCTGGTCATGATGCCCGCGAGTTCGCGGGTAAGGTTCTCCAGCTGGGCCAGCGCTCGAACCCGCTCAACCTGCAGCCGGGTCCGCGGAGATTCCGCCATCACTCCATCACCTCCGGGAAAGTGATCGGGCCGGCCCGGAATTATCCGGGTTCTTCTGGCATTATGAAGGGCAAATGGCCAGCTCAGCTACAAGGCGCTTCCCGGTAACGGTCACGCGCCTTCCCGTTACCCGCTGTCAGATCTGCCAGCGCACGATCGCGTATCGCCCCGGTGAGGCGAGCGCGGTCCTTACCGAGCACTACCGGCGTCAGCACCCGGAAGAGCTCGGCCCGGTCCCCGACGCCGGCGAATAGGCGCCAGGGACCGTACGAGCCGATCCCGCATTCCGCCAATTACGCTGGTTTCCGGCTCCCGTTCGCGGAGTTTCCGCGGCCTGCGCTAGTGCCCGTATACAGGGATGAGGAGCCCGCGAGCGATCGTGTGGAACCGGAGGTTGAATCCGGCCACCGCGGGCGTCACGCTCGAGTCGATGCCAAGCGTCTCCACGTCGAGCGCGTGCACCGCGAATACGTATCGGTGCGGCGGGTCGCCGGCGGGCGGCGCGGCGCCGCCGAAGTCGAGGCTGCCGTAGTCATTGCGCACGTGAAACGCGCCCGCCGGGAGCCTGGCGCCGCTGGCCGCGCCTGCCCCGGCCGGGAGCGACGTCACAGTCGCCGGTATGTCGATGACTATCCAGTGCCAGAACCCTGACCCGGTCGGGGCGTCGGGGTCGTAGCAGGTCACCGCGAAGCTCTTGGCCTCCGCGGGGAAGCCCGACCAAGACAGCTGCGGGGAGACGTTATCGCCCGACATGCCGAAGCTGTTGTACACGTGCTTGTCCGCCATATGCCCGTCGTGCGTGACGTCCTCGCTGGTTACCGTGAACGCCGGAACCGAAGGCAGGAAGTCGTACGGAAGTGGTGGGCGATCTGCCATGGCAACCCCTTTGTGCTCGTGGTTTAACGCTCTGGACGTGTCCCACGTTATCGCGTGCCGTGATGACGTCTTGAGGCGCTTTGGCTCGCGCGAGGGCGCGGTCCCCTTTAGGGTGTTTTGCGGATATGGGCAGATCATGGCGGGTAAGAGGGCGCCGGCCCGTGACCCTATGGTGGCGTCGCGGGGTGCTGGTCGCTGTGCTGCTCGCGGTGGTGGTCATCCCGCTGCCAGGCGAGCCTGCCACCGGCCCGCAGCCGGTCGCCTGCCGGGGGCGCACGTGCCACCCCACCGTCAGCGCGCAGCGCTGGACGAGCCTGCTGCCCGGCACGTGGGCCATTGGCCGCGGCCCGACCGGTACCGTCCCGGTCTCCGGGCAGGCATACGTCGCGGTCGGGGACGGCGTCGCGGTCGTCGGCGTCGGCCTGACCGTCGAGGCCTACGGACTGCGCGACGGGCAGGCCCGGTGGAAACTCACCCTGACCGCGCTTCAGCCCGGGTCGGTCATCCTGTCGGTCCGGGCCTGGACCGGGGTGGTCACCATCGGGGTCGCCGCCCCCGCGGGCTCGGGGCGCACCGAGATCGTCATCGATAACGTGACCGGCGTGGAGTTGCGGCGATACCCGGCCGCGCTGTTCGGGGGCGCGGTATACGCATCCGCGTCCGCCGCCACGGTCATCGGGCCGGCCGCCGTGACTAGCTATGACAACAGCACCGGCAAGGTGCGCTGGCGGCGGCCCGCGGACGCGGGCCTGGCCTGGCGCTCCGATGGCACCAGCGTCTACCTGGCCGACTCGCCGGGGGGCTCCCTGGGGGGCGCGCCCGTCACGGGATTGCGGATCATCAACCTCACCTCCGGCGCGCAGCGGTCCCTCAGCTCGCCGGCCGCCTTCCCCTTCGCTGGCTCACTGGCCGCCGTCGCCGATGACGTGGCGCTGTTCAGCTCGGCCGACCGGATCACCGCCTACAACGCCTCCACTGGCGGGATGATGTGGTCGATGCGCGCGGTGGTCCCCGAGGGGGCCGACCCTGTGCAGCACCTGCTGTACCTCACCTCGGCCACCGGTGCCCTGCTCGGCGTGGACCCGCGCACCGGCGCGGTCCGCCATTCAGTGTCCGGCGCGACGGCCGGCGGGTCGGCGGGAATCTACGTGGTGCGCGGCGGCGTCGCCCTTGGCCTGGACAATGGCGCCAGCGGGGAGGCGTGGGGCTACAGCCTGGCCGCGGGCCGCGTCACCTGGACCGCGCCGGGGCTGCCCTGGCCCCACTACTTCGCCGACGTCAGCGGCGTCGGCGGCAGCGCCGCGCAGTCCGGGAGCACCGTCGTCATCGCCGCCTGCCAGCGGCTCGCCCCGCCCCCCGCCGCGACCCCGACCGCGACTCCCGCCTCCACGTCGCCGCCCACCCCCACGATGTCCTCGCCCGCCACGACGGGGTCCGCTGCGACGGGGTCCGCTGCGACAGGGTCCGCTGCGACAGGGTCCGCTGCGACAGGGTCCGCGTCCGGCCAGGGCACGCCATCCGCGAAGGCCACGCCATCACGGCCCGCGCGCGCGAACGCGGCCGCCAGCCGGCCCGCGGCGCATTCGGCCGCCGCCCCCGGCGCGTCCGCAGCGCGATCAGCGACGCCGTCGGCCACGCGCGCCACCCAGCCCGCCAGCGGGACCACCGCGGCCAGCCCGAGCACCGCGGGGACCCCGACGCCGCCCGCGACCGCGTCACCAACGCCAGCCCTCACCCCGCCGCCGACCTGCGCCTCCCCAGTGCTCGTTGCCCTGAGCATCTAATATCCACGAGCGCCGCTGACGGGCGCCGTCGACCATTGCGGAGTAGAGGCGGGTAGCTATCGGGACCCCCGGGAGCGTTCGGAAGAATCCATGGTGAATTGGGGTGCGAACAGCGGGTAGGCCTTTGAACGCGATGCAATGGATGGACCGGGCGCTCGCGGCCGCGGATAGCTGGCAGCGGCGACGGGCGGTCACAGCGGTCCCGGCGGCGGTCTGGAAGAAGTTCCAGGACGACCAGGCCGGGTATCTTGCCGCGCTCATCTCCTATTACGGGTTCCTCGCGGTGTTCCCGCTGTTGCTGATCTTCGTCACGATCCTCGACATGACGCTGAAGAACAACCCCGCGCTACGGGATGACCTGCTCAATTCGGCGCTCGCGCAGTATCCGGTGATCGGCGCCGAGATCGGCACCCGGCTCGGCACCGTTGACGGCACCGGGCTGCCGCTCGGGATCGGCGTCGTGGTGCTGCTGTTCGGTACCCGCGGGCTGGCAGGCGCGATGCAAAATGCCATGTGCACCGCGTGGGGGATACCGCGTGACCGGCGGCTCGGCTTTCCCTGGGGATGGCTGTACGGGTGGGGACTAGTGCTCATCGTCGGCCTCGGCCTGGTGGTCACCAGCTTCCTGTCCGGCCTGGCCGGCGGGGCCGGGCACTGGCTGACCGGATTCGGCGCCCAGGTCGGCGCCATAGCGATCTCCCTGGTGCTGAACATCGGGGTGTTCTGGCTCGCGTTCCGGGTCGCGACCCTGCGCAAGATCCCCTGGCACGACCTGCGGATCGGCGCGGCGCTGGCCGCCTTGGTCTGGCAGGTGCTGCAGGTGGTCGGCGGCTACGTCATCACCCACCAGCTGCACCGCGCCTCGTCGCTGTACGGCACGTTCGGGGTGGTGCTCGGCCTGATCGGGTGGCTCTACGTGCAGGCGGAGGTCACGTTGTACTGCGCCGAAGTCGACGTGGTCCTCAGCCGGAGCATGTGGCCCAGGTCGCTGCGCACCCCGCCGCCCTCTCCGCCGATCATCCCGGATCCAAGAGAGCCGCACTCACGAGAGCCGGATCCAAGAAAGCCGGAGCCCGAGCCGGAAAAGCCGGAGCCAGGGCGAGAACCCGAGCGAGCCGACAAGCAGACGGGAAAAGCAGCATGACGCATGTGGTGATCATGGGGGCCGGATTCGCTGGCCTGTCTGCGGTGAGCGGCCTCAGCAAGGCCGGCGTAGAGGTCACGATCATCGACAAGAATCTGTACAGCACGTTCCAGCCGCTGCTGTACCAGGTCGCCACCGGCGGGCTGAACCCCGGTGACATCGCCTACGCGGTCGGCGGGTTCGTCGGGCGCCAGCGCGGAGGGTCATCCCGGGGGGGCACCGCCCGGTACCTGCGGGGCGACGTCGCGAGCGTGGACGCGGACGGGCAGCGGGTGAAGCTGACCGACGGGCGCGACGTCGGCTATGACTACCTGATCCTGGCGACCGGGGTGGCGGCGGCCTACTTCGGGGTCGAAGGCGCCGCCGAGAACACGTTCGGCCTGTACACCCGGGCTGACGCGATCGTGTTGCGCGACTACATCATGACCGGGTACGAGCGGATGAGCGGGAACAGCGACCGCGACTTCAACGTCGTCGTCGTCGGCGGCGGCGCCACCGGGGTGGAGCTGGCCGGCACGCTGGGGGAGCTGCGCGGCGCGGTGCTGCGGGCCACCTTCCCCGACGTCGACCCCGAGCGGGTGCACGTCCGGCTGGTCGAGATGGCGCCTGGCCTGCTGATGCCGTTCAACTCCCGGCTGCGCGACTACGCCCGCCGGCAACTCGTCGGCCGCGGCGTCGACATCCGGCTCGGCACCGAGATCAAGGCGGTGCGCCCCGACAGCGTGCTCCTGGGCGACGGCCAGGTGCTGCCCAGCGACCTGACCGTCTGGGCGGCCGGGGTCGCCGCGCCCCCGGCCATCGCCGACTGGGGCCTGCCGCAGGGCAAGGGCGGCCGGATCTTGGTGGAGGCCGACCTGCGGGTCCGCGGTCAGGACCGGATCTTCGCGGCCGGGGACATCGCGCTCTACCCCGACGGCCCGTCCCCGCAGCTGGCCCAGCCCGCGCTGCAGGAGGGCAGGCACGTGGCCGCCCAGATCAGGCACTTGCTCGCCAAGGAGCCGACGGAGCCGTTCGCCTATCACGACAAGGGGATCATGGCGACGATCGGGCGCCGCTCGGCCGTCGTCCAGTTCCCGCGCGGCATGCGGGTCACCGGGACGTTCGCATGGTTCGCGTGGCTCGCCTTGCACCTGTTCTACCTGCTGGGCGGCCGCAACCGGGTTTCCACGCTGATCAACTTGACCTGGCGGTACATCGCCTGGGGACACGGCGGCGGCGTGATCGTCGGCGACGACCCGCCCGCGAGCCGGCGGGTGGGGTGAAGGCGAGCCAACTACGACCACGTGTAGTAGTCTCGGCAGGGTGACTCACTCCGCGCCGCCCCCAGTCCGCGACAAGCACGTCACCGGCAGGCGGTGGCGCGGGGCGGTCGCCGCGCTGGCCGCCCTGGCGATCATCGGCGGGGGAGCGCTGGCCGGCTGCTCAGGCTCGCCATCCTCCAGCGCATCGGCCGGGGCGGGCACAGGCCAGGGCGCCGGCAGCGCGACGGGCACCGCGGCGCAGTCGAACCCGAACATCGACCTGGGCACCTCGCTGGGGACCTCCCTGGCCCCCGACTTCCGCCTTGTCAACCAGTTCGGCCAGCCGATGTCGCTGAGCCAGTTCCGCGGCAAGGTCATCCTGCTCGGGTTTGAGGACGCCGAGTGCACCAATATATGCCCGCTGACCACGCAGGGCATGGTCTGGGCCAAGGAACTGCTCGGCCAGGCCGGGAGCTCGGTCCAGCTCCTCGGCGTGGACGCCAACCCGGACGCGGTCGGCGTCTCCAACGTGCTGGCCTACTCCCGCGACCACGGCATGGTCAACCAGTGGGCCTTCCTCACCGGCTCCCGCGCTCAGCTCAAGAAGGTGTGGTCGGACTACCACATCGCCGTCCAGATCGACAATGGCGCGATCGACCACACGCCGGCGCTGTTCCTCATCGACCAGCAGGGGCGGCTGCGGAAGGTCTACCTGACCCAGATGGCCTACACCGGCATCGGCCAGTCCGCGCAGGTGCTGGCCCACGACATCTCCGGCCTGCTCCCCGGTCACCCGAAGCTGGCCAGTCAGCAGTCGCTGGCCACCATCCCGGGGCAGGGCCCGACGGCGCGGGTCTCGCTGCCGGCCGCGCCCGCCTCGCCCGCCCCCGAGGGCACCACCGTCGCGCTCGGGCCGGGCAAGCCGCGCTTGGTGGTGTTCTTCGCGACCTGGCTCGCCGAGGTCTCTGACCTGAAGTCCCAGCTGGTCAGCCTGAACGCGTACCAGGCGACGGCCGCCGGGGGGCGCCTGCCCGAGCTCGCGGTGGTGAACGAGACGGTGACAGAGGCCTCGCCCGCCGCCGTGTCCAAGTTCCTGTCCGGGCTCGACCTGCGCTACCGGATCGGGCTGGATGAGAGCGGGCGGCTCGCCGACGGGTACGGCGTGCAGGACCAGCCGTGGCTAACCCTGGTGAACGCCGCGGGCAAGATCACCTGGTCCCACGACGGCTGGCTGCCGGTATCCCAGATCGAGGCGGCGGTCGCCGCCCACTCGGGCTGACCTCGACATGGCCGGGCCGTCTCCCGCCGTACCGGGCGACTAGCGGGCACAATGGAGCTGTCCTGGCACGTATGAAGCTAGCCGAGGGGGCCTGCGCGATGGCGGCACCGTGGCGCTGGGTGTGGCCTCGCGGGACCGGGCTGGATGAGGGAACCGAGCCTGATCCCCGGTTCACGTTCGCGAACGAGCGGACCTTCCTCGCCTGGAGTCGCACCGCGCTCGCACTCGTCGTGGCCGGCCTGGGCATCGTGCAGTTGCTGCCGCCCTTCCCGGGCGTTCCCGTCGGCCGCCACCTGCTCGGCGTCCCGCTGATCGTCTTGGGCGCGGTGCTCGCCGTCGTCGCCTATGGCGAGTGGATGCGCAACCAGCGGGCGCTGCGGCACGGGCAGCCGCTGCCCCGCACGGTCCTGCCCTGGCTGCTGGCGGCGAACATCACCGTCATGGCGGTGATCTCCGCCATCGTCTTGATCTTGTCCGCGGCCCGGTGACGGGCCCGGTGACCGCGCCCCCGGCGCCCGGCCAGCCTGAGCCCCCGCTGCCGGATGACCCCGAGGAAAGCGACCCCGGCCTGGCGAGGGAGCGCACCTCGCTGGCGTGGACCCGCACGGCGATCTCGTTCGCCGCCCTCGGCGGGGCCGTGCTCAAGGTCAGCGTCGCCTCCGGGCTGGTCATCTTGGCGATGGCCGCCGTCGTCTGGCGGCTCGGCTGGATGCGGCGCCCCGGCGCGCAGCGGCTGGGACTGATCACCGTCTCGATCGTCGCCGTCGCCCTGCTCTCGCTGATCATCGCGCTGACCGGCCCTGACGCCGCCCTGCGGCTTCCCCAAGCGGGCCCGTTAGGGTGTATGGGTCAGGCCCCACTCCCGGGCCAGCAGCTCGAAGGACCGGACCCGGTCCGCGTGTGAGTGCGTGATCGTCGTGACCAGCAGCTCATCGGCGTCGCTGGCGTCCTGCAGGATGCGCAGGGACTTGGCCACCGTGGCGGGCGAGCCGACGAATTGCGTGGCGACCCGGTCCTCGACCAGCGCCGCGTCGCGTTCGGTCCACCGGTGAGCGGCCACCGTGGCCGGCGACGGGTATTCCGCCGCGCCCACGGGCGAGCGCACCGAGCGCACCCACAGCGGGTACCCGGCCGCCAGTTCCCGGGCCGCGGCGTCGGTCGGGGCGACCACCACGTCGGCCGACACCATGACGTGCGGCGCGGACAGCGCCGGCGACGGCCGGAACGCGGAACGGTAGGACTGTGCGGCCTCCAGCACCGTCGACGGGCTGACGTGGTAGTTCGCCGCGAACGGGAGCCCGAGCGCACCGGCCACCCGGGCGCTTTGCCCGCCGCTGGAGCCCAGGATCCACACCTCGGCGTCCGCGCCCGCGCCCGGCACCGCCGTCATCGAGATGCCGTCGGCCGAGGTCCACGTGCCCGCCAGGAAGGCGAGGATGTCGTTCACCTGCTCCCCGAAGTCGGGCGTCACCGCGCCCGGCTGCTGCAGCAGCGCGGCGTTCAGCGCGAACCGGGGTGACTTCAGCAGGTCGCCCTGGGAGTAGTGCGGCGGGATCAGCAGCCCGTTCACCACCCGGGCGTCACCCGCCACGCCGCCGGCCGCGCCGCGCGGCCCCCCCGAGGATTGCGCGCCCCCCGACTGCCGGCGCCGCTCCTCCAGCCGCCGCTGCCCGGAGCGCCCCAGCCCCAGGTCGATCCGCCCCGGGTACAGGCCGCAGAGCGTGCCAAACGCCTCAACCACCGCCAGCGGCGTCTGGTGCCCGAGCTGCACCGCGCCCGAGCCCACCCGGATCCGTGTGGTCGCCGCGGCGATGGCGGAGATGAGCACCGCGGGGGAGGCTGCCGCGACCCCCGGGGAGAAGTGGTGCTCGGCTACCCAGTACCGCAGGTAGCCGGCCTGCTCGGCGTGCCGGGCGAGGTCGAGTGAGTTGCGCAGCGCCTGCGCGTGGGTGGAGCCCTCCACCACCGGGGCGAGGTCCAGGATCGACAATGGGGCCGGCCGGTCAGGCACTGGCGGCCTCCTTTCGGGCTGCTTCCCACGCGGCGGCCGGCCGGGCCGGCGCTAGGCCCATGTTCTCGCGAAGCGTCGCCCCCGGCGAGTAGTCCGCCCGGAGCACGCCGCGTTCCTGCAGTCGCGGCACCACCTTCTCGACGAAGGAGTCCAGCCCCGACGGGATCAGGTGCGGCACGAGGATGAACCCGTCGCACACGTCGTCATGGACATACCGGATCATCTCCTCGGCGACCGCCGCGGGCGTCCCGATGAGGTTCTGCCGCCCGGTGACCTCGATGATCAGGTCGCGGATGGACAGCTTCTTCTCCTCCGCGATCGCCCGCCACTTGCGCGCGGTCGCGACCGGGTCGTCGTACATCCGCGCCCGCCCCGCGATGATCGACCGGGCCTGCGGCACCGGGTCGAAGTCCGGCAGCGGCCCTTCGGCGTCAAACGAGGACAGGTCGGCGTTCCACAGCTGTTCCAGCAGCAAGATCGCGGTCTGCGGGCTGACCTGCTGCCGCCGCACGTACCGCGCGTACTCGACGGCCTCGGCGGGCGTATCGCCGAGGACGAACGTCGATCCCGGCAGCACCTTCAGGCTGTCCGGGGACCGCCCGTACCGGGCCAGCCGCGACTTGGCGTTCGCGTAGAACTCCCGCCCCGCCTCGTACGACGAGTGCCGGGTGAAGATGCCATCCGCCGACGACGCCGCGAACTCCCGCCCGCCGTCAGAGTCGCCGGCCTGCAAGATCACCGGGTGGACCTGCGCGCTCCTCGGGACGTTGAAGTTCCCTGAGATATTGATATTCGCGCCTTCATAGCCGAACGAGCCCGGCCCGTCGCCAGCATTCCCAGCCAGGAACCGCGCGGCGTTCTTGTCGGCGGCAATCGCCCCCGGCGGCCAGGATTCCCACAGCTCGCGGGCGACCTGGACGAACTCGGCGGCGCGAACGTAGCGGTCCTTCGGGTTCAGGTAGCCGCCGCGCCGGAAGTTGCGCCCGGTGAACGCGTCGGGGGAGGTGACCACGTTCCAGCCCGCTCGCCCGCCGGACAGGTGATCCAGCGTCGCGTACTGCCGGGCCAGGTCGTAGGGCTCGTTATAGGTCGCCTGGTTCGTGCCGACCAGCCCCAGGTGGTCGGTGACGGCAGCCAGCGCCGACAATATGGCTAGCGTGTGCGGCCGGCCGACCACGTCGAGGTCGTGGATCTGGCCGCGCTGCTCGCGCAGCGCGAGCCCTTCGGCCAGGAAGATGAAGTCGAACTTGCCGGCCTCGGCGGCCCGCGCCAGGTGGGCGAACGACGCGAAGTCGATCTGGCTGCCCGACCGCGGGTCGCTCCACACGGCGTGGTTGTTGACCCCGGGGAAGTGCGCCCCCAGGATGACCTGCTTGCTCACGTCGCTGACCCCGCTTTCGCGTAACGATTGGCCGGCCGGGGAGCCAGGCCGAGCCGCTCGCGCAGGGTTCCCGCGGCGTAGGCGGCCCGGAACGCCCCGCGCGCTTGCAGCGCCGGGACCAGCTTCCGCGTGATCTGCTCCAGGTCATGGGGGAGCGCGCCGGGCCGCAGCCGGAATCCGGACAGGCCCGGGCGCCGCCAGTCCAGCAGCAGGTCGGCCAGTTGCCCCGCCGTCCCGGTGAAGATGGCGGTGTCGCTGCCTTCTCCCGGGGGGACGACCCCCCGGACCCCCGGGAGGGGTAGTCAGCCCCGTCGGCGCGGTCCAGCCGCTGCTTGCGCGCGATCGCGGCGCTGTCGCTGTCGTCCAGGAAGACGGTCAGGTCGGCGTACACCCGCATTGGCCCGAGCCCGCCGGTGACTGCCGTCCCCGCTGGCGGCGCCACCTCCCGCCCCACGTCCCTGGCCGCCGCCCGCACCTGCGCGATGACCTGCTCGGCGTGGTCGGCGCTGCCGGGGGTGATGAACGCGATGTCGGCGGCGCGGGCGGCGAGCTCGTAGGGAACCTGAGCGTGCGCCAGCACCACGACGGGAAGCTGGCCCTGCGGCGGCCGGGGCGTGATCGACGGGCCCCGGACGCTGAACCAGCGCCCCTCGAAGTCGATGTAGTGCAGCTTGTCACGGTCGATGAACCGGCCGGTGGCGGCATCGCGGATGACCGCGTCGTCCTCCCAGGAGTCCCACAGCCGCCGGACCACCTCGATGAAGTCCGCGCCCTCGTCGAACCGCTCCCGGATTGCTGGCTGGGCATCCGGGTCGGTGAAGCTGCTGACCGGCAGCGATGGCAGCTCGCGGTGCCCGAAGTGCCTGGCCTGCTCCGGCTGCGGAGACAACTGCGGCCGCCAGCCCGCCCGGCCGCCGCTGACGTAGTCGAGCGTCGCCAGCGCCGTGGACACGTGAAACGGCTCGGTGTGCGTCATCGTCGCGGTCGGGACGATGCCGACGTGCCTGGTCAGCGGGGCGATGCGGGCGGCGATGAGCACCGCGTCGAGCCGTCCGCGCACCTGGTCGGCCCGGTTGTCGACCCCGCCAAACCGGTTGGCCGACTGGATGCCGAGCGAGTCCTCGATGGTGATGAAGTCCAGCAGGCCGCGCTCGGCCTCGATCGCCAGGTCCGCCCAGTACCCGGCCGTGAACAGGTCGCGCGGCCGCGCGTCCGGCTCCCGCCAGGCGGCCGGATGCCACCCGGCCCCGTCCAGCGCGACCGCGAGGTGCAACTCACCGCCTGCCCGGTGGCGAGGTCCGGTGCCGGCGTGGCCGCCAGGTGGAGCGTCCGGCTGGCCATGACGTCCGGCGTCCGGCTGGTCGTGAGGCCCGGCGCTCGGCTGAGCGGGCGGCTGGTCGTTCGGCTGAGCGTCCGGCATGCGCGGCTCCCTTCCCACTGGCTCCAACCCTGGCCGACGCCAAACCGTTCCCGATGGCCACCGCGACAGGGCTGTAGGCTGTGCGTTTATCGGCCGGGCGGCGCGTGCCGTTCCAGGGAGGAAGCCAGCATGTGGCGATGGGCGGGGCGGCCCCTGCTGGGGACGGGGCCTGAGCGTCGCTGGGCCGTCATCGCGCTCGCCTGGTGCGTGGTTGTCGTCGTGGCGCTGGGCGTGCTGTTCGCGCACCACAGGCGGGCCGACGGCTTCGACCGCCTCATCGATGAGCCGATCGTCTCCTGGCTCGGCCCGCACCACACGCTGCTGGGCTGGATGGAGTACCCCGGCACGCAGGTCCCCGCCGTCGTCGTCAGCCTCGCGCTCGCCCTCGCGTGCCTGCTCGGCCGGCGGCTGAACGGGGCGATCCTCGCGATCACGGCCGTCTTCATCGCCACCCGGATCGACGACTGGCTACTCAAGCCGCTCTTCGACCGCACCTACCTCGGCGCGCTCGTCTACCCCAGCGGCCACACCAGCAGTGTGGTCGCGATCACCGCCACGTACGCGCTGCTGTTCGTCATCCCGCCGCAGCAGGCCCGCACGCGCCCGCTTCGGCTGGCCGGGCTGGCCGTACTACTCGGGATCACGGTCATCACCGTGCTCGGGGTCATCGGGCTGCGCTGGCATTACCTTACCGACACGATCGGCGGCGCCGCCGTCGCCATCGGCACCGTCTGCGCGCTGGCACTCGCCCTGGACTGGGCGGCCGTGCGGCTTACCCCGGCTCGCGCAGCTGGCAGAGGATCTCCCGGGCCCGGGTGATGCCCTCCTCGTTCTCCATGGCCATGTAGAGGGCCAGCGCCGCCCGGGCGCGCGAGAGCGCGGCGTCCCGGGCGTCAGCCTCCGCGTCGAGGACGGCCAGCCCGAGCAGCGCCGCGCCCCGCTCGCGGCTGGAGTCGGCGATGGTCGCCAGCCGCAGCGCCTCCTCCCGGTACCCGCGTGCCGCGGCGCTCGCGCCGACGGCGTGGGCCACCGACCCGCGGGCGTTGAGCACCTCTGCCTTGTCGCTGGGGTCGTCCAGCTCGTCGAACAAGGCCTGCGCGGCGGCGAGCCGGGTATCGGCCTCGGCGTAATCCCCGGCCAGGGACAGTGTCCGGCCCAGGTAGGCCAGCGACGTGGCCCGGCCCTGCCGGTGGCTGATCCGCGTGTAGATCTTGTGCGCGCTCTCCAGCGAGTCCCGCGCGTCGTCGAGTTGCCCGGCCACTCGCTGGACGTCGCCCAGGTACAGCAGGCTGTTGGCCACCAGCACCGGATGCCGCAGCTGCACCCCGATGGTCCCGGCCTCACGGAACGACGCCTCGGCCTCGGCCAGCGTGCCCATTGTCAGCTGCACGTTTCCCAGGTACAGCAGGGCCGCCGCCTGTCCCTGCCGGTTGCCCAGCTCGCGGAAGATCGCCAGCGCGCCGAGCACGTGCCGCTCGGCCTCGGAGATCGGGCCGGTCTGCCATCGCACGCTGCCGAGCTCGTTCAGCGCCGCCGCCTCGCCGAGCCGGTCGCCGAGCCGCTGGTAGACGCCCAGCGCCTCGGTTAGCGACGCGTTGCTGTCGGCGGTCGCGCCGGCCACCCGCTGCGCGATGCCGAGCTCGATGAGCGCGCGACCGGCGCCCCGCCAGTCGTTCAGGTCCCGGTAGAGGACCAGGGCCTCGCCCAGCCGGGCCAGGGAGGCCGGGATGTCTCCGGTCCTGGAGTGCACGCCGCCGAGGCTGCGCAGCGCCGACGCCTGGCCGCGCACGTCTCCGTGGCCGACGGCCGCCTGGTGCGCGGAGGTGTGCAGGGGCAGCGCCCACGCCCACGGCCCGTGCGCGCGCAGGTAATCCGACAGCGCGGCCGACATCCCGACGGTGACGCGGGGGAGGCCGGCGTCGGCGGCGTGGTTGGCCGCGGCGATCAGGTTGCGCAGCTCCATCGCCAGCCACGCCTGCGCGTCCGCCGAGCTGCCCAGCGGCGGCATCGCGGCCGGCTTGACCGCCCCCCCGGCCGGCGGGCCCGCGCTGGGCAGCCCGCGCTCGAAGACCCGGTCGGCGGCCTGCGCCGCGTACAGGTAGTAGTTCAAGAGCCGGCTGGTGGCCTGCTTGGCCCCCGGGTCGGCTACCTCCCGCGCGAACAACCGGGCGAGGTCGTGGAGCTCATATCGCCCCGGTGACCGCTGGAGCAGCAGGTGCTGGTCCAGCAGGAGCTCCAGCCGGTCCCGCGTCTGCTCCAGGCCGACCGCGCACAAGCTGGCCGCCGCCCACGCGTCGAAGTCGGTGCCCGGCACCCGCCCGAGCCGGATGAACAGCTCCTTCTCGGCCGGAGCCAGATAGCGCAGCGAGGCCTGGAAGGCGGCCCGCACGCCGCGGTCCCTGTCTTGCAGGTGCGACAGGCGCCGGTGCTCCTCGCGCAGCTCGGCGATCATGTCCGACAGCCCCAGCGCGGGGCGGCGGCTGAGCCGCGCCGCCGCGATCTGGACCGCCAGCGGCAGGTAGCCGCACAGCCGGACGATCTCCGCCAGCTCCGGGTCGGCCGGCAGCGCGGCGTCATCCGGGCCCGCCTGGTCCGGCCCGGCGACCTTGCGGAACAGCGCGATGGCCTCCGCCTCCGGCGGCGTCTCCAGCCGCAGGGCCGTCACGCCGTCCAGGCTGCGCAGCGTCTCCCGGCTGGTGACGAGGACCAGGCAGGCAGCGGTGCCGGGCAGCAGCGGGCGCACCTGCGTCGCGTCCTTGGCGTTGTCCAAGATCAGCAGCGCCCGCTTGCCCGCGAGCGTGGACCGGTACAGCGCCTCGCGCGGAACCTGCTTGGCCGGGATGACCTCGTGCGGTACGCCCAGCTGGCGCAGCAGCGACCGCAGCGCCTCGTTAGCGGTCAGCGGGGCCACGCCAGGCGTGTACCCGTGCAGGTCCAGGAACAAGTGCCCGTCGGGAAACAGGTCGGGGAACTCGCCGGTGACCCGGTGCGCGGCATGCACCGCCAGGGCCGTCTTGCCGACTCCGCCCATGCCCTCGATCGCGAAGACACTGGTCCGGCCCGTCTCGCCAATGGCCAGCGCGCCGCCGGCGAGCCTGCGCAGCTCCGGCGAGCGGCCGGTGAACGACCCGGTGTCGTAGGGGAGGGTGCGCGCTGGCCCGGCGTCGGCGAAGGCGGCCAGCTCCGGCCCGGGCCCCAGCGCCCCGGCGGGCGTCGTCCGGGCGCGCGCCTCTCGGTGGGCCAGCGGTGCCCGCGCGGCCGCCTCGAACTCGGCCCGCGCGGACCCGTCGAGATCGAGCGCCTCCGCCAGCAGCGCGAGCGTCCGCGGGCGCGGCAGCCGTATCCCGTGTTCCAGGTCCCTGATGGTCGGCCACGCCACGCCATTCACACCAGTCAGCCTGGCCAGCGCCTGCCGCGATAGTCCCTTTGATTCCCGCAGTGTCTTTAGCTTCCCCCCGAACGCCTCCACCGGCGACTCGGCCACGGTTCGAAAGCTCCTCTCCGGCGAAACCGTACCTAATGCGTACCACTAATCACTGGCTAGCGGTGGCGCCGTGCGCCCATGATTCAAGTGATAAGCGAGAGCGTACGCACACGGCTCGCGCGGGAGAGGACAACGCGCGCGTACTCCCAAAAACGATACCTCATTCGTAATCGCAGGCCTGGGGGCACGAGGTACCAAGGGCTTCCTGGGTGGCGGAGGAGGGGACGCCACCCAGGAACTATGCTCCGCTTCGCATCGCCGTTCCCCGTAGGCTGCTGGCCATGACGATCGTCCCGGACACCAAGGACTGGACGTGGGTGCTCGGCCGCCCGTGCCCGGAGTGCGGCTTTGACACCAGCTCGTTCGGCCCCGCCGAACTGCCCGCGATGATCCGCGCCAACGCCGCCGCCTGGCAGGACGTGCTGCGCGCGGCCGACGTGGCCGGCCGCCCCGCGCCCGGCACGTGGTCGCCGCTGGAATACGGCTGCCACGTCCGCGACGTGCTGCGGCTCTACGATTACCGGCTCACCCTCATGCTCACCGAGGACGATCCGCTGTACCCGAACTGGGACCAGGACGAGACCGCTATCGCCGACCGCTACGGCGAGCAGGACCCGGCCGCCGTCGCCGCCGGCCTAGCCGAGGCCGCCGAGGCGATCGCCAGCCGGTTCGCCGCCGTCACCAGCGACCAGTGGCCCCGCAAGGGCCGCCGCAGCGACGGCGCCCAGTTCACCATCGAGACCTTCGCCAGGTACTTCATCCACGACCCGGTCCATCACCTCTACGACGTCACCGGCCAACGGCACTCTCCGTCCTAACGCTGAGCCGCCCCATCAGCGTGACGGTCAGCCCGGCCGACCTTGACCAGGGGGCTGCGCGGGCAACCCGTGGTCTACGGGCGCTAGTTATTGGTCCACCAGGTATCCAGCGTCTTGAAGGTCGTGGCGTGACTGGCCTGCGCTACGAGGAACGCGTCGTCCTTCGGGAACGACCAGACGTAGACCGGCTGGGCGGCGTCGCCCTTGCCGAGCGTGCCGCATTCCAGTACCTGGTTCTTGGAGTAGCTAGTCTGGCTGTCGGGCTTCCACTCGGTGACTCCCTGGGGGTTGGAGCCGGTCGGCGGGCAGTTCGTCCCCGCGGTGCCGGCGTCGAACCCTAGCCACTTGTTGTAGTTCGCGAAGGTGGCCTGAAAGTCAGCGGCCGAGTCGGACTGGAACCCGAACACCGTGCCCTTGGGCAGGTTCGGGTCGGTGCACCGGGTCGCGGTGACCAGGCCGGGCGCCGAGAACGGTAGCGGCTGCGGCACCGGCTCGCACTGGGTCGCGGTGTCGCTGATGCCGCTGGGGAACAGCTGGTCAACCGGGGTCACGCCGGGCGCGAGCGACGACGTGGGACCAGTGGCCGGGGTTGTCGCGGTGGCGGGGGTCGTAGCTGAGGACGCTGGCCCGGGCGGCACCGTCAGGCTCGCGCTCTGCGTCGGCGCCACCGCCGTCCCGGAGGACGCCACCGGGGTCGTCTTCGGGGACGGCGACGATGCCGCGAGGGCGGCGATGACCGCGATGGCTACGATCACGGCGCCGCCGCCGATGCCGCCGATGAGCAGCCCGCGCCGGGACCGGCGGCCGCCGGGCGGGCCGCCCAGCTGGCCGGGGCCGGGCCACTGCGGTGCCGGGGGGAACGGCGAGGACGATCCCGGGTAGCCCGGCTGGTACCCGCCCTGCGGCTGGTAGCCAGGCCCCCCCGCCCCGGGCTGTCCCTGATAACCCGCTTGCGGCTGGTATCCCCCCGGCGGCTGGTAGCCGGGCTGCGGCTGGTAGGCAGGCGGGGACGCTTGGGGCGGCCGTGCTCCCGGAGGCGGTGCCATCGGAGGCTGTGCTACCGGAGGCCGTGCTCCCGGAGCCTGCCCCGCCGGGAACGGCGTCCCCTGCGGGGACAGCCCGCTCCGGTCTATCGTCGCGGTCTCCTGGTAGGCGGCCATGTTGGCCTGCCCGGGGGAGGGCGCGGCGCCGGGTACCGAGTAGCCCAGGGCACGGGCGTACTCGGTCGTGACCCACGTGGCGCCTGCGATGTCGAGGAACCTGTGCGACGACAACGCCACCGCGACCATCGTGATCGCGGTGCCGACGTCAAGCCGCTGCTGCTCCACGTGCTTGGTCAGTTCCCGCGCCACGCCAGCCTCGGCGGCGGTGAGGACCAGGTTCCGCTCGCTCGAGGAATCGGGCAGCAAGCCGCCCAGCACGCCGGGGTTGCTGAGCGCGCCCGGCCCGTAGCTGGTAACCGCGCTGCGAAGTGCCTGCTGGGCCTTGCCCTGGGCGTCGAAGGTATCCCCGCTCATGCCAACTGCCTCCCATACCCCCACGGCGCCGCCGTGCGGTAATCCCCCGAGCATCAACGCAACGAGAATTCCATTTCCGACTTATCCGAACACCCGGAAACAAAAATCAGCCCATCGTGCCCCGCCGCGCGATGCGAATGTGCCTCGTTTCTTGGGGCGATATTAACTTCCCGTTATATACACGGCAAAGGGTAACTTCCGGTTCAGTCCCCGGGCTGATCTAGCCGGCGTCGGTGTCGTAGCCGTAGATCCAGGCGCTGGCTACCAGGTGGTCGGCGTCGGCGAAGGACTTGTCGCGGGCCTCCTGCTCGGGGCCGTCCGGCAAGTGGTTGCTGTGCCCACGGCCCCGGCTCACTTCCTGCATCCTGGTCGTCCGGGGCCTGCGCGCCGCCTCGTAGCGCTCCAGTGCCCGCGCCGGGTCGGCGAGGTCGGCGGCCAGGCAGCGGGCCAGCACGGCGGCGTCCTCGATCGCCTGCGCCGCTCCCTGCCCGAAGAAGGGCATCATCGGGTGCGCGGCATCGCCGAGGAGGGTGACCCGGCCATGGCTCCATCGTGGCAGCGGCGCGCGGTCCAGCAGCGCCCAGCGGCCCGGTGCCCCGGCCGCCAGGATCAAGTCGATCAGCCGGGGGTCCCAGCCGTCGAATTCGGCGCGGAACTCTTCGGGGGTCGCGGTCGCCGACCATGACTCGACGCGAAAATCCCCGGCCGGGGCGATGGCGACCAGGTTCACCAGCGTCCCGCCCGAGACGGGGTAGTGCACCAGGTGATGCCCGGGGCCGATCCACAGGGTCTGGGCGTTGCGCCGGGCCAGCTCCGGGGCCCGTTCCACCGGCACCAGGCCGCGGAACGCGCACAGGCCCGAGAACTCGGGCGGCGCGGCCTCGCCGACCGCCGCCCGGACGATCGAGTGGATGCCGTCGGCCGCGATCACGACGTCGGGACTTACGCAGCTGCCGTCGGAAAAGACCAGCCGGAGCGGATCGTTGGGCGCGATAGAGACGTCGACGCATTTGCGCCCGAGCTCGATGCTGGTCGCCGGGACCGCCAGCCGCAGGACCTCGAGGAGGTCCGCGCGGTGGGCGGTGTGGGTGTGCTCGCCGTACAGCTGCCCGCTGCGGCCCGCGAGGTCTTCCGACGACAACACCGTGCCGTCTTGCCAGCGGCGGAACTCCCAGCCGATATCGAGCCGCACCGCCCGCGTCGCCAGGTCGTCCATGACGCCGAGCTTGCGCAGGGCGCGGATCGCGTTTGGCGCCAGGACGAGTCCCGCGCCGACCTCACGCAGTTCCCGGGCCTGCTCGTACACCGTGCACGAGATCCCGGCCAGGTGCATGAACGCGGCGGCGGCTAGCCCGCCGATCCCGCCGCCGAGGACCGCGATCCGCGGAACGGAGCTTGCAGAGTACGCGCAGCTCGCGGTCATCCCCACCAAAAGGAGGTGGCGATGATGGCGTACAAGGTGATCATCGCGGCCCCTTCCAGCCAGTTCGAGTCGCCGTCGAAAACTACCACCACGGCCACCACGACGGCCAGCAGCAGCGAGACGAGCAACAGCGGCGGCAGCACAAGCGTGAAGGTGGCACCCACGAGCGGAGACAGCAGCACCAGGGCGGGCGCGACCATCATCGCGATCTGCACCGGGCTTTGCAGGATGACCGACAGGGCGTGGTCGGGCTGGTTGCGGTAGGCGAGCTGCACGCCGACCACGTTCTCCACGGCGTTGCCGGCGATGGCCACGATGACCAGGCCCGCGAATTCCTGCGAGATGTGCAGGGCGCTCATCGCCGGGGTCAGCCCGGCCACGAACCAGTCGGAAACGAACGCGGCGGCGACACCGGTCACCGCGAGCATGGTGAGCGCCAGCCATAGCGGCCAGCCGTGTCCCGCGCCGTGCGCGTCCGGCGAGGCGGGGCCGGCCGCGCTGGTGGTCTCTGCCTCCGTCTTCTTGATGGAGGCAGGCAGCGACCCGATGAACAGCAGGAGCAGCAGGATGGACACGGCGATGGACAAGGCGCGCTCGTGCCCGGCGGCCGGGGTGTGCAGCAGCGCGGTGAGCGCCGGGACCACCAGCGCGGCCACCGACAGCAGCATCATCAGCGATATCCGCCGCGCCGCGGCCTGCTCGAAGTGCTGGACGCCGTGCTTGGCCCCGCCGGCTATGAACGCCAGGCCCAAGACGAGCAAGACGTTGGCGAGTATCGACCCGACAATCGTGGCGGTGGCGACCGCGTACAGCTTGCTCTTCAGCGCGAACAGCACCACGAACAGCTCGGGCAGGTTGCCTAGGGCGCTTTGCACCACGCCGGTCGCCCCGGCCCCGAGCCGCTCGCCCATGGCCTCGACGCTGCGCCCGACGAGGCTCGCCAGCAGCGCGAGGGCGACGCCCGCGAGCACGAAGGGAGCGATGGTCCCGCCAATGTGCCCGTAGTACGTGATCGCCGCGGCGATGACCGCCGCTACCGTCAGCCCGATGATGCGTAGTTCAGATCCAGTAAAGGGCATGGGCCTGATCATGGCGCACGTGAGCCACTGCCCAGCAGTGTTCCCGGCAACGATAGGGAAACAGCTGCCCGGCGGGCGCGCGGCCGCGGCTATTCGCATGCGGGGTCGAAGTGGCGGGCCCGCCCCGGGCCCTGGCGATCCGCATCGCTGACGGGAACTGGGCGTGGATCTTCGCGCTGGTACCGGAAGGCGCCTCGACCAGGCTCATCAGCCGCAACCGGATCGGCCGGGCTCGCCGGAGCCGGGGGAGGAGTCCTTGACGGCCCCCGCGAGCGCGCGGTGACATTACTGGGTGAGCGCCGACCCCACGATCGCCGCCGCGCTCGAGCGGCGGGCCGCCCTCTTCCCCGCCGACCCCGCCGTCGTCCACGGGGACACGGTCCTGCGCTGGGGTGAGCTCGACGACCAGGCGGCGCGGTTCGCGGCCTTCCTGTCCGTGCGCGGGATCGGGGCCGGCGCCCGGGTCGCCATCGGCATGCACAATCATCCGGCCTACCTGGTGACGGTCTTCGCCGCGCTGAAGGCGCACGCGGTTCCGGTCAACGTGAACCACCGGTACAAGGCCGCCGAATTGCGGCACGTCCTGGCCGACTCCGGCGCGGCCGCGCTGGTGCACGACTCGGCGCTGAGCCCCGCGCTGGCCGAGGTGCGGGCGCGGCTGCCGGGGCCGCTCCTCAACGTCTGCACCGACGCCCGCACCGAGGCGGACGGGGATTCGGTGCCGCTCGCGGCGGCCATCTCCGGGCCGCCGCTGGCGCGCGGCGAGCCGGAGCAGGACGCGCGGTGGCTGCTCTACACCGGCGGTACCACCGGCTTGCCCAAGCCCGTCATGACCGCGCAGCACGCCACCTTGGCCAACATCACCAGGCTGGGCGGGTCCCTGCTCGGCACGGAACTGCCCGCGCAGGCCGCCGACCTGGACCGGGTGCTGCGCGAGCGGCACGCGCGGCGCCCGGTGGTGCTCATCGCGCCGCCGCTGATGCACGCCACCGGGCTCTACGGCGCGCTGGGCGCCCTGGCCGCCGGCGGGACGGTCGTCCTGCTCAGCTCCCGGCAGTATGACCCCGCCGAGCTCGCCGCCCAGGTCGCGCGGCACCGGGTCACCGACGTGTTCATCGTCGGGGACGCGTTCGCGCTCCCGCTGGCCGACGAGCTCGACCGCGCGGCGGCCGCCGGCGCTGGCCAGGACCTGTCCAGCCTGCGGCGGATCCTGAGCGTGGGGACCACCTGGAGCGCCTCGGTCAAGCGGCGCCTGCTGGCCCACGCCGACGTCACGCTGCGCGACACGATCGCCGCCACCGAGGGCGGTCCCTTCGCGCTCGCCGACGCGGACCGGTCCACCCCGGCCGACCAGCTCACGGCGTTCCGGCTCGCCCCCGGGGCCCGGCTGATCGCCCCCGACGGCTCCGACGTGCCGCCCGGCTCGGGCACCGTCGGGATGCTCGCCGCCCCGGCGGAAAAAGGCACCCGCTACGCCGGCGATCCGGACTCAACGAGCGCCACGTTCCGGCGGATGGACGGCCTCCTGTACGCGATGCCCGGCGACCTGGCCACGATGAATCCCGACGGCACGCTGCGCCTGCTCGGCCGGGGCAGCAGCGTGATCAACACCGGCGGCGAGAAGGTCTTCGCCGCCGAGGTCGAACAGGTCCTGCTCGGCCACCCGGCGGTTACCGACGCCGTGGTGGTCGGCATACCGCACCCGCGCTGGGGGAGCGTGGTCGCCGCGGTCGTGTCCGCCCGGCCGGGCCAGGAGCTCCAGCCTGGTGCCCTCAGCGCGCACGTCGCCGCCGAACTGGCCGACTACAAGAAGCCCCGCCGCATCCTGGTGGTCCCCGAGGTCAGGCGAACCGTGTCCGGCAAGCCCGACCTGGCCTGGGCGCGTGAGCTGCTCTCCCGACCCGGCTGAGCGCGCCGGGCCGGGCCCAGTGCCCTAAAAGGTGGCGCCGCGCGGACGGCTACAGGTTACCGAGGGCCTCGTGGGAGTAGCCGGCGACGTCCTTGTAGCGGTCGGAGATGGCGCGCAGCTCGCCGGGGTCGATGACGTCCTCGATGCGGGTGAAGGGCCGGTCGCCGGTTCGCTGCCATACCTCGCGCAAGATGGCGTCGGGCGGGGTGGCCCGGTTGGCGCGCACGACCTTGGCGGTGGCGGGCAGGCGCTCGGCCTCGTAGGCGCGCAGGGCGGTGGCGGGGTCGGCGATGGTGGCGAGGGCGTGCCGCAGGGCGCGGGCGTCGAGGATGGCCTGGCCGGCGCCGTTGGAGCCGCGCGGGACCATGGGGTGGGCGGCGTCGCCGAGCAAGGTGAGGCGGCCGTGAGTCCAGTGGCTGAGCGGGTCCTGATCGGTCATCGGGTACTCGAGGATTTCCGCTGATGAGGTGATCAGCGCGGGGACGTCGAGCCAGTCGAAGTGCCAGTCCGCGAACGCGCCGATGAAGTCGGCGAGCTGGCCCTGGCGGTTCCAGTCGCGGTCGGCGTGCTGGGGCGTCTCGATCTCGGCGACCCAGTTGATGAGCTGGTTCCCGTGGCCGTCGATGTCGTCGCGGATGGGGTAGATGACCATCTTGCCGGTGGCCAGCCATCCGGCCCGCGTCATGGTCGCGCCGGTCAGGAACGGGGCGTGCACGGCGGTGCCGCGCCACATGTTGACCCCGCAGTACAGCGGCGGCCCCTCGCCGGGGTGCAGTTGCCCGCGCAGCCGGGAGTGGATGCCATCGCAGGCGATGACGACGTCGGCGCGGGCCGGCGGCAGCGGCCGGTCCGCCGAGGTGGAGCGGAAGGCCAGGGTAGCGCCGTCCTCGTCCTGGGTTACCCCGGTGCAGGCATGGTCCAGGTTCAGCCGGGCGGGGCCGAGCCGGGCGGTGACCGCCGACGCCAGGACCGCGTGCAGGTCGCCCCGGTGGACCGAGAACTGCGGGTGCTCATAGCCGGCCAGCCGCCCGGCCGGCTCGCGGTAGATGAGCTGCCCGAACCGGTTGAAGAAGGCCGACTCGCGGGTGGTGACGGCGACCGCGGCCAGCGGTTCCTCCAGGCCCAGCCGGGCCAGGATCTTCGTCGCGTGCGGCAGCACGTTGATGCCGACGCCGACGGGCCGCAGCCGCGGGGCGGCCTCGTAGAGCTCGCAGTCCAGGCCGGCGTCGTGCAGTTCCAGGGCGAGCGTCAGCCCGCCGATGCCCGCCCCGACGATCGCGACCTTCACCGCAAGGTCCACTCCGGCTTGATGACCGCCTCCCGTGACACCACGGCGTGGATCTGGTCATCGTCACGGACCCGTGGTTCCTGCTGCGTCATGCGACGACTCTCCTCACTGTCGAAGACTGCTGGCGCTCAGGCGAACAGGTCGACGACTGGCTTGGTCTTGAGGTCGTCCTTGAGCAGGTACTGGGCCGCCGCCTCCATGTGCGAGCGCCAGTGCTTCTCGGCCCCTGAGGCGTTCCCGGCCTTAACCAGGCTGATGAGCTTGGCATAGGAGCGGATGGCCCGCTGGAACCGCTCGTCGGAATCGGCCTCATCGCGCAGGGCTATCCTCGTGCGCAGGTGGGTGGCGACGATGTCCGCGAGCACGGCCCCTTGA
Organism: Streptosporangiaceae bacterium; assembly: GCA_025934375.1. Classification (GTDB taxonomy): domain Bacteria; phylum Actinomycetota; class Actinomycetes; order Streptosporangiales; family Streptosporangiaceae; genus Trebonia. Next base: position 4,220 of record JAICYD010000056.1, on the reverse strand, counting down.
ATGGCCATGGTCTTGTTGCCGCAGCCTTCCAGGATCAGCTCGTGGAAGCGGCAGGTGAGCCGGGACCAGGCGTGCGGGTCGGGAATGAACGGCTGGCGCGCTGCCACCTCGGCCTTGAGGTCGTCGACGACGGCGGTCAGCTTCGCGATGTCCTCGCCGGTGTGGTTCAGCGCGAGCAGGCGCGCGCACGCGGGCTCGGAGATCATCCGGGCCTCGTAGACGTCGTTGATCGTGGCGCCTTGCATCTGCAGCAGCAGGCCGACATAGCGCGCGGCGGCGGAGGAGTCCGGGGCGATGACCCGCGCGCCGCCGCGGCTGCCGCGGCGGACGCTGATGAGGTTCTCCGCTTCGAGGATGCGGAATGCCTCCCGCAACGTCGGGCGGGAGACCCCGAACTGCTCCATGAGGAGGCCCTCGGCGGGAAGAGTCTCGCCCGGCTGCAATTCGCCGCGGACGATCTGGCGCCGCAGGTGGCTGGCGATCAGCTCGCCAGTCTTCGGAGCCCGGACGACCGTGCCGATCTGCGCGGCCGGGATTCTTCCCGTTGTCATGCCCTGCATCTTACGGCTATCGCTGATCGTTAGTATAGTTCAATGATTGAACTATAATTACCCGTATGTGCGGCGCCAGGCGAGCGGCGCGCGATGACCGTTTGCTAATCATGAGGAACCCGACCGTCTCCCAGGCCGAGATCGCGGGCGACCTCACTGGTGCCCTCCTCGGCTGGGCATGCCTCGCCTAGCCTCAGGCGAAGGAAGCGGTCACCGTGCCGAGCCCGGCGAACTCGGCGCGGAAGGTGTCGCCGGGGCGCGCGTCGATCGCCCGCGTGCAGGAGCCGGGCAGGATGACGTGCCCGGCCTCGAGCTTGACCCCGAAGGAGGCCACCTTCCGGGCCAGCCACGCCACCGCCGTCGTCGGGTTGCCGAGCACCGCGCTGGTGTTGCCCCGGGCGGCCTCCGCCCACGGCGCCGCCTGGCCAGTCGAATTCACGGCGGACCCGGCAGTCGTTGAGTAGAGGACGGCCTCGATGTTGGCCAGGTCGATGCCCGCGGCCGCCAGCTCGGCAGGGGAGCGGCGGGCTTCTCCCACGATGACCCCCGCCGAGGAGGCGTTGTCGGCGATCGTGTCGGCCAGCCGGATCCGCCAGTCCCGGATCCGGCTGTCGATCAGCTCCAGGCTCGGGACGACGTACTCGGTGGCGGCCAGCACGTCGGCCTCGGTGCAGCCCTCGCCGGGCAGGCTCGCCCCCAGGATGTAGCCGATCTCCACCTCGATCCGCGGGTAGCAGTACCGGCTGGTCGCGATGGGCTCCTCCGGCGACAGCGTCATCGTGTCGAGCAGGTGCCCGTAGTCGGGCTCGCTGACGCCCATCATCTGCTGCATCACCGGTGAGGACAGGCCGACCTTGTGCCCGCGCACCATGGCGCCGGCGGCTAGCCGGCGGCGGATGTTGATGAGCTGGATCTCGTAGGCGTCCACCACGTCGATGCCCGGGAAGTTCTGCGTCAGCGGCTCGATCGGCGCCCGGTCCCGGTCGGCTGCCCATAGCGACTCGGCCGCCGCCGCCCGCTGGGTCTGGTCAAGCGTCACGCTTGTAAAGCTAGCCCCCGCCACCCGGGCCGGGAATAGCCCTTTCCCGGTGAGCGGGACGCCGCGGGCGTTGTCCGCCTCGGCAACCCCGGCGCCAGCGAGCGCACCCCGCGGCCCGGCCCGGCACCGCCCGCAGGCGGGGCGTCCGGGGGCACTGTCGTCACGGGTACTGTCGTCACGGGTACTGTCGTCACCGGCACTGTCGTCACCGGCACTGTCGTCACGGGTACCGTTGGCATACGCGAACACCTGCGCGAAGCCCAGGCCGCTGACGCTGAGGAACACCGTCTCGGTCACCAGAACCGCCACGTAGTTCCGCAGCGCCGCCAGGCACAGGCAGCCGAGCGCCCCGCGACGCCGGCCACCGCGATGAGGAGCCGACGATCAGGCAGCCGGTCTGACAGCCGGCCGGATGCCTGGATGGCGACGACGGCCGCTAGGCCACGCCAGGTGAAGAACAAGCCGATGAGCAGTGGCCCGACGCGGACCGCGTCGGCGAGGAACAAGCTGGTCGTGGTGGTCACGATCGCCGCCGCCACCCCGTACAGGCCGATCGTCCCCGCCAGGGGGGGCGGCTTCGCTGGCCAGCGAAAGGCGCGAGCCTCGTCGGGAAGGCCCGGCCGCTACCGTGGCCGCGGGCACCGGGACATCGCGCGGCATGTCTACCACCCGGCGATGGTATGCGGCCGGCCACGCCGGAGTAAACCGGTTAAGCGACGGGCACGGCTTTCACGGGTCCCTCCGGCCCCGCCGGGCGCGCGGGAGCAGCCGTCGCGATCAACCCCCGCGGTGACCCGCAGGAAGCGATCCAGACCGCGATCGCCTCCTGCCTCGCCCGTGCCCCTCGATCGGGGTCAGGATCCCTCGGTGACGGGGTAGATCTCGTCGGCGACGAGCCCGTGCGCCTCGCGGTGCACGGTCGCCGCGGCGTCGGCGTCCGGGGCGTCGACCAGGCAGAAGATCTTGCCGTGCTCCTGGTCCACCCAGTAGCGCAGGTAGTGCACGCCGTGCGCGTCCTGGGCCTCCAGGTCAGCGGCGTGCGCCTTCGCCACGTCCTCGATCGTGACCGGGCCGCCGAGGTTGTGGGCGTCCATGAACAGTGCCATCGCTAGTCCCTCCTGAAACATCTGAGCAGGCTTGCTGCCTGCCATCACAGGAAAGCGCGGCCGGGCCGGGCGGCGCATGGGGCGTCCTCCCCATCTTGGCCCCTATCTTCGCTCCCTATCTTGGCGGGATGATCCCCAGCCGCAGGGCCGTGGCGACCGCCCGGGAGCGGGTGGGCTCGCTGAGCTTGCGCAGGACGGCCGAGACATGGTGGCCGACGGTCTTCTCCGACAAGAAGAGCCGCTGGGCGACCTCGGCGTTGGAGAGGCCCTCGGCGAGCAGCCCGAGCACCTGCGCCTCGCGCGGCGTCAGCCCGGCCGGGTTGGCCCGGCTGGCCGGCCGGGGACCGCGGGGAACGGTCAGGCCCTGAGCATGCCGGGTGCGCAGGACCGCATCGCGCACGGCCGAGGCGCCCAGGCGGTCGAGAATCTCCAGGCACTCCTGCGCGTCCCCGGGCCCGGGGGACAAGGCCAGCGCGTAGGCCGACCACAAGGGACAGCCCAGGTCTCGCCATTTACCGGCGGCTACGCGATGCCGGCCCGCCAGCATGAGGGCGACGGGCTCGGCGACAGGGGCCGGGACCGGCCGGGGATCCCCGGCCAGGTGCAGCCACCAGCCCAGCTCGCCCAGGTTCCATGGCTGCGGGTGCGCGGTGGCGGTGGCCCAGGCCCGGTCGATCTCGGCCCCTATGTCCGCGGCGCGCCCGGCGATCCACGCCGCCTCGGCGCGCGCCGCGGCCACCGGCACCAGCCGCTGCGACTCACCGGTCGCGACCGCGATCGGGAGGGCATCGTCCAGCATCGTGGTATCGGCGCCCCGGCGGGCGGCAAGCACGCCGCCGACGGGCAGGGCGCGGACCTGGGTGATCGGCGCCAGGTGCGGGTGGCGCATGATGTCCGCCAGGCACTTCTCGGCGGCGGCGTAGCGGCCCTGCTCGGCCAGCGAATGGGCGAGGCAGGCGCTCATGTACAGGCGCCAGGTATCGAGGTCCCGGTCGGCGCAGTACGCGATGCCGGCCTCAAGCACCCGGTCGGCCTCGCGAAACGACCGCAGCATCAGCTGGTAGCTGCCCAGGTTGGTGTAGGCGCGCGCGGCATGCTCGTGAGCGTCGTCGGCGATCGCGAGGTCCAGGCTCTGGGTGAGCCGGGCGCGGCCCCCGGCCAGGTCGCCTTCCTCCAGCAGCGCGGCGCCCACGTTGTTAAGCGCGTGCATCTCGGTCTCACGGTCGCCAAGGCGGCGAGCCAGCTCGATCGCCTTCATGCCCCACCGCACGGCCGCGCCGGCATCGTCGCCGAGCATCCGCAGCTGCGCCAGGTTGCTGTACGCCATGGCGAGCTCGTGGCCGGGGTTCAGCGGCTCCAGTGTCGCGACCGCGGCCGCCGCGTAGCGCTCGCTGTCCGCGTTCTGCCCGAGCATCCACGACAGCCGCGACAGCCAGCGCTGCGCCCGGCCAACGGACCGGCCGCCCTCCTCCTGCTCGTAGATGGCCAGTGCTTCCAGTGCGCTGACCCGGGCCTGGCTCACCT
>JAICYD010000077.1 GCA_025934375.1 Streptosporangiaceae bacterium | reverse complement strand
TCGCGGTCGACTGGCTCCCCTCCATAACGGAACCCGGGCGGCTCAGCGGTTTGGCTCCCACATCCAGGCGGTCAGGTTTCCCCTGGTCACGTTGTACGGCCTGGACAGCAGGTACCGGCCATCTCCGGTGGTCGGCAGGTTCACCGCGTGCGTGATGGCCCCCTTGCCCGCGAAGGGGGCCAGTTCCGCCCGCGTCGCCGCGAGCAGCACCGGGCGCCGCCCGGCCCGCTCGATGCCGGCGATAGCCGCGCTCACCAGCGCCGCCGGCGCCTCGGGATGGCTGGACGGGCGCGCGCTGTCGGGGAAGCGGGCGACGGGCACGTCGCACATGCCCCGGACCACCTCCGCCCAGCGGTCGGCGGCCGGCCCGTCGATGATGAGCACCGACGCGTCCCCGGGGACCCGGTCGCATAGCCCGGAGATGGCCGCCACCTGGTTGGCGTAGGTGCGCTTGAGCGCGGTCTCGCGGGCGCCGAGCGCGGCCGGGACCACCAGCAGCACCGCGCACGCGGCGGCGACCCCAGCGGCGGCTGTGCCATGGGCGCTCAAGGCTGTGCCATGGGCGCTCAAGGCTGTGCCATGGGCGCTCAAGGCTGTGCCCCGGCGGCGCCCCGGTGTCCGGAGCTTGCCGCCTGCCCACGCGACCGTCCACACCGCCAGCATGATGAAGCCCGGCAACACCACCGGCACCAGGCGGCGGCTGGCCCACGGCTGGTCAGGCGTGATCCCGGGCCGGTACAAGAACGTCACGATGCCCCAGGAGAAAACCATCAGCGGCAGCGCCCACGATGGCCACTGGCCACGCAGGCAGCCCCGGGACAAGACGGCCGCCCCGACCGCGGCCAGGGCGATCGCCGGGCCGCCGAGGTACCAGTACACCCAGTGCAGCGCGAGCTGCGCGTAGTGCTCCCCGGCGTAGCCGGGCTGGACGTGCGACCGGGCCGCGAACCCGGCCAGCACGCAGAACGGCAGGACCACCAGGAACGCGGGCAGCCAGGTGGGCAGCAGCCAGTGCTCGCCGGCCCGCGGCAGGGCGCGGGCGGCCCGCGCCCGCCGGCGCAGCCACCAGGCGCCCGCCACCGTGAGGACGATAGTGACCGCGATGATCGCGACCATCGGGACCGAGGAGGACTTGTTCGTCTGGAACACGTAGGGGAAGCTCGCGAAGATCGCGTCCCAGGCGCCCCCCGCCCACCCGATCGCCAGGCCGGTGATCATCGGCGTCGCCTGCCGCCGGCCGCGCGCCAGCAGCCAGCCGGCGTACGGGATGACCGGCAGCGCGTCGGCCGGGGCGTCGATGCGCACCAGCAGGCAGGTGCCGAGGGCCAGCCCGGCCAGCAGCGCCAGCGCCCGGGCGCCCCGCTCGGCGCGCAGCGAGTCGATGACGAGGGACAAGCCGCCGAGGAACATGATGAGCGCCAGCGGCTCGCTGTAGGTCGACCGGCTGGTGAACATCAGCGGCTCCGACACCGCGATGACCAGCGCGGCCAGCGGCGCCCAGCGGGCCCCGGCCAGGCGCGCGGCCAGCCCGGCGAACACGACGACCGCGGCGGCGCCGAGCAATGGCGCGGTCAGCAGGGCGCCGTTGACGCCGAAAAGCCACCAGCCCACCGCCAGCGCCATCGGCAGCCCCGCCATGAACTGGGGAACCACGGTGGTGCCGACCTGGTACATGGCGAAACCGCCGAAGGTGATGCCCTTCGCGCCGCCGAACGCTCCCGGGCTGGTCTGGATGGGCAGCGCCCCGTGGCCCGCGATCCACGCTCCGAACTGCATGTACGCGCCGGGGTCGCGGCTGATGACGAGGAACTGCGAGTGGTGGGCGGCCTGGAACGCGAAGAACCCGCCCGCGATCACCAGCACGCTGAGCGCAGCCCACCACGGTGTGCGCCGCGCGTCGCCGCCGCCGGCGAGATCGCCCGGCTGCGCCCACGGGCGCGGGTCGGCGGCCGCGCCCGAGCGGAGGTCCGGTGGCACGCGCAGCCCGGGCAGCGCGACCGCCCCTCGCCAGCGCAGCAGCCCTCGCCAGGTGAGCAGCGTCGCCGCGATCGCGCTCAGGGCGATCACCGGGACCGGGCGGAACTCCCCGATGACCAGCAGCGGGAAGCTGACCAGCAGGAACGCTGTCGCGATGAGCGCGGGGGCGACACTCAGGCGGGCCAGCAGCAGGCCCGCCGGGTCCCGGTCGCCCGCCGCGGGCGCCCGCGCGCCGGACGCGGCGGCCGGCGGGCTGGTGCCAGGGGCCTGCGAGCTAGCGGTCATCGGCCTCATTGTGCCGCCCGGCGCCCGCCGTCGCGTGGCGAACTCACCGGAATCGGCGTGAGATCATCGCAGTATGGTCGCTGCGCATGGGCGGGTCGCCCTGGTAACGGGGAGTTCGCGGGGCCTGGGGGCGGTGATCGCACGGCGGCTGGCCGATGATGGCCTCGCGGTCGCGGTCAACGGCCCGCCCGGCGATGAGCAGGTGGCCGCCGTCGCCGCCGCCATCCGCGCCGGCGGCGGCCGCGCCGAGGGCTTTTGCGCCGACGTCACCGATGAGGAGCAGGCCGCCGGGCTGGTCACCGCGATCGCGGACCGCCTCGGCCCGGTTGACGTGCTGGTCATCAACGCCACCGGCCCGCAGCCCGATATCCCGCTGGCCGACGTGGCCTGGGCCGATCACCTGGCCCAGCTGGACTTCTTCGTCAAGAGCCCGGTGCTGCTCGGCCGGGCCGTGCTGCCCGGAATGCGGGACCGGCGCTACGGGCGCATCGTGCACGTGGACTCCGAGGTCGCCGACCGGCCGCCGCCGAACCGGTCCGCGTACGTCACCGCCAAGGCCGCGCAGGTCGGGCTGGCCCGCAGCTGGGCCCGGGAGCTGGGCCCGCTCGGCATCACGGTGAACACGGTTGCCCCCGGCTTCGTCCCCGTGGAACGCCATGCCGGCGTCCCCGGCGCCGTCATGGACGCCTACCTGGCCACGGTGCCACTCGGGCGGATGGGGACCCCCGCCGACATCGCCCACGCCGTGAGCTTCCTGGCCTCCGCGGGCGCCGGGTTCATTACCGGCCAGCGCATCGTCGTCGACGGCGGGCGCGCCCTCGGCGGCTGACGGCGTTTGTAATCCGGTCCCGGGGTAGCTGCCTGCCGTGATGAACGCGATGAAGCCGTTGAACAAGGTGATGGGCGCACTGGACCGCTGGCAACGGCGGACAGGGTGGACGGGCGTGCCGTACGCGGTGGTGAAGAAGTTCGGCGACGACAACGCCAACCTGGTGGTCGTGGCGCTGGCCTGGTACGGGTTCACCGCGATCTTCCCGCTGCTGCTGGTCGTGCTGACCTTGTTCGGGTACGTCGGCTTGGAGTCCATCGGCACGAGCATCCTGCGCACGCTGCACCAGTTCCCGGTGATCGGGTCCAGCTTCAACCCCGAGAACCCGCATGCCCTTCACGGCAGCGCGGCCGGGCTGGTCATCGGCCTGCTCGGCTCGCTGTACGGCGCGCAGGGCGTGACCCAGACCGCGCAGCAGGCGATGGCCATGGTCTGGAACATCCCGCAGGTCGAGCGGACCGGCTTCCTGCCGCGGCTCGGGCGCAGCCTCGCCGGGCTGATCACCATCGGCAGCGCCTTCCTGATCAACGCGGCCATCACCAGCTACGCCACCGGCGGCACGACGAACTACGCGATCAGGATCCCGGTCCTGGCGGGCCTGCTGATCCTCAACATCGCCCTGTACTTCGCCACCTTCACCCTGCTGACCGCCAAGGTGGTGGGCCCGCGCGGCCATCTGCCCGGGGCGATCCTCGGCGGGATCGCGTTCACCGCGCTGATCACCATCGGCACCGGGCTGGTCAACCACCAGCTGAAGCACAGCTCGGCGGCCTACGGCGCGTTCGGCGCCGTCATCGGGATCGTGGCGTTCCTCCTGCTGCTGGCCAAGCTGAGCATCTACGCCGCCGAGCTCAATCCCGTCTTGTCCCGGCGGCTCTACCCGCGGGCCCTGCCGCTCGGCGGCGACCCCACGGAAGCAGACCGGCGGGTGCTCTCCGCCCTCGTCCACGCCGAGCAGCGCCGTGACGACCAGGTGATCGGCGTCGGCTTCGGCGACCACGCGGCCGCCCAGGCCGCCACCGACGCCATCGAGCACGCCCGCGACGCCGACCAGCCCGAGCCGCAGACCACCCCGGATGACCCTATGCCAAGGCGGGAAGCCATCCCCATGGATGGGTCCCCCAGCCGGGCGAGAATTCCTCGCCGGCCTTGACGGTGCGCACGGGGACCAGGCCGTAGCCGCCGCGGAAGGCCTGGCCGGTCGTGTCGGTGAAGGTGAAGTCGCCTTCGACCACGTCGATGATGCTCAGGTCGGCGTCCCGCCCGACGGCGATCGCCCCGATCTCGTCCTGCAGGCCGAGCAGGGCCGCCGCGCTGGCGGTGGTCGCCTTGACCACGTCGGCCAGCGTGTAGCCGATCGACATGAACTTGGCCATGCACTCCAGCAGGCTGTGGAAGGTCTGCCCGAACGCGGTCAGGTCACTGCTGATGGTGTCGGGGTACAGGCCGAGGTCCGCCTGGCGGCGGGCCACCTCGATGCCGAAGTTGCCGCGCCCGAGCGCCGAGTCGAGGACGACGCCGTTCGCGCGGGCCTCGGCGACCTCCGGGTAGGGCTTGCCCGTCGGGTCGAGGACCCGGCCGGAGTTCGGCGTGCACAAGTGGGTGAGGATGTCGCCGGGCTCGAAGGTGCGCAGCAGGAAGCGGGTCAGCTCGCCGCGCCGCTGCGCCGCCGCGGCGTCGTTGTTGGCACCGGGGTCGCCGATGTGGACCATCAGCGGGACGCCGAGGTCGCTGGCCGCCGCCTTCGCCTTGGTGATGATGTCCTCGCCGATCGAGGAGAAGATCGGGCCGGCGATGCGCAGCTTGACCCCGGAGATGAGGCCGGGGTTGTGCTCGGCGGCCCGCTGCAGCGCGTCCCGGTTGATGTCGTCCAGCGAGTTCACGTCGGCAGGGCCCGGCATGGTGTGCGCGTAGCTGCCGGCGTTCACCATGGTGATGACCCGGGTCTTGGCCTTGGGCAAGATCCAGGCGGGGAAGACGCCGAGGTTGGCGACGCCCACCGAGCCGCAGTCCAAGATCGTGGTCACGCCGGAGTGCACGCCGATCGCGTCGGCGTCGCAGTTGCCCATGCCGACGCCCTCGGTGATCGCGCCGTTGGCGACGTGCGCGTGCGCGTCGATCAGGCCGGGGACGACATGGCGTCCCGCGCCGCGGATCTCCAGGACGCGCGCGGCGTCCTCGGCCGGGATGTCCGCGGCGACCCGCGCGATCTTGCCCCCGGCGACCGCGATGTCCAGCGCACCGTCCAGCCCCTGCCCGGGATCGAGGACATGGCCGCCCTTGATCAGCAGGTCATACGTCGCACCGCTCATATGTCGCACCGCCCATCTCACTTGCCCCACAGTTGCTTGCTGGCCAGCTCGCAGCCCAGCGCCATCGCCCGCAGCTTGGCCCAGACGATTTCCTCGTGGCCGACCCGCGACCCGATGCCGCAGTCCGTGCCGGCCTGGACGTTCTCCCGGCCGACCACGCTGGCGTAGTTGACCAGCCGCTCGGCGACCAGGCCGGGCGCCTCGACGAGGTCGGTGGCGTGCGAGATGACCCCGGGGACCAGGATCTTGCCGTCGGGCAGCTTGACGTCGCGCCATACGGTCCACTCGTGGGCGTGCCGGACGTTCCCGGCCTCGACCGAGTAGGCCTGGGCGTTGATCTTCAGCATCAGGTCGGCGATGTCGATGAGGTCGATGTCGGTGACGTGCGGCCGGTGCCCGCTCCCCCAGCACACGTGGAACCGGACCTGGTCCGCGGGGATGCCCTGCAGCGCGTGGTTGATGACCGCCACGCAGAACTCCAGGTACTCGCGGTACCTGGGCACGTCCCAGTCCGGGTAGAACTGCCAGGAGGTCGCGAACTCCGGCTCGTCGACCTGCACGATGAACCCGGCGTCGGTGATCGCCTTGTACTCCTCGCGGACCACCTCGGCGACCGCCATCATGTACTCCTCTTCCGAGGAGTAGTGCTCGTTGCGCGCCCCCGCGCCCAGGCTCAGCGGGCCCAGCGCCGCCACGAAGCCCTCCACCTCGGCGGGCTTGCCCGCCAGCGCCTTGGTGAGCGCGTCCACGTCGGCCTTGATGGCCGCGTGCCCGTTGTAGGCGACCGGGCCGGTCGCCACCCACTCCGTGGTCCGCTCCGGCGGCCGGCCGGGCTTGAAGTACCCCGGCCGCACCGGACCGCCCGACCCCTGCAGCCACAGCCCCGACTCGAAGAACCCCGGGAACATCCGGCGTTCCCGCCCGCCCACCCCGTCCCGCTTGGCCGGCCGGGCCGGGTCCACGGGCAGGTCTTCCCATCCGGTCACCCGCTGGTGGATGTATCCCGCGTACGAGCCGCCCCCCGCCGCCTTGACGTACTCGCCGTCGTTGATCACGGTGACGCCGCAGTCAAGCTGCCGGTCCACCACGTACTGCACCGCGCCGGGCAGTTGCCCGGCGACCTCGGCGGTGACGACCGCGCCCCGCTGCAGCAGCGCGTCGAACTGCGCGGGCCGCGGCAGGTTCCCGCCGTGGGTGGACCGGATCCCGTCGGTGCTATGCCTCATGTGCCCTCTTCCCTTTGCGCCTTCGCCCCTGGTTACGCGCGGCGGCGGCTGAACTTCTGGATCTGGTGGCCGGCGGCCTCGGCCGGGTCCATGCCGTTCTGCTTGACCCCGAACGTGTAGGCGACCTCGCAGACGTACAGGTCACCCCGGGAGTCGACGGCGATGCCGTGCGGGGCGATGAAGTTGCCCGGTGCGGCCCGGCTGACGGTGCTCGCGCCCCAACGGGCCACGATGGCGCCGTCGCGGTCGTAGATGGTGACCCGGCCGGGGTGGTCCTCGCGCATGAACCCGCGGGTGAACGACCCCTTGCCCTTGGGCCGCCACAGCTCCGCCACGTAGCAGTAGCCGTCCGGGTCGATGGCGATGTGGCAGGGCCGCTGCACGTCGGTCCACTCGGCCAGGTACCGGCCGTCGGGGTCGAAGACCTGGATCCGGTCGTTCTCGCGGTCGCAGACGAACACCCGGTCATCGGGGCCGACCCCGATGCCGTGCGGAAGGTGGAACTCACCGGGGCCCACCCCCACCTCGCCCCACGACGTGATCAGCTCCCCGTCGGCGGAGAACACGTGGATCCGGCAGTTGCCGTACCCGTCGGCGACGTAGACGCGCCCGGCCGAGTTGATCGCCATGTTGGTGCAGGCGTTGAACGGCTCCCCCGGCCGCAGCACGGTCTCCACGTTGTGCACGGCGAACGGGCCGCCGGCCTGCCGGCCGGTGTCCGACGGCTGCCCCGGCCGGCCCAGCGTCATCAGCGGCTTGCCTTCGGGTGAGAACTTCCGCACTGTGTGGTCCCCGTCGTCAACGGTCCACACCGAGTCGTCGGGCCCCACGGTCAGCCCGTGCGGCCGGGTGAAGCTGTCTCCGCCCCAGGCGGTGATGAACGTGCCGTCCGGCTCGTACACCAGCACGTTGGCGTCGTGCCGGGTCAGCAGGTACACCCGGTCGGCCGAGTCGACGCCGACGGCCGACACGTCGGCGTGCGTGATCCCGGCCGGGGTCTTCTCCCACTGGGCGTCGACGTCGAACCGGAAGTCAGCGGCCGGCGGGGCCGCGCTGTCCCCTCGCATCGCGTTCGTCCTCTCGTTGGCGCGCCCGCTACACCCGGGCGGCGAGGGTTTCCGGGGTGACGTTCTCGTCGTCGGTGAACTGCGCGATGACGAAGTCGAAGGTGCCGTGCCGGACGCCGTCCTCACCCATCGTCCAGGCGATGACCAGGTCGGGGTTGTAGTACTCGTCGAGCTGGTTGCCCGGCTCGCCCTCGAAGTACAGCTGGGTGGTGACCGGCCTGCTGATCGCCTGCACCTTGACGTGGATGTGCTTGGCTTCCCGGGGCTGGTAGGCGCCGGGGATGATCGTGGTCAGCTCGTAGCGGCCCGTAGCGTCGGCCACCTGGTAGCCGGTGTACTTGAAGCTGATCATGTCGTACTCGCCCTTGTGGTCACAGGACCAGAACTGCACGACCGCCCCCGGGATGGGCGTGCCCTTCTCGTTCAGGATCCGGCCGGTGAGGATGATCTCGGGCTTGTCGCCGGGTTCCAGCAGGTTCGACCGCTGCGGGGCGCCCAGCCGGAAGAAGGGGCCCTCGATCTCCCACGGTGTCTGTCGCAGTTCGCCCGGCCCGGGCGGCGGCGTTTCCCGCACGCCTGGCGTCTTGCCCGACATGATGCCCGGGACGCCTCGGTCCGCTACCCCCCCGGGCCTAGCCTGCTCTTGCACCGCCATGGTGATGTTCCTTCCGTGTTACCTAGCCCCGGATCTTGTCCGACAATCAGACAGGTCCTATGAACTCATCATGAGTCCCAGACATGCTGCGACGCCAGCCGGGCCCCCGCAACCAGCGCGCTAAATTTCGCCCAGACGACCTCGGGATGCGCGCGCTGGATCCCGGCGCTCTGGGCGAAGCCGCAATCAGCGCCGCCGATGACGTTCTCGCGCCCGACGATGCGCGCGTACCGCTCCAGCCGCTGGGCCACCAGTCGCGGGTGCTCCACCGTGGTCATGTGGTGGCTGATGACGCCGGGGATGAGGATCTTGCCGTCCGGCAGCGTGCGCTGCTCCCACACCTCCCACTCCCACTCGTGCCGCGGGTTGGCGGCCTCGATGGAGTACGCGCCGGCGTTCACGTCCACGATGAGGTCGACGAGCGCCTCCAGCGGCGCGTCGGCGACGTGCGGGACATGCCAGCTGCCGAAGCAGACGTGGTAGCGGATCCGGTCCTGCGGGATCCCGGCCAGCGCGTGGTTGAGCGCCTCGACCCGCACCCGCGCCCAGCGCTGGTAGGCAGCCTCGCCCTCGGTGGAGACGATGTAGTCGTACATGTTGGCCAGCACGGCGTCGTCGACCTGGAGGATGAGCCCGGCCTCGTGGATGGCCAGGTACTCCTGGCGCATCGCGTCGGCGATGGCGTAGACGTACTCCTCATCGCTGCCGTAGTACTCGTTGACGCCCGAGTACGCGGTGCTGGCCGGGGCCACGCTGGTGAAGAAGGCCTCCCGGTCCGGGTGGCCGGCGATGGCCGCCTTCAGGTTGGCCAGGTCCCGCTGAACCAGCTCCAGGCCGGTGTACTTGATCGGCCCGGCGCACACCTGCGCGGGCGCGCCGGTCAGCGCGGCCGGCAATTCCGGGTTGTCGGTGAAGAAGCCCCGGAACCGTTCCCGGTCTCGACCGAGCCAGTCCAGCGGCTTGAGCTGGTCCTTGCGGATCTCGAAGCCGCTCAGGCGGCCCAGCGCGTACGCCGACCAGCTTGACTTGCCGAACTCACCGTCGTTCACCACGTCCAGGCCGGCCTCGGCCTGCCGGGTGACCACGCCGGCGACCGCCGCCGTCAGCGACCGCTCGTACGCGGCGCGGGTGCTGGCCTCAGCGTCGGCCGACGGCTCCTTGACGAGCGCCTGCGGGCGGATCAGGCTCCCCGTGTGGGTGGCCAGGAACCTTGTCTGGCTGCGATGCACGGTAGTTGTTCCTCCTTGTTACGGCCACCTGGTTACGGCCATGCCGCCGGCAGGTCGGTGGCCCTGATCACCCAGGCGCGCTCCAGCGCGTCCAGCCGGCCCTCAAGGCCCACCGAGGCCAGGATCTCCCGGGCGTCCTGCCCGGGGCGGTGCGGCGGGTGACCGGGCCGCGCCGGGGTATCGGACAGCCGCGGCGAGACCCCCGGCATCGTGCAGGCCCCCGCCCCTGGCACCTCCTGGGTCACGCTCAGCTCGCGGGCGCGGGCCACCGGGTCGGTCATCAGCTCGGCGAGCCCTGTCACCAGGTGCGCCGCGATGCCCGCGCTGGTCAGCCGGGCCACCAGGTCCTCGGCGCTGGCCGCCGCGAACGCGGCCTCCAGGGCCTCCTCGTCGGCGACGGCGTCCTCGCCCAGCCCGGTCACCGCCGCCAGGGCGGGGATGTCCGCAGGTGCGGCGGCGAGGAAGAACCACCGGTCGGCGGCCCGGTAGTAACGCTGCAGCCGGCCCGCGCCGAGCGCGTGATAGCCCCGCGCCTCACCGGGACGGTAGCCGGGGAAGTCGAACATGAACGCCGCCTGGTGGTAGGTGGCGGTCTGCGCCAGCGAGGCGCTGGCCCGCTGGCCGCGGCCGGTTGACTGCCGGTGGTACAGCGCGAGCGCCGTCGCGAACGCGCCGAGGATGCCGGTCCCGATGTCGACGATGTTGTACGGGCCGAGGACGGAGGGCAACTCGGTGCGCTCCATGATCCCGGTGACCGCCTGGCCCTGGCGTTCCCAGCCTCGCCATCCCTCCCACGGCCCGCCGAGGCCGTAGCAGCTGATCGTGGTGTAGACGGCTTCCGGCCGCCGCGCGCGCACCTCCTGGTAGCCGATCCCCAGCCGGTCCGCGGTGCCCGGCGAGAAGTTCTCCAGCACGACGTCGGCGTGGTCCACAAGCCGCCAGTACACTTCCTGGCCGCCGGCCCCCCGCAGGTCCAGCAGCAACGATTCCTTGCCCCGGTTGAGGTACCCGGCGACGCCGTGACCGGGGCTGGCGACCTTCACCACGTCCGCGCCGAACTCGGCGAGGATCCGCCCGCAGGTCGGCCCGGCCAGCGCCAGGCCCAGGTCCAGCACGCGGATCCCGCGCAGCGGCTGGCCCCGGTCCGGCTCCGCCCCGACGGAGCACCCCGGGCCTGCCCCGTCCGGCCCCGCAGGGCCTGCCGAGCCGGCCGAAGGGGTCGCCCCGGCCAGTTCGGCGAGGACGGCGGCGGTGTCCGCCCCGGGCGGCCGGCGCGGCCGCACCCGCGGCTCGGGGAAATCGCTCAGCCCGACCGGGACCCCCGCGCACCAGATGTCCCCGAGCTCGGGATCGCTCACCCGCGCGACCGCGTGACTGCGGCGAGCGTGGCTGGTGGCGATCCACTCGGCGGGCGTCCGGATGAACCCGATGGCCGCCCCGGCCGCGTTGCCGATCTCCTCCCACTCCGCCGCGGTGCGGGTCGCGAACTCCTCCCGCAGCCGGGCGTGCAGCCGCTCGTTGACCTCCGGCCGGGCGTTGCCGGTGAGGTCGAGCAGTTCGGCGTCGAAGCGCCCGAGCAGGCCGGCCGCCCGGGCGAACCAGGTCAGGTGCCGGGGGCTGGAGGTGTCGAACTGGACGTACCTGCCGTCTTGGCAGCGGAACGCGCCCGCCCCGCGCCCGTGGATGGGCGACGACGGGTGCGGCCCGAGGTCGCCGGCGTAGGTGCCGCTGTGCCCGACGAGGGTGAACATCGCGTCGAACAGCGGGACCTCGACGTGCTGGCCGCGCCCGGTCCGGCGCCGCGCGATCAGCGCCATCACGATGGACAGGGCGGCCAGGTAGCCGGCGAAGCTGGAGGCGAACGGCAGCGCCGAGTAGGTCGGCCGCTCCCAGTCCCAGCCGGGGGGTTCCTCCCCGTTGCGCGGCGTGCAGTTGGCGGTCGCGGCGGCGATGACGCCCTCGTAGCCGCGCATCCCGGCTCGCGGGTCGCCGGCCCCGAAGCCGGGCAGCGAGCAGGTGATGAGGGCCGGGCTCGCCCGCCGGGCCGCGTCCAGGTCCAGCCCCAGCCGCTCCAGCACGCCCGGCCGGAAGTTCTCGATCACGACATCGGCCTCGGCGGCCAGGCGCCGCGCGGCCGCCAGGTCTTCGGGCTGCTTCAGGTCCAAGATGACCCGGCGCTTGCCCCGGTTGAAGAACGCGTCGGCCACCCCGGCCCAGCGCGGCCCGCCCGGCGGGTCGACGTGGATGACGTCGGCGCCCTGGTCGGCGAGCAGCACCGCCGTCAGCGGCCCCGCCACGTACTGCCCGAAATCAAGCACCCGCAGGCCAGCCAGCGGGCCGCTACCAGTCTCGATGGTCGGCCTCCCCCCACGCACAGTCGGCTTCCTCACCAGTCATCGTGAGACTAAATCGAGAAGACCGTGATCGAGAAGGGGTAGCGCGGGCCGCCTTCGGCCCCGTGGCGTCGCATGTGCCCAGGCCACCATGGGCCGCCGCCTCGCTGGTGCCGACAGGACTACAAGGCGACTGCCTCACCCGCCGCGATGATCTGCCGCAAGGCAGCGGCGATGGCGCCACCACCCCGCCTCACGCCCGCCGGGAGCCGTGTCGTTGGCCCTTCAGCCACGGTAAGTGCCGTGTCGCTGGCCCCCGCGCCACGGAACCTTCTGCGGTCACCTGCCCCTCCGCCACGGATAGAGCAGGTCAATGGCCCTTTAGCCCCACAATCGCTTCGGGTCGATGGCCCTCGCGCCACGGATTGCGGCAACGCCGCTATGGGCACCCCGAGACCAATAGCGGGCACCACCGATCTGCCGGGTTCCGGGGCGCGCGACACGAGGCGGCATGGCGACGGGCTCGCGCGGGGCTGGCGGATAGGCTGGCGCCGTGCACACGATCGGGCTTGTCCTGCACCCGCAGCGCGATTCGGCCGAGGCAGTCGCGGCGGTGCTGCGCTGGGCCGCCGGGAAGGGCGCCGAGGTCCTCGGCGTCGGCGATGAGATCAAGCGGCTGAACTGCGCGGCGACCGCGGTCTCGGCCCGGGAGCTCGGCCGCCGCAGCGACCTGCTGGTCAGCCTGGGCGGGGACGGGACGATGCTGCGGGCGATGCGACTGGCCGACGGGCAGCGCGCTCCGGTACTCGGGGTCAACCTGGGCAAGCTCGGCTTCCTGGCCGAGGTCGACGTGCCCGAACTGCCGCGGGCATTGTCGGCCATCGACCGCCAGGACTTCACCGTCGAGCCGCGGCTGGCCATCGACGCGCTGGTTGGCTCGGTGACGCTCACCGCGTTCAACGACGTGGCCGCGGTCCGCGTCCCCGGGGAGGGCAGCGCCGTCGTGGCGGTGCGGGTCGCCGGGCAGCCCTTCGTCAGCTACGCGGCCGACGCGGTGATCGTGTCGACGCCCGCCGGGTCCACCGCCTACAGCTTCTCGGCGGGCGGCCCCATCATGAGCCCGTCGGTCGAGGCGCTGCTGGTCACCCCGGCCGCGCCGCACTCGGCCTACAACCGCGGGGTGGTGCTGTCGGTCGCCGATCCCGTCACGCTGGAGCTGCTGCCCACCAGCGGCCGGCTGGCCATCGAGGTCGACGGGCGCGTCTCCTGCTACCTGGAAGCCGGGCAGGGCATCGACTTGCGGTCCCGGCCCGCGGGCGCCAGCGTAGTCAGGCTCGGCCAGACCACCTTCTACCAGCGCGCCCGCCGCAAGCTGCGCATCACCGACTCCGCCGAGATCCCGGCTCCCCTGCCCGGCGCCGGCCTCGACGATTAGCTACGACTGGTGCGATGCTGGGTGATGTGGACGCCTGCGCGCCCGTAACCGCGACGAAAGGCGAGATCGTGGGATCGTTGCGGGGGAAAGTGAGTTCTTCTGGTGTTAACCCGATACGAACCCGAAGCCGGAATGAGACCCTGGCCTGGGCTGTTAAGGTCCGATACACGGCGCCGGCCGGGCCCATTGGGAGTGGGCCCGGCCGGCGCTGTTTAGAGGGGACTATCGAGGGTGGTAGGTCAGCTAACCGGCTTGAGGCGCAAGATGACGACCTCGTCGGTGCCGGTGCCGGCGTTGTTGTTGCTGCCCGACGGCTGGCCGCTTTCGTAGGGGTTCTGCTCGGTCGGCCAGCCGGTGAAGTGCTTGCTGCTGGACTCGAACCAGGCGGCCGAGTTGACCGTCGGGATGACCGGCAGGTTCGCCGCGACGTACTGCATGATCGGGGCCAGGTCCGCGGTCTGCTGCGCCACGGTCTGGTCGCCGTTCATCTTGTCGAGCATGGCGTTGACCTTGGGGTCGTTGAGGCGCTCGTAGTCACCGGTCGCGTTGTTGCCGGTCGCGAGGCGGCTGTCCAGCCAGTTGCTGTACAGGCTGTACGGGGTGAGGCCGCCGTTGCCCCAGTGCATGGTCATGTCGAAGTTGCCGGACGCGACGGCCGCGTTCCAGGCGTCGACCGTCAGGCCCGAGAACGTGGCGTTGATGCCGACCGACTTGAGCTGCTGGGCGATGATCTGGTCGTCCTGGGCGTAGTCGGTGTAGGCGGCCGGGTCGACGATGGTCAGCTTGACTTCCTTGCCGTTCAGGGCGTAGAAGCCGGCGCCGTCCTTCTTGTAGCCGGCCTTACTGAGGATCTGCTGGGCGCTCGCCGGGTCGGCGGTCGCCTTCAGGGACATCGATGCCACCGGGGCGGACCAGGCCGCGAACGTCGGCAGGGTCAGGCCGGTCGCGTTGGACGCCGGGGCCTCCAGGCCCGCCTCGCCCTGGGCGCCGATCGCGGTGCGGTCGATGGCCGCGCTGATCGCCTGCCGGACGGCCAGCTGGTTGGTAGGCCACCGGTTAAGGTTCGGGAACAGCGAGTTGGTGGCGTTGGGCGCCATCCAGTAGCTATTGTGCGCCGGGTCCTTGTTGACGAAGTTCTCCTTCAAGCCCGGGATGAAGTTACCGGTCCAGTCGATCTGCCCGGCGAACAGGGCGTTGGTGGCGCCGGTGTTCGAGGTGTAGACCGGGAAGAAGACCTTCTTGACGGGGACCGGCTGCCAGTAGCTCGGGTTGGCCGTCAGCGTGATGCCCTGGGAGTTGAAGTTGCCGACCACGTACGGGCCGGTGCCGACCGCCTTGGCGTCCACGTAGGTGGACGGGTCGCCCACCGAGGACCAGATGTGCTTGGGCAAGATCGCCACCCCGGCGACATTCCCCAGGTTCATGTACTGGGAGGTCGGGAACGTGATCGTCACGTTGTTGCCGGACGCGGTCACGTTGGATATCTGCAGGCCAGTCAGGTTGATGCCCTTATTGGCCTTGAGCAGGTTGTAGGTGAAGACGACATCGTCAGGGGTGAACGCCTGCCCGTCGTTCCACTTCACGTTCTGGCGGATCGCGAAGGTGATCGACTTGCCGCCGTCGCCCCAGGTGAAGCCGGTCGCCAGCCACGGGTAGTCGTCCGGCGGCTTGGCCAGGTTGAACTGGATCAGCGGCTCGTAGATGAGTCCGTCCGGGCCCATGCCGTAGACCGGAGTGGTGACCGTGAACGGGTTGAAGTTGCGGGTGATGCTGTTCTCCGGCGAGCTCTCCATCACCAGCGCCGGCTGGTTGCCGCCGGTGGAGGCCGACGAGCTGCTCCCGTTGCCACCCGTCGCCCCAGAGGTCGTGGAGCTGGTGGAGGAGGAGCAAGCCGCGAGGCCTGCGGCGGCGAGCGCGGCGGCGGTGACCGCTAGCGCCCGTCTGCTAGGAAGGGGCCATTTCGTCAACATTGACTTTCCTCTCGGGTGTTTCACTGTGTTGCGGTGTTGCGGTGTTGCGTGTTGCGGGGATGGTGGTCAGTTAGGCGATGGCGCCGGTCGCGAGGGCCGGCGCGGCCCGGTCCAGGTGCCAGCACGCGGCCGCCCGGTCGGCGGTAATCCGTTGCAGCGCGGGGTTCTCGGCGCGGCACTTGTCGTCGACGAACGGGCAGCGGGTGGCGAACGGGCAGCCGACCGGGGCCGGCCCGCTCGTCGCGCGCCCGATGCGGGCGGCGCCGGCGGCGACGTTCCCGGACCTCAGCACCGAGCCGAGGTTGTCGGGGTCGGGCGCGGACGCGATGAGCAGCTGGGTGTAGGGATGGGCGGGCTGCTGGGTGACGTCCTCGGCCGGGCCGCGCTCGACGACTTGCCCGGCGTACATCACCAGGACCTCGTCGGAGAAGTACCGCGCGGAGGCGATGTCGTGGGTGATGTACAACAGCGCCAGCGATAGGCGCTTGCGCAGGTCATCGAGCAGGTTCAGCATCTCCAGCCGGATGGAGACATCCAGCATGGACACCGGCTCGTCGGCCAGCAGCACGCTGGGCTGGGCGGCGAGCGCGCGCGCGAAGCTGACCCGCTGGCGCTGGCCGCCGGACAGCTCGTGGGGGTACTTCGGCTTGAACTGCGCGGCCGGGGTCAGCCGGACCTGCTCCAGCAGCGCCATGACCTCCCGCTGCACCTCCACGCTGCGGCCCTGGTGCAGCCGCACCGGGCGGGACAGGTGGTAGCCGACGTCGTGCACCGGGTTCAGCGAGCTGAACGGGTCCTGGAAGACGTACTGCACCTCGCTCTTGTAGGCGCGGAAGGCGCTGCGGCTCTTGAGGTCGACCGGCTTCCCGTTGAAGATGACCGATCCGGAGGTGGGCCGCTCCTGGCCGGCGAGCATCCGGGCCACGGTCGACTTGCCGGAGCCGCTCTCCCCGACCAGGGCGACGACGCCTCCCTTGTACAGGCTCAGCGAGACGTCCTGGACCGCGTGCAGCGTCTGGGTCCGGCTCAGCCGGAAGTCCTTGTTCAGGCCGATGGCCTCCAGGGCGAGCGGCCCCCGCGCGGCCGCCACCGACTGCACGACCGGCGCCGGCTCCCCGGTCACGACGGGCTCGGCGACCGCGGTCGGGTCGCTGGTTTCCTCGCTCATGACCGGACTCCTTCCGTGGGCACGCGCACCTTCGCCATCTCCGGGGTCACGATGGGGCAGGCCGTCACGTGCCCGATCCCCCGGGAGCCGGCCACCGGCGCCAGCGTCATGTCCACCTCCGCGCACGCGGGGACCGCGAACTCGCAGCGCGGGATGAACGGACAGCCCGGGTTGGTGTCGCGCAGGTCGGGCGGGGACCCGGGGATGCCGGTCAGGTCGCGCCGGGCACCGTGCAGCGACGGGAACGACCGCAGCAGGCCCTGGGTGTAGGGGTGAGCGGGGGCGACCTTGATGTCGGCCGAGTCACCGAGCTCCATCAGCTGGCCGGCGTACATGACCGCGATCCGGTCGGCCAGCTCCAGCAGCAGCGACATGTCGTGCGTGATGAACAGGACCGAGAAGCCGAGCTGTTCCTTGAGCTCGACGATCTGGGCCAGGATGTCGCGCTGCACGACCACGTCCAGCGCGGTCGTCGGCTCGTCCATGATGACGACCTCGGGGTCGGCGGCCAGGGCCATGGCGATCATGACCCGCTGGCGCATGCCGCCCGACAGCTCGTGCGGGTAGCTGCGCAGCCGCTCGCGCGGGATGCCGACCAGGTCCAGCAGCTTGGCGGTCTTCTCGTGCGCCTCTTCCCTCGGCAGCCGCAGGTGCGCCTGCATCGCGTCGAGGATCTGGTCGCGGACCCGCAGCACCGGGTTGAGCGCGTTCATGGCGCTCTGGAACACGATCGCGACGTCCCGCCAGCGGATCGCGCGCAGGTCCCGCTGCGGCGCCCGCAGGATGTCCAGCGCAGTGGCGGTGCCGGTCCGGCTACCGGAGTACAGCACCTGGCCGCCGGTGATCACGGCGGGCGGGCGCAGCAGCCGGCACGCCCCGTAGGCGAGGGTCGACTTGCCGGAGCCGCTCTCGCCGCACAGCCCGACGACCTCGCCCTTGTGCAGCGACAGGTTCACGTGCGAGGCGGCCTTGACGTCCCCGCTCGGGGTCCGGTAGGCGACAGACAGGTCCCTGATCTCCAGGACCGGGCGGCTGGAGCTCACCTAGAACTCACCCCCAGGGGCGTCAAGCAGCGAACTGCGGGAGAACGAGTGGACGAGGGTGGCGAGCCGTCCCCGGGTCGTCAGCTTAGGCATGCCGAGCACCGGAGTCGGGTCGGTCGGCCAGATCCGGCTGCCGGCGATCTTGGTCGAGCTGCGGGCGTCGCGCAGCCGGGGGTTGCTCAGCTCGTCGATGCCGGTGTTCAGCAGCACCAGGCCGGTGCCGATCAGGGCGACCGCCAGGCCCGGCGGCACGAACCACCACCACGCGCCCAGCTGCAGGGAGTTCGCGCTCTGCGACCAGTACAAGATGGTGCCCAGGGACCAGCTGCTGACGTCGGCCACGCCGATGAAGGCCAGCGCCACCGAAGCGCCGATCGCGTACAGGACGGTGTTGACGAAGCTGGCGGCGATGAGGCTGACGATGTTCGGGATGATCTCGAACAAGATGATCCGCCAGCCCCGCTCGCCGGTCTCCCGGGACGCGGCCACGAAGTCCCGGTTGCGGATGGTCAGCGCCTGCGCCCGGACCACCCGCGCGCCCCAGGCCCAGCCGAGGATGCTGAGCACCAGGATCGACGGGAGCTGGCCCTTCTGCGGGAAGTAGCCGAGCATCACGATCAGCAGCGGCAGCGCTGGGATGACGAGGAACACGTTGCACAGCAGCGACAGGAAGTCATCCCAGACGCCGCCGAGGAACGCGGCGGTCACGCCGACCAGCACCGACAGCGCGGTCGCGAGCACGCCGACGTACAAGCCCAGCTCCAGGGTCAGCCGGATGCCCACGAGGAGCTGGGACAGCACGTCCTGGCCGGTCTGGGTGGTGCCGAGCAGGTGCGCCGCCGAGGGCGGCTTCAGCGTCAGGGGGGTGACGGCGTTGGGGTCGTACGGGATCACCTGGGGGCCGATGATGGCCGCGAGCACGAAGAGGCCCAGCAGGACCACGCCGGCCCTCGCGGTGCCGGGCAACCGCCCCCACAGGCTAGCGAGCGCCTTCATCAGTTCGCCTCCCTTGCCCGCACCCGCGGGTCGAACAGCACGAGGATCAAGTCGATGATCAGATTGGCGATCAGCACCGCGAACGTGATCACGAGGAAGATCGCCTGCATGAGCGGGTAGTCAGTGCCCTGGACCGCGTTGACGAGCAGCAGGCCGATGCCCGGGTAGGAGAAGACGATCTCCATGACCAGGGCACCGGAGACCACGAAGCCGAGGGCGAGGCCGAAGCCCTGCAGCTGCGGCAGCAGCGCGTTGCGGGCCGCGTAGGTGACGATGATCCGCCGGTCCGACAGGCCCTTGGCCTGAGCCGCGATCACGTAGTCCTCGCCGACGGTCGTCACCATCACGTTGCGCATCTGCAGCATCCAGCCGGCCACTGACGTCACCACGATCGTGAGGGCCGGCAAGATCGCGTGGTCCAGCACGCTGGAGATGAAGCCCCCGTTCCAGCCGGGCGAGTAGTTCTGCCCGTCGAACCCGCCCGCGGCCGGGAACCAGCCCAGCGTGACCGCGAACACCTCGACGACCAGCAGGGCCAGGAAGAAGTACGGGATCGCCTGCACGAACATCAGGCTCGGCAGTGACCGGTCCAGCCAGCCGCCCGCCCGCCAGCCGGCCAGGACGCCCAGGCCGGTGCCGAGGAAGAAGGCGATGATTGTCGCCACGCCGACCAGCGTCAGCGTGTACGGGAGCGCCGCGCCGAGCACGGTCGATACCGGGGTCGGGAACTGGCTGACGCTGACGCCGAAGTTGAAGCGGACGAGGTTGCTGAGGTAGGTCGTGTACTGGTGCCACAGCGAGCCCTCTTTGCCGACCCCGAGCATCGCCTCGATCGCCTGCTCGGCGGCCGGCGTCAGCTGGCCAGGGAATTTCGACATGATCGCCTGGACGGCGTTGCCCGGCACCGCGCGCGGGATGAAGAAGTTGGCGGTTACCGCCACCCACGCGGCCACCAGGTAGAAGGCCAGGCGGCGCAGGAGATACCTCATGCCTACCACCTACCTTTCTGTTGTCGGGAGGAGGGGAGACTTCGCGGCCGCCGCGCCGGCGCCGACGGTCACCGCCGCCAGCGCCGTCACGGCGACGGGCCTGCGCCGCGGCACCGGCGTGACCTCGCGCCGCCGGGCCGGGCCGGGCGGGCACCCGCAGCTGGAGCGCACCACCAGCTCAGTCGGCAGCAGCTCCAGCTTCGTCCGCATCGCCGGGTCGGCGATGCGGGCGATCAGCCGGTCACAGGCCCGCTCGCCGAGCTTGCGGATCGGCTGGTGCACCGTCGTCAGCGGCGGGTCGCACAGGCTCGCCGGGAAGATGTCGTCAAAGCCGACGACCGCGATGTCCTGCGGCACCCGGATCCCCACCGCCGCCAGCGCGTGCAGCGCGCCGATCGCCATCTGGTCGTTGGCGCAGAAGAGGGCGTCGGGCAGCGGACCGCCCGCGGCGAGCAGGCGCTCGGTGCCCACCTGGCCGCTGGCCACGCTGAACCGGCCGGTGTAGGTGCCGACCACCACCGTGCCGGGGTTCGCGTCCACGACTTCCTGCAGCGCCGTCCGCCGGGCGGCGGCGTCGGGCGCGGTCACCGGGCCGTCGATGTGGAACAGCCGCCGCTTGCCGTGGTCGACGATGAGGTGCTCAGCCAGCGCGCGGGCACCGGACCAATTGTCGGCCGACACCATGTCCGTGCCCTTTTGCCCGGTGTCTCCGGCGATGACCACCAGCGGCATCCGCCGGGCGTGCTTGGCCAGCGCGGCCGGGGCGAGGATGCCCTCGCCGATCAGCAGGCCGTCCACCTTGCCGGACAGCTCGCGCAGGCGGGCGTCCACCGGGCCGCCCTCGGGCTCGGGGGCGCCGAGCGTCTCGTCCTCGCGCAGGAAGGTGATCAGCAGGGACAGGTTCCGCTCGCGGATGCGCGCCTCGACGCCGCGCATCACCTCGTCGTAGAACATCAAGCTCATCGACTCGATGTCGTACTGGTCGGGCTTGAGCCCGCTGTGCTCGGCGCAGACCAGGCCGATGACGTCCTTGCGGTTGCGGGCCAGGCTCTGGGCGGCGCCGTCGGGCACGTACCCGAGGTCGTCGATCGCCGCGCGCACGCGGACGCGAGTATCCTCCCGCACGGCCCCGTGGCCGTGCAGCACCCGCGACACCGTCGCGATCGAGACGCCCGCCTGTGAGGCGACGTCATAGAGCGTTACCACGCCGTAACCTGCCGAGAATGTAAGCGTTTACAAGACCAATGTAAGCGCTTACGCTAAACCCTGCCCAGGTTCGCGTCAAGGGAGGATTTATGACTAACGGAACGTCGCCTGCTGCGGGGATCGCCTTCCCCGCAGGCTTTACGTGGGGGGCGGCGACCGCCGCGTACCAGATCGAGGGCGCCGCCAGTGAGGACGGGCGCGGCCCCTCAGTCTGGGACACGTTCAGCCGCACCCCAGGCAAGGTGCGGGGCGGCGATACCGGGGACGTCGCCTGCGACTCCTACCACCGCTATCCGCAGGACGCCGACCTGATCAAGTCGCTCGGGCTTTCGGCCTACCGGTTCTCGATCGCCTGGCCGCGCATCCTCCCCAACGGCGGCGGGCAGGTCAACCAGGCGGGCCTGGACTACTACAAGGCGCTGCTGGACGCGCTCGGCGAGCGCGGGATCGACGCGACCGCGACGCTGTACCACTGGGACCTGCCCCAGGCGCTGCAGGACCTGGGCGGGTGGGCATCCCGCGACACCGCCCTGCGGTTCGCCGAGTACGCGGGCGTCGTCGCCGAGGCGCTCGGCGACCGGGTCGCGAAGTGGATCACGCTGAACGAGCCCATCGTGGTGGCGCACAACGGCCACCGGATCGGCGTGCACGCCCCCGGGCTGACCGACGACGCGGTGGCGGCCGCGGTGACCCACCACCTGCTGCTCGGCCACGGCCTGGCGGCCAGCGCGCTGCGCGCCGTGATCCCGGCCGGCACCCCGGTGGGGATCACGCTGAACCTCACCCCGGTCCGCATCGCCCCCGGCGCCGGCGGCGAGCACGCCGCCCGCCTGGAACAGGCCCGGCTGGTCACCGACGCCTTCCACAACGGGATCTTCCTGGACCCGGTGCTCTTCGGCCGCTACCCCGAGCACGCGCCGCAGGACATCCTGCCGCCGGCCGAGCTGATCAAGGACGGCGACATGACCACCATCGCCGCCCCGCTGGACTTCCTGGGCGTGAACTACTACCAGCCCGCCCACCTGCGGCCCGGTGACCCCGCCCACCTGCTGCGCACCGAGGAGCCGCCGCTGCCGGGCATCAGCGGCGTCGTCCAGTACCGGCCCGATGAGCTGGAGCGGACCTGCATGGACTGGCTCATCGACCCCGAGGGCCTGTACGAGCTGCTGCTGCGGGTCTCCAAGGACGCCCCCGGCCTGCCGCTGTACATCACCGAGAACGGCTGCGCCGCCGAGGACTACCTCAACCCCGACGGCGTCATCGATGACCGCGAGCGGGTCAAGTTCCTGCACCTGCACCTGGAGGCCGCCGCCCGGGCCGCCCGCGACGGCGCGAACCTGGCCGGGTACTACGTGTGGTCCCTGCTCGACAACTTCGAGTGGGCCTACGGGTACCAGAAGCGCTTCGGCATCGTCTACGTCGACTTCGCCACCCAGCGCCGCATCCCGAAGTCCAGCGCCGCCTTCTACGCCGACGTAGTCCGCACCAACGCGGTCCCCGCCCTCCCCGCCACCTGGTCGACCTGACCGCGCACGGCGACCGGCGCCTCTCGCTGTTCTCAGGCGCCACAGGCGCCCGGGGGGAGTGTGGCACACGCCACACTCCCCGCGCGCCGGATGAAGTTTCTTGGCCTGGCTGTATCTCTCGCAAGCCCGGCGCGCTCGGATAATCACGCGATCTTTGACGACGATCGTGCCGCGTTTCGTGTTCTTACCGCGTGGTAGCTAACGTGTCGGCTACGCTAAGCTATGCAATCGATCGCAACGGCAAGGGGCCTATATACGCTGAGTTTCTGAATGGTCACTGTGCGCTATACATCGACCATTCCTGCTCCGCTGCAGGTCACGGACCATGCAATCGATGCGCGGATACCTCCATACCCGTGACGTAGAAACCTGAACGGACAGGTGCGCGGAGATTCGCCCTCCGCGCGCTCGCCCGAGATCGCGCGAGCCCCGAACAGGGGCCATCCCGTGATGACGCTGCGTATCAAGCCGAGGCGGGCCACGCCGCCCGTCACGACACCAGACGAGATCTCGCCCCCGGGATCCCGCGAGATAAAGGCAGGCCAGACGAGAATGAACAGCCGCACCGTGTCAGCGGAGCTCGGCCTCCGGCTCATCGTTCCCCAGCAGACGATCGTGCCGCTGGTGGCCAGCCTGTACTACTCCAGCGACGACCCTTACGCGATCCGCATCGCCTTCCATGTCGGCCTCGACGAGCCGGTCGAGTGGATCTTCTCCCGCGACCTGCTCGCCGCCGGCGTTGAGGCGCGCGAGGGGCTGGGCGACGTCCGCGTGTGGCCCTCAGCCGAGGCCGAGGGCGGCGCCCCCGGGCAGGTGCTGAACATCGAGCTGTCCTCCCCCTTCGGCCAGGCCCACTTCGAGGCCCCCGCCCGCGAGGTCGCCGACTTCCTGGCCCGCGCCTATCGCCTCGTCCCGGCCGGCAATGAGACCGACCACGTCGACGTCGACGCCGAGCTAACCGACCTGCTCCGCGAGGCCTGATCGCCGGGTGGACGCCTCGTAGCGCTAAGTCATGGGCGTCCAGGGTGCCGCGGCCCGCCTTGTATTAGGGTTGCTTGATATGACAACAGCTTCTGGTTCGGTTCCGGTCGTTGACTTTTACTTCGACCCGCTCTGCCCGTTCGCGTGGGTGAGCTCCCGGTGGATTCTGGAAGTGGAAAAGCAGCGCGACCTCGACCTCAGCTTCCGGGTCATGTCGCTGTCGGTACTCAACTCCGGGCGCGAGGGCCTGCCCGAGCGGTACAAGGAGCTACTGGATCGCGGCTGGGGGCCGGTGCGGATCTGCATCGCCGCCGAGCAGAAGTACGGCAACGCGGCACTGCGCGACCTGTACACCGCGCTCGGCACCAAGCGGCACACCGAGGGCCGCGACTTCGGCCCCGAGCTCTACGTGGAGGCGCTGACCGAATGCGGGCTTGACCCGGCGCTGGCCGCCGCGGCCGACTCGACCGACTACGACGAGGCGCTGAAGGAGTCGCACCACCGTGGCATGGACCCGGTCGGCGACGAGGTCGGCACCCCGACGATCCACATCGACGGCGTCGCGTTCTTCGGCCCGGTCATCACCCGCATCCCGACCGGCGACGAGGCGGTGCGCATGTTCGACGGCGCCCACATGCTCGCCTCGAATCCGTACTTCTTCGAGCTCAAGCGCACCCGCACCGAAGCGCCGCAGGTCCGCTAGTCGCACGTCACATTGACTGCGGTGAGTGCTCCTTCTAGCGTCGAGAGCTAAACACGCGCGCGAAGGAGCACTCATGGCCGTCAACACCGTCAACGGGCTCGACGAGGTCAGGGCACTGGCTGGCAAGCACCTCGGCAAGAGCTCGTGGCTGGAGATCACCCAGGAGCGGGTGAACCTCTTCGCGGACGCGACCGACGACCACCAGTGGATCCACGTGGACCCGGAGCGGGCGAAGGCTGGCCCGTTCGCCGCGCCGATCGCGCACGGCTACCTCACCCTGTCGCTGGTCATTCCGCTGTTCCACGACCTGCTCGCGATCACCGGCACCTCGATGAGCGTGAACTACGGCCTGGACAAGCTCCGCTTCCCCTCCCCCGTCAAGGTCGGCTCGAAGATCCGGCTCGGCGGCGTCGTGGACAAGGTGGACGACGTGCCCGGCGGCGTCCAGATGTACGTCGACCTCACCATCGAGGTGCAGGGCCAGGCCAAGCCCGCCCTGGTCGCCCGGGGCGTGTACCGGCACTACGCCTAGGCTAGGGCTAGGAGCCTGCTTGAAAGGGGTGACCGGCCTGCGGGCTCGTCAGTATGGCGCGAGCTCAGCGAAGCCGACGGTCAGGCGCGGCCGGTGCCGGTGGCCAGGGGCGCGGGCCAGGCGCTGGGGTCGGCGGGGTCGGCCGGGTCGGGCGGCGCGGTGCGGCAGATGACGTAGTGGCGCGGGGTGATGGCGGTGGGGTGGCGGGCGAGGGCGGCCATGCAGCGGGCGTGGGCTTGTTCCGGGGTGCGGACGGTGTCGGTGGCGGTCAGGCAGGCGACCAGCGGGCGGCCGCCTGCTGAGGCGAAGACGCGGGCGAGGGCGGGCGCGACGGCGTCGTCGACCAGGCGCTGCACGTCGGCGACGTCGACCCAGCAGTGGTCGATGAGCATCCGGTCCGGGATGCCAGCCAGTGGCTCCAATCCGATGAGTCCGGGCATCCGGCTGGCGGGCACGTCACCATGCGCGGCGGCCACCAGCAGCCGCTCGGCGGCCAGCAGCACCGACTCCAGCTCGGCCCGCGGTACCAGGCCAGTGTCGCCGCTCCACACGTCCAGCCGCAGGCAGCCGTCAATCTGGGTGAGGCGGAACTGGATCGGCGTTCCGCTGAATGGCAGCGGGCGCCACCGCAGCTCGGTCCGGCCGAGCGCGACGTCGATCGCCTCAGGCTGGGACCCGACGCCCGCGGTCAGCCCGGACCACGATTCGGGGACGAGGCTGTTGAACCACGGGGTGTGATCGAAGCGCAGGCCCCGATCGCGTTCGGCCAGTTCGTCCATGGCCGCCTGCTTGGCCCGGTCGTACCGGCCGTGCCGGCTCGCCTCGGCCACCCTCATCCAGGTGTGGCCGGCCAGCTCCTCGAAACTTCTCCCGCCGACCTCGACGGTGGCGAGGGTGCTCTGGGCCACGGCGCCGACGTAGCTCACCAGGTGGCGCTCGAAACGGTTGCTGGACAACACGGGGAGCACCAGCTCCCGGTAGCAGGCGCGGCGGGCGACCACGGCGCACAGGGCGGCCAGCACGATGCTGGACCGGCTGGCCCGGGTGCGCGCCGCCACCCGCCGCACGGCCATCGCGGCGGCCACCGACGACAGCTCCACCGCCAGTGACTCGCCGCTGGGCCGGGCGCCCGGCTGCGCGTACAGGTAACGGGGCATCCGCCGTGACTGCTCCCCCAGGTAGCGCAGTGCCGCGTCGGCCTTGCGCCGCTCGGCTAGCGTCGCCTCCAGTTCGGCCTGGTCCAGCGGCTGGTGGCCGGGCCGGTTGCTCCGTCCGGCCGCCCGCCGCCCGGGATCGCCGAGCAGGCCGGCGAAGTCACCCTTGAGGACCTCGATCGCACCGTGGTCCACGCTCTGGTGCGTGAACCGGGCGGCGCACGCGATGACCGGTCGCCCGCGTCCGGGGCGACGGCCACCGCCACGCGCACCAGGCTCTGTCTCGGCAAACACTGCCCCGGATCGGGTGACTCGCGCAGCCACTGGATCAGCGCCCCGGCCACCGCGGGGCGATCCGGCGATCCCCACTGTCCCTCGCCGAGCGAGCAGACTTCCAGCAGCTGGACGCCGGACGCCGCGACCCGCTGGCGCGGCTGCTCGCCGGGCAGGTAGCTGGTGCGCAGGCCCTCGTGCCGCGCGATCAGCACGCCAGTCGCCTCGGCAACGTCGTCGACGGACACCATCGCCGGCACCGGAAGTTCGGCGCACAGGAACGCGTGGACCTGGTCCGGGGTCCGGCTCAGCCATTCGTGGAAGTTGAGCTGGCCCATGGTGAGCGGTCCCTCGCCGGCCCGCTCACCAGCGAACTCGACTGGGACCGGCCGCACCGGGGTCAGCCGCACGCGGCGCTGGCGACGATGACCGGCGTCGCGGGTCACGAGATCTCGCGTAGCCCGCGCCCTAGACGCCATAATGCCTTCTGAACCGGTTATAGGCCTGATCAGGCAGGAGGTCGCGAGCCCGCCCGACGAGTTCCGCGGCGACCGCGTCGCTGCCCTCGCGGCCTATCATTGCCGCCACGTTGAGGTAGTAGCGGGCGAGTATCTCCATGCCGTCCGTATCGCTGATGACGCCACGGCGAACACCCATTTCTATGGCCTCACGCAGCCCGCCTGAAATGACATTCGCGCGCAGCCTGTTGAACGCGTCGATTCCGCCAGCCCGTTCCCGTGAGCTGCTGCCCCTGCCCGCGGTAATTATCCGGTAGCGGCTCGGCGTGTCGGGAGTGAACATGATCTCCGCGCCGGAGGCAGAATAGCGCAGCCACGTATGCATGTCTTCATGGAAGCGCGCGTCCTCAGGGAAAGGGACGGCCTGGGCCAGGCGGGTGGTCACGCTAAGCGAGCTTGGTATGGTGAGGTTGTCGCGGTCCACCGCGAGTTCGATCCAGGTTTCCTTCCCGCTTAGCGGCCTGGATTCGAGGTCACGCAGTATTATCTGCACCCCGGATACAATGTCAGGGACAGGTACCTCGGCTCCGTCGGCGTCAACGACGACGAACGTCGAATAGACCACGTCGGCCCCGGTACTGACGATCAGGCGGCGCGCCACCTCCACCCGGCTCGGATGGGCCTCGTCATCGGAGTCCAGGAAGCACACGATGTCGGCTCCGAGCTTTGCCGCCCACCGGATCCCGATGTTCCGGCAGCAGCCCGGGCCTCGGTTGTCCTGCTGCCGTACGACGTGGATGCGAGGATCACTCGCGCACAGTTCGTTGAGCCACACGGCGCTCCGCGGGTCCGGTGACGCGTCGTCGACGATGACCAATCGCAGGTCGTCGTCGGTCTGGTGCAGTGCGCTGGCCACGGCGCGGCGCAGCAGCACCTCGTCTTGGGCAGCGGCGTCGGCCGAGTAAAAGGGGATGACGAACGCGGCGGGCGAGACGGCCATGTCAGCTGATCCGCGAGGGTATAGCCATCGCATTGCCGATGAAGATATCGATATAGCGCCGTATGCTGGCCACTATCCGGTCCTCAACCACCTGCTCAGGGTCGGCGTGCAGCGCGGTGGCCCGTATGTTCGCGAACAATGCCGCGCGTGCCTGGGCAATCGCCGGGTGCGAGAAGAAGTAGTGGCCCCCGATTTTCGCTAGCAGGTGATCGTCGGCCGAGGCTCCGTGAAGCCACTTGGCGGCCCGGCCTGACCGCATGACCAGTTCGGTGAGCTCGCCCGCGATACCGCTGGTAGCCACGGGAACCGCTCCCATCGACTCCAGATTGGCCAGGTCGAAGAGCGCGGCTGTCTCCACGTGAGCGAACTCGGGAGCGACGTTCGCCATGCCGATGCCGCAGCGTGCGTGCGATCGGAGGTCTTCGTCGGCCAGGTAGTCCGCGTTGTGCTCCTTGAATACCAGGCCGTGCCGGCGGGCGATCGCGGCCAGATGCCGGGCCGAATCCTCCCGGAACTCTCCGACATTACGGTCCAGTTTTGTCCAGGTGCCGGTATTGGCCACCGCGAACAACGGCAGCGGGAGGCCGTGGCGGCTGAGCTCGGCGAGGAGCGACTCAAGGAAGAACTCAAACTCGGTGGGCGGAGTGACCTGGCCGTTCGCCTTTTCGAGACTTACCTCGTAGTCGACGCTGGGCAGGTCGCGAGCGATGCGATGGCTCTCCGCCCCTCGCATCAACTCCACGATCCGCTGGACGCCCAGGTCGACCGGAATGTCATCGCCCAGGAACGGGTCCTTCGCCACATCGATGTGGAGGCAGTGAAAACCCGCGTCGATGTCGTCGTGAGCTGAGCGCAGCGCGCGGTCGCGCGCCAGCGGCCACGGTATGCGCGATCGGTATTCGTCGTCTCGCTGCCATGGACCGCCATGGTCACGGCCGACGAACCACTGGGCCTTGCCGGGCCAGCGGCCGGCCTCCTCGCGCAGGAAGCGGACCAGCCCGGCCTGGTCCCAGCCTTCGGCGTAGCCACCGCCAAGTTCCGCGCTCTCGACCTGGTTCCGGCTCGCGATGAACACGACCGGCGTGCCAGTCTCGGCCGCCGCGCGCAATCCCGCCCGGACCGTGGCGGCGCTCATGGGCCCGATGCCGAGCATGGTGGGCGTGGAATGGGAGAAAGAGTCCGCAAGCCGCATTGTCATACCTCTTCATGAGATTCAGTCCGTCTGCCGAGGGTCACCAGGGGGGGCGTCCCCCCGTGGCCAGCACTGACGGCCACCTCTCGCTGGGTTTCGCTCAAGCGGGAGCGGAATGTGCTGAAATCGGAGCCGAAGAACAGCGACCCCGGGGTTATCGCGTCCACGCCGGCGGCGATCAGCAGTGGAAGCGTGTGCCGACGGATACCTCCGTCGGCCTGGATTAGGCAGGCATAGCCGTGGGCGTCGATGTGCTCGCGGAGTTCACTGATGACGGCATAGGCGCCGGAGTTTATGTCCACGCCTTTTATCCCGACCTCTGTCCCCATCACGAGCACGACATCGACTTCGGCGAGATCATCGCGGTAGGCGCGCCAGTCCTCGCCCAGGAGCAAGGCCAGGCCCACGGACCGGCCCAGGCCACGGACTGTCCGCTTGATTTGCGGCCAGTCGGAGCACGTTCCCGGGTGGAACAGGAACGTGTCCACGACCGGCGCGTAGCGGATGACACAGCGTTCCGGGTTCTCCATCATCATGTGCGCCTGGAACGGGACGGGCACGTGAGGCTTGACGGCCGCCAGGATGTCGGGGCCGAAGAGAAGCTCGGGCACGAAATGGTTGTCCATGATGTCGAAGTGGATCGAATCGCACTGCGGGGCCGCGGCGGCCAGGCTCGTGCGCAGTGCGCCCAGGTCGGCCGACCACGCCGATGCGGACACGTGGAGCTCTCTCACCCTGATTCACTCCTGGCCAGGTAGTCGAGCACCCCGGCGGGGCCGGGCGACCGGGCGGTGCGGATGCCGGGAAGGCTGGCCGGGGGGCCGAAGTTGACGGCGCGGACACCCGGCGGCAGCGCGGCGAGCATGCGCAGATCGGCGTCGAGGTCAGGTGGCGAGAACTGATCCCCCCAGACCTCGATGCCGTCCCAGACCCCGGCGACCTGGCCATCCGGCGTCGTCAGCCGGTAAGCCTGGCCTCCCCGGGAAGACACGGGAGTCAGCAGGCGCCTCAGCGCGAGGCTCTTATCCACGCCGCGGGTCATGATGTCGATCCCGAGGTGGCCGGCCGGGCGAGCCTCGACCGACAGGCCTGCCTCGGCTAGCCGCTCGTTGAGCGCCGTGACCAGTTCCTCGCGCCGTCCGGCCGCCGGATGCCCGGGAAAGTCCACCGTGACCTGCACCCCGCGATCCTCGAGCAGGATGCCGGGAGAGGACGCTGCGATGCCATGATCGTTGAGCACACTGGTGACGATCGTCAGCGCCTTGCCGAAGGCGCCCTCCATCGCGGCGCCGTCCCGCACCGAGAAAAGCGGCGCGGTAACCCGGCGCCCTGTGCGGTCGTAGCCGAAGACCTCGGCGCCGTGACAGTGCCCTACCAGGATTCGCCTGCGCAATGGCCGCGGGAACGCGCGGACGACACGGCGTTCGATGTTCCCTATGCTCTGTCCCGATACGAGAAACAAGATCGTGCCCTTGCCCACCAGGCGCGTCAGGGCGTGCGCGAGCGAGGCGGAGATGTCGCGGAACGGCGGCGCCAGCGTGTCGTCCACGTCGGAAACGACCAGGGTCACAGAATCGAATCGCCGTGCGAGCGGCACCGCCGCTCTCAGGCTATTCACGGCCCAGCCGCCGCACCAGGCTGACTCCCGCCTTAGACACCATGGTGATCTCGCCAGTTCTTTCACTTCGAAACGGGTGCTCTGGTGATATCGAGGTGCGCCGGTTACACCCGCACAGGTCGTGGGTGACCGTGCGGCTGCGCTCGGCAAGCTGGTCATTGTTTTCGCTGACCCTGCGCCGAGGACAAACATACGGAGACTGCTGCGGACAGTCTTCTCCGAGACTGCGGGACGGGCATTCCGGGTTCCTGGGGCGAAGGAGGCGGGGGACTACTGGATAAATCCTGGAAGCCGGTTCGTAACGGATGTCGCCTCATCCGCGAGGATGCGCCCTAACCGCTCGTGCAAGCCCTGACGCCCGGCGCGGCAGCCTCGGAGAAGACGGTAGATCTGCGCGAGATCAACATGGTGTCTATGGCACATCTGGCCGGCATGTTCCGCGAGTCGGCTGACCAGCGATGAGCACCGGCACCGAGACCGGTCAGCGGCGCCGGCGCCGCGTGCGGCTGAGCCCGGTGCGGCCGGTCCCGGTCGAGTTCACCGGGGAGCGGGCCGGCGAGGGACCGCTCACCCTGGCCCAGCTCGATGTCTACCGGTGGACGAGCTCGACCCCCGACCACCCCTACGCGACCTTGTACGCCGAATTCCCGGTGCCGGCGGTGGTGTCCGTCGACGACGTGGCGGAGGCGACTGGGGTGCTGATCGCGCGGCACGAGTCGCTGCGCACCGCCTACCTGCCCGGCGAGCAGCCGCGCCAGCGGGTCGCCGCGGCCGGCGTGCAGATGCTGGAGGTCTGCTCGCTCGGCGCGGGACAGTGGGGACCACGGCACGACAACGCAGTGGCCGAGGCGCTCGTCTCGTGGCTGCGCGAGTCACCCGATCCGGCGCAGTGCTTGCCGAGACAGGGCCCGCTGCGCGTGGCGGTGGCCATCGCCCCCGATCACGGTGATCAGGTCATCGCCTGCGCGGCGGCGTTCTCGCACCTGGCGGTGGACCGCGACGCGATCGGGATACTCCAGCGCGATTTCGCCGGCCTGCTCGGCGATTCCGCGCGACGGCCGGACGGAGTAACCGGACGGAGTAACCCGGCCGGACGGAGTATCCACCAGCCGCTGGACCAGGCCGGGCTGGAGGCGACCCCGGCCGGGCGCGCCCGGGCGCAGGCGGCGGTGAACTACATGCGGGAGCAGTTTCGGCGGATGCCCCGCTGCCTGTACGCGCTGCCGGGCGCCCGGCCCAGCGGCGAGTCACTGGCGGTGGAGCTGTCGTCGGCGGCCGCCGCGATGGCCGTGCGGCAGGTGGCGGCGCGCACCCGGGCCAGCCGGTCCAGCATCGTGCTGGCCGCCATCTGCGCCGTGGTCGCCCGCCGCGCCGGCCACCGGGAGCTGGTGTTCCCGCTTTTGTCCAGCAACCGTTTCGAGCGCCACCTGGTGAATTACGTCGGCGCCTTGGCCCAGGCCTCCATCGCCACTGTTGAGATCGGCGGGAGAAGCTTCGACGAGCTGGTCCGCCACGCCTGGACCACGGTGATGGAGGCGAGCCGGCACGGCAGGTACGACACCGCCGAGCGGGACGCCATGACCGCGCTGATCGATCGCCAACGGGGCCTGCTCTTCCACTACGACCCGTTGTTCAACAGCCTCGTCCCTGAGTCGTGGTCCGCACTGACCGCTGGCGTCGGGTTCCAGCCCGAGGAGGTCGAGGCCGCGCTCACCCGGACCGAGCTGCGGTGGCGCCCGATGCCATTCAGCGGAACGCCTATCCAGTTCCGCCTTATCCAGGTCGACGGCCGCCTGCGGATGGACGTGTGGAGCGGCGACGCCGGCCTGCTGCCGCGGGCCGAGCTGGAGTCGGTGCTGCTGGCCGCCGAGCGGCTGCTGGTGGCCGCCGCGCATGGTGACGTGCCCGCCAGCCGGATACCTGAAGTCGTCGGGCTGGAGCCCATCGCCGGCACCCCGGAGCGGATATTCATCGACCACTGCTGGGTCGACGTCGCCGACGTGCAGCGCCTGGTCGACGACGCCGTCGCGCCCGCCGTGGCCCGCGTCTTCGCCTCAGCAGGCGGCC
>JAICYD010000089.1 GCA_025934375.1 Streptosporangiaceae bacterium | reverse complement strand
GTGGACCGCGACCCTGGACAAGATCGCGGCGATGAAGGCGCTCGGCGACGCCGGGGTGCCCGCCGGGGCGCTGCGCTCCACCACCGAGGTGCTGACCGATGAGGACATGCGCGAGCGCGGCATCTTCGTCACCGTCGATGACCCCGGCCGCGGCCCGGTCACGCTGGCCGGATACCCCGTCCGGATGTCGCGCTCGCCCGCCCGGGTCACGCCCCCGCCCCAGCCTGGCCAGCACACCGCCGAGGTCCTGCGCGAATGGCTGGGTAGCTTCCGCCCATGATCCGCCGTGAAGTCGCCATCGCGGGCATCGGCCAGACCGCCTACGGCAAGGCCCTGCCCGGCACCGCCTGGGACCTGGCCATCGAAGCGATCCTGGCGGCGCTGGCCGACGCGGGGCTGGAGCCGGCCGACGTCGATGGCATGTGCCGGTTCGCGCCCCCCTTCGAGCCGGTCAGCGAGCCGATGCTGGTCCGCGCGCTGGGCATCCCGGAGCTGCGGTTCTTCGCCGAGTCGCCGCTCGGCGGGGAGGCGCTCGGCGCCGTCATCGCGCACGCGGCCGCCGCGGTCATGACCGGGCTGGCCCGCGTCGTGGTGGTGTACCGGGCGCTGTCGCAGAGCACGGGCGGCCGGTTCGGCCGGGCCGACCGGGGAGGCCCGTCGGGCGCGGCGGTCAGCGACCCGCAGGCGGACGTCGTGGTGGCGGAGGAGGACAACCGGTCCTTCGCGTGGCCCTACGGGCTGATGTCACCGGGCCAGCTTTTCGCGCTGTGGGCGCGCCGCTACGCGATCGTCAACGGGCTGACCGACGAGGACCTCACGCGGGCGCTAGGGTCCATCGCGATCACCCAGCGCGCCTACGCCAACGCCAACCCCAGCGCCCTCATGCGGGACCGGACGATGACCTGGGAGGACTATCGCGCGGCGCGGATGATCAGCGAGCCGCTGCGCCTGTTCGACTTGTGCCTGGAAAACGACGGGGCCTGCGCGTACGTCATCACCAGCGCGGCCATGGCCCGGTCGCTGCGCGCCGACCCGGTGCACGTGCTGTCGGCCACGCAGACGATCAGCCCCTACCGCGAGCCGATGGGCATCTACGTGACCGGCGAGCTGCTGGAGCTGTTCCCGCCGGCGACGGCGGACCGGCTGTTCGCCGACGCGGGCGTGACGCGATCCGACATCGACGTCGCCCAGTTCTACGACGCCACCTCCTACATGCCGCTGCGCTCCCTGGAGTCCTACGGCTTCGTGGCGGACGGGCAGGCCTGGCGGTACGTGACAGAGGCCGGCACCGGGCCCGACAGCCCGCTGCCGGTCAACACGCACGGCGGGCACCTGTCGGAGGCTTACCTGCACGGCATGAACGGCGTGCTGGAGGCCGTCCGGCAGTTGCGCGGCACGGCCGTCAACCAGGTCCGCGGGGCGTCGGTCGCGCTGGTCGGCGCGCCCGCCGGCAGCGCCACGATCCTGGCTCGCTAAGGGGGACCCGCCAATGGCCATCATCCCGGGCATGACGGACCTGACCCGCCCCTACTGGGAAGCGGCCCGCGAAGGGCGGCTGGTGGTGCAGCAGTGCCCGGCGTGCGGGCGGTCCTGGCACCCCCCGCTGCCCGCCTGCCCGCACTGCCACCGGGCCGGCCCGGGCTGGCGGGAGGTGGCCGGCACCGGCACCGTTTACACGTACACGGTGGTGCGCCACCCCACGCACGTCGCCCTGGCCGACGCCATCCCGTACGTCATCGCGATCGTCGAGCTGACCGAGGGCCCCCGGGTCGTCACCGGGATCACCGGCTGCGACGTCGGCGACGTCCGGGCCGGGATGCCGGTGCGGGTGACGTTCAGCGCCGTCACCGGCGAGGTGACCCTGCCCTACTTCGAGCCAGTCGCCTAGCCCGGCTCCGATGGCGACGCCAACCCCGACGTCAACCGCAGCCCCGCGCGGGGCCTCATCACAGGAGAAGGCATGAGACTGCTAGAAGGCAAGGTGGCCTTCGTGACCGGGGCGGCGCGCGGCCAGGGACGCTCGCACGCGGTGCGGCTGGCCCGCGAGGGCTGCGACATCATCGCGGTCGACGCCTGCGCGACGCAGGACTGGCTGACCTACCCGCTGGCGAGCGAGGCCGACCTGGCGCAGACCGTGAAGGAGGTCGAGGCGCTGGACCGTCGGGTCATCGCCCGCAAGGCCGACGTCCGCGACCTGGCGGCGATCCGGGCGGCGGTCGACGCCGGCGTGGCCGAGCTCGGCGGGCGCCTGGACATCGTGTGCGCGAACGCGGCGATCATCTCCTGGCCGATGACCACCTGGGAGATGGACGTCGGGCAGTGGCGCGAGCTGATGGACGTGAACCTGACCGGCGTGTTCATCACGCTCAAGGCGGCGATCCCGCCAATGATCGCGGCCGGCCACGGCGGGTCGATCGCGCTGACCAGCTCCGGCGCGGCGCTGGTCTCCGGCGGCGGCCTGGCCGACTACAAGGCCGCCAAGGCCGGCGTGCTGTCGCTGGTCAAGACGCTGGTCCACGAGCTGGCGCCGCACAACATCCGGGTCAACGCGATCTGCCCGACCGCCGTGGACACGCCGATGATCCACAACGAGGCGCTGTACAAGTCATTCCGCCCCGACCTGGACAACCCGGGCCGGGAGGACGTCGCGGCGGGGTTCGCGCAGATGAACCTGCTGCCGGTCCCGTGGGTGGAGCCGGCCGACATCTCCAACGCGATCGTCTGGCTGGCCTCCGACGCCGCCCGCTACATCACCGGGATCATGCTGCCGGTCGACGCCGGCAACCAGCATAGGTAAGTAACAGGAACTGACGACCCACCCGCCTGGGGGTACCCCCACCCTAAGAGAAACCGCCGACATTCGAAGGTTTCCCCAGTTCAGGGGGTCACCCCCTGAACACAAGCCTACTGAGGCCACCGACATTCGAACGGGAGCCAAGCATGCGCACGCAGGCGGCGATCCTCTGGGAGAGCAAGACTGACTGGAGCGTCGAGGACATCGAGCTTGACCCGCCGGCGGCGGGAGAGGTGCTGGTGCGGGTGGCCGCGGCCGGGCTGTGCCATTCGGAGGAGCATCACGTGACCGGGGACGTGCCGTTCGCCGCGCCGATGATCGGCGGGCACGAGGGCGCCGGGTACGTTGAGCAGGCCGGCCCGGGAGTCACGCTGGTCCGGCCGGGGGACTACATCGTGTTCTCCTCGATCCCCAACTGCGGCCGCTGCCCGTCGTGCGCGCAGGGCCGCCAGAACCTGTGCGACGTGGCCGCCGCGATCATGGGCGGCCTGCAGATCTCCGACGGCACCGCCCGCCACCACGCGGGATCCGGGCGCGACCTGACGATCACGTGCATGGTCGGCTGCTACGCCAGGCACACGGTGGTCAATGAGGCGTCCGTCATCCCGGTCGACGCCGGCGTGCCGCCGCAGGTCGCGTGCCTGACCGGGTGCGGCGTCGCCACCGGGTGGGGCAGCTCGGTGTACGCCGGGGGAGTGCGGCCCGGTGACAGCGTCGCCGTCATCGGCTGCGGCGGGCTGGGGTCGGCCGCCATCCAGGGCGCGCGGCTGGCCGGGGCGCGCCGGGTCTTCGCGATCGACCCGGTGCCGTTCAAGCGGGACAAGGCGCGCGGCTTCGGCGCGACGCACGCCGCCGAGTCGGTGACGGCGGCGTTCGAGCAAGTCCGGGAGGTCACCTGGGGCCGCATGTGCGACGTGGTGGTGCTCACCATGGGCGTTGGCCAGGCGGACATGATGGACGACATCCTGGCGCTGGCCGCCAAGCGCGGCCGGGTCGTCGTCACCAACATCTACCCGGCCAGCGACGGTCGCCCGGTGCTCGCGCTCAGCGGCATGTCCTTCAATGGCATTGCCCAGTGGGAAAAGCAGGTCGTCGGGTGCATCTTCGGGTCGGTCAACTCCCGCGCCGACATCCCCCGGCTGCTCGGCCTGTACCGCGACGGCCTGCTCGATCTCGACGGGATGGTCACCCGCACCTACCCGCTGGAAGGCATCAACGCCGGCTACCAGGACATGCGCGACGGCAAGAACATCCGCGGCGTCCTGGTCATGTGACCGTGCCGGACGACAGGTGCCTGGCTAGAGCTGGCCGGTCTTGTAGACGGGGAGGTCGTACTTTTGCGCGAGCGGCTTCCACTCCGTGGTGATGCGGGCCTTGGCGCTGCTGGCGGTGGTGTCCGGGCCGAGGCTGTCCTTGTACTTCGGGTCGTCGTGCGTCTTGCCCTTGTGGCAGCCGCCGCTGATCAGGTCCTGGGCCCAGTCGTGGAGGTCGGTGTCGGCCTGCGCGGACGCCTGCCAGGCGGAGGTCAGGTCGGCTAGCAGCGCGGGCGGTAGCGCGGACCGGTTCGGCAGCGTGCCCAGCTTGGCCAGCAGGTTCGTGCGGTTGGTAGCCGCCGTGGCGAAGGTGGTCCGCGCGGCGCGCAGCGACTTGCAGGCCTCCACGCTGAGCACCGCGCCGACGACGTCGCTGTGGTCATTGCCGCTTTGCGACAAGAGCGTGTTCAGCTGCTGCGCGGCCGCCTCCTGGGCGGCCGCCGACGCCTGAGCCGGCGTGGTGGTGGCCGACGAGGACGAGGCCGCCGACGGGCTGCCGCCGCCTGAGCCGCTGGTCGCGATCACCAGGCCGGCGATGGCGGCCACGGCCACCCCGCCGATCGCGAGAATGGGCACCAGCGGGCCACGCGACCTCCATCCGCGCGGCGAGCCGGGCGCGCCCCGCCCTGCGGCCTGCTGGAAGTCCGTGTACTGCTGGCCCGGGCCGTAGCCCTGCGTCGCGCCATACGGGTGCTGCCCCGCGCCGTAGTCGGCGGGCCCGACGTACTGCCCGTACTGCTGACCGCCGCCGTATTGCTGGTCACCGTATTGCTGGTCGTATTGCTGCCCAGCCCCGTACTGCTGGGCACCGCCGTACGGCGGGGCCTCGCCGTAGCCGGTCGGGGCGCCGTACACGTCCGGGAGGTTCGACGACGGGTCCTGCGGCGCCGCCGGGCGCGGCTTGCCGTACCACGACGCCCACGGGTCCTGGCCGTCGGCCGAGGGCAGCCCCGTGGGCAAGGTGTCAGAGGCGAGGCTGAACGGCGACGCCTGCTGGCCGGCCGACGGCGGCGGCGGCCATGCCTGCCGCGAGTCAGGCGAGGGGGGCGGCAGCGCGCTGCCGCTGGCAGGCTCACCGCAGACGCCGCAGAACTGCGCCCCCTGCTGAACGGGATGACC
The DNA here is from genome assembly GCA_025934375.1 of Streptosporangiaceae bacterium. Classification (GTDB taxonomy): domain Bacteria; phylum Actinomycetota; class Actinomycetes; order Streptosporangiales; family Streptosporangiaceae; genus Trebonia. The sequence goes on along the minus strand of JAICYD010000089.1, from coordinate 23,133 downwards.
GCATGTCGGGCCCCAGGAACTACCCAAACCGACCACAGACTTCCTCTCAGAGTCGACAGCAGGCTAGTCCAGATGGAGCCGCTCGCCAACCGGAACGCCACTTCTTAGGGACCGCGGAGGGCTGTTCACCAGCATTTGGGGTGATTTGGCGGGCCGCCGTGGCGGACCCGGAGCGCGGCGCCGCGCAAACCGGGTACTCTCCCCGATGTGCGGGCGGATTGGGATGAGCAACGGCCGGGTGGCCGGGCGTGGATGGTCGCGCGCGTCTGCGGCGGGGTGCTCGTGGTGGCGGTCGCGCTGACGATCTTGTACCTGGCCTTCCGCGGCCCGTCCGGCAAGCCCGTCGCCGCCGTCGGCCCGTCCGCCTCCTCCGGGCCGCAGCCCGCGGCCGCGGTGCCCGGCGGCACCACGCCGCTGGCCAGCAGCGCGGTTCCCGGCCGCACGGCCCAGGGGAGCGCGGCACCGGGGCGCGCGTCGCCATCGAGCCGGCCGTCCAGCCCGGCCGCGAGCGGCGCAGGCTCGGCGGGCCCGCTCGCGGGGGCGCGGTCCTACCTCAGCGGCCGGTCCGGGACCGTCATGGCCGCCGTCTATGACCTGCGCACCGGGCACGAGTGGACCGTCGGGCAGGGCAACGCCCAGGCCGAGGCGAGCATCGTGAAGGTCGACATCCTGGAGACGCTGCTAGCCCAGCGGCCGCCGGGTGGCCTGACCGCCAACGACGCGGCGCTGGCCCGGAAGATGATCGAAGACAGCGACAATGACGCGGCCACCGCCTTGTGGGGGCTGGTGGGCGGCAGCCAGGGCGTCGCCAGCTACAACGCGCAGGCCGGCCTGGCCGGGACCACGCCCTCGGCCTGCCTGCAGTGCCCCGGATTCCCCTGGCCGGGCTGGGGGCTGACCACGACGACCCCCCGCGACCAGATCACCCTGCTGCGGCAACTGTTCACCTCCGGCGGGCAGCTGACCGCCGCCGACCGTCAGTACGCGCTGTCCCTGCTGGAGAACGTCACGTCCGCTCAGCGATGGGGAGTCTCCGGTGGCGTGCCGGCCGGGGTGACCGTCGCGCTGAAGAACGGCTGGCTGCCACTGGACGCCGCGAGCTCGGACTGGCAGATCAACAGCGTCGGCTGGGTCTCCGGCCAGGGACGGAACTACCTGATGGCGGTGCTCAGCACCGGCAACCCCAGCGAGCAGTACGGCATCAACACGCTCAACGCGCTCGGGTCCATGGTCTGGAAGGCGCTCGCGTCCTTACAGCTGGCCCTGGTTGTAGGTGGGCAGCCCGTAGTGGCTGGCGATCGGGTTCCACAACACGGTGAAGGCCATCTTGTCGGCGGTCGCCTGCTGGTTGGGCGAGCTCGTCGCCGCGTACCAGGGGTCGTTCGTCGTGCAGCCCTGCGCCGCCTCGTCGTCGGACCAGCGGGCGTAGTTGTCATCGGCGGTCGCCGAGGCCTGCCAGGCGCTGCGCAGGTCCGACAGCATCTGCACGGGCAGGGTCGGCGTCCCGGGCAGGCTGTCGAGTTGCCGGATGAGGCTCCGCCGCTCGGCGGCGGCCTGGCGGAACGTCTGCGCGTCCTGGGCGTACGCGCCCCCGCAGCCCCCGGCGTCCTGCGACGCGCTGACGATGGCGTCGCGGCTGGAGACACTCTGGGACAGCAGCCCCGACAGGCGAGTGGCGGCCTGCGCCTCGGTGACCGCCGCGGTGGTCGGCGCGGGCGGCGGGGCCGCGGCGGTTGTCGTCGGCCCCGTGCTGGCTGGCCCCGTGTTAGCTGGCCCCGTGTTAGCTGGCACCGTGGCGGCCGCCGGCGAGGTCGCGGTCACGATCGGGGCGGGCTTGCCCCGCGCGGCGAGCAGGTACGCCCCGCCGCCCGCACCGCCGACCAGGAGCAGCGCGGCGGCGATCCCGGCGCCGAGTAGCCATGGCGAGCGCCGCGGCCCGCGCGGCGGTTCCTCCGGGCCCGCCGACCCGGCTGCGCCCCAGGGGGACGACCCCCCGTACCCCCCGGGGGCGACCCATCCGCCGGGCGGGGTGTCCTGCCGCCCGGGATCTTGCCGCCAGGCGGGCTGCTCCCACGCGGCGCCCGCCAGCCGCCGCGGGTCCTGGTAAGGCTGTGCTTCCTGGTAAGGCTGCGCGTCCTGGTAAGGCTGTGCTTCCTGGTAAGGCTGTGCTTCCTGGTAAGGCTGTGCTTCCCGATAAGGTTGTGCTTCCGGGTTAGGCGGGTCCTGGCGCCCGGGCACCGTCACCGTCTGGGTCGGCTCGTAAGCGCTATCACCGTAAGTGCCGTCCGCGGCCGGGCTATCGCCGCAGGCATTGCCCCCGCGCGAAACGGCCGGCTGGCCGCAAACCGTGCAAAACCGCGTCCCTGGCTTTTGCGGGTGCCCGCATCCAGGGGTCCCGCCACCGGTGGTATTCATCATTCGCCATCCCCCCACCCCAGGCTACGGGACGCACTTCCCCACGCCAAGATTCGCCGGACAACCGTGGAATTCCCGGCGAAAACCGGCGGCCGAGCGGTGCTCGCCGACATCAGTGCTCGCCGACAACGGTGCTCTCCGATAAGCAGGGCCGGGGTGCGGCCGCTACGCCGCGGTGAGCCAGCCAGGCCGCATATGTTTGAAATTTCCAATGTAATTGCGCCGAAGGCCCAAGCGCATAAACGACCGGCGGGGAGAGGCTAGCTGGCCTGCCCTAGGTAACTGGCCGCCAGCAGGGCGCTGTCGCTGCTGAGCTCGCTGGCGGTACCGCTGGCGGCCAGCTCGCCATGCGACAGGATGTAACCGCGGTCGGCGATCTTCAGCGCCAGGTGGACGTGCTGCTCAACCAGCAGGACCCCGATCCCGTTGTCGGAGGCGAACTGGCGCACGATGGGCAGCAGCCGCTCCACGATGACCGGGGCCAGGCCCAGGCTCATCTCATCCAGCAGCATGACCTTCGGAGCGCGGGTGAGCGCCCTGGCCAGCGCCAGCATCTGCTGCTCGCCGCCGGACAGCAGGCCCACCCGGCGGGTGCGCAGCGGGGCCAGCGCCGGGAAGTGCTCGAACGCCGCCTCCTGCTGGGCGGGGGTGGCCAGCCCGTCCAGCCGGAAGTGCTCGGCGACGGTCAGGCCGAAGAAGATGCCACGATCGTGCGGCACGTGCGCGATGCCCCTGCGCGCGCGGGCGGTCGGGCTGACGCCCGCCAGGTCCTCACCGCCGAGCCTGATGGTGCCGCTGGTCAGCTTGAGCAGCCCCGAGATCCCGCGCAGCGTGGTGGTCTTGCCGGCGCCATTGGCGCCCAGCAGGGCGACGACCTCGCCAGGCGCCACGGTGAGGGTCAGGTCGCGCACGACCGGCGCGCGATCGTAGGTGACGCTCACCTTGTCGAGCTCCAGCACGGGGGCCGGGCGCGCGGTGCCGTCCTCACTGCCACTGACGGTCATCGGGCCACTCCTTCGCGGGACTTAAGTCGTTGGCGGTACGCGGCGCGCGGCCCGTACCGGACGCGGCTCACGCGCCCGGACGGGAGCATACGCCAGATCTTGTCATTGTCGGATGCCCACATTGCTGGGCACAAGCCATTGTCCCGGCAAGCTACCGCCAAGCCATTGGCCTGTGCGCCAACTTGCTCCGGGCCCGGCTGTGACGAGCGAACACTTGACGCGATTGTGACCAAGTTTGCCGGGCATCGGGTTGACGCCTGACCTGTACAAGATCCTTACTAGGGGGGTATTTCGACCAGGTTTCTGATCCCGGAAGGGGACGCGATGTCGCGGATCCTCGTAACGCATGCAGGCAGCCTGATACGCCCGGACGGGCTGCTGTCGTTCTTGTCCGCAATCGACAACGGCCGCGAATACGACGAAGCGGCGTACGCCGCCGCGCTACAGTCCGCAGTCACCGACGTGGTCCGCAAGCAGGTCGAGGTGGGCATCGACGCCATCGACGACGGCGAGATGGGCAAGTCCAACTGGATCTCCTACTTGTATGAGCGGACTAAAGGGCTGGAGGCGCGGCCCATCGGCCGCGACCTGTCGGACTACATGCCGCCGAGCCGGGACCGGCAGCACTTCCCGGGCGCCTACGCGATGCAGGACGCGCTGGACATCGCCGCGAGCAGCTCAAGCAGCCGGGCCGCGGGCGACGATTCCGGTGAGCCGGGCACCGGGGGCATGGTCATGTGGGCGTGCACCGGCCCGATGAGCTACGACAAGACGGCGCTGGACCGGGACGCGGCGAACTTCAAGGCCGCGCTCGCCGACGCCGGGGTCACCCCCGGTGAGGACGGCACCGAGGTCTTCTTGCCGGTGGTCGCCCCGGCCAGCGCCTACTGGCTGCGGAACGAGTACTACAAGACGGACGAGGAGTTCGTCTTCGCCCTCGCCGACGTGATGCACGAGGAGTACAAGGGCATCATCGAGGCCGGCTTCCTGCTGCAGGTCGACGACGCGGTGCTCATGCACGAGGCCGACTCCATCTTGTCGGCCGGCGGCTCGTGGGAGGACTACCGCGCGTGGGCCGGGCTGCGAGTCGACGCGCTCAACCACGCGCTGCGCGGCCTGCCGGAAGACCGGATCCGCTACCACATCTGCTTCGGCAGCTGGCACGGGCCGCACGCCTATGACCCGCCGCTGCGCGACAGCATCGACCTGGTCTTGAAGGTGAACGCGAAGTACTACCTCATGGAGCAGGCCAACCCCCGTCACGAGCACGAGTGGAAGATCTGGGAGGACGTCCCGCTGCCCGAGGGCAAGGTCCTCGTCCCCGGGGTGGTCACCCACCACACCAACGTGGTGGAGCACCCCGAGCTGGTCGCCCAGCGGCTCGTGCGGCTGGCCAACGTGGTCGGCCGGGACGCCGTGATGGGCGGCACCGACTGCGGGTTCGCGCAGGGCGCGTTCGTCAAGCGGGTCCACGAGGAGATCCAGTGGGCCAAGCTGTCCTCGCTCGCCGAGGGAGCGCGGATCGCCTCCAGGGAGCTATGGGGTGCCAAGGCCGGGGTCTAATCACCCGGCTATCGGCGGGAGTGACCGCACGGGAGGGGAAAGTCCCGGATTTATCGGGCACCGCGCGCGAGATGATAGCGATCTGTTAACTCATCGAGGAGGAAGATCAAGAGTGTCTAGATACGGGAAGGGACGGAGATCAGCCTTTCTTGGCATCTCCGTCCTAGCGGTCGCCGCGCTCGCCGCGGCCGGCTGCAGCAGCAGCAGCACCTCATCGAGCGCCCCGCCGGCCACCAGCGGCGCCGCGACGACGCCGGCCAGCACCGGCTCGGCGTCCCCGTCGTCGTCCTCAAGCCAAGGCGGCCTCGGGCCGGCCGCGGTCACGGACTACCTCAGCTACGTGGGCGGCAAGGCCGGCCCGGCCAACAACTCGCTGCCTCCGGTGCTGATCGGCTTCGTCAACCAGCAGGGCGGCCAGCAGGTGATCGGCGCCGACGCCACCACCGGCTCGCAGATGGCGGTCAAGTACATCAACACCGAGCTCGGCGGGATCGGCGGCCACCCCCTCCAGCTGGTGACCTGCTTCATCGCCTCGGCTGAGGAAGAGGGCACCGGGTGCGCCCAGAAGTTCCTCGCCAACAAGAACATCCACGTGATCTCGATGGGCGGCGTCGTGATCGGCGACCAGTCCTTCTTCGCCACCCTCGGCGGCAAGCTGCCGGTCGTCAGCGGCGTCGCCGCGCTGCCGATCGACGGCGCCCAGCAGAACACCGCGGTGCTGTTCGGTGACGGCACCCACGTGCTCGGCCCGATGGGCACCTACGCCAAGGACGTGCTGCACGCCAAGACCGCCGCGGTCATCTACCCCAACGACCCGTCCACCCTGCCGGGAGCGCAGGCCGTGCAGGCGGGCCTGAAGGCGGCCGGCGTCACGGTCAAGATGGCCCCGTACCCGGCGACCCAGACCGACCTGACCGGCGTGCTCACCGCCGCGGGCGCGACGACGGCCGACATGGTGGTCCCGTTCGTCTCCGCCCCCACCTGCGTGAACATCGCCAAGGCACTCGTCCAGCTCGGCATCACCGACATCAAGAAGATCGTCTCCGCCCCGCTGTGCCTCAACGGCCAGGTGGCGGCGGGCCTCGGCGGTGACTTCCCGAAGTGGACGTACTCCATCGCCAGCTCGCTGTTCGGCGACCCGTCCGACCCGGGCATGCCGGCCTACGAGGCGGTGGCGAAGAAGTACAGCACGCCGGCCGACTCGCCCGACCCGTGGAACATCGTCGACTTCGGCCAGACGCTGACCATCGCCAAGATCATGAACCAGATCGGCTATGACAACCTGAGCCCGGCGACGATCCTGGCGGGGCTCAAGGCGTTCAAGGGCCCGCAGGCCCTCGGCGCCCCGCAGCTGGCCTGCGGCAAGTACGCGAGCGCGCCCGGCATCTGCAACGACCGCGCCCAGTTCTTCGAGTACACCGGCAAGAACAACTGGGTCCGGGCCGCCTTGTGGCTGCAGCCGCCCGGGGCGTAACCCCGCACGTGTAGCCGTGTAGCCGTGTAGCCGTTTAGCCGTGCCGTGGGCGGGGGGGGCGACCCCCCGACGGTTTCGCGTCTCCGCCTTTTCGCGTTTTCGCCGGCCGTTGGCCGGGGGGGCACCCCCGCCCCCACGGCACAGAACACAGTCAAGGAACAGACCCCCGTGGAAAACATTCTGCTGTTTATCCTGCTCGGGCTCGGCTCCGGCGCGCTCATCGCGGGCATCGCGCTCGGCGTGGTGGTGACGTACCGGGGCTCGGGGATCATCAACTTGTCCACCGGCGCGATCGCGATGATCGGCGGCTACACCTTCTGGTCGCTGAACTCCGGCAAGCTCGCGTCCCTGCCGATCTTCGTGGCGCTGCCGCTCGCCCTGCTGTTCGTCCTCGTGGTCGGCGCGATCACCGAGTACGCCGTCTACCGGCCGCTGCGCAACTCCTCCCCACTGGCCAAGCTGGTCTCCTCGCTCGGCGTCCTCCTCGTCGCGCAGGCGGCCATGCTGCTGGCCTTCGGCATCACTCAGCAGCAGGCGGCGACCATCTTGCCGACCACGCTGATCCACATGCTCGGGGCCGGGATCACCCTCGACCGGTTCATCTTGACCGGCATCGTGATCGTGGCCGCGGCCGCCCTCGCCGCGATCTACAAGTGGACCAAGTTCGGCCTGGCCACCCGGGCGGCCTCGGAGAACGAGACCGCCGCGATGCTGGGCGGCTTGTCGCCCGCCACGATCTCGCTGATCAACACGCTCATCGCCTCGCTCATCGCGGGCGCGCTGGGCATCTTGGCCTCCTCCATCGTCCAGCTCGATCCCGTGACGCTGCCGCTGCAGATCATCCCGGCCCTGGCCGCCGCGCTGATCGCGAACTTCACCTCCTTCGGCCTGGCGTGCGGGGCGTCGTTCGGCATCGGCATCTTGTACTCGCTGCTGCAGTACGCCTCCACGATGTCGTGGTTCCCCACTTCGCAGGGGAACCCGCTGCCCGGCGTCTCGGACCTGCTCGCCTTCCTCATCATCATCGGCGTGCTGTTCTGGCGGGGGGCGCGGATCCCCGGCCGGGGCGTGGTGCTGGAGCGGCGGCTGCCGGAGGCGCCGCGGCCGGAGCACCTGTGGCGCTCGGCGGCGATCTTCGGCCTGGCGGCCGCGGTCTTGCTGGTGGTCTTCCCCTTCGACTTCCGCAACGCCCTGATCAACACGCTGATCGGCATCGTGATGGGGCTGTCGCTGGTGGTCATCACCGGCTTCGTCGGCCAGATCTCGGTGATCCAGCTCAGCCTGGCCGGCGCGACGGCCTTCACGATGTCGCACATGGCGACGAGCTTCGGCATCACGTTCCCGGCGGGCGCCCTGATCGGCATCGCGGTCGCCGTCATCATCGGCGTCATCACCGCGTTCTCCGCGGTCCGGGTGCGCGGCGTCAGCCTCGCCGTGGTCACCTTGGCCGGCGCGGTCGCGATCGAGAACTTCGGCTTCCAGAATCCCACCTGGGGCGGCAGCGGGAGCGGCACGCCGGTGCCCGAGCCGAAGTGGTTCGGCCTCGACCTCGGCCCGAACGGCCCGTTCCGCGGCATCGACGGCAACCAGCCCAGCCCGGTCTTCGGCTGGGTGGTGCTGATCTGCTGCGTGCTGCTGTGCGTGGCGGTGGGCTACATCAGGCGCGGCAAGCTCGGCCAGCAGATGCTCGCGGTGCGCTCCAACGAGCGGGCCGCCGCCGCCGCGTCGGTCAACCCGCGCATGGTCAAGCTGTACGCGTTCACCTTCGCCGCGTTCGTCGCGGGCGTCGCCGGCTCGCTGTACGCGTATAACTTCAGCTCCGTCAGCGGTGACCGGTTCGACGCGGTGACGGCCCTGTCGCTGATCGCGTTCGCTTACGCCGGCGGCATCACGCTGATCTCCGGCGCGGTGTTCGCCGGGCTGATCTCGGCCCAGGGGCTGTTCCAGTACGCGCTGCAGGACTGGTTCGGCCTGTCCGGCAACTGGTTCCTGCTGTTCGGCGGCGTCGTGCTCATCTTCACCCTGCTGCAGAACCCCGGCGGCGTGGCCGGGGACTTCTACCGGCGATTGCATAAACGAGTCCAGCCCACCGCGCCGGAGGCGAAGTCGGCCGTGGACCGGGCGCCCCGCGCCGCCCGCAAGGACTTCACCAGCCAGCCGGCGGTGCTCAAGCTCACGGGCCTGTCGGTTAGCTTCGGCGGCGTGCACGCGGTGCGCGAGGTGTCGCTCGAAGTGCGCGAGGGCGAGCTGGTCGGCCTGATCGGCCCGAACGGCGCCGGCAAGACCACGCTCATCGACGCGGTCACCGGGTTCGTCGGCTTCAGCGGGACCGTCGAGCTCAACGGCGGCGACATCTCCCGGCTGCCCGCCTACGAGCGGGCCCGCCGGGGCCTGGCCCGGACCTGGCAGTCCACCGAGCTGTTCGACGACCTTGACGTCTCGGAGAACCTCACGGTCGCCACCGCGCACCTGAAGGCCGCCAACGGCCCGGTCCCGTCGGCCGGGGACACCCTGGCCCTCGTCGGCATGGACTGGGCCTCCCAGGCGATGCCGGCCAACCTCTCGGCCGGCCAGCGCAAGCTGGTCGGCGTCGGCCGCGCCCTGGCCGCCCGGCCGCACGTGCTGTGCCTGGACGAGCCGGCCGCGGGCCTGGACACCACCGAGTCCGTCGAGCTCGGCGACGCGCTGCGGACTCTGGCCGACCAGGGCCAGACGATGCTGCTCATCGAGCACGACATGGGCCTGGTCATGTCCATCTGCGACCGGGTCGTCGTGCTGGAGTTCGGCCAGGTCATCGCGGACGGCTCGCCCGAGGAGGTCCGCGCCAACCCGCGCGTCGTCGCCGCCTACCTGGGGCAGTCCGCCAGCGCCGAGCCCGCTCCGCGGGGGCAGACAGTGCCCGCGGACCAGGCGGCGCTAGCGGACCAGGCGGTGCTGGCGGACCAGATAATGCCCGCGGACCAGTCAGTGCCCGCGGACCAGACAGAAGGATAGGCTCTTGCGCCGCAACGGTCCCGGGGTGACTGCCCAGCTGGCAGCCACCCCCGTTCCGTTGGGCAGCCCCTTCGATTTTCACCGAACATTTGTGAACATTCACCGGCGGCGGGTACGGTCGGACGCGTGACCAGCGATCACGGTGATGACCGTCCGGACCACGGCCGCTACTACCCTCGCGAGGAGCCCCCGACAGGGCCGCAGGGCATCGTGCCGTGGGACTCCGCGCCGCCGCCGCCCGGAAGGGCGGACGCACCGTGGGATGGGCGGCAGTCACGGGCCGCTGCTGGCCAGCCCTGGGAGGAGACCCGGACCTGGGCGCCCCAGCCGGCCCCGCCCGCGCCGCCGCCGCCCGAGCACGGGCAGCGCCCGGCGCAGTGGGGGCCGCCGGACCAGCGGCCGACGGCCGGCGGGCAGGGTGGCCCCCCGGGAACCGGGGGGTATGAGAGCTACGCGACCAGCCGCGTGTACGGCGCGCCGCGCACGCCGCCAGGCGACCAGGGCGGCGGCGGACGGGGCAGGCGCGGGCGCCGCCGCCGCCCCGGCCCGGTGCTCATCACCGCGATCATCGCGGTGCTGGCGGTGGCGGCCGCCGCGATCATCATCTTCGTGGTGCGCGGCAACAACAAGCCCATCATCGGCTTCGTGCCGAACGGGAGCACTCCCGACCAGGACGCCCAGCAGCTCACCGCCGCGTTCTTGACGGCGTGGCAGGAAGGGCAGCTCGCCAAGGCCGCCAGCTACACCGACAACCCCGCCGCCGCGCAGGCGGCGATGACCGGGTTCGGCGCCCGCCTGGGCCTGAAGAAGCTGACCGCCACCTACCAGGGCGCCACCGGGGTCGCCTGGCCGGCCGGGAACTCCGGCAGCCCGTACGCGACCGGGACCGCGGCTCCCACCACCCCGCGCGAGCAGGTCACCTACTCCGCCGCCGCCAAGGTGGCGGCCAGCTACCAGGGCACCGCGGTGTCGGCGACGTGGACCTACCACGCCAAGCTCATCGCCTACCAGGTCCCCGGCTCGCCCGGGTGGCTCATCGGCTGGCGGCCGGACGTGCTGGCGCCGAACCTCACCGCCGCCACCCACCTGGCCACCGTGGCCGTCGGCCCCAAGGTCAGCCAGGTCACCGACAACGCCGGGACCGACATCACCACCTACGGCGACGCCGGGCTGACCCACATCGGCCAGCTGCTCGCGGCCCAGGCACCGCCGGGAGAGGGTGGCACGCCCGGCCTGAACGTCGAGCTGCAAAAGGCCAACGGCGACCCGGTGCAGGCCAGCCAGGCGCAGATCGTCACCCCCGGTGACATCCCGAGCCTGGCCACCACGATTGACTCCAAGGCCGAGGCGGCCGCGCGGTCGGCCGTCGGGATGCACGCCAACAGCTCGATGGTGGTCATCCAGCCGTCCACCGGGCACATCATGGCGGTCGCCAACAACGCCGGGTCCAACGACTTCGCGCTGACCGCGCAGGTGGCGCCCGGCTCGACAATGAAGGTCATCACCTCCGCGGCGCTGTTCAACGCCGGGGTGCTCACCCCGTCGTCGCCGGTCGAATGCCCGGCGACCGTGACGATCACCGGGATCACCTACCACAACGACAAGAACGAGACCCTGCCCGCCGGCACGCCGTTCGTCGATGACTTCGCGCAGTCGTGCAACAACGCGTTCACCCAGCAGTACACGCACCTGACCGGGGCAAACTCGCTGGCCGCGACGGCCAAGACGTACTTCGGCCTGAACACCAGGTGGAACATCGGCATCCCCGGCGTTTCCGCCAGCTACTTCAACGCGCCGTCGGGCGCCACCGGCTCGGAGCTGGCCCAGGAGGCGTTCGGGGAAGGCCAGCTGACCGCCTCGCCGATCGCCATGGCGTCGGTGGCCGCCACCGTGGCGGCGGGCGGTTTCCACCAGCCGATCCTGCTTGAGCACGTCAAGCAGGTGACCGCCACGCCGCTGCCCGCCAACACCGTCTCCAGCCTCAAGCAGGTCATGCGGGCGGTGGTGACCGGCGGGACCGCCACCGGGCTCGGCTTCGGCCCGAACGTGTACGCCAAGACCGGTACCGCCAGCATCAAGGGCCAGGAGCAGCCCAACAGCTGGCTCATCGCCTTCGACTCGGCCAAGGACATCGCGGTCGCCTGCCTGGTCACCAACGCCGGCTACGGCGCCCAGGTGGCCGGCCCGGAGGTCGCGTCGGTCCTGAGCAAGATGTAGCCCGCTCACTGGGACCGCTCACTCCCGGCGGCCACGCGCCGCCTTCACCATCGCCGCCTTCACCATCGCCACCGGGGCGGCCGTGTCTAGCCAGGAGCGCCGCTGGCGGTTATGGTGATCAGCGGGCACGGTGACAGTAGCGAAAAGTTTCGAAACATCTACAGGGAGCTGCGTGGTGCGGCGCTTTTCGGTACCGTGGCAGATCCGGCCGGCCATCTTGCTGTCCTACGTCGCGTTCGTCCTCATCGGGGTCAGCGCGGGCGACAACGGGGTCCTGCTGCTCGCGCAGATGGGCGACTACGGCGTCGACCGGGCCGTGATCGGGATCACGTTCTTCACCGGCTCGGCCGGTTTCGTCCTGGGCAGCCTGCACAGCGGCGCGCTGATCGGCCGCCTCGGCTTCCGGGCCGCCGGGGTCGTCGGCGGCGGCGCGTTCGTGCTGGCGACACTGTACCTGGCCTCCCGGCCGCCGCTGGCGGCGTTGATAGCGGTGCAGATGATGGTCGGCTACGCGACCGGGATGCTGGAGTCGGTGCTGAGCGCGTACATCGCCGCCCAGTCCGACGCGACGACGCTGCTCAACCGGCTGCACGCGTTCTTCGGCGTGGGGGCCCTGATCGGACCGGCGCTGGCCGCCTGGATCGTCGGCTTCACGACCTGGACCGTGGTCTGCCTGGTCCTGGCGGTGGCCTGCGTCCCGCTGGCCGTCGGCTTCGCGCTGGTCTACCCGGGTGCCCCGCCCGGTGCCCGGCGGCCTGCGGCTGACCCCGCCGCGGCTTCCGGCCCCGCTGTTCCCCCGGTGCCGGAACTGCCCGCGCTCGCGTCCCCGCCCGCCCGTGGCGGGCTGCTGGGGGCCGCGCTGCGTGACCGCGGCGTGCTGGCCGGGGCAGCGATGCTCGCCGTCTACGTCGGGGTCGAGCTCGGCGTCGGCAACTGGGCCTTCAGCTACCTCGTCCAGGGCCGCGGGCTGAGCCAGTCGCTGGCCGGCTACGCGGTCAGCGGGTACTGGCTGGGGCTGACCGCCGGCCGGTTCCTGATCAGCCCGGTCGCGACGCGGGTCGGCCTGACGACGTCCGGCCTGATGTACTGCTGCCTGTCCGGCATCGCCGTCGCCCTGACGCTGACGTGGCTGGCCCCGACCAGGGTGACGGCGGGCGCGGCGCTGGTGCTGCTCGGCTTCTTCCTGGGGCCGGTGTTCCCGACCACCATGGCGGCCGCCTCCCGGCTCACCTCCCCCCGGCTGGCGCCGGCCGCGATCGGCGTGATGAACGCCGGGTCGTCGGTCGGCGGGGCGGCGCTGCCGTGGCTGGCGGGCGTGGTCACCCAGGGCGCCGGGATCGGGGCGCTGTTCCCGTTCATGCTCGCGATGGCCGTGCTCCAGGTCGCCACCTGGGTGCCGATCGCCACCCGGATCCGCGCCCGCTCGTCCGTCGAGTCGCAGCCCGCTCAGGCCGCCAGCTGAACTGGACAGCCCAACGGGCGCCGCCGTGCGCATCCCTGTCGCGGTCAGCGGACTCAAGCGCCCTGCCCTTCGCGGCGGTAAGTTGCCGGGTGGGCGGCGATCCGCGCCGTCCATGGCTGATACCTGGCAGGAGGGCACGTTTATGGACAAGGCGGACCTTGGCGGGCGGGTGGCCGTCGTCACCGGCGCGAGCCGCGGGATCGGGCTGGCGGTGACCCGCGCGCTGGCGGCGCGCGGGGCGCGGGTGACGGCGGGCGCGCGGCACTCCTCCGCTGAGCTGGACTCCCTCGCCGCCGACGCGCCCGTGCGGGTGGTCGCGGCGGACCTGGCCGACGCCGCCGCCCCGCCGCGCTGGTGGCCGCGGCCGGGGGCGCCGTTGACATCCTGGTCAACAACGTCGGCCTGGCGACGCCGCGCACCGGCGGGTTCCTGTCGATCACCGACGAGGACTGGCAGCGATCGCTGACCCTCAACCTCATGGCGGCCATCCGGGCGACCCGCGCGGCGCTGCCCGGCCCGGCCGAGGCCGGCGCGGGCGTGATCGTGAGCGTCTGCTCGGTCAACTCGGTGCTGTCAGATCCCCTGGTGCTGGACTACAGCGCCGCCAAGGCCGCGCTGGCCAGCTTCTCCAAGGCCCTGTCCAAGGAGGTCGGCCCGCACGGCATCCGGGTGAACACGGTCAGCCCGGGCCCGGTCGCCACCGACTTGTGGCTGGGGGAGCACGGAGTCGCGGCCACCGTCGGGACGGCCACCGGAGCGCGCCCGCAGGACGTGGCGGCGGGCGCGGCCAGCGAAATGGCGACGGGCCGGTTCACCCGCCCCGACGAGGTCGCCGCCCTGGTGGTGATGCTGGCCAGCGACGAGGCGGCCAACATCACCGGGGCCGACTTCCGCATCGACGGCGGCCTGGTCCCCACCTGGTAGCACCGGGGCCGGGTCCCCGGTGATCATCGCTGACCGCCAGCTCGGCCCGGGTGATCGTGGAGGGCGGCCGCGGGCCTTACGCTATTGTCCGTGAGCCGCACGCGTACGCGCCGTACCCGGGAGCCAGCGCGCGCGCTCGCCCCCGCGGCGCTGGCCGCGACCCTCGCCGCCTGCGCCCTCGCCGCCTGCGCCCTGGCCGGCTGCACCCTCGCCGCACCGCGCGCCGGGACGGCCGCGGCTCACCCCACGGGCAGTGCCACTCGCGGTGCGACCGCCCACAGTGCCGCCCCGGGGCACGGCCGGCCGGGCAGCGGGGCAGCGGGTAATGGGACAGCGCTGCCGCCTCCGGCGGCGCTGGCGCTGCCCGGGGAACCGGCGTTTCGCGGTGAGGGGACCTGGCGCCCGGCCGGGCGCCGGGTGCACGGGGTCCCCGCCATCTATGAGGCCGAGGTCATCCCGCCTGGCGCGAGCCTGCGGGCGGGCATCGCGTGGATGGATACCCGGCTGCTGTCGGCGCGGCTGTACTCGGGCTCGGAAAGCCCCGGCGGCACGGGCTGGCACTACCGCGCGCCCGTCGCCGCCGCCCAGGCGGTGACGCTGGTGGCGGCGTTCAACGGCGGCTTCCAGATGAAGGACGCCCGCGGGGGGTACTTCGCCGAGGGCCGCAACCCCTACCCGCTGGTGCGCGGCGCGGCGTCCCTGGTCTTCTACGCCAGCGGCGACGTCACCGTCGGCACGTGGGGTGCCGACGTGCGGCAAGTTCACGGCGTGGTCGCCGTCCGGCAGAACCTTACCCTCCTGGTCTCCGGCGGCCGGCCGACGGCGGCGGCCCGCGGGGACTGGCACCACTGGGGGAACACCTGCGGCGTGACCTCATGCGCCGCCTCGGTGCCGGAGGTGGAGCACCAGTGGCGATCGGGCGTCGGCATCACCGCCAGCGGCGCGCTGGTGTACGCGCTCGGCCCGGGCCTGGCCCCGCTCCAGCTCGCCTGGCTGCTCACCCGGGCCGGGGCCGTCCGCGGCATGGAGCTGGACATCAACCCGGAGTGGCCGGTCTTCGCCGCCTACGGGCCGGCCGCCGCCGCGGGCCGCGCGACGCCCGTCAACGGCCGCAAGCTGCTGACCACCGTGCAGGGACCGGGCACGTTCTTCGAGCGCCACTGGGCGCGGGACTTCATCACGATGTCCGCGCGCTGAACTTCGCCGATGCGCCCCCCGCCGGGGCGGAGGCGGAAATCCCGCGGGGAGCACGCGGTCGTTGGGGCGATTAACTCATGGCGATCATGCACGGAAAGTCGCACACTGGTCATTGTGGGTACGGGGCGGCTTTTTCCTGGTTTGTCGTTTCCGTGGGCTCGCCGGGCCGGAACTGGCCGTGCCGGGCCCGCGCCCGCCGGGCGAGACGGTCCCGGGCAAGACGGTCCCGGGCAAGACGGTCCCGGGCAAGACGGTCCCGGGCAAGTAGGCGCTGCCGGGCCAGGCGCTGACGAGATCACCGCGGAGCTCACCGCGAACTACTGGAATGCCTATACCGAGCGGATGGGCTCGGTCGGGTTCCGGGACGTGGCACGGCGCTTCCCGGGCCTGGTCGGGCAGGCGGTGCGGCTGGGGTGGGCGGCCAGCCCGCGCGACACCGTGGCGACCATCGCGCTGAACCTGGCGTCGGGGGTGTTCGCGGGGTACGCGCTGTTCGCCACGACCGGGGTGCTGGGGGCACTGTTCGCGGGCGGGCCGACCCCGCAGCGGGTCCGGGCCGCGCTGCCGTCGCTGATCCTGGTCGCGGTCTCCTCGGCGGCGCGCTCTGGCCTGCAAAGCGCGGCCGGCTGGGCGCAGGGGCGGCTGGAGCCGCAGGTGGACCGGGAGGTCGAGATACGGCTGGTCGGGCTGACCACCAGCGTGGAACTGGCCGCCTTCGACGATTCCGACTTCCACGACGGGCTCGAGCGCGCCCGCAACCGGGGGATGAACTCGGCGGCGCAAGTAGTCAACAACGTGATCAACTGCCTGACCAGTACCACGGGCCTGATGTCGGCCGCCATCGTGATCGGCGTGCTGCAGCCGATCCTGCTAGCGGTCTTGCTGGCCGCGCAGGCCCCGGGAGCGTGGGCGGCGGTGCGGGCGGCGCGGATCCGGTACCTGACCCGGTTCGCGCTGATCGACAGCTACCGGCGCAAGTGGATCTTGTCCCACCTGATGGTCGACCGGGAGACCGCCGCCGAGCTGCGCTCCTTCACGATGCGCACGTTCTTGCTGGACCGGCTGTCGCGGCTGGCCGCCTATGCGCGCGACGCCGAGATGCGGGCGGCCGGCCGCCAGGCGGCCACCCGGGTGACCGCCTCGGCGATGAGCGGGATCGCCACCGCCGGGGTCTACGCGGCGCTCGGCGGGATGCTGGTGGGAGGCTGGCTCCCGCTGTCGGTGGCGGGCACCGCCGTGCTGGCGATCCGGCAGGCCGGCGCGTCGCTGAGCCAGCTGCTGTACGCGGTGAACCAGTGCTACGAGGAGGGGCTGTACTTCTCGGACTACGTGAGCTTCTGCGAGGACGCGCAGAGCCGGGTACGGCCCGCGGGGCAGGCCCCGATGCCCCGCGGGTTCGACCGGATCGAGGCGTCCGGGCTGTCGTTCTCCTACCCGGCGGCGGACGCGCTGGCCCTCGACGACGTGAGCATCGAGATCGGGCGCGGGGAGATCGTCGCGCTCGTGGGGGAGAACGGGTCGGGCAAGACGACGCTTGCGAAGATCCTGGCCGGCCTCTACCGGCCGTCGGCGGGCTCAGTGACCTGGGATGGCATCCCGATTTTTGACGTTGACGCCGAGCCGCTGCGGGAGCAGGTCGCGGTGATCGCCCAGGATCACGCTAACTGGCCGCTGTCGGTGCGGCACAACATCACCATGGGCCGCGCCCTGGACGCCGGGCTGCTGGCGTTCGCGGTGTCCTCGTCGGGCGCGGACGTGGTGGTCGACGGGCTCGCCCGCGGGTTCGACACGCTGCTGGCGCGGCAGTTCAAGGACGGCGCGGAGCTGTCCGGCGGGCAGTGGCAGCGGATCGCCGCCGCGCGGGCGTTCTACCGGACCGCGCCGCTGCTGATCATGGACGAGCCGACCGCCGCGCTGGACGCCCGCGCCGAGCACGCGCTGTTCTCATCCCTGCGCAGGCACGCGGAGACCCGGTCGGTGGTGATCATCACCCACCGGCTGGCCTCGGTCCGGCAGGCCGACCGGATCTACGTCCTGGCCCACGGGAAGGTGGTCGAATCCGGCCGTCACCCGGAGCTAATGGCGCTCGGCGGCCAGTACGCCGAGCTTTATGGCCTGCAGGCGTCCCAGTACGAGCCATGAGCGGGTACGCAACCTTTTAACCTTTACCCGGCCTAACGATGATTCTAGGCGCCTTTCGGAGCATCTCAGATGGCGCGGGAACTACTTGCCGCCTCACGCGCACCTGGGGGGTTCCCTTGATCATGATTTGCGTCGGCATTGGTTACTTCCTGTTTATTAAATTGCGGTTTCGGCCTGCGGGTCGCGCCGCTTTCGCGGGTTGGCATTGGTATAACGACGCAATATGCGGGTACGAATAGATGGCCGAACCCCTCACTCGGAGCATGGAATGGTGGATGAGCACGGGCAATCCGCGGCGATTGCCTGCCCGGTGCATCCGGACAATCCACGGATACAGCAGGTTTCTGTGCTATACGCGGCACGGGCCCCGCGGCTGCTGCGCCCGGTCCCGGTCCTGAGGGCCGCGAACCGGCTCGCCTGGACGGGCACGGCCTGCGGCGTGCTCGGCGCGGTGGCGATCTTGGCCGGCGCGGCGATCGGCGGGGGAGCGGTCGGCCCGTCGCTCATCGCGGGGGCGATCTGCCTCGCCTACGCGCTGGCCTTCTACGGGTGGGCCGCCGCCCGCCGGGCCCGGCTAGGCCTGATCGAGCGGAGCAGGCCCGGGGCCATGGCCGTGTGGCAGGCCGCCTGGTATTGCGACATGTGCGACGGGGTCTTCTTCCGGCCGGGTACCTTCAGCCAGGACGCCATGGGCTGCGCCGGGGGCATCGCGATCGGCGACGACGTGGTCCTTAGCCTGCCCGCCTTCCATCGCCTGATGTGGCAGGCGGGCGGCTTCGGCAAGCCACTGGGGCGACTGGCCGGCTAGCCCCTTTCGCCGGCCATCGCGGATAGCCGGCATTCAGGGATAATGGCCGCGTGAGCGCGCACATGCTTGAGGCCTCCCCGGCCACCACGGTGAACGTGTTCGACCCCGGCCATCAGCCGGCGCTGGCGGTTGACCCCGGCGACACCGTCGTCGTGTCATCACTGGACGCGGCCGGGTACCTGGAGCCCATGCCATCTCCCGGGGCCGGCACCGCCACGATGTTCCCCGGGGACTTCCGGGGGCACTGCCTGACCGGCCCCATCGAGGTCCGCGGCGCCCGCCCGGGCGATACGCTCGCGATCACGCTGGAGGCGCTGACGCCCGGCGCCTGGGGCTGGACCGTGTCCCCGGCCGTCATTGACTCCCCGGTCGCCAATCGGCTGCGGCTCGGCGAGGGCCCGCCCGCCTGGCTGCTCTGGGACCTGGACGCCGGCGCCGGGACCGGCACCGCCACCAGCGACGCGGCACCCGGAATCCCTCGATACACTCGCTCCCTGGCGCCGTTCCTGGGGGTCACCGGGGTCGCCCCGGCGCAGGCGGGCGAGCACTCGACGATCCCGCCGCGCGCGGCCTGCGGCGGGAACATCGACTGCCGGGACCTGGTCGCCGGCACGACGCTCTACCTGCCGGTGAACGTGCCCGGCGCGCTGCTGTACCTGGGCGACGGGCACGCGGCGCAAGGCGACGGCGAGTCCTGCGGCACCGCGATCGAGTGCCCGATGACCACCCGGGTCACCCTCGCGCTGGCCACCGGGCGGCCGCTGCCCGCCATCCACGCGCACGGGCCGGCCGGGCGGATCACCTTCGGCTTCAGTCCGGACCTCAACGAGGCCATGGGCGACGCGCTGGACGCGATGGTCACCTGGCTGGCGGCCATCTACGTAGTGTCCAGGGCCGAGGCGCTCGCCCTGGCCAGCGTCGCCGCCGACCTGCGGGTCACCCAGGTCGCCAACGGCACCTGGGGCGTGCACGCGGTCTTGCCCGAGGGCGCGCTGGGCCACCTGTAGCCTGGCGGGGTGGGTGAGCTGGACGTCGCCGCGCTGCTGGGCGAGATCGCCGGCATCGGGCGGGACGCGCGGCGGGGCGGGTACTCCCGGCACGTGTTCGACGAGCATGAGGCGCGGCTGCGCGCGTGGTTCACCGGGCACGCGGCCCGGCTGGGCCTGACGGTCGCGCCGGACGGCAACGGGAACCTGTGGGCCTGGTGGGGCGATCCGGGGCCGGGCGCGGTGCTGACCGGCAGCCACCTGGACTCGGTGCCGGGCGGGGGTGCCTACGACGGGCCGCTGGGGGTGGCCAGCGCGCTGGCCGCCGTAAGCCGCCTGCGCGCGGCGGGGGAGCAGCCGCCGCGGCCCCTGGCCGTCGTCGCCTTCGCGGAGGAGGAGGGATCCCGGTTCGGGCGCGCGTGCCTGGGATCCCGGCTCGCCGCGGGCCAGGCGGACCCGGTGGCGGTGCGGGAGTACCGCGACGCGGCCGGCGTGACATTCGCCGACGCCGCCCGCGCGGCCGGGATCGACCCGGCCGGCCTCGGCCCGGTCCCGTGGGCGGCGCAGGCCGCGTGCTTCGTCGAGCTCCACGTCGAGCAGGGCCGCGCCCTCGCCGGCCTCGGGCAGCCGGTCGCCATCGCCACGACGATCCTGGCTCATGGCCGGTGGACGCTCGCCTTCACCGGCCAGGGCAACCACGCCGGCACCACGGCCATGGCCGGCCGCCGGGACCCGGCCGCCGCCGCGGCGCGCACGGTGCTGGCCGCCCGGGACCTGGCGCTGGCGGCGGACCCGGCGCCGGATGATAACAGCAAGATGCGCGGCGGCGCGGTACACGGGCATGCCGCACCCGGGCATGCGGTACCCGGGCGGGCGGTCGCCGCGCGGGCCACGGTCGGCCAGGCGGAGCTCATCCCGGGCGGCGCGAACGTCATCGCATCGCGCGCGACCTTGTCACTTGATTGCCGCGCGCACGATGACGCCGCGCTGGCGGCGCTCGTCGCCGCGATCGCCGGCGCCGCCGAGCAGTCGGCCACCGCGGAAGGCTGCACGTTCACGATGAGCCAGGCGTCGCTGTCGCCGCTGGTCGTCTTCGACGCCGCGCTGCGCGACACGGTCGCCGCGCTCTTGCCGGACGCGCCGCTGCTGGCGACCGGCGCCGGCCACGACGCCGGGATCCTCGCCGCCTTGATCCCCACCGCGATGCTCTTCGTCCGCAACCCCAGCGGCGTCTCGCACGCCCCTGACGAGGGCGCCAGCGACGAGGACTGCCGGGCCGGGGTCGGCGCGCTGACCACCGTGCTGCGTCACCTGCTGGCCGGCGGCCGCGCCGGGCCGCGCCCGGCCGAGCCCCGGTAGCCATGGCAAAACGGGGCGCCGGCCGAAGTCCGGCTACCCGAGGGAGTGCAGGCGGGTGAGCGGGAGATCGCCGGCCTCGTGGACGGGGACCTCGGTGCCGTTCACCGTGACCGGGGCGTCGCCGGGCGGCACCGAGACCACGGGCACGACGTCATTGAGCACCATGTCGGCCCGGGTCAGGCCGCGCGCCCGCTCGATCGGCAGGTAGCGCCGCTCATCCCGGTCGGTCAGCCCGCCCTTCAGCCGGGCCTCCCGCGCGATGAACACGAACGACAGGTGCCGCGGGGCGGCGCCGAGCCCGCCCCAGAACGGGGCCATCACCCGCGGCTGCCCCAGGCGCGTCGAGCCGGACCCGGAGCCGGTGGCGCCCCATGCCACGAAGCCGGCCTTCAGCACCAGCTCCGGCGTGACGCCGAACCGGGCCGGGTCCCACAAGGCGATGTCGGCCAGCCGCCCGGCCGTCAGCGACCCGACGTGCGCGGCCATCCCGTGCGCGATCGCCGGGTTCAGCGTCAGCTTGGCCAGGTAGCGCAGCACCCGCGCGTTATTCGCCACCGCCGGCCCCGCCTGGCCGGCCAGCGTCGCCTGCACGTGGGCGAGCTGCCAGGTCCGCCGGGCCACCTCGCCGATCCGGCCCATGCCCATCGAGTCGGAGTTGATGATGGAGATCGCGCCCAGGTCGTGGAGCAGGTTCTCGGCCGCGATCGCGTGCCGCCGCACCCGCGAGCGGGCCACTGCGCCGTCGCTGGGCACCCGCGAGTGCAGCTTGTGCACCGTCATCGTCATCGGCAGCAACTCGGCCGCCGTCGCCACCGTCAGCGGTAGCGTCGGCGTGGTCGAGGAGCCGAGCACGTGCGGCCAGTTGAGGATGGACAGCACGTCCGGGTGCCCGCCCCCGCCCTCCACGTGGTAGGCGTGCACCGTCCGCCCGGCGGTCGCGGCGATCGTGTCGGCCAGGTAGCCCGACTCGTTCAGCGTGTCGGTGTGCAGCGCGACCGGCAGCCCCCACGCCTCGGCCACGCCCAGGCAGGTGTCCACCTGCTCCGGCGTCGCGCCCCAGTCCTCGTGCACCTTGAAGCCGCCCGCCCCGTACACCGCCGCCTGCTCCAGCAGCGACGCCGAGCGGCTGGACCCGCGGGCCAGGAACGCCGCGTTCAGCGGGACCTGCGCCCAGCCCCGGACCAGCGACGTCATGTTCGCCGACGGGTTGGCGCCCACGTCCCACACCCCGCCGGTGCCCATCCCGACGATGGTGGTGATCCCGGCCGCCAGCGCGGCCGGCGCTATCTGCGGTGAGGACAGGTGGACGTGCGAGTCCACGATGCCCGCGGTCGCGATCAGCCCCTCGCCCGGCACGATCGCGGTGTGCGAGTCGACGACGAGGTCGACCCCGGACTGCACGTCGGGGTTCCCGGCCCGCCCGGTGCCGACGATCCGGCCCTCGGCGATCCCGATCGAGGTCTTGCGCACGCCCAGCAGCGGGTCCAGGACCAGCACGTTCGTGATGATCAGGTCCAGCGCGCTGTACCTGGCGGCCGCGGTGCGCTTGCCCCGGCCCTTGCGCCCGCCCTGAGCCTGGTGGCTTCCCAGCGCCGTCTGCGGATAGCCCTGGCGGTCTCCCGCCGTCACCAGCACCCCGTCCCGCGCGGTCTTGCCGCAGCCGCCGACCAGCTCGTCACCGGGGGCCACGTCGTCGGCCTCGACCTCTACCCACAGGTCAGTGTCGGCCAGCCGCACCCGGTCTCCGGTCGTCGGCCCGTACCGGGCGGCGTACTCACCCCGCGGCAAGCTCACGAGATCACCACGGTCGCCGCGCGCTCCTCGCCCGCGCGCAGCAGCAGCGCCTCCCCGGCGGGCAAGTCCAGCCGGCAGTGCCCGCCGGGGAGTCGCTCCCCGGCGGCGCCGGTGACCTCCACGGCCAGGTTGACCTGGTTCAGCGGGAAGTGCGAGGAGATCCACACATCCCGCGGGCCGGCGTTCCGCAACCGGGCCGCCCGCCGCTGCGCCCCGGCCGCGAGCTCGATGTCACCGCTGACCGCGCGCACCGCACCGGGCCGTTCGGGCGAGGAAGGCGAGGAAGGCCCGAAGGGCGCGTCAATGTGCACCAGGGTGGTTCCCCACGGGAACAGCGCCTCGACCTCGATCACCGGGACGAGGCCGGCGACGCCCGGCAGCAGCGACTGCGGGGCGATCACCTGCCGGGCCCGCTCGATGACGTCTTCCAGCGCGATTCCGTCCCAGGCCATCTCGCAGGCCTCGTCGCAGACCAGCGCGATCGCCTCGGTCGCGCCAAGCCGGGCGCCGCGCGCCAGCCGCCGCCGGGCCAGGTCCGCCGCGGCGGCCAGCAGCAGCCGCTCGCGCTCTCGTGGTGTCAGGTGCATACGAGGATTATCGGACTGCCGAACAATGCAGGCGCAGCTGGGAGATGAAGGCGGTCCATCCGCGCCTCCCATCCGCCCCGCGCTGCCGTGGGCAGATCCGCTCACGGCAGCGCGCGCCGCTCGCGCGGCGCGCGCGCGGGCACGCAGAAGACATGACAGATGGAGCCACACCGCCCGCCATATCCGAGCGCCCCCGGCAGTCGCTGG
>JAICYD010000111.1 GCA_025934375.1 Streptosporangiaceae bacterium | reverse complement strand
CTCGCGGGCGGCGCGCAGCAACTGCTCGATCCGCTCGCTGCCCCGCCTCTCCAGCTCCCGGATCCGGCGGTGCGCCTCCGCTAGCTCCCGCTGGGCGGCGAGCGCCTCCCGCTGGTACTGCCGCAGTTCAGCCCGGAGCTGGTCGGCCTGGTCATCACCCGGGCGCGGACGGTACCCATTATCCGCCCGGGGGCTATCCGCCCGGGGAATGTCTGCCCGGGAATTATCTGTGCGGGGAATGTCTGCCCGGGGCTGATCGCCCCGGGGACCGTAGCGGTCATCGGGGCCGGGCCGGGCCCGCTGCGGCGCGGGCGCCGGGCGGCGCGGGCCGCCGCCCAGATCCGCGCCCAGATCCGCGCGAAGGTCCGGACGGGAGTCGCGGCCGGCGCGATCCCGCCCGCCGCCGTCGCGCGGTCGGGCGCCGGGATCCCGCCGCCCGTAGCCATCCTGCTCGGCGCGCCCGTAATCCCCCGGCCCATGGTCCTCAGGGCCATAGTCGCCGCGTCCGTGTTCCTCGCGGCGCTCCTCCCGGCCGAAGCCGTCGCGGCGGCGCTCAGCGTGACGGCGCTCGTCAGGGCCGTGCTCGCTAAAGGCTGGCCCGCGCGACTCGCGCGCCGGGTACCCGTCGTCGTCGCCGTGCTCGTACTGGTCGCGGCCGTACTGGTCCTGGCCGAAACGGGACCCCGCGCCGGGCCGCCCGGGCACGTCGGGGCGCGGCCGGGCCCTTCCCCGCGCTGGCGCCGCCTCCGGCAGCCTCCCCCGCTGCGGCCCTCCCCCCTCCGGCACCACTTCAGGAGCAGGAGCAGTGACATCGGAGTGAACATCGTCCCAGTCCCGTTGCCGCATGCCCCTCCCTCCCGCTGCTCCCCACGGCCTAGACCTTCAAGACTAGCCCGCCATCCGGGCCTGTCATCATCGCACGGCCATGCTCGCAACGACCGCTTCTTGCTGTTATCAGGAGGGCGCGACCGTGACGGGCGGGCCGTCACGCGCCCGGCCAGGCCCGTTATCCACAAGGCCTGTGGAAATGTTGTGCGCAACCATGTGCGCAACGCCGGCGCGGCCTGTGGCCAGCCACCCGGAAAGCGTGGACAGCCCTCGCCCCGCTGTGCGTTACGATCTCCCGCGCGCGCCGTCACCCGGGCGAATCCGCGTCCCCAGGGCAATCGGGGTGTGGGTCAGCGCCAGGCGCTCAGCGGTCCAGCCCTAGCAGGCGGGCGGCGTTGCCCTTGAGGATCTTGGGGCGCACGTCCGGCTTGATGTCCAGCGCCTCGAAGTCGCGCAGCCACCGCTGCGCGGTGAGCAGCGGGAAGTCCGTGCCGAACAGCACCTTGTCCTGCAGCAGCGAGTTGGCGTTGCGGACCAGGTTCGGCGGGAAGTACTTCGGCGACCAGCCCGACAAGTCGATGAACACGTTGGCCTTGTGGGTCGCCATGGAGATCGCCGAGTCCGCCCACGGCACCGAGGGGTGCGCGAGGATGACGTTCAGGGACGGGAAGTCGGCGGCCACGTCGTCGATCAGCATCGGGTCCGACAACCGCAGCTTGATCCCGCGCCCGCCGGGCAGCCCCGCGCCGATGCCGGTCTGCCCGGTGTGGAACAGCGCCGGCACGCCGAGCGCCTGGATCTCCTCCCATAGCGGGTAGAACCGCTCGTCGTTGGGCGCGAATCCCTGCAGCGACGGGTGGAACTTGAACCCGCGCGCGCCGTGCTCGCCGACCAGCCGCCGGGCCTGCGCGACGGCGTCGGCGCCGCGCAGCGGGTCGACCGAGCCGAACGGGATCAGCACGTCAGCGTGCTCGCGGGCCGCGTCGCAGATGCCCTCGCTCGATAGCGCCGGGTGCCCGGTGAACGTGCCGGAGTCCACGGTGAAGACCACCGCCGCCATGTTTAGCTCACGGTAGATGTCGGCGATCCGCGCCAGCGACGGGGCACGGTCGTCATCGGACTTGAAGTACTTCGCCGACGCCGCCATGAGCTCGTCGTCCAGCGAGAAGCAGCCATGACCGTCAGACTCAATGTGAACGTGCACGTCGATGGCGGCCAGCGAGTCAGTGCGCATTCGTGACATGGTACACGCCAAGTCACGTCCAGAGTGTCACACATCACGCCTGACGTGGGCCGACGCCCGATGAGAGGAGCCCTGCGGCCCCGGCGACGGCTGTGCCGGACCCCAATGGCGATCAAGGGTGATTCGTCCGGCTCGCCATTGCCCCGACGCGCCCGGCTGTGCAAGTCTCCCGGTGTGACCTCCGACGCGCATACCGCCGACGTGCCCGCCAGCTTCCCGCCCAGCGACAACCCTCCGGTCGGGGACACGGTGCGGCTCGGCGACCTGCTGTGGACGCCATCCCCGGAGCGGATCGCGGACTCGAATGTCACCAAGTACCTGGGCTGGCTGAAGGACACCCGGGGCCTGGACTTCCCCGGCTACCGCGAGCTGTGGCAGTGGTCGATCACCGAGACCGAGGCGTTCTGGCAGTCGATCTGGGACTACAACGACATCGTCAGCGAGGCCGCGCCCACCGCCGTCCTGGGCAGTACCGTCGAGGGCAGTGCCGCCATGCCGGGGGCGCGGTGGTTCCCCGGCGCCCGCCTCAACTACGCCGAGCACGTGCTGCGCAACGAGCGGCCCGGCGAGGTCGCCCTGTACTTCCACTCCGAGACGATCCCGGTCACCCCGTTGCTGTGGGACGACCTGGCCCCCAAGGTGCGCATCCTGGCCACCCGGCTGCGCGAGCTCGGCGTGCGGCCCGGCGACCGCGTCGCCTCCGTCTTGCCGAACGTCCCTGAGGCCGTCATCGCGATGCTCGCCACCACCGCGATCGGCGCGATCTGGACCTCGGTGTCCCCCGACTTCGGGTGGCGCGGCGTGCTGGACCGGTTCCGCCAGCTGCAGCCCAAGGTCCTCATCGCCACCGGCGGCTATACCTACGGCGGCAAGGACTACGACCGCGGCGAGGAGCTGGCGGCGATCATCGACGACCTCGGGCCGCTAGGCCTGGAGCAGGTCATCTACCTTCCGTTCAAGGACGTCGCCGCCCCGTACCGGCCCGCGCCCTACCCGCTGCCGATCGGGTGGGACGACCTGCTGCGCGTACCACCCGCCGACATCACTGCGCACCAGTTCCACCAGGGGCCGTGGGGCATGCCCGTCCCCGGGGCCGCGGACTTCCAGTTCCACCGCGGGCCCTTCGACGCGCCCTTGTGGATCTTGTTCTCCTCCGGCACCACGGGGCTGCCCAAGGCGATCACCCACAGCCACGGCGGGATCTTGCTGGAGCAGCTGAAGCTGCAGCGGCTCAACATGGACCTGAACCCCGGCGACGTGCTGTTCTTCTTCACCACCACCGGGTGGATGATGTGGAACTTCATGGTCAGCTCGCTGATCATCGGCGTGCGGCCGCTGCTATATGACGGGAACCCGAACTACCCGGCGCCGGACACGCTGTGGCGGATGGCGGCCGAGGCGCGGGTGACGCTGTTCGGGGCCAGCCCCGCGTACGTGGACACGCAGTCCAAGCGGGGCATCGTGCCGAAGGACTCCTATGACCTGTCGGCCCTGAAGACCGTCATGCTGGCCGGGTCGCCGGTATCGGCCGAGGTGTACGCCTGGTTCTACCGCAACGTCAAGCGGGACCTGTTCATCCACTGCGGCTCGGGCGGGACCGACGTGTGCACCGGGTTCACCGGCGGGCCGCCCACGCTGCCCACCCACGCGGGCGAGCACACCCACCGCAACCTCGGCGTCGCCGCGTTCGCGGTCGACGACCACGGGAGCCCGCTGACCGGCGAGGTCGGCGAGATGGTGATCACCAAGCCGATGCCGTCGATGCCGGTGAAGTTCTGGGGCGACGACGAGGACATGACCAAGTACAAGGCGTCGTACTTCGACACCTATCCCGGCGTCTGGCGGCAGGGCGACTTCTTCCTGGTCACCGAGCGGGGCAGCACGCTGGTCCTCGGCCGCTCCGACGCCACGCTGAACCGCTACGGGGTGCGGATCGGCACGGCCGAGATCTACGCGGTGCTGGAGGGCATCGCCGAGGTCGACGACGCGATCGTGGTCAACCTCGACCTGCCCGGCGGGAAGTTCTTCATGCCGATGTTCGTCCAGCTGGCCGAGGGCCTGACCCTCGACGAGCGGATCGAGGGGGAGATCCGCCTCCGGCTGCGCAAGGAGTACACGCCGCGGCACGTCCCCGACAAGATCATCCAGGTCCCGCAGATACCCACCACGCTGACCGGCAAGAAGCTCGAGGTTCCGGTCCGCAAGATCTTGCTGGGAACGCCCCCGGAGAAGGCAGCCAACCCCAGCGCGATGGCCAACCCGGCGTCCCTGGACGCCTTCTTGGAATACGCGCGCACCCAGAGCGACTACACCACCTGACCCCACCTGACCGGAGCAACCCATGGCCGACGACGCAGTCGAGCAAGGCCCCCTCGCAGGGGAGACAGCAGCTGGCTTCCCCCTGCCCTCGCAGATCGCCGACGTGCCCGGCGCCGAGGGGTGGCGGGACATGTACCAGTACTTCACCCGTTTCCAGCCGGCCGATGACCAGCGCTTCTGGTTCTACAACTCGATGCACTTCCCCGAGCCGGTCCCGGCCTTCGACACGATCACCTCCGAGGTGCCCTACCAGGCGATCGGCGCCAACACCGCGCGGCTGTTCGTCTTCCCGACGACGCTGGGCATCGAGCACCGCATCGTCAACGGCCGGGTCTACATCACCGCCAACCCCGTGCTCGACCCGGCCGAGATCGAGCGGCGCGCGGCCGAGTTCGGACCGCGGGCGGCGCACTACTTCGAGCACTGGGACGAGCTCTACGAAGGGTGGAAGGACCGGCTGCGGGCGCTGATCGCCGACGTGGAGGCGATCGAGGTGCCCCAGCTGCCCGAGTGGGAGGACGCCGAGGCCGTCTTCTCCGCGCGCGGCGTGGCGCAGAACCACTACCTGCGCGAGGGCTTCCAGAAATGCGTGACCCTCTACAGCACGATGTGGCACCACCACACCGAGATGCTGATGCTCGGCTACGGCGCCTACGTGGTGTTCTTCCAGTTCTGCACGCAGGCGTTCCCGGAGATCAGCGACCAGACCGTGGCCCGGATGGTGGCCGGCATCGACGTCATCATGTACCGGCCCGACGACGAGCTGCGCCGGCTGGCCCGGCTGGCGGTCGAGCTGGGCCTGGACGAGGAGTTCACCGAGGGCCGGCGGGCCGCGGTCGTCCTCGCCGCGCTGGCCGAGCGCGGGGAGGCCGGCGCGCGATGGCTCGCGGAGTTCGAGAAGGCGCGCGACCCTTGGTTCAACGTCTCCACCGGCGACGGTTTCTACCATCACCACCTCAGCTGGAACGACGACCTGACCGTGCCGTTCACCGCGCTGCCCGGCTACGTCGCGGCGGTGAAGGCCGGCACGCTGAAGGACCGGCCCACCAGGCACCTGCAGGCCGAGCGGGAGCGGATCGCCACCGGGTACCGTGACCTGCTGGCCAGCGAGGAGGAGAAGGCCGCCTTCGACCAGATGCTCGGGCTGTGCCGGCTCGTCTTCCCGTTCGTGGAGGACCACAAGTTCTACTGCGAGCACCAGTTCACCACCTTGTTCTTCCGCAAGGTGAAGGAGTTCGGCGCGCTGCTGGCCCGGCAGGGCGTGCTGGCCGAGGCCGACGACATCTTCCACCTGCACCACACCGAGGTTGACCTGGCCCTGGCCGACGTGATGCTGGCCTGGGCAGCCGGCTCGCCGCCGCTGGGCGGCACCCGGTTCCCGGCGATCGTCGCCGAGCGCAAGCGCATGCTGGCGGTGCTGAAGGACTGGTCCCCGCCGCCGGCGCTCGGCCCGGTGCCCGAGGCGCTGAACGACCCCGCCGTGCGGATGCTGTGGGGCGTCACCCAGGAGCGGATCGAGCAGTGGCTGCACCCGTCCGCCGATGAGATGCGCGGCGTCGCCGCCTCCCCTGGAGTCGTGGAGGGCATCGCGCGGGTGCTGCACGACGTCAACGAGATCGGCCAGCTCCGCGAGGGCGAGGTCCTCGTCTGCCCGGTCACCGCGCCCTCCTGGGCGCCGGTGTTCGCGAAGATCAAGGCGGCGGTCTCCGACATCGGCGGGGCCATGTCGCACGCGGCGATCGTCGCCCGCGAGTACGGGATGCCCGCCGTGGTCGGCACCGGCGACGCGACCAAGCGGATCCGCACCGGCGACAAGATCCGCGTCGACGGCGACCGCGGCACCGTCCGGATACTGGCCTAGAGGGGGCACATGGCTGACGCTGACTCGATCGTCTTGCCGCTGGCGCGGGCACCGGGGGCCGCCGCCGCCGGCGGGAAGGGCGCGAGCCTCGGCGAGCTCGTCCGGGCCGGAATCCCGGTCCCGCCCGGCTTCGTGGTGACGACGGACGCCTTCGCCGCGGCGATGGCGGGCAACGATCCCGGCGGGGAACTGCGCGCCGGGATCGAGGCCAGCGACGCCGCTGACCTTCCCGGGCTCGCGCGGGCCGCCGCGCGGACCCGGGACGCGATCATCGCCGGGCCGCTGCCGGCCAGGACGGCGGCCGCGATCAGGGACGCGTACGCGAGCCTGCGCGATGCTCCCGTCGCGGTACGCTCCTCGGCGACGATGGAAGACAGCGCCGCCGCCTCGTTCGCCGGGCTGCAGGACACCTACCTCGGCATCCAGGGCACCGAGGCCGTCCTCGACGCCGTCCGCCGCTGCTGGGCGAGCCTGTACAACGACGAGTCGGTCGCCTACCGGCGTCGCCTGGGCCTGCCCGAGGGGGCGCTGTCGATGGCGGTCGTGGTGCAGCTCATGGTCGCCCCCCGCTCGGCCGGGGTGATGTTCACCCGCTCGCCGGTCAGCGGGGATCGCTCGGTGGTCGCCATCGAGGGCACCTGGGGGCTCGGCTCGGCGCTCGTGGCCGGGGACGTCACCCCGGACAGCTTCGTGATCAGCAAGATCACTGGCGAGATCACCGCCCGCCGCGTGTCCGCCAAGGCGGTCACGCACCAGCTTCGGGCGGTACGGGTGGTCGCCCCCCCGGGCGACGGCGCCGCCGCCGGCGTGGCCGTCGCCGACACGCCAGCCGAGCTGCGCGAGCGAGCCTGCCTGAGCGACGGCGAGATCCGGGCGCTGGCCGCGGTGGCCCGCCGCGTCGAAGGGCACTACGGGTCGCCGCAGGACATCGAGTGGGCCGTCCTGGACGGCGACGCCCCCGAGGCCGAGCGCGTGGTCCTGCTGCAAAGCCGCCCGGAGACCGTGTGGGCGGCCAGGGACGCGGCCGCCTCCGGTCCCCTGGCCGCCCCGAAGGCCCGGCCCGCCGACCATGTCCTGTCCCTGTTCGCGAAGCCACAGCCACGATGACCCCGGACCCGGTGCTCCCCTTCCGCGCCAGCGCCCCTTGCTGTTATCAGACGGGGGCGCGGTGGAGCTGACCAACGAGGACGTGGCGGACATCCTGGAGCTGCTGGACTCGCTGCCTTATGACGAGCTCGACCTGCGGACGTCGCGGTTCCGGCTGACGCTGCGGCGCGCGGCCGGCGGCGGCTGGACGCAGTCCCGCCAGGAGACCGCCGAGCCGCGCGCCCTCGACTCCGCCGCCGGCCACGACCGCGGGGAGCCGGCCGCGCCGGGCAGTACCGCATCAGGCAGTACCGCACCCGAAGGGGCCGCACCCGGCATCGTGGCCGGCGACGATCCCGGCGACCGCGCGGGCGCTGCCGGACCCGGCGCTGACGGAACCGTGACTGACGCAACCGTGACTGACGCAACCGTGACTGACAGCGGCGCGGGGCTGGCGGAGGTCGCGGCGCCGCTGCCGGGAACGTTCTACCGGGCGCCCCGGCCGGGGGCGGCGCCCTTCGTCGAGGTCGGCTCGCAGGTCAGCGCGGGCACCGTCGTCGCGATCGTGGAGACGATGAAGCTGATGAACTCCGTCCACGCGGGGACCGCGGGACGGGTCGCGCAGATCCTCATCGGCAACGGCGAGCCCGTGACGCAGGGGGCGGCGCTCATGCGGATCGAGCCGGCCCAGTGACTGGCCCAGTGACCAGTAGCGCGCTAACGAGCGGGGCGGTCCGCGGGTGACGCACGGGTTCGGGCGGGTGCTGGTCGCCAACCGGGGCGAGATCGCCGCGCGGGTGATCCGCACCTGCGCGCGGCTGGGCATCGAGACCGTGCTGGCCGCCTCCGACGCCGACCTGGACTCGGTCCCGGCCCGGCTCGCGGACAAGGTCATCCGCCTCGGGCCGGGCCCCGCGAGCGCGAGTTACCTCAGCGTCGAGGCGGTCACCAGCGCGGCGGTCGCCGCGCGAGCCGACGCGGTGCACCCCGGCTACGGGTTCTTGTCGGAGAACGCGCGGCTGCCCCGCGCCCTGGCGGCCGCCGGGATCACGTTCATCGGGCCCGCGCCGCGGACACTGGAGCTCACCGGGGACAAGCTGGCCGCGCGCGAGCAGGCCGTCGCGGCGGGGATCCCGGTGCTGCCCGGCGAGCAGGTCACGCCGGAAGACCTGGCCGGCGCCGCCACCGGCGCGGAACTCACGAGGCGGGTGGGACTGCCCGCCCTGGTGAAGGCGGCCGGCGGTGGCGGGGGACGCGGGCTGCGCGTGGTCCGCGACCCGGCCCTGCTCAGCGCGGCGGTCGCGATGGCCAGCGCCGAGGCGCAGGCGGCGTTCGGCGACCCGCGGGTCTACCTGGAACGGTACGTCGCCCCCGCCCGGCACGTGGAGGTGCAGATCCTCGGCGACGGCGAGCGGGTCATCCACCTGGGAGACCGGGACTGCTCGGTGCAGCGGCGCTACCAGAAGCTCATCGAGGAGGCGCCCGCGCCCGGCCTGGGCGGGGGGCTGCGCGAGCGGCTGCACCAGGCGGCGGTCACCCTGGGCGCGCACCTGCGCTACCAGGGGGCCGGGACCGTGGAGTTCCTGCTGGACGTGGCGCGCGGGGAGTTCTACTTCCTGGAGGTCAACGCGCGCGTCCAGGTGGAGCACCCGGTCACCGAGGCCGTCACCGGGCACGACATCGTCGCCGAGCAGATCTGGATCGCCGAGGGCAGGCCGCTGCGGCTCGCCCAGGCCGACGTGCGGCTGTCCGGCCACGCGATCGAGTGCCGCCTGAACGCCGAGGACCCGGAGCGCGGGTTCTCGCCCAGCCCCGGAACGATCACCAGCGCCGCCTTCCCGGCCGGGCCCGGCATCCGCGTCGACACGCACGTCCAGGCCGGGGCGCCGGTCCCCCCGCACTATGACTCGCTGCTGGCCAAGGTCATCGCGCAGGGCGCGAGCCGCGACCAGGCCACCGACCGCCTGCTGGCCGCGCTGGCCCGATGCCAGATCTCTGGGGTCCAAACGAACCTGGCGTTGCAGCGAGCGCTCATCGCCGCACCGGAATTCCGCCGGGGCGGCGTCGACACCAGCTACCTGGAGCGCCACCTCGCGGACTCTGCCGACCCGACCGCGACCGCCGAGACCCGGGCTGGAGTGGCGCGTGACTGATACCAGGCCGGGAGAGCCGGCGCCGCCGGATGTACGGCGGGAGGCTGCACCCGTCGGGGGGCCTGGGGGGTGGGTGCGTACCCCCCAGGAAATAGAGCTGGTGGACGTGTCGCTGCGGGACGGTAACCAGTCGCTGTGGGGGGCGACCGGTCTGCGGACCGCGCACATCGCGCAGATCGCCCCGGTGATGAACCGGGCCGGGTTCCGGGCGCTGGATTACTCCTCCAGCACCGCGATGGGCGTCTCGGTCCGGGTGCACCGCGAGAACCCGTGGGAGCTGCTGCGGATCACCCGCGCGGCGATGCCGGACACGCGGCTGCAGTTCATCGGCACCGGCTTTCGCTTCATCTCCTGGGAGCGGGCCCACCCGGACGTGATCGCCCTGGTCTACCAGTGCCTCATCCGGGGCGGCATGGACCGGTTCGTGGTCTTGGACCCCACGCACGACGTCGAGGCGATGCGAGCCTCCGCGCGGATCGTCAAGCAGGCCGGCGGCACGTCCGCCGAGGTGGTCGCGGCGCTCACCTACACGATCTCGGCGGTGCACGACGACTCCTTCTACGCCGGCCTGGCCAGGCAGTACGCCGCCTGTCCGGACATCGACCGGGCCTACATCAAGGACCCGTCCGGGATCCTCACCCCGGAGCGGGCGGCGACGCTGATCCCCGCGGTGCAGGCGGCGCTGGGCGGCAAGCCGCTGGAGTTGCACTCGCACGCCTCGCTGGGGCTGTCGCCGCGCACCTGCCTGCTGGCCGCCTCCCTCGGCGTCGACGTGCTGCAGGTGGGCTGCGGGGCGCTCGGCAACGGCACGTCGCTGCCGGACGCCCAGGAGCTGGTCGCCAACCTGCGCGCCAGCGGGCACCGCGTCGACGTCGATGACCGGCTGATCGACGTGATCGCCCGCTACTTCGACTCCGTCGCCGACGCGGAAGGGCTGCCCAAGGGGATGCCGCGCGGGTTCGACGCGGCATTCCTGGATCACCAGGTCGCCGGCGGGGTCATGACCACCACCCGGCGGCAGCTGCGCGAGCTGGGCATGGAGGCCCGCTTCGACGAGCTGATGGCCGAGATCACCCGGGTCCGCGCCGAGCTCGGCTACCCGATCATGGTGACCCCGTTCCCGCAGATGGTCATCGGCCAGGCCCTGGCCAACCTCCTGTCCGCCCGGCCGGCTAGCGGAGCGGCGCAAGCCACCACGGTGCCCTCCACCACGGTGCCCTCCACCACGGCGCCCTCCAAGGCAAGGCGCTACGACACGGTGCCGGACCAGGTGATCCGGTACGTGCTGGGCACGTTCGGCAAGCCGACCGCGCCGGTCGCCCCCGACGTGCTGGCCAAGATCTTGGACCGGCCGCGGGCCCGGGAGCTGGAGCGCGAGCCCGAGCCGCTGGACGTCCCGGCGCTGCGGCGGCGGTTCGGGGAGCGGATCAGCGACGAGGAGCTGGTGCTCAGGTTCGGCATGCCCGCCGCGGAGGTGGACGCGATGATGGCGGCGCCACCGGCCGTTACGCATTACAACCCTGATCTCGTGCCGGTGCTGCGGCTGCTGCGGGAGCTGGCCGGCCGGCCGGCCGTGGCGCGGATGACGATCGACAAGCCGGGGTTCGGGCTGTCGCTGAAGGGGCGCGGATGAACATCGCCGACCGGCTGGCCGCGGTGCGGGGCTGGATCTTCGACATGGACGGCACCCTGGTGCTCGGCGACCGGGCCAACCACGGGCTGGCGCCGCTGCCCGGCGCGGCGGACATGCTGGCCTGGCTGCGCGGGCGCGGGGTGCCGTACGTGGTGTTCACTAACGGGACCAACCGCGCGCCGGCGCACTTCGCGCGGGTGCTGCGCGAGGCGGGGCTGGACGTGCCCGATGAGCGGATGATGACCCCGGCCACCAGCGCGGCCGTCATGCTGGCGCGGCGGCGCGTCAAGCGGGTGATGCTGCTCGGCGGCGAGGGGCTGGCCGCGCCCTTGCGGGAGGCGGGGATCGAGGTAGTGGCCCCGCCTGGCGCGGGACCGGTGGAGGCGGTCCTCGTCGGCTGGTATCCCGAGTTCACGATGCCCGCCCTGGAGGCGGCGGTGCGCGCGGTCTGGGACGGCGCCGCGCTGTACAGCGCGTCGCAGACTCCGTTCTTCGCCGCCGCCGGCGGCCGGGCGCTGGGCACGTCCCGGGCGATCTGCGCGATGATCACCTCACTGACCGGATGCCGGCTGACGGTCACCGGCAAGCCGTCGCTGGACGCGCTGCGGGCCGCCGCCGCCCGGCTGGGCGGGGTGCCGCTGTCCGCGCTGGCCGTGGTCGGTGACGACCCGCTGCTGGAGGTGCCGATGGCGCACCGCGGCAAGGCGCTGGCGATCGCGGTGGACACCGGGCTGGCCGGGCCGGACGCCTACGATCACCTGCCGGCGGGCAAGCGCCCGCACCTGCACCCGCGCGGCGTCGATGAGCTGCTGTCCCTAGTTCGCGAGAGTAACCTGTGAGGACTTGCTGGAGGCTGCTGATGAGCGAGAACCGAGCGGTCACGTTCACCGAGTTCGGCGACCCGTCTGTGCTGCGGGTGACCACGGTGCCCTTCCCGTCACCGGGACCGGGGCAGGTGCGGGTGCGCGTCGCGGCGGCGACCGTGAACCCGACCGACCTCGGCTTCCGGGCCGGGGGCCGGCCGCTGCCCGACGAGGTTGCCCCGCCCTACATCCCGGGCATGGACCTGGCCGGCGTCATCGACGCGGCCGGGCCCGGCGTGTCCGGCTGGGCGCCGGGGATGCGGGTGATGGCCGCGGTGTCACCGTGGCTGCCGGCCGGCGGGGCGCAGCAGGAATACCGGCTTGTCGACGTTGACCAGCTGGCGCGGGTGCCGGACGGGATCCCGCTGGAGCTGGCCGCCACCGTGCCGATGAACGGCATGACGGTCCGGACGGCGCTGGACATGCTGGCCCTGCCGGCCGGATCGGTGCTGGCGGTGACCGGCTCGCCCGGCGCCATCGGCGGGTACGCGATCCAGCTGGCCCGGCACGAGGGGCTGACGGTGGTGGCGGACGCCGCGGACGCCGACGCCGGCCTGGTGCGGGCGCTGGGCGCCCATCACGTGGTGCCCCGCGGCCGGTCGTTCGCCCCGGCGGTGCGCAAGCTGTTCCCCTCCGGGGCCGACGCGCTGATCGACGCGGCGCTGGTCGGCCCGCCGGCGCTGGCCGCGGTGCGTGACGCCGGCCAGCTCATGGCGGTGCGCCCGTTCCGGGGCCACACCGAGCGGGACATCAAGATCTCGCTCGTCCTGGTCGGCCAGCACCTGCACGAAGGGTCCCGGGTCGCCGAGCTGGCCGGCCTGGCCGCCAGCGGGGTGCTCACGCCGCGGATGGCGGAGGCGATGCCCGCCGAGCGCGCCGCGCAGGCTCACTCGCGGCTGGCCGCCGGCGGCGTCCGCGGCCGCCGGGTGCTCACGTTCTGAAGCCGGGGGTCAGGGCAGGGTCATGATGACGGGGCCGTCGGCCGTCACCGCGATGGTGTGCTCGACGTGGGCGGCGCGGCTGCCGTCCCCGGTCCTGATGGTCCACCCGTCGTCGTCGGCGTAGCAGTCGTCATTGCCGCCGGCCATGAACCATGGCTCGATCGCGATGACCAGGCCGGGCTGCAGCTTCAGTCCGCGCCGGGCCTTGCCCCTGTTGGGGATGTGCGGGTCCTCGTGCATGGTCCGGCCGACGCCGTGACCGCCCAGGTCGGTGGAGATGCCGTAGCCGCCTTTGCGGCCCACGGCGCCGATGGCGGCGGAGATGTCGCCCAGGCGCCCGCCCGGCGTGGCCGCGGCGATGCCGGCTCGCAGCGCGTCCTCGCAGGCGGCGATGAGCCGCGCGTCATCCTCGCTGCCCTCGCCGACGGTGAAGGAGACCGCGGCGTCGGCGACCCAGCCGTCCAGCGTCGCGCCGGCGTCCACCGACAGCAGGTCACCGGGGGCGAGCCGGTAGCCGTTGGGGATGCCGTGCAAGGCGGCGTCGTTCACCGACGTGCAGATCACCGCGGGATACGGGATCGGTGCGAACCGCGGCCGGTAGTTGAGGAACGGCGAGGTGGCGCCGGCCTTCTTCAGGATGTCGCGGGCGGCCTCGTCGAGCTCCTTCAGCGTGATCCCGGCCGCCGCGTGCGCGCGAGCGGTGCCCAGCACCTCCGCGACCACCGTGCCCGCCG
This sequence comes from Streptosporangiaceae bacterium, assembly GCA_025934375.1. GTDB lineage: Bacteria > Actinomycetota > Actinomycetes > Streptosporangiales > Streptosporangiaceae > Trebonia. The sequence continues at coordinate 10,563 of JAICYD010000111.1, read as the reverse complement.
CGCGGATGGCCTCGATCTCCCCGGGCGTCTTGAGCTCGACCACGCGTCTCCCCTCGGCTGTACCGTCTCGGTCCACTATAACGGTGCGTTCTCGGCCAGCCGGCTGGGCGCGACGGCCAGCCGGCGGCCGCCTTCCGCTAGGTATGCCAAGCACTCTGCTTGACATACCAATCGCGCTTGCTATAGTTAGCAGTGAGGGCGGCCTGGCGCCAGGAGCCCTGCGCCAGGCGCCTGCCGCGAACCTAGGCCCAGCGATTTGGCCCAGCGATAGAGCACAGCGAGGAGCACCCCCATGAGCACCCCAGCGATCCCCACCGCCCGGGAAGTCCAAGACCATGTCCGCGGCGCCGTCCGCAAGGGCCAGGAGGCCGCGCTCGAGGCGATCAAGAGCGTCGCCGGCACCGTGTCGGCCCTCGCCCCCAAGATCCCGGCCAAGGTTTCCGACCTCACCCGGCCGCTCGCCGAGGCGCTGCCGAACCCGGAGGCAGTCGTGGCCAAGGTCTATGACCTGGCCGAGAAGGCGCTGTCTGAGCAGCGCCGGCTCATGGAGGAGGCGCTGAAGGCCACCGCCGCGCTGCGGCCGGCCGCCAAGGACGCCGGCGCCGCCAAGGACGCGCACGCGGACGCGCATGAGGACGCGGCCAAGGACGCGGACGCGGTTTCGCGCCAGGCCGAGGACGAGACCGCCGCGCTGCCCTCGCGGGAGCCCACGGCCGAATGAGCCAGCCGCCCGTCGCGAGGCCTCCAGGAAGGCCTCCCAGGAAGGCGGCACTGTGCGCGGCGGCGCCGGGATGCCCCTGGCACCGCCGCGCACTATAGTTTGCATGACGAGCCGGGACGGTACGGCGCGGGCGGTACGCGGCGTGCGGTACGGCGCGGGAGGTGGAGGTACCGCCATGGCGGACAAGTGGGAGGCGCGGCGGGAGGCGCTCGGCGCGTTCATCCGCGAGCAGCGCCAGCAGGCCCGCCTGTCGCTGCGCCAGCTCGCCGAGATGACCAGCCTGTCCAACCCCTACCTCAGCCAGGTCGAGCGCGGCCTGCACCAGCCGTCCATCCGGGCGCTGAAGGCGATCTCCGACGCGCTCAACCTCTCGGCCGAGACGCTGCTCGCGCAGGCCGGGCTCATCGACGCTATCGCCGACCGCGGTGCCACCGAGAAGGCGACCGGCATGGCCAGCGAGGACGCCGCGCGGCTCCCGGAGACCGAGCGGGCCATTAGCGCCGACCCGCGGCTGTCGGAGGACCAGAAGGCGGCGCTGCTGACTGTCTACCGGAGCATGGTTTCCCCGGGATCCTCGGCGGGGTCCTCGGCGCCGGGCCCCGCGTCGCCGGGGGCGTCCGCACCCGGGGCCTCCCCGTCCGGGAATATTTAGCAAGGCTTAGTATTTATCCCCGTCGCGTGACTGCCGTGCTCGATGCGGCTGAGATGAGGGGAGCCGCCCATGTGCGCCGCGTGCGGCATCCCCGCCCATGTTCCAGCCCCCGTCCCCGCCCCTGGCGCGCCCGCCGTCCCCGGCCCGGCCCCCGGGTCCGCCGGGCAGCCGGCGAGGTTCGCGGCGCTGCGCAACCCCGCCTGCCGCGTGTACCTGATCGGCGGGGCGCTGGCCATGATGGCCGACAACGTCGAGCACGTCATCACCTACTGGGTGCTGTGGCAGAGGTTCCACTCCCCCGCGCTCACCGGTTTCGAGGTCATCAGCCACTGGCTGCCGTTCCTGCTGCTGTCGCCCTGGTTCGGCGCGCTGGCCGACCGCCACGACTGCCGCAAGCTCATCCAGGGCGCCCAGGTCCTGTTCATGGCCGTGTCCGCCGGGTGGGGGCTGCTGTTCGTCACCGGCACCCTCCAGGTATGGAACGCCTGCGTGCTGCTCATCCTGCACGGGACCGCCGGGGCGATCTGGGGCCCGGCCGAGCAGCTGATGCTGGAGGACTTCGTCGGACCGCGCGAGCTGCCCAGCGCCATCCGGCTCAACTCCACTGCCCGCAGCCTGGGCGTCTTGTGCGGCCCGGTAGTCGGCTCGGCGCTGCTGCTGGGCCTCGGGCCCACCGGCGGCATCTTCGCCAACATCGCGATCTACCTGCCGCTGACCGTGCTCATGGCGCGCACGAAGTTCACCGGCCACCTGCGCGACGGGATCGTCCCGCGCGCCCGGGTCGGCGCGATCGCCGCACTGAAGGTGCTGCGCGAGGTGGGCCAGGACCGCGTCCTGGTGGCGATGATCGTGATGGCCGGGCTGGGGTCGTTCTTCGTCGGCTCGGCGATGCAGACGGCCATGCCGGCGATCGCCGGCAGCATGGGCGCGACGGCCGCGGGCACCGCTTACGGCGTGCTGCTGTTCGCCAACGGGCTGGGCGGCGTGCTCGGCGGGATCTTGCTGGAGGGCACCGGCCGGATCAAGCTGTCAGTGAAGGCGGCCGTGTGGTCCACCGCCGTTTACGGGGTGACGTCGGCCTGCTTCGCCGTCACCCACCAGTACCTGATCGCGTCGGCGCTGCTGGTCGTGGGCGGCGTCGCCAACCTGGCGGCCTTGTCCATCACGCAGACGGTGGTGCAGCTGCGCGCGCCGCGAGACAAGCGCGGCCAGGTCATCGGGGTCTACGGGATGTCAGCCAACGGGCTGCGCCTGGGCAGCGGATTCACGGTCGGCATCCTCGGCACGGCGCTTGGGCTGCGCGCCTCGCTTGGCCTGAGCGCGGTCGCGATGTGCGCGTGCACCGCCCTCGTCGCGGCGTACCTGGCGCTCGGGCCGCGCGGCCCGGCCCGCGCGGGGTCCGGCGCCGGCGAGGCCGCACGATCATCGTGAGCGCTCGAATGTCGGCGGCCCGGCCCACAATGCGGTCATGGAAACCCCCCACGGCGCGTCGCTCGCCGACCAGCTAGCCCTCATTCCGGTGCGGACCGACGCCGACGTGCTGGCCCGCGTCGACGCGGTCATCGACTCGGCCGCGCGCCGGGACCGGACCCTGTGGCTGTTCTTCCTCAACGCCGACGGCACCCAGGCCAAGGTCGTCATGCCCATTGACGACATTCCCGCCTACCCCGGGCCCGACGACGCCGACGGCCTGTTCGAGATGCTGGCTCACCTGTTCGCCCCCGGCGGCCCGGGCGGGTCGCTCGTGGTCACCGTCACCCGGCCGGGGACCGCCGCCCTGACCGACAGCGACCGGCGCTGGGCCGCGATCTTGCGCCGCGGCGCCGCCGAGGCGGGCACGCCGGTGCGGATGTTCTGCCTGGCCACCCCGGAGGGCGTCCGCGGCCTCGGCCCGGCGTGCTAGCGAAACTTCCTGGCCAGCGACCTACCGGGCTTGGCGATGCTGGCCGACTGCTGCCACCGGGCCACACTGTCATGAGGAGGTTGCCATGACCAGCGCGCACACCGACGCCCGGGTCGATGAGTACATCGCCGGGCTGCCCGACTGCCAGCAGGCGATCTGCCAGCGGGTACGCGAGATCGTGCACGCCGCCGACCCCGGGGTCGAGGAGACCGTCAAGCATCAGGCGGCCGGAACGGAGTCCTCCGGTGCCTGGCTCTCCTCTCCTTCCAGCAGCGCGGGCGCCATCTTCAGCGCGGCCGGCCGCACGGCGCCGAGCACGAACTGGTAGATGACCCCGGCCGCGACCAGGGCGAGGGTCAGCCACGGCAGGGTGTTGTAGGGGCTGGGCTGGCCCGGCCGCAGGTCTCCCCAGACCGGGATCGCGAGCACGGCGATCCCGATGACCGGGACGACGACCCAGAGCCAGACGCTCTTGTGCTCGCCGCGCCGGCGCAGCCGGGCCCAGTCCACGATGAGCGCGGCGTTGGCGGCCAGGTACATGATCACCAGGCCGAGGATCCCGTAGGTGGACAGGAACCCCGACGCCGTCCCCGGGTCGGTGAACGCGGTGGAGACCACCCCGATGAGGATGCTCGGCGCGACGAAGGCGACCGCGGCGGCGGCCGGGGTGCGGAACCGGGGCGAGACTCCGGCCAGCGAGCGGCTCCACAGGCCGCCGCGGGCGCCGGCGTAGATCACCCGGGAGGTCTGGGTGTTGGCCGCCACGTACGAGCTGGTCACGCTGGACAGGAAGATCCAGGTGATGAGCGGGGCGGCGAACGGGATGAACGCCTTCGCGGCGGTGTGGAACGGGTTCGGGTCGGCCGCCAGCACCCCGGCGTGACCGACTCCGAACGCGGTCACCAGCGCGTAGGAGCCGAGCACGTAGATCACGCCGCTGATGACCACGGCGCCGATGACCGCGATCGGCACGTTGCGCCGGGGGTTCTCGGTCTCCTCGGCCAGGGGCGCGGCGGCCTCGAAGCCGCCGAAGGCGAGGACCGCCAGGCTGAATGTCAGCAGCACGTCCGTCGAGCCGCCCGGCCAGTGGAACGGCGCCGCGGATAGCCCGGCGTTCCCGCCGCGGGCCAAGATCGTGATGCTCATCGCGAGCAGCAAGATGACCTCGAACGCGTACAACGCGACGGTCACCCGGACGCCGAACCGCAGGCCGAGCACGACCGGCGCCACCACCAGCACCCCGTACAAGATGGTGATGATCTGAGTGAACGCCCAGATGTGCGGGCTGTTGAAGACGTTCTGCGCGATGTAGCCGCCGACGAAGATGTAGATGCCGCCGAAGGCGATGATGTAGCCGAGGATCGTGATCACGCCCACGGCGACGGCGACCCGGGTCCCTATCGCCCGCGTGATGTAGGTGATGAAGGAGCCGGCGCTGGGGTAGATGCTGGCGAACTGGGCCAGGCTGCTCGCCGTGGCCACCATCCCGACCATGGAGATGAGGAAGACCAGCGGAGCCGACGCGCCGGCCAGGCTGACCATGAGCCCGGTGGTGAAGAACAGGTTGAAGGCCGGCGCTATCTGCGCGACGCCCGGCATGATGACGCCGAACAGGCCGAGCTGGCCGCGTTGCAGCCCCGCCCGTTTCGTGATGGTGGCCATGGCTAGCCCTTTCTATGCCGCAGAACGAAGTCGAGGTAGGTCTGGTTGAACTCGGCCGGGTGCTCCCACACGCAGCCGTGACCGCCCTTGGTCGTCGCCCATTCCGACCCCGGGATCCCCTCGTGCAGCCGGTGAGACAGCGGGACCGGGATGAGGATGTCCTCCTCCCCGGCCAGCACGAGCGCCGCAGTGGTGATCTGGCCGAGCCGGTCGCTCGTGTCGTGGTCCTGGATCACGGCGAGCTGCGCGAGGTAGGCGTGGACCGGCTGGTCCATGTACCGCATCGCGGTCTCGAACTCGGCGAGCTCGGCCTCCCGCTGCTCGAAGAACGGCACGGTGAACGCCCACAGCGTCACGTCGCGCATGACGAACGGGACGCCGAGGGCCGGCGCCAGGTCGCCCCACATGGCGAACATTCGCGAGCAGAACGGCCCCGGCGCCGCGTACGTGCAGGCGAAGGTGACGGTGCGCAGGTCGTCGGGGTAGGCGAGCGCGTACTCCTGGGCGATCATCCCGCCCATCGAGATGCCCATCAGGTGGAAGCCGGCCAGGCCCAGGTGGTCGGCCAGTGCCTTGGCGTCGTCGGCGAGCATCCGGCTGGAGTAGGGCCCGGCGGGCTTGGAGCTCGACCCGATTCCCCGGTTGTCGAAGCGCAGCACGCGAAAGCCCGCGTCCAGGAGATCGTCCATCTGGAGCACCCACGTCTCCAGGTCGTCGGCAAGGCCGTTGATGAGGACAATGGTCTCCTCGCCGTCGCCTTCCAGCTTGTAGTTCAGCTCAATGCCGTTAACCCTCGCTACGGGCATCGGTTTCCCCTCCGGTTCGCAGGTGCAGGCGGGCGCGCAGCTCGGTGAGCATGCCCTCGGTGAGTGAGAAGTGGGTGACCGCCAGCGTGGCGGCGCGGTCGGGGTCGCCGTCGATGACCGCCCGGGCGAGCATGGGGTGCTGTCGCAGCGCCCGCTGGCGCATCTCCGGCGAGTACGGCTCCGCGTCGAAGCCGAGGCCGACCTCCCGGCGGATGCGGGCGCTGAGGTCGACGAGGCGCCGGTTGTGCGTGGCCCGCGCGATCGCCTGGTGCAGCGCGTGGTCGGCCAGCCGGGACGCGTCCCGGCCGGACGCCTGCGCGTAGTCCTGGACGGCCTGCCCGATGACGGCGATGTCGTGGCTGTCGCGCCGTTCGGCGGCGGTTCGCGCGATGAGCTGCTCCACGAGCCGCCGGTAGTCCAAGACGATGGTCAGCTCTTCCCAGGCCGGGTCCAGCGTGCGCTTGATCATCTCGTCCGAGCCGGGCCCGACGCCGGTCTGGATGAAGGTCCCCCCGCCGCGCCCGCGCCGGGTCACCACGTAGCCGCCGGCGTGCAGCCGCTGCAGCGCCTCCCGGACGGTGGCCCGGCTGACCTCCAGCGTCGCGGCGAGGTCGCGCTCGGATGGCAGCCGCTGGCCTGGCTCGAACTCGCCGAGCGCGATCGCCGTCACCAGGCGCTCGGCGATCCGCTCCCCCGCCGTGCGCATGGTGACCGGCTGCAGCAGCGACCCCAGCGCCGAGCTGGCGGGTTTCCAGGACGAGCTATCCGGCATGCGCGCGCCTTCTGGTCTATAGGCCTGGTTTTCAGACCATTTTGACACGAGGCGCGCTGTTGTCAATGGCACTGCTTGTGCGGGGCACTGCTTATGCGGCCGCTGTTGTCAGCGGCACCGCCGTCGCGATGAGCTGGCCGGAGCCAAGCGGGTGGGCCGCCAGCGCGGGAAGGCCAGTTATGTTTGGGTTTGGCGGTGTGATCACACCGCCAAACCCAAACATATGAGCGGCCTCAGGCGGGCTTGATGGCCTGGGGGAAGGTGAACAGGCTGGCGGGGTCGTACTTCCGCTTGATCGCCGACAGGCGGGCGTAGTTACCGCCGTAGTAGGCCTGCTGCCAGTTCGCCAGGTCCGGGTCGATGTAGTTCTGGTAGGCCTGGCCGCTGGCGTAGCGGCGCATCGAGGACCAGAAGCTCCGCAGCCAGGCGTGCTGGTTGCTGATCCCGGCGCTGGCGGCGCCGTTGGCCCAGCCGGTGGTGTACTGCGCCGAGAACAGGGCGTTGCGGTGCACGAAGGCCGTCGCAGACGGCGCGACCCGGTTGACCGCGCCGCCGAGGGCGTCGAACGCTACTCCCCCGGCGCCGCCGGCGGCGCCGTGCACTCGCTGCAGGGCCACGATGCCGGCCAGCAGGGTGGCGATCCCGGCGCCGCTCAGCGGGGTGGTGAAGAAGTCTGACTTGGCGAACTGCGGCTGCCGGGTGAGCTGGCCGCCGCTGGCGTACCAGGGCAGGTGGCAGGCCTGGTACCCGAGTGATGAGCAGCCCGCCTCGACGAGCATCGCGTTCAGGTACGGCTCCGGGTTGCTGAGGAAGGTGCTGGATGGATGCGAGCCGGCCTTCGCGTACAGCTGGTCGAGCAGCTTCGCCGCCCCGCTGACGCTGCCCAGGTAGGTGCCGCCGACCCGGATCGACGGGGTCGTGGCGCCGGGCGCCGCCGCCAGGTGCAGGTTGGACCACAGGGCGTCCGGCGCGTGCGGGGCCCAGGACTGCCAGGCGGCGATCACCTTCGCCGCCTGCGACCATGGCCAGTGCAAGGAGAAGAGCACCGGGCTCGGCGCCGGCCGCGTGCGGAAGGTGAACGAGGTCACCACGCCGAAGTTCCCGCCGCCGCCTCCTCGGCACGCCCAGAATAGGTCGCTGTTGTGGGCGGGGTCGGCGGTCGCGGTCAGCACGGCGCCGTTCGCCGTAACGATCTGCAGCGACTCCAGGTTGTCACAGGTCAGCCCGTGAGCTCGGGCGGTTACCCCGATGCCGCCGCCGAGGGCGAGCCCGGCGATGCCCACCGTCGGGCACGACCCGCCGGGTACCGCGCGCCCCTTCGCCGCGAGGCCGCGGTAGAAGTCGATGAGCCGGGTGCCCGCGCCGGCCGTCGCGGTCGTCCCCGACACGGCGACCGCCTTCAGGCGGGACACGTCGATGACCAGGCCGTTGGTGTTGCCTGACCAGCCGGCGTAGCTGTGCCCGCCGGAGCGAGCGGTGAACGGGACCTTGAACTTGCGGGCGAACGCCAGGCACGTCGACACGTCGTGCGCGCTCGCCGCGTAGGCGACGCCCGCCGGCCGTTGCCCGTCGAACCGGGGGTCGAACAACAGGCGGGCGGTCCCGTAGCTGGCAGCGCCCGGGCGGACGAGCGGGCCGGCCAGGTCCCTGGCCAGGGCCGTCCAGTCGGCGGCGGTCGGACCGCTGCGCGTGCTCCGTCCGGCCGCCTGGGCGATCTCGGGGATGGCGAGCGCGGCGGCCGCCCCCGCGGCGATGCCGACGAACGCGCGACGCTTCAAAAGACGCTCGGTCGAGTGAGTCACATCCGTAAGGACGCCATGACCGTCCCCTCGGTTGCCTCACGTTGTCGTGGCCTTGCCCGCGGGTTACCGGCGGGAGCGGCCGGGCCGGAACTTGACCCAGGCCACGATGGCCAAGGGCACCAGGATCCACGGGGTGAACAGGACGTGCGCGGCGAAGCTGAGCACGATCAGGGCCACGATGGCGAGGAGGACGGCGGCGAGGATGGCGGACATGATGGATCAGCCTTTCGGTCAGGCCCGGCGCTTGCGGGTCATTGCGTTGCTTGCCTTAAGACTGCCGTCGCCACCGGCCGCCGTCGATCGGGATCAGCCCCGGTTCGCACCCTGGTACGCCCCTGATGGGCATCAGGGGCAACCCTGACGGCGATGGCCGGCCAGCCGCCGCCCAGCTCGTGCTCATGGCCTGCCTCCTGACGTGCCCGCGCCGCCAGTTCCGGCAACCGATGCCTCTTCCGGCAAGCGAAGCCTCTTCCGGCAACCGATGCCTCGCGCACGTCGCTGCGCTGACAGCGAAGACTGGTGACCGGATGACCGGCGCCCGCCTACGATCGGGGCATGGCTGAGGTCTCGAACGTCCGCCCGCTCCGCCGCCCCGCGCCCTCGCGGCAGCCAGAACCGCTATGGCGCGAGGTGCTCGGGAGCCGGCTGCGCGAGCTGCGCCGGCAGCGCGAGGAGAAGCTGACCGAGACGGCCGGGCGGGCGGGGATCTCCCCGCAGTACCTGTCGGAGGTCGAGCGGGGCCGCAAGGAGCCGTCCAGCGAGATGATCGCGGCCCTGGCGGGAGCGTTCGACCTGACGCTCATCGACTTGGCCACCCTGGTCGCCGAGGACCTGCGCCGCCATCAGGCCGCCACCGCCAGGCCGGGCCCGCGCCCTGTCCTGGGCAACACCGCGCTCCGCGGCACTTCCCCCGGCAACACTGCCGCCCGGCCCGCTTCCCGCCCGGCCGGCCCGGTCGCGATGGCCATCGCGGCCTGACAGCCGGTCAGGCGTCCTCGGCCAGGATCTGGTCGACGAGCCCGTACTCCAGCGCCGCCCGCGCGGTGAACACGCGGTCCCGGTCGGTGTCGGCGCGCAGCGTCTCCACTGACTGGCCGGTGTGCCGGGACAGCACGTACTCGATGTCGCCCCGGATCCGCACCACCTCGTCGGCCGCCAGGATCAGGTCGGGGATCGCGCCGCGACCCGAGGCGGTCGGCTGGTGGAGCACGACGCGGGCGTGCGGCAAGATGCCCCGGCGGCCGGCGGCCCCGGCCGCCAGCAGCACCGCGCCGGCCGCGATCGCCTGCCCGACACAGGTCGTGACGACCGGGGAGCGGACATAGCGCATGGTGTCGTACACGGCGAGCATGGCCATCATGTCGCCGCCCTCGCAGTTGATGTACAAGTTGATCTCCTGGTCGGGACTGGCGCCCTCCAGGTACAGCAGCTGGGCGGTGAGCGCGTTGGCGACGCCCGCGTCGATGGGCGTGCCCAGGTAGAGGATCCGCTCGGTCAGCAGGTGCGAGTAGACGTCCATGATCCGGTCGCCGCGCGGGTGCTCGGCGATGACGTTGGGGATGGTGTAGGTGCTCACTGCGCTGACCCCGCCTTCAGCCCGAAGGGACGCTTCCGCGACGGCATCACCTGGCCGAACGATTCGGCGATGGCGTCGATGAACCCGTACTCGCGGGCCTCGCCGGCGGTGTACCAGTGGTCGTGGCGGGAGTCCTGGAAGATCCGCTCGATCGGCTGGCCGGTGTCCTCGGCGATGAGGCCCAGCACGGTGTCGCGGGTGTGGCGCAGGTCGTTGGCCTGCACCTCGACCTCGACCGCGGAGCCGCCGATGCCCGCCGACCCCTGGTGCATGAGGATGCGCGCGTGCGGCAGCGCGTAGCGCTTGCCCTTCGTCCCGGCCGACAGCAGGAACTGGCCGGCGCTGCACGCCAGCCCGAGCGCGAGCGTCGCGACGTCGCACGGCACCAGCCGCATCGCGTCACGGATCGCGAGCATCGACGGCACCGAGCCCCCGGGTGAGTTGATCCACAAGGCGATGTCGCCGACCGGGTCATCGGCGGCCAGGGCCAGCAACTGCGTGATGAGGAGCGTCCCGTTGTCGTCATCGAGCGGCCCCTCCAAGACGAGGATCCGCTTGTCGGCCAGCGACTGCCGCGTGCGCTCGGAGAAGGCCGGCGGTGAGGCTTCATCAGTCATGGCTTCAGCGTGCCCGAGCGCGCGCCGCGCGAGCGGCGCGCGCGGGCGGGGG
>JAICYD010000170.1 GCA_025934375.1 Streptosporangiaceae bacterium | reverse complement strand
GGCAACCCGGAGGCCCGGGGGCCGGCGGTTTGTGCCGGTTCCCCGGGAAGGGGGGTGAAAGGGGGGTCTCCCCCCCTTTGCCGGGGGTCGACAGGGGGCACGCCAGCCCGGCAACCCGGAGGCCCGGGGGCCGGCGGTTTGTGCCGGTTCCCCGGGAAGGGGGGTGAAAGGGGGGTCTCCCCCCCTTTGCCGGGGGTCGACAGGGGGCTCGGCCCCCGGGGTCACAGAGCAGCTACGTCGGCCTGCTTGGCGCGGACGGCTTCGGCGGCCGCGCGCAGTCCGGCCACCTCGGAGTCGGTGAGGTCCCGCTCGACGACCCTCCTGACGCCGGAGGCGCCAATCTCCGCCTCGACGCCGAGATAGACGCCGCTGATCCCGTACTCGCCATCGACCCAGGCGCAGACCGGCATGACCGCGCCGGAGTCCTCGGCGACAGCCCTCGCCATGCGGGCGGCCGCGGCGGATGGCGCGTAGTACGCCGAGCCGGTCTTCAGCAGGGCGACGACCTCGCCGCCGCCGTTGCGCGTGCGGGTGACCAGGGCTTCGATCTCGTCGGCGGGCAGCAGCGAGTCCAGCGGCTTGCCGTCGACGGTGCACGCCGAGGGGACCGGGACCATCGTGTCGCCGTGCGAGCCAAGGGTCAGCGTGCGGACCGAGCCGACCGGGACGCCGAGCTTCGTAGCGACGAAGTAGGAGAACCGGGCGGTGTCGAGCATGCCGGCCTGGCCGAGCACGCGCGACGACGGGAACTGCGAGACCTTGGCCGCCAGCGCGGTCATCTCATCCAGCGGGTTGGACACGACGATCAGCACGGCCTCCGGCGCGTGCTTGGCCACGTTCTCGGCCACCTGGCGGACGATCTTGGCGTTGACCTCGATCAGGTCCATCCGGCTCATGCCAGGCTTGCGAGGCAGGCCAGCCGTGATCACCACGATGCTCGCCCCGGCGAGCGCCTCGTAACCCTCGCCGTTGGGCCCGGTGGTCTGGCCGGTGACCTTGGTCTCGAAGCCCTCGACGGGCCGCGACTGGTTCAGGTCCAGCGCCAGGCCCTCGGCCCAGCCGTCCCGGATGTCGGTGAGCACGACCTCCTCGAAGATGTCGTACTCGGCCAGCCGCTGCGCCGTGGTCGATCCGTAGAACCCGGCCCCGACGACGGCTACCTTGCCCTTGCGGGAGGTTACGGGGGGGCGCCCCCCCGGGAGATCGCTGCGTGCCATGTGAGTGAAATCTCCTATCTTCAGCCGGCTACCGCGACGCGCAGGTTCTCGTCCAGCGCGGCGAGGAAGTCCTGCGTGTTCAGGAACGGCGTGTCCGCGCCGACCAGCAGCGCCAGGTCCTTGGTCATCTTGCCGCTCTCGATCGTGGAGATGCAGACCTGCTCCAGCGTGTTCGCGAACGCGGTGACCTCTGGCGTGCCGTCCAGCTTGCCACGGTGCGCCAGTCCCCGGGTCCAGGCGAAGATCGACGCCACCGGGTTGGTGGAGGTCGGCTTGCCCTGCTGGTACTGACGGTAGTGCCTGGTCACAGTACCGTGGGCGGCCTCGGCCTCGACAGTCCGCCCGTCCGGTGTCATCAGCACGCTGGTCATCAGGCCGAGGGACCCGTACCCCTGGGCGACCACGTCGGACTGCACGTCACCGTCGTAGTTCTTACACGCCCAGACGATGCCGCCATCCCACTTGAGCACCTGCGCCACCATGTCGTCGATGAGGCGGTGCTCGTAGCTGATCCCGGCGGCCTCGAACTCGGCCTTGAACTCGGACTCGAAGGTCTCGGCGAAGATGTCCTTGAACCGCCCGTCGTAGGCCTTCAAGATCGTGTTCTTCGTCGACAGGTACAGGGGCAGCTTGCGGTTGAACGCGTAGCGCATCGTGGCGCGGGCGAAGTCCCTGATCGAGTCGTCGAAGTTGTACATCGCCATCGACACGCCGCCGCCGGTGAACTTCGCCACTTCCATCTCGATCGGGCGGCCATCGGGCTCATCCGGCACGTAGCTGATCGTCACCGTGCCCGGGCCGGGCACCACGAAGTCGGTGGCCTTGTACTGGTCGGCGTGGGCGTGCCGGCCGATGATGATCGGCTTGGTCCACGTCGGGACCAGCCGCGGGATGTTGGAGATGACGATCGGCTCGCGGAAGATGGTGCCGCCGAGGATGTTGCGGATGGTGCCGTTGGGCGACTTCCACATCTTCTTGAGGCCGAACTCCTGCACCCGCGCCTCATCTGGCGTGATCGTGGCGCACTTCACGCCGACGCCGTGCCGCTGGATCGCGTGGGCGGAGTCGATCGTCACCTGGTCGTTGGTAGCGTCGCGATTTTGCACCGAGAGGTCGTAGTACTCGAGGTTGACATCCAGGTACGGCAAGATCAGCTGGTCCTTGATGAACTGCCAGATGATCCGCGTCATCTCGTCTCCGTCGAGTTCGACGACGGGGTTCGCTACCTTGATCTTAGACATTTCCGAGTTTCCCTTTCATCGGCCCGGCGGGCCATTTACCCCGGGAGCACGAGGCCCACGGTCAGCAGGCAGGCGCCTAGGGCTAGCAGCGTCACGGCGTCGGTCCCGCGGTTGCGGACGGCGAGAAGCCCCATCAACCGCCGTGGCAGCGCCAGCCTGACCAGCGCCGCCACGAGCAGCGTCGTCCCGGCGATCACGCCGCCCTGGCCGGCCACATGCCCGCCGCCTTGGCGCCACGCTATGTAGATCCCCGCGGCGACGCCGATGAGCACCGCCAGGTACGCGATAAGGCCAGCTCCGCGAGCCAAGGCAGGCGGCGAGGCGGCGTGCCGCGCTGCCTTGCGGGCCGGGTGGCTGGCGGCAGGGGCCGTACCGGGACTCGCGGCGCGGCTCGCCGACGGGATCATCGCTTCTGATGCAGCGAGGTCCCGATCGCGGCTCGGCATGGGTGACCTCCCCCCGTCCGCCGGGACATCCGATAGCAGGTTTCACGGGAAGTTTACCGGGGCCAGGCCCAGGGTACGCGCCCGCACCCAGGGACCGCGGTCCCGGCGGCTGAACGCCCGGCGGCGTGGCAAGCGGCCCTCTTCCGGAATCACCCGTAAATTACCGAAAAACCTTTTCAGAGTACGACAGTCCCGACTGGGGTAGCTATACAGTGAGATACACGTCACGACTTTGATAGACGGGAGGGCCGGCGTGGATATGCCGCTCATTCGCGTTGAGGACACCGGGGAAGTAATCCCGCTGCGCGACGACGTCACGACGATCGGCCGCGGCCGGTTCGTGCACGTCCGGCTTGACGACGCGAGCGTTTCCAAGCTGCACGCCCAGATCGTCTGCCGGAGCCGGTATTACTACGTCGAAGATCTCGGTTTATCACGCAACGGCACACGGGTGAACGGGCGGCCGGTGGGGCGCAGGCTGCTCGAGGACGGGGACGTGGTGACCTTCGGCACCGCGCGGTGCAAGGTCGAGGGCATTCCCCGCGAGGAGCTTGCCGCGGAAGCCGAGCTGCGCCGCTCCGCCGCTCCGGAGCTGACTCGCCGCGAGCTTGACGTGCTGGTCTCGCTCTGCCGTCCCGCCCTGTCTGACGACGCGTTCGTCACGCCTGCCAGCCCTCGGGAGATCGCCCGGGACATGGTGGTCTCCGAGGCCGCGGTCAAGCAGCACCTTGTCCGGCTGTACCAGAAGTTCCGCATCCCCGCGGGCGCGAACCGGCGCACGCGGCTAGCCAACGAGGTGATCGCGCTCGGCTTGGTCCGCCCGCTCGCTGACTACGGCTCAGGGCAGGTGCAGCACGCTCACGGCGTGCCGCAAGAGCCATTGCTGGACACTATGTAGGGAGTCGCCCAGGGACGGCAGGTGGGGCAGCATCCAGGTCGTGCCGGGCCACAGGAGCGGCGGCTGGGCGAGCGCCGAGGAGACGGCCGCCGCGGCCAGCGACCAGCAGGCGATGAGCGCGACCAGCATCGCGCCCCGGGAACGCACCACCCCAGATGTCATCCGGCGCAGCTGACGGCGAGGGCTGGCCGATCCCGGGCCGACGGCGCACCAGGCGATGGCGGCGCCAGCCACCCAGCTGCCCGCGAAGGGCAAGCTGGTGGTGTGCCCGAACATCACCGAGGCGCCTGCCGCGAGTGCGGCCACGATGAGAGCCAGGGGCAGGAGCACGGCCGTGGTGAGCAGGGCCTTCACGACGGTCCAGGGCGCGGTGACGATCACGACGACCACGTCGCTGGCACGCGCCCCGTACGCTGAGCGGCGGGCCGCGAGCGCGGATTCCGCCTTGTCAGCGGCCCGCAGCAGCGTGATGGCGGCGAGCGCCACGAGCGTCCCGGCGACCGGGGCGACGATGGCCAGCGCGACGGCGGCGACCCCGAAGGCGAGGCTGATCAGCCCGAGCCCGGCGACGGGACGGGCCGCGGGCCGCGGGCTCGGTGCCTGTCCAGCCGGGCCGTATTGCCGGGCATTGGGCGGCACGCCGGGCGCGGGCCCGCGTGCGTCCCATCCACTGGCCGGCGAGACGGGCGCTGGCGGCGCGTATACGACCGGCGGGAGCAGGTCCGCGACATCCCCCGCCGCATCAGCCGGCGCCGGGAGGGAGGACCCGCCGTAGGCGAGCGCGTTGCCGTACGCCGGCGCGATGCCGTAGGGCGCGCCCGCCGGCGCGATGCCGTAGCCGTTCGGCCCGTAGCCGTTCGGACGGCCGTGGCCGTTCACCGTGCCGTTGACCCGCTGGCCGGGTGCGTAGTTCTCCGGCGGCACGAACCCGTCCGGTGCCCCTACGAGCGTCCCGCCCGGTCCTAGCGTCGTCGTCGGCGGCGCGGCGGCGTTCAGGTCGAGGCCGGCGCACTGGCCGGCCAGCCACGCGGCCGTGGGACGGTAGCGCGGGCTTGGCGACAGCGAGGTGGTCACCAGCGGCAGCAGCGCCGCCGGGACGCCGTCCAGCGTGGCCTGCCCCTGCAGCACGCGGAAGAAGATCGACTGGAACGTACCGCCGCCGAACGGCGGCCGGCCGGTCGCCGCGAACGCCACCGTGGCGGCCCAGGAGTGCACGTCGGAGGCACCGCTGCTCGGCTCGCCCTCGATGACCTCAGGGGCCAGGTAGCCGGGCGTCCCCATGACGAGGCCGGTCTGGGTCAGCCGGGTGGCGTCGGCGACGTGCGCGATGCCGAAGTCGATGACCACGGGGTCGCTGCCGTCGAGCATGACGTTGCCCGGCTTGAGGTCGCGGTGGACCACGCCGGCGGCATGGATCGCGGCCAGGGCGGCGGCCAGCCCATGGGCGAGCCGCGCCAGCGCGTCTCCCCGAAGCGGCCCGCGCTGGCGGACGATGTCCTCCAGCGTCTGGCCGGGCACGTACCTGGTGACGATATAGGGTGACTTGCCGGTGATGTCCGCGGCTAGGATCTCCGCGACGTAGGGGCTTCGCACCCGCCGCATCGTGTCCACCTCGCGGGCCAGGCGGGCACGCGCGTTCGGGTCGCTGGCCACGGTGGCGCCGAGGACCTTGACCGCGACCTGGCGGCTTTCGGCATCGCGGGCGAGGTAGACCACGCCCATCCCGCCCTCGCCGATCTTCTCGACTATGCGGTAGGGGCCGATCTTGTTCGGCAGCGATTCCAATGCAGGCATCGCATCCAGAGTACGCACCGCCACCACTGGTTGCGGTTAACGCTCAGATTAAGAACCCAGGACCAGGCGCCGCAGGGCGGCGGCGGCGGCAGCGTTGCCCTCGGCATGATCGACGAGGGCGCTGGCCAGGGCGCTGGCCCACTCGTGGATAGGGACGGTCTGCCGGGACAAGACGACGCCGCGCACTTCCCGGCAGATCTCCGCCGTGGGCTGCCCGCCGCGCACGGCGAGCGTCATGAGCTGATCCCCCAGCCGGACGACAATCTTGGAGATCTCCCCCGGCCGCCCCTTCATCCGGTCCGACATGGACCGCTCCCGCTCCACCGTCACGTAGCCGGGAGGCAGCGCCTCACTCAGCGAGTTGGTCAGCACGCGCGCGTATATCGTCGCATCCGCGCTATCCGCACGCAGCGCGGCGGCGACCATCTCCAAGGAGAGCGCGTCGTCAGGCTCGGTCATATCGTCCATTATCCCGGAAGCTAGCGGCCCGTGAACGTTGCCTTCCCCGGGCCGCTGTCGATGAAGCTGCGCATGCCTGCCTTCTGGTCCTCGGTGGCGAACAGCGCGGCGAACTGCAGCCGCTCGATCTCCAGCCCGGTCCCCAGGTCTACCTCAAGCCCGGTGTCCACCGCCTGCTTGGCTGCCCGCAGCGCCATCGCGGGACCGCCCGCGTACCGCGCGACCATCGCTCGCGCGGCCGAGTACACCTCCGCGTCGGGCACCACGGCGTCCGCCAGCCCCATGCTCAGCGCCTCGGCCGCCGTCACGTGCCGTCCGCTGAAGATCAGGTCCTTCGCCTTGGACGGCCCGATAAGCCTGGGCAGCCGCTGCGTCCCGCCCGCCCCGGGGATGATGCCGAGCAGGATCTCCGGCTGCCCGACCTTCGCCGACTCGCCGAGCACCCGGAAGTCCGCGCATAGCGCCAGCTCCAGCCCGCCCCCCAGCGCGTACCCGGTGACCGCGGCGACAACTGGCTTGGGGATCTGCGCCACCGCGCTGAACGAGGCCTGCAGCCGCGCCGACCGTTCCGCCATGTCGGCGTATCCGAGGTCGGCCATCTCCTTGATGTCGGCGCCGGCCGCGAAGACCCGCTCGCCGCCGTAGAGGATGACCGCCGCCACGGCGGGATCCGCCGATACCTGGCCGGCGGCCTCGGCGATCTCGCCCTGGACGTGCGCGTTCAGCGCGTTCATCTTCGGCCGGTCAAGCCGGATGGTAGCGATCTGGTCCGCCACCTCGACCCGTACGAACTCGCCCACGCCGCGTCCCCTCCCGATGCCGCGGGCGCCCCGCCACCGGACCGCCCCCCAAAACCCTAGAACAGCGCTCCCCGCAGGCCGCCGCGGCCCCTGGCAGTTGCTATCGGCCATATGCGCGGCAGGCGCCCGATTGCTAGCCGGTGATGATGTCGATGAGGCGCTTGGGGTCGGTGAGGTCCGGGAGGACGTAGGTGGCGCCGACGTCTCGGAGCTCGGCGGTGCTGGCGCGGCCGCTGGCGACGGCGACTGACCTGGCGCCGCCGACGCGGGCCGCCTCCACGTCGCGCGGGGAGTCGGCGATGTAGACGGTCGCGCCATCGCCCAGGCTCATGCCGTACTTCTCTTCGGCGCGCTGCCGGGTCACCTGCAACAGCGCGCCCCGGGGGTAGGCCTCGGAGCCGTACCCGCCCACGCCGAGGTCCACGTACTTGTCCAGGCCGAAGGCGTGCAGCTTGAGCGCGGCGTTGAGCTTGCTGGACCCGGTGAGCACCGACTGGACGACGCCCCTGAGCTTCTCGACGGCGGCCAGGGACTCCCGCGCGCCGGACAGGAGCCGGCCCTCGACGGTCAGCAAGTCGCGCCGGGCGGCCAGCGAGGTGGCGAGTTCGGCGCCGAACGGGGCGAGCAGGCGCTCAGAATCGTCGTCGCGGAGGTTCACGCCATTGAGCGCCAGCGCGTCGAAGAACATCTCCGGCTCCGAGCGGCCCGCCGTCTGCGGGAGCTTTACCAGCGGGCGGCCGGTGACCGTCTTGAACGCCTCGGCGAACGCGGCTCGCGATACCTTCGCCACGTCGACCAGTGTCAGGTCGACGTTCCACAGAACCAACCGCTGAATGTCACGCCTCCGGGATCGCCGCGCTCTGCGGCCAGCCTAGTGGGTGAGGTGCGCTTTCGGCCGGCTAACCCATGTGGGGGTACCTGTGGTCGGCCGCGGGGACGAAGGTTTCCTTGATGGTGCGCGGGGAGACCCAGCGGATCAGGTTGAACACCGAGCCCGCCTTGTCGTTGGTGCCGCTGGCGCGGGCGCCGCCGAATGGCTGCTGGCCGACGACGGCGCCGGTCGGCTTGTCGTTGACGTAGAAGTTGCCCGCCGAGTAGCGCAGGCGCTGTGAGGCCGCGGCGATCGCGGCGCGGTCGGTCGCGATGACGGAGCCGGTGAGCGCGTACGCGGCCACGTCGGCCGCCTGGTCGACCACCGCCTCGAAGGCGCCGTCGTCGTAGACGTGCACCGCGAGGATGGGGCCGAAATACTCATCGCGGAAGGCCTCATCAGCCGGGTCGGTGCATTCCAGCACGGTCGGGGCGACGAAGTAGCCCTCCGCGTCGTTGATCTCCCCACCGGTCAGGAACGACACCGAGGGGCGGGACCGGGCCCGCTCGAACGCCTCGGCGTGCCTGGCCAGCGCCCGTGAGTCGATGACGGCGCCGCCGAACAGCGACAGGTCCTCGCCCACGTCCCCGAATGACAGTGAGCGAGCCGCCGACACCAGCCCGTCCCTGACCCCGGAATCCCACAGCGACCGGGGGATGTAGGCGCGCGAGGCGGCCGAGCACTTCTGTCCCTGGTACTCAAAGGCGCCGCGGACCAGCGCGGTGACCAGGCTGGCACGCTCGGCTGAGGGATGCGCGATAACGAAGTCCTTGCCACCGGTCTCCCCGACCACCCGGGGGTAATCGCGGTAGTTCCCTATGTTGGCGCCCACGGTTCGCCACAGGTGCTGGAACGTTCCCGTGGACCCGGTGAAGTGGATGCCCGCCAGCTCAGGGTGGGCCAGCGCGACCCGCGAGACCGCGGTGCCATCGCCGGTGACCAGGTTGATCACGCCGGGCGGCAGGCCGGCCGCCTCAAGCAGCCGCATCGTGTAGTGGGCGGCGAGCTGCTGGGTGGGCGATGGCTTCCAGACCACGACGTTGCCGAGCATGGCCGGAGCGGTCGGCAGGTTCCCCGCGATCGCGGTGAAGTTGAACGGGGTGATCGCGAGCACGAACCCTTCCAGGGGCCGGTAATCCATGGAATTCCGTGTTCCGGCCGCGGAGCTCGGCTGCTCGGCCAGCAGCTGCCGGGCGTAGGCGACGTTGAAGCGCAGGAAGTCGATCAGCTCGCACGCCGCGTCGATCTCCGCCTGGTAGACCGACTTGGACTGGCCGAGGATGGTCGCCGCGTTCAGCGTGGCCCGCCACGGGCCGGCCAGCAGGTCGGCGGCGCGCAAGAACACCGCCGCCCGGTCGTCGAACGACAGCGCCCGCCAGCCAGGGGCGGCCGCCCGGGCTGCCTCGACGGCCGAGGCCACGTCCTCATCGGTGGCGTTGCCCAGGTCGCCGAGTACCCGGCGGAACGCGTGCGGCGCCACGACGGGGACGCGCTCGCCGCCGCCCATCACCTGGCGACCGCCGATGGTCATCGTCAGGTCCGCCCGTTGCCCGGCCAGCTCCTTGATCCTGGCCTCGACCATCGCGCGGTCAGCGCTGCCCGGCTGATACTGCCGCACCGGCTCGTTGACCGGGGCGGGAACACGAGTGACGGCATCCATATCCCGTCAATGCCCGAGATCGGGGCCGGTAACGCCTGCGATGCGGGGGACGACCAGCCGGCGGCCAGGGAGCGTTAAGTCCTCAATGAAGTCTTTAAGCTCTTGGGTCGCGTACCAGGCGAGCTCGTGGCCCTCGGCGCTGTCGACCGCGAACTCGGCGTCCATGTCGCCCGCGTCCGCGGCGACGATGGAGGCGACGGCGACGGCGACGTCCGGCTCGGCGTCAGGGTCGTCGATATGCCCGGAGGCGAGCGCGGCGAACGGCACCGGGCCGCTGATGACCACGGCGGCGGGCTCGTCATCGTAGGCGATCCAGGTTGCCTCCGCGTCGGCGGCCAGCACCACACGGCGGCGCGGCGCCTGCGGGTCAGCCCGGAGCATGCGCAGCGACTCGCGCGTGGCGGCGAGCATGGCGACGTACTCCAGTTCCTCCTCGTCGCCGCTGGCGTAGGCCTCGCGCAGCGCCGGGGTGACCGCGAACCCGTGCACCGGCGCGGGGCTGACCGCGCCCTCGCGCAGGACGTCAGCGAGCGCCGGGAGGGTCAATGGCAGGTATACCCGCATGGTCGTCCATGCTAGTGCCCGCGGACGGCGCGAGCGCGGCGACCACGGCGGCGACCGCGTCGGGGACGGGGACGTGCTCCCACAGCCGGATGACCGTCCAGCCGGCCTGGGTGAGCGCGGCGTCCGCGGCCCGGTCGCGCTCCACGTTCTTGGCGAGCTTCGGCGACCAGTACCACTCGTTGTTCTTCGGCTGACTGCCATGCTCGGGGCAGGCGTGCCAGAAACAGCCATCCACGAACACCGCGATCTTGCGCCTGGTGAACGCGATATCCGGGCGGACCCGGCGCAGCGGCAAGTCGATGCGGAAGTCCTTGCGATACCGGTACCCAAGCGCGTGCAGCGCGCTGCGCAGGGCCAGCTCCGGCTTGGTGTTGGCCCGCTTATTGCCCTTCATGTTGGCCGAACGAGCCGGGCTGGCTGGGTGTGGATATCGCTTCTCCGGCTTAACTGCCGGGTCGGTCTCCGGTGCCGCCTTGTCCGCCATGCCCGCAAAGCCTAGTAACTCGCAACAGGTTGCGCGCGTCCTCTGGGGCTAGGCGCCGAGTTGGCCAGGGTTGGGGGCGGCTAGTAGCGCCGTTAGGCGGATGGCGGTGGCTTCGGGGTCGCTGTGGTGGATGGCGGTCATCCCGGCGGCCTCGGCGGCGGCGACGTTGGCGGCGATGTCGTCGATGAAGACGCAGTCCGCGGGCGCGACGCCGAGAAGCTGGGCGGTGTGCGCGAATATCCGGGCCTCCGGCTTTCGCATGCCCACTTCGTGGGAGATGACGACCGTGTCGAACAGGGACGGGAAGTCGGCTCGCGGGTAGCCGGCGTCCCCCCAGGAGTTAGACAGCAGCGCCGTGCGCAGCCCGTTCGCACGCAGGCCACGGAGCAGGTCATACATCGCCTCGATAGGCTGGCCGATGCTCATCATGCGGGTGAGCAGGCCGTCCGCGCGAACCGGGCCGCCGTCGATCCGGACGAGGCGCTCGGCGAGCAACCGCTCGAACTGCGCGGGGGTGCACTCGCCGCGCTCGAGCGCGTGCACCGGGTTCGGGGCGCTGCTCAGGTCGTAGGCGGCGGTCAGCCAGGGGGTGATGACCGCGACGTACGCTTCCCAGTTGATGTGGTCGGCATCGGCCCAGGCGCGGACGAGCTGGGCTATCGGGGGCGTGAGCACGCCGCCCCAGTCGGTGATGACGGCACGCAAGGACACGGTTTGATGATAAGCGGGGACAGCGCGCGGGCGGCCGGGTCGAATGTCGGTGGTCGTCGATATAACAGGCTGGCAAGCGGTTGCCGTTAGTAATCCCACCGCATCCACGAGGGACGCCATGCCAGCTCAGCAAGCCGTACACGTGCGCAATGACGGAACATCAAGCCAGCTCTGCGCTCTTCCTGACTTCGCCCCGCCCACCGACGACGCCGACGGGAAGGCGCCGCGCCGGCCCGATGGGGACGAGGCAGCCTGGGGCAGCTGGCCAGCGCCGGACGCCGGCGCCCGCCGGCGCGGCGTCGATGACCGCGGGCAGGCGCCCGGGCCGGATGAGTGGCCGCAGCGGCTGGCCCGGATGATCACCGAGGCGCTGGCCGGGTCACGGCCCGCCCAGCAGGTGCTGCCGTGGACGAACAGCCGGGCGCACCGCCAGCTGCAGCGGATGCGGCCCGGCTTCGGCGCCGGCCAGCAGCCTCGCATCGTGCGGATCCTCAGCACGCGTCCCGCGGCTGGCGTCATCGAGATGAGCGTCATCGCCGGGTTCGGGCCGCGCACGCGGGCGCTCGCCCTGCGGCTGGAATGCCTTCCCACCCCGCAGCGCCGTGCCCATTCGAGCGGTGCCTACTCAAGCGGCGCCCGGTCCAGCGGTGCCCGGTGGATCTGCACCGAGATTGAGGCTGCCTGACGTCAGCCGTTGTGGGTGGGGTCTCCGTGGCAGCGCTTGAACTTCCGGCCCGAGCCGCAGGGGCATGGGTCGTTGCGGCCCACGTTGGCGAAGGCATCGGTAGTTCGCGTGACCTCGACGCCGCCGGAGTCCGAGGGGGCCGAGTACTGCAGCCGGGTCGGCCGACGCGGCCCGAAGGCGGCCGGGACGGGCGAGGACGGCTCGGCCGGCGGCGGCGGCGGCGTGGCAGGCCGCTGCCTGCGCTGCTGCGCCGAATGCCTGCCCTGCCCGGCTGGCCGGGCCGCGGGCGCGGCTGCTGGCGCGGGCGCGGCCGGGGGCGGGGCCTGGGCAGGTGCCTGCGGCGCCTTCGAGCCGAACAGCATCCCGGGGATGGCGTCGTCTTGCGCTTCCTCGACGATCGGGTTCTGCTGAACCTGAAGCTCAAGGTTGAACAAGGCGGTGACCGATTCCTCCTTGATGCCCTCCATCATCGAGTTGAACATGTCGAAGCCCTCCCGCTGGTATTCCACCAGCGGGTCGCGCTGCGCCATGGCCCGCAGGCCGATGCCCTCGCGCAGGTAGTCCATTTCGTACAGGTGCTCGCGCCAGCGCCGGTCCAGCACCGACAGGACCACGCGGCGCTCGAACTCGCGCATGATCTCCGAGGTCAGCTCCTCCTCGCGGCGGTCATACGCCGCGTGAGCGTCCTCTTGGACCGCCTCGGTGATGTGGTCGGTGGTCAGGTTGGCCTTCTCGCCGCCGACCTCCTCGACCACCGAGTCGACGGTGATGGTGATCGGGTACAGCCCGCGGAATGCGCGCCACAGCTTGTCGAGGTCCCATTCCTCCGGGTACCCGCTGCCGGTCTCGGAGCCGACGTACTCCGCGATGACCTCATCCAGCATCGACCGGACCTGGACGTGCAGGTCCGCGCCCTCAAGCACCTTGCGCCGCTCGGCGTAGATGACCTGACGCTGCCGGTTGAGCACGTCGTCGTACTTCAGGACGTCCTTGCGGATCTCGAAGTTCTGCTGCTCAACCTGAGTCTGCGCGGACCTGATGGACCGGGAGACCACCTTGTTCTCGACCGGAACGTCGGCCGGGATGTTCCACCGCTCCATGAGCGCCCCGACCCGGTCCGAGCGGAACATTCGCATCAGGTCGTCCTCAAGGGACAGGTAGAACCGGCTCTTGCCGGGGTCGCCCTGCCGACCGGACCGGCCGCGGAGCTGGTTGTCGATGCGGCGCGACTCGTGCCGCTCGGTGCCCAGCACGTACAGCCCGCCGGCGCTGACGACCTGCTCGTGCTCGGCGGCCACCGCGGACTTCGCCTTGGCGACCGCCTCCGGCCAGGCCGCCTCGTAGTCCTCCGGCGTCTCCACCGGGGACAGGCCGCGCTCGTGGAGCTCGGCGTCGGCGATGAAGTCCGGGTTACCGCCGAGCATGATGTCGGTGCCGCGGCCGGCCATGTTGGTCGCCACGGTGACCGCGCCCAGGCGGCCCGACTTGGCGACGATCGCGGCTTCCTGCTCGTGGTACTTGGCGTTGAGCACGTGGTGCGGGATGCCTCGCCGCTTGAGCATCTTCGACACGATCTCGGACTTCTCCACGCTGGTCGTGCCGACCAGGACGGGCTGCCCCTCGCCGTGCCGCTCGACGATGTCCTCGACGCACGCCTCGAACTTCGCCTGCGCGGTCTGGTAGATCACGTCGGTCTCGTCCGCCCGGATCATCGGGCGGTTGGTCGGGATCGGCACGACGCCAAGCTTGTAGATCTGCATGAACTCGGCGGCCTCGGTCATGGCCGTACCGGTCATGCCGGCGAGCTTGTCGTAGAGGCGGAAGTAGTTCTGCAGGGTGATCGTGGCGAGCGTCTGGTTCTCGTCCTTGATCTGCACGCCTTCCTTGGCCTCGATGGCCTGGTGCATGCCCTCGTTGTAGCGCCGCCCGTGCAGGATGCGACCGGTGAACTCGTCAACGATCAGGACCTCGCCGTTCATCACGACGTAGTCCTTGTCGCGCTTGTACAGTTCCTTGGCCTTGATCGCGTTGTTCAGGAAGCTGACCAGCGGCGTGTTGACCGACTCGTACAGGTTGTCGATGCCGAGATAGTCCTCGACCTTCTCGACGCCAGACTCCAGGATGCCGACGGTCTTCTTCTTCTCGTCGACCTCGTAGTCGCCCTCGCCGTCTTCGCCCCGCCGCAGCCTCGGGACGATCTTGGCGAACTCCATGTACCAGCGCGAGTTCTGCTCGGCCGGACCGCTGATGATCAGCGGCGTCCGCGCTTCGTCGATGAGAATGTTGTCGACCTCATCGACGATCGCGTAGGTCAGCTCGCGTTGGACGCAATCCTCGAGGCTCCGTGCCATGTTGTCGCGCAGGTAGTCG
>JAICYD010000178.1 GCA_025934375.1 Streptosporangiaceae bacterium | reverse complement strand
GGCTACGGGGGTGTTGTCCGGGGCCGGCCTGGGCCCGGCGCCCCGGCGGGCGCGCCGGCGCGCCCGCGTCGACGGCGCGCACGTCGACGCGGACGACGTCACCCCGGAGGTCGTCTCCAGCCTGGTCGCCGCGCTGGAGCGCAGCCAGGCCGCCTACGGCCCGAACGCCTACCTCACCAGCACGGCCCGCCGGTCGCTGGCGACCGCCTACCGGCGGCGGCGGACCGGGGCCGACCTGACCAACGCGACCGCGCTGGCCGCCGACGACACCCGGGCGCAGGCGGCCAGGTACGGCCCTGAGCACCCGGTCACCCTGGACGCGCGCTCGCTGCTGGCCCTGTACCTGCTCGCCCAGGCCGAGTCGGCCCCGGCCGAGCGGGAGCGCCGCGACCTCGCCACCCAGGCGCTCGGCGAGATCACGACGGTGCGCGCGGCCCAGGACAAGCAACGCGGCGTCACCTCCCCGCACTCGGTCGGCAGCCACCGCCGCGAGGCGCGCGCCCTGCTGCTGCTGGGCGAGGTCGGCAAGGCGCGGGCGAGCATGGACTTCGCCCGGCGACTGGAGGCAGCGGCCAGGGAAGCGTGAACCCCGGAGTCGTTGGGCGGAAAGACTTAAAAGGACTTTCACTCCAACGACTTCACGCAGTGACATCGTGCTCCCCGTGCCATGCTTCGTCCAGGCGTGAAGTGGAGCAAACGGTGAGCGGACCTGACGCGGGGAAGGGGCCGGACATCCCGGCGCCGGTGGCGGCTGCGGTCGGCGAGGTCGTGGTGCGCGTCGCGCCCGGGCCGGCCGCGGCGATGACCGAGGCGGGCGACGGGTGGCTCGGCCGCGAGCGGGCCGTCCAGGCCGCCCGCCTGCTGGTGGCGGCGTGGATGGTGGCGGTGGACGGAGACGGGTCGGCGCTGACCGCGATCAGTGACGATGACGCCGCGCGCTCCCTGATCCGGCCGGTCCGCCAGAACTGGGTGATCGCGCCCGGGCCGCGGGTGACCGACATCGACGTGTGGCAGCTCGACCGGGATGGCCACGAGCCGGAACTGGGCGTGCGGTGGCGCTTCACCGCCGACCAGCGGTACGCCGGGCCGGCTATCCCGCCCGGCTGGCTGCCGCCGGGCGACCGTGAGTACGTGGGCTCGGCGCACCTGACGCTCGATGAGTCCCAGCCGTGGGCGTGGCGGCTGACCCACGGCAGCGTGCGCACCATCGACGCGTACTACGGTTACACCTACGTCACCCGTGACGAGAGCGCCGAGGAATACAACGCTATGAGATCCTCCAGGCCCGGCGAGCCGGCGGAATCGCCTGCATGGCCCGGCAGTGGCCGTCGCGCCGCGACCGGGCGCTCCCGCGCGGCCTGACGCCGGTGCCGACCGGCGACGCGCGGTTCGATGAGCTGTACACGGTCGCAGTGGCCGGCGGCGAGATGCTCAGCCCCGCCGAGGGCAGCCTGACCTGGGCCGAGCGCCTGTTCAGCGGATCGTTCACCGCGTGGATGACCGCGCAGCCCTACGGCGAGCACGGCGCGAACGCGGTCAGCTTCCAGGCTCAAGACGGCCTGATCGGCGTCTTCACCCCGGCCTGGCGGGCCACTCCAGAAACGCTGGATGACTTCGTCACCCGGGCGTCCGGCATCGCCGCCGCCATCGAGCACGCCACGCGATTCATCATCCAATAGCGATTTTGTGCCCGGCGGCGGGCTCGGGTGAGTGGCTGCTGTGCTGGCGGGCGGTTTCCTTGGCGGCGGCCGCGGCCGATGATGTGCCCATGGAGACGGTAACGCTGCCGCAGGTGCACCGGGTCGGCGGGCTGATCGGCGCGGAGCTGCGCGGTCTTGACCTGACGCGCGACTACCCGGACGAGACCTACGCGGCCATCTCACGGGCCTGGGCCGAGCACGGCGTGATCTTCTTCCGCGGCCAGCCGCTGAACGAGGCGCAGCGGGAGGCATTCGCCGCGCGGCTCGGGGAGATCCGGGTACGGCAGGAGGTGCGCAAGGAGCCGGAGCAGACCAAGGCCATCGGCGAGGGCTGGCATACCGACATGACCTGCTTCGACGAGCCGCCGAAGGCGACGATCCTGTTCGCCGAGGCGGTTCCTCCCTGGGGCGGCGACACCGCCTGGGCCGGGATGGGACCGGCATTCGAGGCGCTGTCCGACGGTCTGCGGGCGACGCTGACCGGCATGCGCGCGGTGCACGCGAACGTCCGCAAGCTCGGCTACAGCTACGCGCAGACCGACCCGCCGGAGCCGTCGGTCGCCGAGTACGACGCGGCCGAGGGACCGGTGCACCCCGTCGCCCGGCTGATCCCGGAGACCGGCCGCGCCGTGCTGTACGTCAACCCCGAGTTCACGACCCGGTTCGAGGGCTGGACCCGGCGCGAGTCCGTGCCGCTGCTGAGCTACCTGTTCACGCACGGGACGCGCCCCGAGTTCGTGACGCGGTTCCACTGGGAGCCGGGGTCCATCGCGATGTGGGATAACCGCCAGACCTGGCACTTCGCCGTCAACGACTACCAGGGCGAGCGCCGCGTGATGCACCGGATCCTGCTGGCCGGCAGCAAGCCGCAGGCTGCCGGGTGACAGTATCGCCGGGTGACAGTATCGCCGGGTGACAGGGGCTTAGTCGGTGCCCGCCTCCATGGCGGCGCGGTCCAGGAGCTCGCCGCTCGGTCCGGCACCCGAGGAGGCGATCACTTCGGCGCCGCCGGCGTCGGGGGCGCCGATGAGCGCCGCCGTCGCCGACTGGACGGCCTGGGCCTGGACGGTAAGCGCCGGGTGGGGGTTGCCGATCACGCCGAGGTGGGCGTAGACCTCGAGCTTGGCGCGGGAGTCGGCGATGTCCAGGTTGCGCATGGTGAGCTGGCCAATCCGGTCGACCGGGCCGAACGCCGCGTCCTCGACGCGCTCCATCGACAGCTTCTCCGGGTGGTAGCTGAACGCGGGACCGGCCGTGTCCAGGATCGAGTAGTCCTCGCCCCGGCGCAGCCGGAGCGTCACCTCCCCGGTGATCGCGGTGCCGACCCAGCGCTGCAGCGCCTCGCGCAGCATCAGCGCCTGCGGGTCCAGCCAGCGGCCCTCGTACAGCAGCCGGCCCAGCTTGCGGCCGTCGTTGTGATAGGCGGCGACGGTGTCCTCGTTGTGGATCGCGCAGACCAGCCGCTCGTAGGCGGCGTGCAGCAGCGCCATGCCGGGTGCCTCGTAGATGCCCCGTGACTTGGCCTCGATGATGCGGTTCTCGATCTGGTCGGACATGCCCAGCCCGTGCCGCCCGCCGATCGCGTTGGCCTCCAGGACCAGGTCGACCGGGGACGCGAACTCCTTGCCGTTGATGGACACCGGCCGGCCCTGCTGGAACCCGACGGTCACGTCCTCGGCCGCGATCTCGACCGCGGGGTCCCAGAAGCGCACGCCCATGATCGGCTCGACGATCTCGATCCCGACCTCCAGGCGCTCCAGCAACTTGGCCTCGTGGGTCGCCCCCCAGATGTTCGCGTCGGTGGAGTACGCCTTCTCGATCGAGGCCCGGTAGGGCAGGCTCCGCTCAAGCAGCCACTGCGACATCTCCTTGCGGCCGCCGAGCTCGGCGACGAAGCTCGCGTCCAGCCACGGCTTGTAGATCCGCAGGCCGGGGTTGGTCAGCAGGCCGTAGCGGTAGAACCGCTCGATGTCGTTGCCCTTGTAGGTGGAGCCGTCGCCCCAGATCTGGACGTCGTCTTCGAGCATTGCGCGCACCAGCAAGGTGCCGGTGACGACCCGGCCCAGCGGCGTGGTGTTGAAGTACGCGCGGCCGCCGGACCTGATGTGGAACGCGCCGCAGGCCAGGGCGGCGAGTCCCTCCTCGACGAGTGCCTTGCGGCAGTCGACGAGCCGTGCGAGCTCGGCGCCGTACGCGCCGGCCCGGCCGGGCACCGAGTCGATGTCCGGCTCGTCGTACTGGCCGAGATTCGCCGTATAGGTGCAGGGCACCGCGCCCTTCTCGCGCATCCACGCGACCGCGACCGAGGTATCGAGGCCGGCGGAGAAGGCGATCCCGACGCGTTCACCGACAGGCAGGGAGCTGAGCACCTTGGACATGGCCACAAGTATATGCACAGCACTGCATATTCATGCAAGCGGAACTGGCGGCCGGCGGCGGCGCGAGTGCCTTAGGACATTAAGGCCTTGGGACAGATTCGCGAGGAAACCCCCGTCACAGGCCGCTGATCACTACAATCGCGTCCCGTGGAGTCCAGACCGGTTTTCGCTGATCCGTCCGGACGCCGCCGTCGGCTCCTGCGGTTCGCGGGCTTTGGTTCCATGGCGGCGATCGCCGCATGCCTGGTAGCCATCGTCATCGCGATGACGGGTGGCCCGCAGGCGCCGTTCACGCAATGGGCGGGTCCCCCCGCCGCCGCCAAGCACGACCCGCAGCAGGGGGGCACCGTTCCCCTCGGGCACGCCACCGTGAGCGGTGTCCCGGCCTCCGGCAATGGCGGCGGGACCGGCGGGAAGGCCCCCGGCCAGCCGGGTGCGCCGGCGACGGGGGCGACATCGCAACCGTCAGCGAGCACGTCCGCCAAGCCGTCGCCCTCGGCGGGGTCGACGCCGTCCGCGACGACGACGCCGACTAGTTCGGCAAGCGCGACGGCGACAGCCGCCAGCCCCGGGCACGGGAAGTCGAGCGGGCACGGCAACCCGCACAACACGGCTTCCCCGACGCCGACAGCCTGACCTCGATGGCCGCCCGCCCCGCCGAGCGCCATACCCGGGCCGACCGCGCGCGACGGCCCGCCCCGAAGTCGCGGACGCCGCGCGGCCACTGGCCCGTCGTCATATTGATGGTCATCGTCTTCGCGCTGGGCCTGCTGATCGAGGGCTACACGCACGGGACCCTCGGGGAGAACGCCGCCAGCGAGCCCGCGGCCGGGGCGGGCGCGGCCCCTGGCCCGGCCGCGATCCTGGCCGGCGGCCCGGTCGTCGCGCCGGCCGGCGGGCCGCGCGGTGGCCCGGTCAGCTACCAGATCCCGCCGAAGACCGCGGTGTTGTCCTTCGACGACGGCCCCGACCCGACCTGGACCCCGAAGATCATCGCGGTCTTGCGCCAGTACCACGTCCCCGGCACGTTCTTCATGATCGGCGCCCACGCCGCGAATAACCCGCGGATCGTCCGGGCGGTGCTCGCCGACGGTGACGAGGTCGGCTCGCACACCTACACGCACCCGAACCTGGCCACGGTCGGCGCCTGGCGGGAAAACTTCGAACTCACCCTCACCCAGAACGCCCTGGCGG
Organism: Streptosporangiaceae bacterium; assembly: GCA_025934375.1. Classification (GTDB taxonomy): domain Bacteria; phylum Actinomycetota; class Actinomycetes; order Streptosporangiales; family Streptosporangiaceae; genus Trebonia. The sequence goes on along the minus strand of JAICYD010000178.1, from coordinate 7,873 downwards.
GCGCGGCCGGGATCCACACCGGGCTGCTCCGGATGCCGTACTCGTCCACGCCCGACGCGATCTCCGCGGCGGACTGGCGAGCGGCGGTCACCGCCGGGCGGGACGGCTACCTGGTGGTGTTCACCAGCGTGGACACCAAGGACTGGGCCCGGCCGGGGGTGGCCAGAATCGTGTCCGCCGCCATCCCCGGCGACGGCGCGGGCGCGATCATCATGCTGCACGATGGCGGCGGGAACCGGGACCAGACGCTCGCCGCGCTGCCGGGCATCATCACCGAGCTCAAGGCGCGCGGGTACCAGTTCACGACGGTCACCTCGGCACTGCGGCTCGCCGACGCGGACGTGCCGGTCGCCGGTTCTTCGCACCTGGCCGGCACGCTGCTCATCCTCATTCAGCAGGTCGCCGACCGCGCTCTGGTCATCTTCTCGGTCGCGCTGATCGTGATGACCGCGCTGTCGGTCATCCGGCTCCTGCTGCTGGTCGGGTTCGCGGTCGCCGCCCGCCGCCGCGAGCTCCGCGCCGCGCGCTGGATCCCCGCGGACGCGCCGCCGTATCTCCCGGACGTGACGATCGTGATTCCGGCCTACAACGAGGAGGCGGGGATCGCCGCCACCGTGCGGTCGATGGCCGAATCCCGCTACCGGGGCCGGCTGGAGATCATCGTGGTCGATGACGGCTCGACCGACCGCACGGCGCGGGTCGCGCGGGGCCTCGGATATCCGTTTGTCCGGGTCGTCACCCAGCGGAACTCAGGGAAGCCGGGCGCGCTCAACGCCGGCGTCCGGCTGGCCCAGTCGGATATCTTGATCCTCGTTGACGGCGACACGATCTTCGAGCTGGACACGATCGGAAAGCTCGTGGCGCCGCTGGCTGACCCCGGCGTGGGGGCGGTCAGCGGGAACACCAAGGTGTTCAACCGGAAGGGCTTCCTGGGCCGCTGGCAGCACCTGGAGTACGTGGTCGGGTTCAACCTCGACCGCCGCATGTATGACCTGCTCGGGGTCATGCCGACCGTGCCGGGGGCGATCGGCGCGTTCCGCCGCGCGGCACTGTATGCGGTGCGCGGGGTCAGCCACGACACGCTCGCTGAGGACACCGACCTGACGATGGCGCTGTGCCGGTCCGGCTGGCGGATCGTGTACGCGCCCCAGGCCATCGCCTGGACCGAGGTCCCGGCGACATTGAGCGTGCTGTGGAAGCAGCGGTACCGCTGGTGCTACGGCACCATGCAGGCGATGTGGAAGCACCGGCACGCCTTCCTTGAGCGTGGCCGGTCGGGCCGGTTCGGTCGTCTCTGCCTGACCTACCTGTGGTTCTTCCAGGTGGTACTGCCGTTGCTGGCGCCGTTGATCGATGTGTTCTCGGTGTATGGCGTCGTGTTCCTGAACCCGGCGCGGGTGGCCGCGTTCTGGCTCTCGTTCACCGCGTTCCAGGTGCTCGTCGCCGGATACGCCCTCCGCCTTGACCGGGAGAGGCTGCGCTCCGTGTGGGTGCTCCCGTTCCAGCTCATCGTCTACCGCCAGCTCATGTACCTGGTCACGATCCAGTCGGTGATCGCCGCCCTGCTCGGAACGCGCCAGCGCTGGCAGGCGACCGAGCGCACCGGCGTTTTCGCCGAGCCCGGGCCACCCGATGAGGCGTTTGGGCCCGCACTCAGGCCACGGTGAACCGGGCCGCACGTCGCCCACAAGGGTGAGTTCTCCGGCATTTCCCAGCTCGGAGCACGCGCGTAGCATCCTTTGGGATGACTTCTGAGATTTCGCAGGCTGATGAGCAGGCCGACGATCAGCCGGGTCCGGGCGCGATCGGAGCGTGGGCGTCCCACCGCCGGCTGGCGGAGCTGATCCTCCTCGGGGCGCTGTCAGCGTTCGGGCCGCTGTCGATGGACATGTACCTGCCGGCCACGCCCAGCATGGCCACCGACTTGCACGCGACGCAGCCGATGGTGCAGCTGACCATGTCCGGGTGCCTGGCAGGCCTGGCGATCGGCCAGTTCGTGGCGGGCCCGCTCAGCGACGGCTATGGCCGCCGCCGGCCGCTGCTGATCGGGCTGGCCGCCTTCACCGCGCTCAGCGTCGCCTGCACCGTTTCGCCCGATGTCGTCACGCTCATCATCTTGCGCTTCCTGCAAGGCGCGGCAGGCGCGACCGGCGTCGTGCTCAGCCTGGCCATGGTCCGCGACATGTACGAGGGCAAGGAGCTAGCGCGCGTGCTCGGCTCGCTGACCCTCGTCTTCGGCCTGGCCCCGGTGCTGGCCCCGGTGCTCGGCGGCCAGATCCTGCGGTTCACCGACTGGCGCGGCATCTTCGGCGCGCTCGCCGCGCTCGGGCTGGTCCTCGGGGCCCTCAGCTGGTTCCTCCCCGAGACGCTGCCCGCCGCCCGGCGCACCCCGCCGCACTTCCGGCGGCTGCTCGCGGACGCGGGGACGCTGCTGCGCGACCGGCAGTACACCGGGAACACGGCGGCGGTCGCGTTCGGCACCGCCGCGCTGATCACCTACATCTCCACCCTGCCGTTCATCGTCGAAGACGGCTATGGAAAAAGCCCGCAGCTGTTCAGCCTGTTCTTCATGATCAACTCCATTGGCCTGGTGCTGATGGCCCAGCTGGGGACCCGCCTGGTAAAGAAGCGCAAGGTCGAGACGCTGGTGGTCGTCCCGCTCATCGTGATGGTGGTGGCGGCGGTGGCGCTGCTGGTCGCCGCGCTGACCGCGCATCCCCCGCTGGTCGCACTGCTCGTCCCGCTGTTCGTCTTCGTTGCCGCGTTCGGCATGATGCGCCCCAACGGAACGGCACTGGCCATGGCTGACCAGGGCGCCATCGCGGGAACGGCGTCGGCGTTCCACGGGGCGCTGCCGTTCCTGTTCGGCGCCTTCCTGGCGCCGCTGGCGGGACTCGGTGGCCTCGGTAACCCGGTCCCCACCGCGATCGCGATCGGCGCGTTGTCCGTCGTCGCGTTGGTCTTGCAGCAAGCCCTCACCGGACGGCGCGGCGACGGCTTAGCCGCGCCCCGGGCCCGTCGTCGCGAGGCTCTGGCGGAGTGCGGCAGCGCCGGCGGAAGTCAGCGGCCAGTGCTGGCCCTTGCCCCTGTCCTGGTTGAACCAGATAACGCCGGCCAGGTGATTGTCCCTGGCCCCCTGGATCAGGCCCGGGATATGCGCGGCCTGGTCACGGCTTCCCTGGATCGCGGTCTCGCTGATCATGACCGGCGCCTTGGTATGCGCCCGGACCTGGCGGAGCGTAGGGGTGAACACCGAGTTGAAGTCCATGCCCTGGTTGCCGAAGCCGTAGTAGCCATCGATCCCGGTCATGACGCCGGGCACAATGTAGTCCGCCATCGAGCCAGAACCCGGGTAGCTGACGTTGACGGTATCCATCCAGGTGACGTTGCGGACGCCGGTGAACTGAGCCATGACGTGCTTCCACGCGGCCTGGTACTGCGATGGCGCCGTCCGTGTCCAGCCCCACTGATACCAGGTGCCGTTGGCTTCGGGAGCGAACGAGAGCACCACGGGGTGCCCGTAGCCGCTGACCTGGCGGGCCAGGCTGCTCAGGTAGGCGTCGTCTTGCCCGGCCGCGATGTCAGCCATGCTCATGGCCGGCATCATCTGGAGCACCGGCTCGGCGCCATGCTCGGCGGCCAGCTTGCCGAACTGGGCGGGGAACGGCTCGTCCGGCCCGGTGTAATCGAGGGCGTAGCGAACCGGCTGGCCGGCGTCCTGGCTGAACCGCTGCACGGGCGACCAAGATTTCCACGCCCCGGGCGCGAACACTCCGATCGGCAAGGTGCTGCCCTTGCTGCCCGTCCCGGTGGCGGACGATGCCGATGCGCTCGCGGCATCCCCCGTGCCGTGAGTCACGCCGTAGATGCCTCCGGCGAGCCCCACAGCGAGGAGCGTGACGGCCGACATCCCGGTGACCTGCTTCCAGTCGTGGTGGCGGCGCTTGACCGGCACGAGGCGTCCCAGTGCCGAGATGGCATACAGCACGGTCACCAGGCCGGCGATGCCTGCGAGCGCGGTCATCATCAGATGTGCCCCCAGTCTGTCAGCGGCTTGCGGCGGGCGGTCTTCCAGACGGCGGCGACGAGATATGAGCCCTCTGACACGCCGTACAGGAATTCGGGCACTAGCAGCGCGGCCAGCAATCGTCCCCGCCAGCCGACGCGCCAGACCGAGACAAGGCGCTCGGCGTAGACGACCGCCAGGCAGGCGAGGATGAACGGCGGGAACGACGCGCCCGAGGTCATCAGGGAATGGGCGAGCACGAACCACAGCAGGAACTGGCCTAGGAACCGCAGGTGGAACAGGCCCTGGCGCGTCCAGCCTTTCCAGCCCCAGGTGACGCGGTTGAACCCGTAGGCCAGCAGGGACTCCAGCGTGCCGAACTGCCAGCGGAGCCGCTGCGTGAACCAGGCTCGCATCGTCGGCATTACCTCGGTCCGCGAGTGGCAGCCCCTCGGGATCACGCACCGGTAGCCGAGCGACCGGAATGCCAGCGTGATCTCAAAGTCCTCGGTCGAGCTGCCCGAGTCATAGATCCCGCCGCCGCCGGGCAGGCTGTCGCCACGCTCAGCGGCGATCTCGCGGAGCATGGATGCCCGGGCCATCGTGCCCGTCCCCGACAGGCACCAGATGCTCGTCCGTTCCTGCCCTGCAGCCGGGAAGCCCTCTCGAATTCGTTGACCTGAAGCTGCTTCACCAGGCCCTGATGGATCCGGCTCACGATGCCGGCATCAGGGGCCGCTTGGCACGATCGCCCCGAGGTAGGTCCCGCCGACAGCGGCGCGCGGGTCGTCGGCTAGCTCGCGCGCTGCCATCTCGATCCACTCTGGCGACAATTCGGTATCCGCGTCCATGACCAGGACGTAGAAGTCAGGCCCGTGGCCGGTGAGAAGGCGGGTCAGCGCCTGGTTGATGGCGCCGGCCTTACGGGCCCGGTTATTGACTGTGCTCATTACCGTGACGCCCAGGCTGAGCGCGATGGCGACCGTATCGTCGGTGCTGTTGTCGGACACCACGATGATCTCGTCGGGAGTCCGCGTTTGCCGGCGCAGCGCGGCGATAGTGGCCGGCAGCTGGGCTACCTCATTGTGCGCCGGCACGATGACCACCACCCGGGCGGGCGAGGCGATCGCGGTGGGCAGCGTTGCCGGCGAGCCGGTGTCGACCGCAGGGTCCGGTGCTGTCATGAGTGCGTGCATGCCAGAAGAGTGCTTCTCGCGAGTGGCGGACCGGCGCCCCATGTGGTCGCAACTAAGTTGTAGTCAACGCCACGGTGCATTTTTCCCCCGGCCGGTAGCCGGCGGCCGCCGTCAACAACCCCCAGCCTTCTCAGTAAATCGAACATAATAGTTGTGCTACATAATGCTTTCAGTAACTCAGTTTGATATAATCGAGTCAGGTTCGACCGGCCATCCAGGGATCGCATCTCGGGGGAGGTGAAGGCGATGGCGGCGCAGGCTCCCGTGGATACCGATGAGGCACTGGCGATGCTGCACGCGTCGCTGGATCACCTGGCTGCGGTGGACTGGCAGGCGGAGGGCGGGCGGGGCCAGGGGCAGGCGCTGCGGTCCCTAGGGGCAGCCCGGGCCAAGTGGACGGTGGCGCACGGGGCCGCGCTGACCGCGTTCGCCGCCGCCGGCGGCTACGTGGCCGATGGCCACCCCAGCGTCCGGACCTGGCTACGGCACCAGGCCAAGCTCACCAAGCTGGCCGCCCGGGACCTGGACCTGAACGCGCGGCGGCTCGTTGCCCATCCGGTGCTATGCGAGGCTCTCGCCAGCGGCGAGATCTCTGACTCGTGGGCCTGGCAGTTGGCTGCCTGGAACGACCGCCTCCCGGCCGATCAGGTGAACGCCGCCGACGGGATCTTGCTCGACGCGACCCGGGCCGGCCTGCCGCTGCACCCCGATATCGCCCGGCTCGCCCAGGCCATCTACGAGGCCGTTCGCAGCCAGTGCCCGGACTCCGACCCCGATGATGATGGGTTCCGTGACCGGGACGTCCGGATGGGCACCACCCTCGGCGGCGCCGGCCGCCTGAAGGGCGACCTGTCCGCCCAGTGCGCGGCGCTGCTGTCCCAGGTCCTCGCGACGTTCGGGAAGAACGCCGGCGCGGACGACCTGCGCGGCCCCGGGCAGCGCAACCACGACGCCCTGGAGGCCGCGCTGCGGCTGGCCCTGGGCGCGCCGGGGATCCCGCAGACCTCGGGGATGAAGACCCGCGCCCAGGCGGTGATGTCGCTGGCGGACCTGCTGGCGATGGACGGCGCCTCCGCCGCCCAGGAAGCGTGGCTGGCCACGCGGGCCGGCGAGCCCGGCTGGTTCTGCGGGCCCGCCGCCCAAGCGGCCGCCTGCGCGGCCCAGGTCACCCCGGTGATCACCGGCAGCCCGGACTGGAACGTGCTCAGCGAGATGGCCGACGTCTTCCTGGAGGCCCACGGCTGCCAGAAAGACGTCAGCCAGGAGAACGACACCGGCCCGCGCTCCTGCGGTTGCACCTGCGGCGGGTGCGACTGCCCACCGCCCGGCCTTCAGGGACCGCTATCCCCGGCCGCCCGGCTCGCGCTGGAGCGGACCCTACTCGCGATGTCCATCCGGGCCCTGTCCGGCCCGGCCGGGCTGCCCGGGTTCCTGCGCGCGAGCTTGCTGGGGCGCCCGTTCAACGGCGCCAGCCTGGTCCTGGACATCGGGGACACCGACGACATCCCCGACCACATCCGCCGCGCGGTCATCCTGCGCGACCGCCACTGCCAGTGGCCCGGCGGCTGTGACCGCCCCGCGTCCCAGTGCGAGCCGCATCACCTGCGGCCCCGGGCCGACGGCGGCGCGACCTCGATGGAGAACCTGCACCTGTACTGCCTGGTGCACCACCACCACTTCATCCACCGCCTCGGCTGGCGCATCATCCACCACCCCGACGGCACCCGCGACGCCATCTCCCCGTCCGGCAAGATCGTCCGCAGTCACCCATTGGCTGGTAGCGGTCAAGGACCGCCGGGCCAGCGAGCACGCGGCAGCCCGACAAGGTAATACCGAGGAACGCGACCGGGGCGCTAGCGCAGCACGGCCGTGAAGGTCACCCATGCTCGCGCGGACACGCGGAGCATCACTCCGCCCCGGTCAGTCGTGTCACGCACCAAGATCGTCGGAGCGGTATCGCCGACCTCCACGCAGGCGTTGCCGGATGTACCGCTATAGCTGGACTTGCGCCACGCGCCAACTTCTACGCAGGCGTCACCGGATGAACTGCTGTAGCTGGACTTGCGCCACGCCGGAGTCGCTAGGCTTCGCTCCACTGGTCCTTGGCCACCTTCTCCATGAACTCGCGCGATGCGCTGGGGGTCATCGCCTCAATCTGAAGGTACCGGAACCGCTCAGACAACTCATTTAGGACCACTGGGTCTTGTGTGGTCCGTCCATCTGTCACGTCTTCTATGTATGCGGCAGTGGGGACGCCTATCTTTTCCGCGAGGTGGAATGACCCCTTCAACGCGGCGTGCAAGCCAGCCGGGAGGACCTGAACGGTGACATTCGGCAAGCGCGAGGCATCCACCATGCGCATGAGCTGGCGGTACATAGCCTGCGGCGAGTCGACGAGGTTATGCAGGGCTGGTTCGTACACGAGCACCCAGATGCGGGGCGGGTTGTCGTGTACCACGATCCCCTGACGCGACATGCGGGCAGCCAGCCGTCCGGTGACTTGCTCGGCCGTGGCACCAGGATGGGTGGCTAGCACTGCATGGGCGTACTCCTCGACCTGAAACAGGCCGGGGAACAGGGCAGGCTCGAAGATGTAGAGCGCGGTCGCGTCTTCCTCGAAGTCGGTGAACGGGCGGAACGCGACTGGGAACGACAGCTTGCGGATCCGGGC
>JAICYD010000120.1 GCA_025934375.1 Streptosporangiaceae bacterium | reverse complement strand
TTCCTTGACCAGCTCGGCACCGATCTTCTCCCACGGGTCCTCGAGCTCGATCTCCTTGGCGATGGACACGCCATCGTTGGTGATCGTGGGGGCGCCCCACTTCTTCTCGAGAACCACGTTCCGGCCCTTGGGGCCGAGGGTGACTTTAACGGCGTCGGCCAGCTGGTTCATGCCGCGTTCGAGGCCGCGCCGGGCTTCCTCGTCAAACGCGATCAACTTCGCTGCCATTGGCTCCAGTCCTCCGTACGGTACGTCTGGACCGGCCGACGCCCGCGACGGACGGCACGTGCCGACGGCAGTCCCTTCCTGCCCCAGCCTCGCGCCTCGTCGCCCGATCCTGCCGTATGGCTGTCACTCTCCCATGGAGAGTGCCAACGCCATGTTTAGCACTCTCGATGGGAGAGTGCAAACAGCGACCCTCCGGACTGGGCGAAGTGGGCCGCAGCACCCTAGGCCAATTGCTACGGTTCGGGACGTGAAAGCTCTGGTCCTAGCAGGAGGCGCGGGCACGCGGCTGCGGCCGCTGACCCACACCTCAGCCAAGCAACTCGTCCCGGTCGCCAACAAGCCGGTCCTGTTCTACGGGCTGGAGGCGATCAAGGACGCCGGGATCACCGACGTCGGGCTGATAGTCGGCGACACCGCGGCGGAGATCCAGACCGCGGTGGGCGACGGCAGCGCGTTCGGAATCCACACCACCTATATCCGCCAGGACGCCCCGCTCGGACTGGCCCACGCGGTCCTCGTGGCCCGGGACTTCCTCGGCGACGACGACTTCGTCATGTACCTGGGCGACAACTTCATCGTCGGCGGGATCAACGACCTGGTCGAAGAGTTCAGCGCGCACCGGCCGCACGCGCAGATCATGCTCACCGAGGTCTCGGACGCGCGCTCCTTCGGCGTCGCCGAGCTCGACGCCGCCGGGCAAGTCATCGGGCTGGAGGAGAAGCCCAAGCAGCCCAAGAGCAATCTGGCCCTGGTTGGCGTCTACATGTTCACGCCCGCGATCCACGAGGCCGTGCGCAACCTGAAGCCGTCCTGGCGCGGCGAGCTGGAGATCACCGAGGCGATCCAGTGGCTGATCGACAACGGCAAGCAGGTGCGCTCCACCACCATCACCGGTTACTGGAAGGACACCGGCAACGTCTCCGACATGCTCGAGGTCAACCGCCTGGTCCTGGAGACCGTCGAGCCCCACGTGCTCGGCACGGTGGAGGCTGACTGCGAGCTCATCGGGCGGGTCGTGGTCGAGGCGGGTGCCCAGGTCAGCGGGTCACGCATCGTCGGCCCGGCGATCATTGGGGCGGGCACCAAGGTGATTAGCAGCTACATCGGCCCGTTCACCGCGATCGCGCAGGAATGCATGGTCGATGACAGCGAGATCGAGTACTCGATCGTGCTACGAGGGGCCTCCATCCGGGGAGTGGGCCGGATCGAGGCGTCGATCATCGGCCACTACGCGGAAGTGACCCCCGCCCCGCGCGTCCCCCGGGCCTACCGCCTCGTCCTCGGCGACCACAGTAAGGTCCAGATCAGCTCCTAACCAGCCCATCACGAGTGGCCCCGGCGCCACGCCCATCCCGCCGGCATACGCACCCGGCATCCCCACTGCCCAGCCCTGTCCATTCGCATTACTGGCCGGCAGCAATGGCCTTTCGGGCGACAATCGCGGCGAAAGCCACTGCTACTAGCTGATAGCCCGCGAGCCGCGATGGACGCGGCGCGCCGTACCATTCCGCGAGTACGTTTCACCAACATGCGAGGACTTCTGCCATGACTGGCTGGCTGGTAACCGGTGCCCACGGGATGCTCGGACGTGACCTGTCCGCCCTCCTCACCAGCAATAACGAGCAGTTCACGGGCCTTGGCCGTGGCGACCTCGACGTCACCGACTCCAGCGCCGTCGCGGCCGCGCTGGATGAGCACCAGCCATCGGTCGTGGTTAACTGCGCCGCGTGGACCGCGGTGGACGACGCGGAGGCCCACGAGCCCGACGCCCTGCGGGTCAACGGCGACGGGGCGGCCAACCTCGCCGCCGCGTGCGCGCGGGCGGGCGCGGCCATGGTCCAGTTGTCCACCGACTACGTCTTCGACGGCCACGCGAGCAGCCCGTATGCCGAGGGCGACCCGGCGGCGCCGCGCACCGCGTACGGGCGGACCAAGCTGGCCGGGGAGCGGGCCGTCCTGGCCGCGCTGCCAGCGACCGGGTACGTGCTGCGGACCGCGTGGCTGTACGGCGCGCACGGGAAGAGCTTCGTGCGCACTATGATCCGGCTCGCGCGCAAGGGCGAGCCGGTCAATGTGGTGACCGATCAGGCCGGGCAGCCCACGTGGACGGCCGACCTGGCCGCGCAGATCATCGCGCTGGTGGCCTCCGGCGCGCCGGCCGGGATCTACCACGGGACCAGTTCCGGGCAGACCACGTGGTTCGGATTCGCGCAGGAGATATTCGACCTGCAAGGCGCCGGCCGTGACCTCGTCCGCCCCACCACGAGCGAGAAGTACCCGCGCCCGGCGCCCCGCCCGCCTTACAGCGTGCTCGGCCACGACGCGTGGGCGAAGGCGGGAATCGCCCCCATCGCCGACTGGCGGGAAAGCCTGCACCGCGCCTTCCCCGCCGTCGACGCGACCGCCTGACTACCCCTTGCCGCGCAATCCCGCAGTGTAGGCGAGGCAGGTCTCGTATCGCGGCAGCAGGCCAGCCGCTTCCGCCTCGGCCAGCGACGGCGCTTGCGCGTCCTTGTCGGACAGCACCGGCTCGGCGTCGCCGAGGGAGTCAAGCGGCCACTCGATGCCCAGGTCCCGGTCCATCGGGTTCAGCCCGTGCTCGCGCCCGGGCGCGTACCCGGTGGAGCACAGGTACATCACGGTCGCGTCGTCGGTCAGCGCCATGAAACCGTGCCCGAGGCCTTCGCACACGTACACCGCCCGGCGCTCGGCGTCATCGAGGCGGACGGCCTCCCACGCGCCGAAACTCGCAGAGCCGACCCTGATGTCCACGATCACGTCGAGGATCGCGCCGCGCACGCAGCTCACGTACTTGGCCTGGCCGGGCGGGACATCGGCGTAGTGAATGCCGCGAATGACCCCGCGCCGGGACACCGAGCAGTTAACCTGCGCTACCTCCAGCCGGTACCCGAGGTCAGCGGCGAACTCCTCGCCACGGAACGCCTCGAGGAAAGCTCCCCTGTCGTCAGGAAACTGGCGCGGCGTGAACGTCCACGCGCCGTCGATGCTGAGCGAGTCCACCGGCGAATCCTAGCGCGCCGGTGCGCGCTGTAGGCTAAAAGCAAGCCAGCCCGGCTCCCCCGCGCATCCACCGCGTAAGGGGGCCGGGCCGACCGGACTAGCGAGTACTTACTGGACGATGGTGACCTTTTCGGCCTGCTGTCCCCGGTCGCTCTGCGTGATCTCGAACTCGACGCGCTGACCCTCTTCGAGAGTGCGGTACCCGTCGGCTTGGATCGCTGAGAAGTGGACGAAAACGTCCCTGCCACCGTCGACGGCGATAAAGCCGTACCCCTTGTCCGGGTTGAACCACTTGACGGTGCCCTGAGCCATTCCAAACAACTCCCTAACTGCTGCTCGGGCTTCGAGCCCCGCCCTTGCAACCGCGGAACCCGTGTATCGTCCACCGCTTGTACCGTGCAGCGCACGCTCTCGCACTCACACTCGCCTTGCCGGCGGCGACCGAAACGACCTTACCGTGTGTGGAGCGCACTTGACGCCAGATACACAGCAATCGCGGCAACGCTCAGCGCAATTCCAAGCGCCGTATCGCCTGATGAGAACAGGTTCCGCTATCGCGTCGCTATCACGCGCCGCCGGCGACCGCAGGGATGATCGAGACGTGCGCGCCTTCCGGCACAAACGCGTCCAGCCCGCCGGCGAACCGAACGTCCTCCTCATTGACATAGACATTAACGAATCGCCGCAGCTTGCCACCGTCATCGAGGAGCCGTCCGCCGATCCCCGGGTAGGCAGCCTCCAGCGAGGTGATGACCTCCCGCAGCGTTCCCGGCTCGCAGCCGACCTCGGCGGCGCCGCTTGTATACGACCGCAAGATAGTGGGGACGCGCACGTTAACCACGCCTCACCGCTCCCCGAACACGGCCTGGAAGGCGTCCAGCGTCGGCGAGATCGCCCGCGGAACGACCACTGCCGCCGCCACCGCGTCCAGCGTCTTCAGGCCGTCACCGGAGTTGATGATGACCGTCTCGGCATCCGGGTCGAGCTGGCCAGACGCGAGCAGCTTGCGCAAGACGCCGACCGTGACGCCGCCCGCGGTCTCGGCGAAGATGCCCTGGGTCCGGGCGAGGAGCTGGATGGCGGCCACGACCTCCTCATCGGAGACGTCCGCGATCGACCCGCCGGTACGGCGGACCACGTCCAGCACGTACGGGCCGTCGGCCGGGTTGCCGATCGCCAGCGACTTGGCGATCGTGTCCGGCCGCACCGGCTTCACCACGTCCCATCCGTTGGCGAACGCCTGTGAGACGGGCGAGCAGCCGGTGGCCTGCGCGCCGAACACGCGCCACTTCGACTGCTCGACCAGGCCGAGCTCGGCGAGCTCAGAGAAGCCCTTGTCGATCTTGACCAGCTGCGCGCCGGAGGCGACCGGCACCACGACCTGCTCGGGAATGCGCCAGCCCAGTTGCTCGGCGATCTCGAAGCCGAGCGTCTTGGAGCCCTCGGCGTAATACGGCCGGACGTTGACGTTGACGAACGCCCAGTCGTCGTGCTCCCCGGCCAGTTCCGAGGCCAGCCGGTTGACGTCGTCATAGGTGCCGTCCACGGTGACGAAGGTCCCCCCGTACACCGCGGTGGTGAGGATCTTCTGCAGTTCCAGGTTGGCGGGCACCATGACGACCGAGCGGATGCCGGCCCGGGCCGCCGCGGCCGCCACCGCGTTGGCCAGGTTGCCGGTAGAAGGGCAGGCGAGGACCTTGAAGCCCATCTCCTGGGCGGCTGCCAAGGCCACCGCGACCACGCGGTCCTTGAACGAGTGGGTGGGGTTGCCGGTGTCGTCCTTGACCCACAGCCTGCGCATGCCGAGCTCGCGGGCCAGCCCGTCGGCGCGGACGAGCTTGGTAAACCCTGGCTCGGTGGTCGGGCGCGAGGCGATGTCGGCGGGAACCGGCAGCAGCGGCGCGTAGCGCCAGATGTTCAGCGGGCCTGCCTCGATGTCGGCCCTCGTCAGCCGCGGGAGGTCATAACCGACCTCCAGCGGCCCGAAACAGTCCTCGCAGGCGTAGAACGGGCCCAGGGAGGTGGTCTTGCCGCACTCACGGCAGGTCAGGGACGTGGCGTTACCGAGTTGCAGCGCTGGCAGGGGGTGTGCTTGCCGGGGCGGCGTTGGCTCAGGCGGCGTTGGCTCAGGCGGCGTTGGCACAGTCATGGGCGAAGCCTCTCTCCCATCTTTCCCGGCGATCACCTTGACCGCAGGCCGGAGTTGGCACCAGTCGCGCGCTTGCCCCGCCATACTGACGGCGAACATGCCTAAGCGCACCGGTTGCCGGGGCTTCACAGGGCCGATCCCTCCACCCCTCTGGATGAGCTGTATTCGGTTGTATGGAACTAACTGTAGCCGATGAACCCGCGCGGGGGCCGTCCCCGTTTCGTGATCGTCATTACGGTTGCTCAATAGACTGTGGGCATATGACAAGCGACCCGCGCCATCAGGTGCTCGTAGCGTCGAACCGTGGGCCGGTGTCGTTCGAGTTCGCCGCGGACGGCTCGCTGAGCGGCCGGCGCGGGGGCGGCGGCATGGTCTCCGGGCTCACCTCGGGGCTGGCGGCGCGCGCGGTCGGCGGGCCGTCGGGCAGCCCCGCAGTCTGGGTGTGCGCGGCGATGAGCGAGGCCGACCGGGCAGCCGCCCGGCAAGGCGTCGTGCTGGCCGGCGAGGGTCCCGGCGATGTCCCGGTGCTCATGCTGGACATCCCCGCGGCCACCTTCGAGGCCGCCTACAACGGGATCGCGAACTCGGTGCTCTGGTTCGTGCACCACATGCTCTATGACACGCCCAACCAGCCCCAGTTCGGCGCCGGGTTCCGCGCCGACTGGGCCGCGTACCAGGCCTACAACGAGGCGTTCGCCACAGCCTTGAGCGACCAGTCGGGCGCAGCCGTGAGCGACCAGTCGGGCACAGCCCTGAGCGGCCAGTCGGGCAAGGGCGCCCGGGTGCTGATCCAGGACTACCACCTGGCGCTGGCCCCGCGGCTGCTGCGCAACCGGCGGCCGGATGCCCGGATCGGGCACTTCTCGCACACGCCGTGGGCACCGCCGGCGTACTTCCGGATGCTGCCCGACGACGTGGCGGCGGCGATCTTGGACGGCATGCTCGGCGCGGATCACCTGGGCTTCCTCGCCGGCCGGTGGGCCGAGGCGTTCTTGGATTGCTGCGCGGAAGTGCTCGGCGCGCACGTCAACCGGGTTAGCCGCTGCGTCACCTACCGCGGCCGGGCCATCCAGGTCGCCGTGCACCCGCTGGGCGTCGACGCGCAGGCGCTGCGCGCCCGGGCCCGGGCCGATGACGTGCGCGCTCACGCGACGGCGCTGACGAAGGCGGCCGGGGACCGGCAGCTGATCGTCCGGGTGGACCGGACAGAGCTGTCCAAGAACATCGTCCGGGGGCTGAGCGCCTACCGGGAATTGCTCGCGGGCCGCCCGCAGTGGCATGGCCGGGTCGTCCACCTGGCATTCGCCTACCCGTCCCGCTCGGCGATCCCCGAGTACCGGGCCTACACCGACACCGTGGTCAAGGTCGCGGCCGAGGTGAACGAGGAGTTCGGCACGCCGGAATGGCAGCCGGTGATGCTGGAGGTCAAGGATGACTACCCGCGGTCGCTGGCGGCCTGCGGGATAGCCGACGTGCTGCTGATCAACCCGATCCGGGACGGCATGAACCTGGTGGCCGAGGAGGGGCCGATCCTCAGCGAGCGCGGCTGCGCGCTCGTGCTGTCTCGCGAGGCGGGCGCGGCCGCGCTGATCGGCGAGAACGCCCTGCTGGTCAACCCGTATGACATTTCCGCGACCGCCGACGCCCTGGACGCGGCGCTCAGCATGCCGGTCCCCGAGCGGCAGCGCCGCTGCGCGGCCATGACCGAGGCGGCCTCCGCGGCCGCTCCCCAGCACTGGCTGGCCGCCCAGCTGGACGCCCTGGACCGTCTAGACAGCCACGACTGTCTGGAATAGCTCGCATCTGACGGGGAAGTGCGGATTCTAGTCTTGGCCGAACTTGGCCGTGCCAAAGTGTAACCTGGAGCGTCACCATTGCACGTTCGGGATGAAATGGGGCAGCGTTGGTCGCCCCCTGTAGCCGAACGGTCACGTATGGGTATGAGCCTTATGGCTTACCCGGACAACATCTAACTCTCAGCGACCACACTGACCGATGGGTTCCTCTCTTGAGCGTAGCTGGCGTGACCGCCCTGCCAAGTGCGAGACATCCTGACGACGCGACGGCCCGCGACACGGCAGGCCTGCTGCTTGCCCGGCTGACAGTGGCGCCGACCCTGCTCGCCGCCGCCTTCTTGCTGGCCAGCTTCCCGTTGCTGCTCATCGGCTGGTTCCGCCCGGCCCCGGTGATACTCCTATCGCTTCTCGTTGCCATCGTGATCGTCCCGGCTGGCCTGCGCCGGGTGCCTGGCCTGCGCGCCACGACCCAGCAGGCCCGCGACTCGCGGTTGTGGGCGCTGCCCGGCGACCCGGAGCAGCGAGAGGTCCGGCGCACGCCGTGGTGGCCCGTGGTCAGCCTGCTGGTGATCGCGCTGGCGTTCTTCGCCTTCCAGGCGGCCTACCACTCGCAGTTCATCTTGATCACCCGCGATCCCGGCTCCTACATGCAGTTCGCGATCTGGATCAGCGGGCACGGCACGCTGCCGATCCCGACGGACAGCGCGGCGTTCGGCGGCGCCAAGGGGGTCTGGTTCCAGGGCTTCGCCATGTACCAGGTCGGCGACTCGATCACCCCGCAGTTCATGGCGGGGCTGCCCATGGCGCTGGCCGCGGCGCACTGGGTCGGCGGCATCAACGCGTCGCTGCTGATGGGCCCGTTCTTCGGCGCGGTCGCCATCGTCGTTTTCGGCGGCCTGGCCGCCCGCCTGCTCGGCGCCCGCTGGGCGCCGCTGGCCGCGCTCATCATGGCGGTCTCGCTCCCCCAGATGTTCACCAGCCGGTCCACCTACAGCGAGCCGCTGGCGCAGATCCTTTTCCTGGGCGGGCTGGCGCTGGTCCTGGACTCGCTGCGGGCCAGCCACGTCGCCCAGGTGCCCAAGGCCCGCTGGGACCTCGTCCGCGCGGACAGTGCTCGCTTTACCAGTGCCCGGGTGCTCGCGCTGCTGGCCGGCCTGGCGTTCGGCATCACGCTGCTGGTGCGCCTGGACGGCCCGAGCGACGTCTTGCCGGTGATCCCCTACCTTGGCCTGCTGCTGGTTCGCCGGCAGCCCCAGGCCAAGCCGATGATCATCGGCCTAATCATCGGCTGGGTGTGGGGCGCGGTCGACGGCGTGGTCTTGAGCTGGCCGTACGTGTTCCAGACCAACGTGCACTCGACCATCCCCATGCTCGCCGCGCTGGCCGCCACCACGATCGTGACCATCGGCGGCGTGGCGTGGCTGCGCCGCCGCCGGAATTCCAGCCGCGGGCTGCCGCAGCTTGGCGAGCAGTGGTACCTGCCCGGCTGGCTGCCGCGGGCCGGCGTGCTGGCCCCGTTCGTCGTCCTAGCCGTGTTCGGTGCCCGGTCGCACTTCGAGACCAACTACGCGGCGAAGGACTTCGCGCAGCTCAGCCTGCACTGGGTGTACTGGTACCTGGGCGGCCCGGTGCTGGCGCTGGCCGCGGTGGGCACGGCGGCCCTGACCTACGGCTGCCTGCGCGGCCGGTGGCCGTCCTGGGTGCTTCCACTGCTCACCTTCGCGTGGTCCGTCCTGGTCTTCCTCTACAAGCCGGCCATCACCCCCGACCAGCCGTGGGCCAGCCGGCGGCTGGTGCCCGCGGTGGAGCCCGCCTTCATCCTGCTCGCGGTGTGGGCCCTGGCCTGGGCATGCGGCCTGCTGCGGCGGGGCGAGGTACCCGGCCAGGCCCGGCTGGGCGCCTGGCTCGGCGAAAAGCGCGGTCGCCTGCTGGCCGCCGGGGTGGCCGCGGTCTGCGCGGTCGCGTTCGTGGTACCCGCCACAATCTCGACATTTGGCCTGAGCGTGCGCCACGGCGGCCCGGTTGGCGTTAAGCTCGTCGCGCATGGCCTGGCTGTTAAGCGGACCTTCCCGGGCCAGGTCGCGGCGATCTACGGGCTATGCGCGCGGATACACGCCGCGGGCCCGAAGGTGTCGGTGGTGATGATCGACGCGCCGATGGCCGACCGGATAGCCGAGGTTGTCCGGGGAATGTGCGGCGTCCCGGTCGCGCGCTATCACTACACCGGGAACGTCTACAAGTTCCCGGCGGCACCCACGGGCCTGGTGAAGGACACGATCACCAGCATCGAGAGGATCGGGCGGCAACCCGTGCTGCTGGCCGCCAGGCAAAGCGAGCTGGCCCCCTACCGCGGCGGGGGCACCGTGACCAAGGCGTTGACCATGAGGTCAACGATGGACGGGCGCACCTTGCTGTCCAAGCCTTACAAGATCGTCCCTGAGAACATGAACATCTGGATGTTGGAGCCCACCCGATGACCGTTGGACCTGACGCCCCCGGCACGACCAGCCCCGTGACGACGTTCGCGAGCGCCGCGGGCCTGGCGCCGCTGGGCAAGACCCTCATGGGGACGCCGAACGGCCGGCCTACCGTATCCATCGTGCTGCCCTGCTTCAACGAAGAGGGCCACGTGGTCGCCGAGGTCGAGCGGATCACCGCGGCGATGGACGCGAGCGGGTACAACTACGAGCTGCTGTGCGTCGATGACTGCTCGACCGACACCACGCTGGCCAAGCTGGAGGAGATCGCGCCCCGCTACCCGCGGATGACGATCGTGCCCTTCCTGCGCAACGGCGGATCCGGAACCGTCCGCCGGATCGGGACGCAGCGCGCCCGGGGCGACATCGTCGTGTGGACCGACGCCGACATGTCCTACCCGAACGAGCGCATCCCCGAGCTGGTCGAGTTCCTGGAGAAGGACCCGAAAATCGACCAGGTCGTCGGTGCCCGCACCAGCGAGCAGGGCACGCACAAGTTCGCCCGGGTGCCCGCCAAGTGGACGATCCGCAAGATCGCCGAGATCCTCACCGGCACGAAGATCCCGGACCTGAACTCCGGCCTGCGCGCCTTCCGCCGCGAGGTCTCGCTGCCTTACCTGCGGCTGCTGCCGCCCGGGTTCTCCTGCGTCACCACGATCACCGTCGCGTTCTTGTCCAACCAGCACCCCGTGTACTACATGCCGATCGACTACGCCAAGCGAGCCGGCAAGTCCAAGTTCAAGTTCTTCAAGGACGCGTACCGGTACATCCTGCAGGTGCTGCGCATGGTGATGTACTTCAACCCGCTCAAGGTGCTCATGCCGCTCGCGCTGACCCTGCTCGGCGTCGGCGTCGTGAAGGGGATTTTCGACGTCGTCGACCACCCGGTGAAGATCGCGATTAACACGGTCCTGATCTTCGTTACGGGCCTCATCATCGCCTCGATGGCCTTGCTGGCTGACCTGATAGTCAGATCGCGGGGAGACGTCTAGCGGGCGAGCCGCTCGATCAGGGGGGCAACCACCTGGGCAGGCGAAAAGTGCTTCTCGGCGAGCTCGCGGGCGGCGGTGCGCAGCTCGCGCAGGCGACCTCGGTCTCGCGCGAGCTCCAGCAAGGCGGCCGCGAGCGCGCCGGCGTCGCCCGGCGGGACCAAGATGGCGGCATCGCCCAGGACGCGCCGCTGGGGCGCGGTGTCGGAGGTGATGATCGCGCACCCGGCGGCGGCGCCCTGGAAGACCTTGTTGGGCACCACCCGGCGGGCCTTTTCCCCGGTGCCGAAGATCCCCAGGCAGATGTCGTGCCCGGCGACCAGCGCCGGGAGATCCGCCGCGGGCACCCAGTCCAGCCAGGTCACCGCCTTGTTGCCCGCCGCCGCGGACTTGGCCTCAGCCTCGTCTTGACCGCGCCCGATCATCGTGACGTCGATGGCGGCCGCGTCCGCCGCGATGGCCCCCAGCGCGGCGCCGATCGTCGGGGTTCCCTGCAACGGGGTATACAACCCGTAGAAGACCACCCGCAGCGGTCCGGGGGACCCGGAGGGAACCCCCTCATCAGCGGCAGCGTCATCAGTGGGATGGGCAGCCGCGTACCACGCGGCCGGGGCGCCGACGTGGACAACGATGGCATTATCACGGCGGCGCGGGGGAAGGTTGGCGAGGTGCTCATCGGTATCGACGACGATCACGTCGGCGGACCCCAGCGCCGCGGCGTCGATCACGCGCAGCAGCGCCTGGCGCGGCCCGCCGTCCAGGCGCCGGTCTCGCCCGGTGTCGCTGGCCCCCACGAGGTGGTCAAGCACGATCGGGATCTTGCGCCTGCGCAGGGCCCCGCGCAGCCCGAACAGGAACCGGGCCAGCACCACGTCGAAGTGCCCCAGGTAGCCGACCATCACGACGTCGGGCGCGGGCCCGCGCAGGGAGCGCGCGGTCAGCGTGGTCCAGCGGCTCGCCAGCCTGCGGATCAGCATCGGGACCCGCCACGGCTGGGCCAGCATGCTGACCCGGTCGGCCGTCGACAGGCCCAGCGGGGCGTTGCACTCCGCGACGTCCAGGCCGTTGGCCGCCAGGCCCTCGGCGATTGTCGCGATCCTCGGGTGCATGGACGTGTCGTACGTGCCGAAAACCAGGACGCGCATGGAGCTTCCGCCTCCGATACCTGGGAGATTGTTGTCACATTGCTCGAAGGAGCATCCGATTCCTGCTTGTCAGCGCCGACTTCGCCTATGACGCGGACAGTACTCCTGCCTCGGCTAATGCGGAGTTTGCGGCCGTGGCTAGGCTTGCCCGCCTACAATAATCGCGTTCCGCCGATGCAGCCGCCACCGGGCTACCATTCGCAGAAAACCGAGGACTGATACATGCGCGTCACCGCCATCGGCATCGGCTACCTGGGCCTCACCCACGCCGTCTGCATGGCCGACCTGGGCCACCAGGTCCTGGCCATTGACGTTGACGAGGAGAAGGTCGCCAAGGTAGCCCGGGGGGAGACACCGTTCTTCGAGCCTGGCCTCGAACCGCTGCTACGCAAGAACCTGGACGCGGGGCGGCTCCGCTTCACCACGTCGTTCGCGGAGATCGGCGAGTTCGGCGGCGTGCACTTCCTGTGCGTGGGCACCCCGCAAAAGTCCGGAGAGACCGGGGCGGACCTCAGCTACGTGTACGGCGCCGTCAACGCGCTCGCGCCGCACCTGACCGGCGAGGCCCTGATCGTCGGC
Organism: Streptosporangiaceae bacterium; assembly: GCA_025934375.1. Lineage (GTDB taxonomy): Bacteria > Actinomycetota > Actinomycetes > Streptosporangiales > Streptosporangiaceae > Trebonia. The sequence goes on along the minus strand of JAICYD010000120.1, from coordinate 9,456 downwards.
AAGTCCACGGTTCCGGTGGGCACCGCCCGCGACCTGCTTGCCCACGCCCAGGCCCTGGTGCCGGCCGGCACCAGGGTGAGCCTGCTGTGGAACCCGGAGTTCCTGCGCGAGGGCTTCGCGGTGCAAGACACCCTCACCCCTGACCGGTTCGTCTTCGGCGTGACCGCCGACGAGGCCGGCGCGCGGGCGGACGCGGTCATCCGTGAGGTCTACGCGACGCCGCTGAGCTCGGGCATCCCCGCGATCACCATGGACCTGGAGACCGCCGAGCTGGTCAAGGTCTCGGCCAACTCGTTCCTGGCCACGAAGATCTCCTTCATCAACGCGATGGCCGAGATGTGCGAGGCCAGCGGCGCCGACGTGATCGCGCTGGCGAACGCGATCGGCATCGACAAGCGGATCGGCCGCCGGTTCCTGTCCCCCGGCCTCGGCTTCGGCGGCGGGTGCCTGCCCAAGGACATCAGGGCGTTCCGCACCACGGCGGCGAGCAAGGGCGTGGACTCGATCGTGAGCTTGCTATCCACCGTCGATGACATCAACCTCGGCCGCCGCGAGCGGGTGACCACGCTGGCCCGCGAGGCCGTCGGCGGCGACCTGGCGGGCAAGAAGGTGGCCGTCTTGGGCATCGCCTTCAAGCCGAACACCGACGACCTGCGCGACTCGCCCAGCCTGGACATCTGCATGCGGCTGGCCGCCGAGGGCGCGATCGTCTCCGTGCACGACCCGGTGGCCATGCCCCAGGCGGCGCGCGGCTACCCGGACTTCCGCTACGCAGACTCGGTGCACGAGGCGGCGCGGGACGCCGAAGTCGTGCTGCACCTGACCGAATGGGCGGAATACCGCGCCATCGACCCGGCCGCCGTGGGCCAGGTCGTCGCCCAGAAAATCCTCGTCGATGGCCGCTCGGCGCTGGACGCCGGCGCCTGGCACGCGGCCGGCTGGTCGGTGCACCGCCCCGGCCAGCCGCCCATGCCAGCTCGCTAGGTAACCGCGTCGGCGAGGGCGCTCAGCAGCGCCACCACGCCGGCGGGGCCATCCACCACGAGGTCGGCGGCCTCGGCTACCTCCGGCACCTCGGGACTCGCGCTGGCGACCGTGCACGTGGCGATGCCCGCGGCCCGCAGGGCGCGCGCCGCGGCGAATGCCGCCAGGTCGCCCAGGTCGTCACCGCAAAACAGCACCGCGGCCGCGTCCCGCTCGACGGCCAGGCTCCGCAGCGCCTGGCCCTTGTCCATGCCATGCGGGCGCAATTCCAAGACGAAGCGGCCCGGCTCAACGGCCAGCCCGGCCTGCGTGGCCAGTTCCGTCACTGGCGCGCGAAGCAGTTCGAGCGTCCCGGCCGGGTCGGCTGCTCGCCGGGTGTGCACGACCAGGCCGGTACCCTTGTCCTCGATCCAGATCCTCCCGGGGTCGGGAACGCCGGCGATGACCCGCGGCAGGAGCTCGCGGGCCCGCGCCACCCCGTCGGGGACGGGCGCGGTGATCACCTCGCCGGCCTCCCAGCGCTGCGCGCCATAGTGGCCGAGCACGATCAGCCCCGGGACCTCCGCCAGGCCGCCGAGTGCCACCGCGTCGGCGGCCGAGCGCCCGGTGATGATGGCGACCGCGGACCCGGCATCCGCGAGCCTGCTCAGCGCGGGCACCGCCCCCGGGTAGGCGCGCGCCGACATAGGGTCGGGAACGATGGGCGACAAAGTGCCATCGAAATCGGAGGCGATGAGCGCTCGCCCGGGGGCGGCGAGAATGACATCGAGGCCGGCCTGGCCTTCGGGCCTGCGAAATGGCGGCAGCAGCACGCCTCAAACCTACTGGGAACGCAGCGATGCCCGGCGGGCGCGTTGCGCGCGCAGCCTCTTGACCAGCGACGGATCGAACTGGAGGGCCTCGGGCAGGTCGATCAGCTCGTTGAGGACCTGGTAGTACCGGGTCGCCGACATCCCGAGCGCTTCGGCGATGTCCTGCTCCTTCGCGCCGGCCGTGCGCCACGTCCGGCGTTCGAAGGCTAGGACGCGCCGGTCGCGTTCCGACAAGGCGGTCATCGCGGTCCGTCCCTTCTGCCGGCGGCCGGGTGCCTTCCACTGTCTCACGTTCCGGGCTGACTACAGGCTAGAAACCACCTTCGTCCCCGTTCGCGGGAAGCGTCTTCCCGAACCCTGTCAAACATACCTATATCCGTTACGCCTGCATAACGTATGTCATGTCGCAACGCTTGTCGCGTTCCGTTTAGTGATGACGCATGACACCATAGGTGCCACTGTCGTCCCGAGAGGGAATGCCCGACGCCGTGTCCAAGCGCCTGCTACGCGGCCTGCTGCCGCTCGCCGTGGCTCTCGCCGCCATGCCTGGCTGCTTGCTGCCCGCCCTCGCGGACGCGGCCCCGCTGAGCTCGATGCCCGCCGCCGCGATCCCTGATCGCTCCGCGGAATGGTGGCTCGCCGCGCTGGGTATCCCCCGCGCGTGGCAGGCGACCGGGGTCAGGCCACCCGGGGCCGGGGTGACCGTCGCGGTCTTGTCCACCGGCGTGGACGCCTCGCACCCCGACCTGACGGGCGTGGTGACGACCGGCCCGGACTACAGCGGCTCCGGGGCCGGCCCCACGGACCAGTTCTGGGGGGTTGAGGGAACCGCGGTCGCCAGCTTGATCGCCGGCCACGGGCATGGGCGGGGGGATCCCAGCGGGCTGGCGGGCATGCTGGGGATCACCGGGGTCGCGCCGGGTGCGAAAATCCTCTCGCTGCGGGTCACGCTGGAATACAACGACGCCCGCAACGGCAAGCCCGCGATCACCCGCCGCCTGCCGGACGCGATCGCGGCCGGGATCAGGTACGCGGTCGCCCACGGCGCGACCGTGATCGCCCTCCCGCTCGACCCGGGCACCCTTGGCCCGGTCCTGACCGGCGACCCCGCCGCGGCCGGGGGAAGCCCGCGCGAGCGGGCGGCGGTCAGTTACGCGCTGGCGCGCGGGGTAGTGCTCATCGCCCCGGCCGGCGACAACGGGGCGAGCACCGGCATCGTGACCTACCCGGCGGCCTATCCCGGGGTGCTGGCCGTCGGGGCCACCGACCAGGCCGGGGATCCGGAGATCTACTCCAACCGCGGCGCCTTCGTCGGGCTGTCGGCGCCGGGTAGCGGGCTGACGGTGGCCGCGCCGGGCGGTGGCTACATCGCGATCAAGACCACGGACATGGCGGCCGCGCTGACCTCCGGCGTGGCCGCGCTGATCCGCGCGAAGTACCCCCGGCTGTCCCCCGCCCAGGTGAACCAGGCGCTAACGCACGGGTCGGGCGCGCTGTACGCGATCGGCGCCATCCAGGCCGCCGCCGCCATCGCGGCGCGGCTACCGCGGGCGACCCCGGCGACCCCGGCGACCTCGTCGTCCGCCACGGGCACGGCCCGCCCCTCGGCGTCGGCCGCGCCGCTGGCCAGCCCGGGCGGGAGTCACGCGGCCACCCCGCACGGCAGTGCCGGCAGTGGGGCCGCCAGCACGGCCGGGTCGGTCATCAGGGACGCGGCGATCGGCGCGGGCGCGCTCATCGCGCTGTTGATCGTCGCCTTGCTGGCCACTCATGCCCGGCAGCGGCGGGTGCGCGCGGCGCGCGGCCGGTACGGGTCTCGCCCGCCGGAGACGGCCCCGGCCGGCCGGGCCGGAACGGGCGGCTTCCCGGCCGCGATCACCGGTGGCTTCCCCGCCCTGAGCAGCCACGGAGCGCACGCGGCGCCGCGAGGTAACCCGGCTGACCAGCGCGGCACCGGCAGCCAGCCAGACGGGGTACCGCTGACCGGCCGGGTCCCGCCCCCGTCGATCCACACCGGGATCAGCCCCGGCGGAGGAGCCCGGCCGGGGCCACCCGCCCATTCCGGACGCGGGCACGCGGTTCCCGGGCACTTTGGCCCGCGCCATACCGGACCGCTGCACGCCGCCCCGCGCGGTGCCCTGATGCCCCGGCCTGTCCGGCCGCGCGCGCTGCCGCCCGCCCGCGACGACGGCAGCCCGCCGTGGCAGCCCGCCCAGACCCCGGACGAGGCCGTCCCCGCCCTCCCGGCGCCCAGCGCCGGCCCGCAGCTGGGCACCAGCGCGATGCCGGGCATCGTCAACCGGGCCGGCTTCCCCAGCCAGGCGGGCACGGGCACTCAGCCGCCGACCGGCGCCGCGGGATCAACCCCGCCCGCCCAGGATCCGCTAACCCTGCCCCCGTGGTCGCGGCTGCCTAGCGAGCTCGCCGCCGCCACTGCCCCGGCCGACTTCCCTGAGTGGAGCAAGGGCACCGGCAGCGGCCCGATGTACGTCTGGGACCCGTCCACGAACTCCGGCCCCTTCCCCGCCCTGGACCCCGACGACGAATAACCCGAGAACGGGGCGGGGCGCGCGAACGGCCGGGCGGGCCCCGTTGCGGGCCCGCCCGGCCATTTCTCGCGGCCGGCGTTTAGCGTTACGCGGCGACGGTGGCCGCGGACGTTGACGCTGGCTCCAGGGCCAGGGCGAGGACGTCGCGGACATCGCTCATCGGGTGCACGTCCAGCTTGGCGAGCACCTCGGCGGGGACGTCGTCCAGGTCAGGCTCGTTACGCTGGGGGATCAGCACGGTGGTTATCCCGGCCCGGTGGGCGGCGAGCAGCTTTTGCTTCACGCCGCCGATGGGCAGCACCCGGCCGGTGAGCGACACCTCGCCGGTCATCGCCACGTCGGAGCGGACTGGCCGGCCCGACAGCAGCGAGGCCAGCGCCGTCGTCATCGTGATGCCGGCGGACGGGCCGTCCTTGGGCACCGCCCCGGCCGGCACGTGGATGTGCACGCCGCGGTCCTTCAGGTCGCCGACGGGGAACTCAAGCTCGGCGCCGTGCGAGCGCAGGTAGGACAGCGCGATCTGCGCGGACTCCTTCATCACGTCGCCGAGCTGGCCGGTCAGCGTGACGCCCTTGCCACCGGTCTCCGGGTCGGCCAGCGACGCCTCGATGTAGAGCACGTCGCCGCCCGCGCCGGTGACCGCCAGGCCGGTGGCCACACCCGACACCGCGGTGCGCCGCGAGTCCGCGGTGAGGCTGGTCTCCGGGGTGAACCGGGGCCTGCCCAGGTAGTCCTTCAGGTTCGCGACGCTCACCGTGACCGGCAGGGTCTCCGGATCCAGCGCCTCCTTCGCGGCCACCTTCCGCAGCACCCGGGAGATGGACCGCTCCAGCGACCGCACGCCCGCCTCACGGGTGTACTCGGCCGCGATCAGCCGCAGCGCGCCCTCCTCGATGGTGATCTCCTCGGCCGCCAGGCCCGCCTTGTCCAGTTGCCGGGGCAGCAGGTGGTCGCGGGCGATGGCGACCTTCTCGTCCTCGGTGTAGCCGTCCAGCGTGACCAGCTCCATCCGGTCCAGCAGCGGGCTGGGGATCGAGTCGAGCACGTTGGCGGTGGCCAGGAACACCACGTCGGACAGGTCCAGGTCCACGTCCAGGTAGTGGTCGCGGAACGTGTGGTTCTGGGCCGGGTCGAGGACTTCCAGCAGCGCGGCGGCCGGATCGCCCCGGTAGTCGGCGCCGATCTTGTCGACCTCGTCCAGCAGCACGACGGGGTTCATCGTGCCCGCCTCGCGGATGGCGCGGACGATCCGGCCCGGCAGCGCGCCCACGTAGGTGCGCCGGTGGCCGCGGATCTCCGCCTCGTCCCGGACGCCGCCGAGGGCCACCCGGACGAACTTGCGGCTCATGGCGCGCGCCACGGACTCGCCGAGCGAGGTCTTGCCGACCCCAGGCGGCCCGACGAGCGCCAGCACGGCACCCGATCGGCGGCCGCCGATGACGCCGAGGCCGCGGTCGTTACGACGCTTGCGGACGGCCAGGTACTCGATGATGCGGTCCTTGACGTCGTCCAGCCCGGTGTGGTCCTCATCGAGGATCTGGCGCGCGCCGGCGATGTCGTAGGCGTCCTCGGTCCGCTCGTTCCACGGGATGTCGAGGATCGTGTCGAGCCAGGTACGGATCCAGCCGGTCTCCGGGGAGGCGTCCGGGGTCCGCTCCAGCTTGTCGACCTCGGCCAAGGCGGCGTCGCGCACCTTCTCCGGCAGGTCGGCGGCCTCCACGCGAGCGCGGTAGTCGTCCTCGGTGCCCTTGCCGTCATCGCCGTTGAGTCGCCTGAGCTCCTCGCGCACGGCCGCCAGCTGCTGGCGGAGCAGGAATTCCTTCTGCTGCTTCTCCATGCCCTCGGTGACGTCCTTGCGGATCGACTCCGCGACTTCGAGCTCGGCCAGGTGCTCGCGAGTCCACTTGATCGCCAGCTCCAGCCGTTCGACCAGGCTGACGTTCTCCAGCAGCGTGAGCTTCTGCTCAGCGGTGAGGTAGCTGGCGTACCCGGCCCGGTCGGCCATCAGCGAGGGATCGTCGATCTGCTGGACCATGTCCACGACCTGCCACGCGCCCCGCGTCTGGAGCACCGAGATCACCAGCGACTTGTACTCCTTGGCGAGCTCCTCGGCCCGTGCGTAGTCGCCGGTCTCCTCAAGGACGGTGGCCTCCACCCACAGGGCCGCCCCCGGCCCGGTGGTCCCGGACCCGACCCGCACGCGGGAAACGCCGCGCAGCACCGCGCCCGCCTCGCCGCCCGGCATCCGGCCAAGCTGCTCAATGACCGCGAGGGTGCCCGTGCCGGCCAGCCCGCGGCTGCCGATGCGCGGGACGATAAGAACTCGTGCCTTCTCCTCCGAGCGGATACCTGGCCCGGGTCCGGGTCCCCTGCTGTTCCGCGCGGCCTCGATGGCGCCTCGCACCTCGGTGTCGGAAAGCTCAATGGGGACAACCATGCCCGGCAGCACCACGTCGTCATCGAGCGGCAGCACCGGCAGCGTGAGCGTCTCGCTCATCTTCGCCCCTTCTCTGGGAGTTGAGTCACTAGCACTCAAGAAGATATAGCTCCCGGAGATTCCCTCCGGTTGTCCGCTCACAGCGATCAGGACAACCGGGGCAGCAGGCGATGGTGTCAGTTCTCATCTGACCTGTCGGTTTCTCACCTGACCTGTCGGTGGGGCTGTCGGTTTCTCAAAAGATCTGTCGGTGGCTCCATCTTGACGGGTGCCGACATCGAGCGACACTGCGTGTATGGGGAGAAACTGAGCGTCGGCCATGACTGCCGACCTGCTGTCCGCGAGCTGGGACGCCGGCAAGGCCTCCGTCTGGACGCCTGCCGGGTTCGAGCTGACGTACACCGCGCCTGACGGGAAGGAAATCCGAACCCGGCTGGACGGGGTGCGCGGTGCCGATCTTGACGGGTGCCTGCCGGTGCGCTCGTTCCCGTCGTACAAGGGCCAGCGGAACTACCCGGGCCTGTACTGGTCGGCAACTATGAGCCGGCATGTCGGTTTCGAGTCGTGGGTGGAGCGCAACCACCTGATCTCGCTCGACTTTGCCCCGGAGGTGACAGCGATCGCCTCGCAGCCGTTCTGGCTGCACTGGCGCACGCCTGCGGGCAGGGTTCTCCGTCACGCACCGGACTTCCTGGCGCGGCTCGGCGGCGGAAGGGCGCTGGTCATCGACTCCCGGCCGCGTGAACTGGCCAAGGACGCCGACAGGAAGGCATTCGCCGCGACGCGGCTGGCCTGCGAGGAACGTGGGTGGGGTTACGCGGTCTGCGGCGCGATGGATCCCGTCGTGGCCGCCAACCACCGGTGGATTGCCGGCTACCGGCACCCGCGGTATGAGGATGCGGCGGTGGAGGCCCGCCTGCTGGAGATCTTCGACCCTTGCCTGGGACTGCTGGAGGGCGCGGAAGACGCGGGCGATCCCCTGGCCACGCTGCCGGTGCTGTACCACCTGCTGTGGCGTCAGGATCTGCTGATAGACCTCACGCTCGTGCTCAGCCACCGCACCGTCGTGCACAGGAGGCACCGTGACTGAGCGGCCAGGCATCCTGCGGGTCGGGGACCGCATCATGTTCTCCAGCGGAGAGTACTCGGTTTACGCCTTGTCGGGCAGCCTGGTCAGGCTCCTGGCGGCGTCTGGAGAAACCAGCGTCGTGGCCATGGCCTACCTGGCGAACGCACCGGACTTCGCCGTCATCGGGGCCGGGCCAAGGGCACGGCTGGCAGCTTCGGGACTTCTCGAGTCACTGCCAGCCGAGGTAGCAGACGCGGCCCGGGAGTGGGAGCGCCACGTTGTTGAAGTGCTGACCGGGCTGCCCTTGGGCGCGGCTCCTGGAGCGGCCCCGCGACCGGAGTACGACCCGGTGGCTCGCAGCCTGACTGAGCGGGCCCAGGCCAAGGCAAGTGAGCTGGGCGTCGCGCTGCGGACGGTCGAGCGGATGCTCCGCCGCTACCGTGGCCAGAACCTGTGGGGCCTGGTGGATTCTCGCTATGCACGACGGGTCAAGCCCACGGGGAACGTGGACCCGCGCGTGGTGGCCGCCGCGGCCACCATCATCGGCAAGCAGGAGAATGCCTCCACCGGTACCAGGTCCCGGGTCGTACAACGGATCAGGCGGGCAGTGGAAGACGAGCACGGACCTGGCGTAGTGCCGATGCCGTCGAACGCGACGATGTACCGGCTCGTAGAGGTGCTGTCTCACGGCAAGTACACGTTCGGCAGTGCGACGACTCGCAGGCAGACCGCGAACCGGCCAGACAAGGCGTTCACCCCGACCATTGCCGCCCGGCCAGGCGAGCAGGTGCAGTTCGACGGCACCAAGCTCGACATCATGGCCCTGATGGATGACGGGCTTCCCGGCCGTGCCGACCTCGTCGGAGCGATTGACATTGCAACCAGGACCCTCGGAGCAGCTGTCCTCCGGCCCGTCGGCGCCAAGGCCGTCGATGCCGCAGTGCTGCTGGCGAAGATGATGGTCCCCGAGCCGATGAGGCCCGGCTGGGACCAGGCGCTGGCGATGTCGGCCTCGCGGATCCCGCACAAGCGGCTCGCCACGATCGATGAGCGGATCGAGATGGCGTCGGCTAGGCCCGTCATCGTACCCGACACGGTGGTCATCGACCACGGAAGGGTATTCCTGTCAGACGTGTTCCTCCGGGCATCCGACACTCTCGGAATCTCCGTGCAGCCTGCCCACCTGCAGTCCGGCCCCGACAAGGCGATCATCGAACGGACATTCGAGTCGATCAACACGTTGTTCTGCCAGCATGTAGCCGACTATACCGGGCGCGATGTCACCCGCCGTGGCACCACCGATGATGCACAGGTGCTGTGGTCTATGGCCGACCTGCAGGAGCTGCTCGATGAGTGGGTTCTTGCCGGATGGCAGGCCAGGCCACATGAAGGTCTACGCCACCCGTTCACTCCGGACAAGCCTTGCTCCCCGAACGACGCATACGCCGCCCTGGTCTCTGCCGCCGGCTACAGTCCAGTCGCTCTAACAGGCGAAGACTACATCGAGCTGATGCCCGCCGACTGGCGCGTGATCAACGACGACGGCGTCCACCTCGACTACCGAACCTACATCTGCGACGAGATCCGCCCCTTTCGGCACCTCCC
>JAICYD010000036.1 GCA_025934375.1 Streptosporangiaceae bacterium | reverse complement strand
TCATCGACGGTGACGAAGATGCCGCGCTCGCGCATGTCCTCATCGGTCAGCACCTCGGTGGTGGAGCGCAGCGCCCCGGCGGGCACCCCGGCGTCGCCGAGCGCCTTCATCGCCGCGATCTTGTCCAGGGTCGCGGTCCACTCGCGGACGGCCGCGTCCACCTCGGCCTTGTGCTCGCCGCGGCTGACCATGGTGGCGAACCGCTCGTCGCCGAGCAGGTCCTCCCGGTTCATGAGGGTGGCCATCCGCTCCCACTGCCGGTCGGAGCCGCAGTGGATGTGCACGTAGTCGCTCGGGCCGAACGGCGGGCACGGGTAGATGTCCGACGGCGCGGTGGTCACCAGGAACGGGGGCCGGTTGCCGAACCGGGGGGTGTCCATGTGCCGCTCGATCGGCCAGCCGAAGTGAATCCGCATGAACGTGGCGACCTGGTCGGTCATCGCGATCTCGACCCGCTGGCCGAGGCCGTCGCGCTCGCGCTGGTACAGAGCGGCCAGGATCCCGCCCACGAGGACCATCCCGGTGCCGGTGTCGCCGACGTCCGGGCCGGGCTTCATCGGCAGCCCGTCCGGCTCGCCGGTGATGCTGGACGCGCCGGCGAACCCCTGGGCGATCGGGTCAAAGCACGGGAACGCGCCCCACGGGGAGTCGGCCGCGAAGCCCTTGACCTGGGCGTAGATGAGCCGCGGGTTCAGCTCGGACAGCACGTCCCAGCCGAGGCCGAGCCGCTCGATCACACCAGGGCTGAAGTTCTCCACGAAGATGTCGGCGCGCTTGGCCAGCTCGCGGGCGGTGGCGACGCCGGGACCGGACTTCAGGTCCAGCTCGATCGACTTCTTGCTCGCGTTGTTGAGGTAGAACGGGATGGCGTCGTAGCTGTCCCGGCTGCCGGGCGCGATGACCTTGACGACCTCCGCGCCCAGGTAGGCGAGCATCAGCGTGGCCGACGGGCCGGCCACCTGGTGGGTGAGGTCGAGCACCCGCACGCCGTCGAGCGCGCGCCGCTGGCCGGGGTCCTGCTCGCCGGGGCCGCACTGCTCCTGACTCATAGGCCGGAAGGTATCTGACCCGCCGGCCCGCGGCAATGCGCGACGGCACGAAGATCACGGCCCGCATCCTGTGCCGCCGGCTAGCCATTTCCGTCACTGAGCGCGAGCAAGCCAGGCGCTCAGCGCAGCCGCCACCGCGTGAGGTCGCCGTCCGAGCTGACGTTCACCAGCACCCGCGCGCCCAGGCCGAACGCGATGGGGTCGGTGAGGAACGTGGCGCCGCCCGGCAGCAGCGCGAGGCGGCCGCCGGTGGCGGCCGACCACACGCCGACGGTCCCGTCGGCGAAGCTGGCGGCGACCAGCTCCCCGTCGGGGCTGAACGCCACCTGGAACGTGGTCACCGTCTGCTGGGCCGGGCTGCCCGCCAGCGCGCCCAGGAGCCGCCGCCGGGCGACATCCCACAGGTAGACGTGGCCGTCGCCGTCCCCGGCGGCGAGCAACGCCCCTTTCTCGCCGAACGCCAGCGTGGTCACTCCCCCGGTGAGCCAGTCCTGCGCGGGGTCGGACAGCGTCGTGATCCGCGTGCCGCGGGCGACGTTCCACAGGGAGATCGCGCTGGTCCCGGTGCTCACGGCGAGCTCGCGGGAGTCCGGACTGAACGCGAGCGCGGTCGCGCCCCCCAGCCCAGCCCCGTCCGGGGACCGCAGGACGGCTGACCGGCCCGAGGCCAGGTTCAGCAGGTGGATAGCGCCGTTGCCGTCACCGAAGGCGAGCGTCTTGCCGTCCGGGCTGAACCCGAACGCCGACGGTCCCGCCCGGGTTCCCAGGCTGACGGTGAGGGCGTTGAGGGGCTCGCCCGAGCCCGACGACTGCGTCTCCACCCCGGCCGAGCCGGCCCCCGCCAGCGTGGCCAGGTCCGGGCTCACCGCGACCGCGATGCCCAGCCCGTCCGGGGAGATGCCGGTGCTCAGGCTGGGCAGCTGGCTGGACGCGCCGGACACCAGGTTCACCGCCATGGCGATCCCGGAGCTGTCGACGGCGATCAGCCGCGTCCCGTCGGGACTGACCGCCACCGTGTCGTGCACGGCCAGGATGTACAGCCCGGGCACGATGACGCGCGGCGCGGGGTGCAGCGCGCTGGCCGCCGGGGCACCCGGCCAGCCGCGCCAGTCAGGCGCGCCGGCCGGAGCGGGCGGGTGCGACAGCCCGGCCGGGTGGTGGCGCGTGGCTATCGCCCCGAGCGTGGTGGCCCCGACCACGACGACCACGATCGCGGCCACCACCGCCCCCGCTCGCGCCCCCGGTCGCACGGCCCCGAGTCGCGCGGCTCCCAGCCGCACGGCCTCCAGCCGCATCGTCCTGCGTCGCGCGGTCCCCGGGGACGGCGCCGGCCCGCCCGCGGGCCGGTCCCCCAATGGCACGCCGAGCGACCTCGCCAGCGCCTCGGCGAACTCGGCGAAGCTGGCGAAGCCGTCGGCCTGTTCGGCGAGCGCGGCGATCAGCACGCTGGCGGTCGCCGGCGGGAGCCCGTGCGCGAGCACCTGGTCCCATACCGGCTGGGACCGGTCAAGCGGGGCGCCGGTGAGCAGCTGGACGGCGAGGACCGCGAGCGTCCGCCGCGCCTTGCGCGCCCGTTGCCCGGAAGTCATCTCAGCGGGATCGCGCAGCAAGAAGTCCGGCATGTACGCCCGGTCCGGCCGCCCGGGAACGGACTCGATCTCGACCAGGCTCAGCTCCGCGCCGCCGTACGGGCGCCCGGCCTGCCGGGCGGTGTCCAGTTGTGCGGCCAGCTGGTAGATGATCTGCGCGACCCGCGCGGCGGCCAGCGTCCCCTCGCGGGCGAGCACCTCCGCCAGGCGGTCGATTGTTGATCCGCTACCGGTTCGCATTGGTCCCGCCCGTGATGCGCACCCCGGTGCGCGAGGCGGCGTACCCGATCACGTAGCGGGCCAGGAAGTCGTTCGGGGCGCCGTCCAGCGAGACCTTCCGGGTGCGCCACTTGCTGTAGGAGATCGACATCCGGTGGCCGTACATGAGCATCTCTATCTCGCTGATGTCGCGCCAGTGGATGCTCCATGGCCTGGCGGCCGCGCCCTCCGGCGAGCTGATGCCGCTTTGGTCGACGCTGATCCGGCCGAAGGTGACCGGCTCCCCGGCGTCGTAGCGGGCCTGCAGGGTCGGGGCGAGCCGGTAGGCGAGCAGCCGGTCGACGGCGGCGGTGACCTGGTCGCAGGCGTCGCCCAGCCGGTTCTCCACGGTCAGCGTGTTGCCGTTCCGGTCCCGCAGGATGCAGGAGCCGAGGTAGTCGCCCTCGTAGCCGGAGACGACCTTCAGGCTCATCGTGGCCAGGTCCGCCCAGTGCACCACCGTTGGCTCGGACTGGTCGCGGCCGAACTGGGCGATCCCGTCGCTGTACAGGAACACCCGCTCCTTCCACGTCCGGCCGGGCACCGCCAGCAGCAGGGCCATCAGGGCCAGCAGCCCGAGGTAGCTGACGACGGTGATGACGCCGCCCGGCCTCGGGTAGGGCAGGAACGGCACGAATACCGTGACGGCGAGCATGACGGACAGCGTCAGGCCGCACCCGAAGCTGCCGGAATATCGCCGCGCGCTCCACGCGCCGGTCCGCTCGCCGAGGCGGAAGTCCGCTCCGACCTGGTCACCCTCCGCGTCCAGTCCCGATCGCGGGACTACCGTGCCGCTCACCCGCCCGTGCCTCCCCGGCAACCCTGCCCTCGCCCCAGAAACCTCGCCCCAGGAAGAAACACTGCCCTCGCCCCAGAGCCGTCGCCTGTATTACGTGAGATCCGCCCCGGCTGGCCGCATCCGCGTGCAGAATTCACCAGAAAGCAACCTAAAATTCACCGGATGGCTGGCGGCGGGATCGCACTAAGATCAGGCGATGCCGAATCGCGCGCAACCGCAGGAAGCCGAGCATGCCCCGGGAGCTGGGGGCGGCATAGCTGAGGACGGCACGGCTGAGGACGGCACGGCTGAGGACGGCGCTCGGGCCGGGGCGCTGGCCGGGGCACGCCTGACCGTGCCGCTGTGGCCGCACCAGGTGCGGGCGCTGGCCGCGTTCGGGGCGGACCAGGAGGGCGGGGGCACCGGGACCGGGGGCACCGGGACCGGGGCCCGGTCAACGTACCTGGTGATCCCGCCGGGCGGCGGCAAGACGATGATCGGGCTGGAGGCCGCGCGCCGCGCCGGGCGGCGCACGCTCGTGCTGTGCCCCAACACGGCGATCCAGGCCCAGTGGATCGGCCAGTGGCACTCCGCCTTCCAGCCTCCGCCGCGGGCCCGGGCGACCGCGCGCCGGGACCTGCCCACCGAGCTGACCGTGCTGACGTACCAGGCGGTCGCCGCCTTCGACGCTCCGCCTGTCAATCCCCCGCCCGCTCATCCACGGCCCGCCAATGGGCTGCCCGCCAGTCCCCTGCCCACCGCTCTCCCGGCCATCCCCGCTCCCAGCGGGCTCCTGGACTCCCTTCATCCCAACGGGCGGCAGCTGCTTGCCGCGCTCAAGGCCGGCTCGTGGACGCTGGTGCTCGATGAGTGCCACCACCTGCTGGAGATCTGGGGCCGGCTGCTGGCGGCGATCGTCGCCGAACTGGACGACCCGGTGGTGATCGGGCTGACCGCGACTCCCCCGCACATGATGACGGCGGACCAGGCGGCGGTCCACCGGGAGCTGTTCGGCTCGGTTGACCTGGAGGTCTCCGCGCCCGCGCTGGTGCGTGACGGGCACCTGGCGCCGTATCAGGAGCTGGCCTGGTTCACCACGCCGACGGCGGCCGAGGAGGACTACATCCGCGGGCAGGCCCTGCGGTTCGCCGAACTGCGCTCCGGGCTGCTCGACCCGGGGTTCGCCAGCACGCCGTTCCTGGAGTGGCTGCAGCGCCGGGTCGTCGAGCGCTCGGTCAACCGGGGCGCTGACGTCCCCGGGACGCCCGGCGGGACTGGCGCGCGGGTGCCCTGGGAGCGGTTCAGCCGCGATTGCCCGGCGCTGGCGGACGCCGCCTTGCGGCTGCACGCTGACGGGATGTTGCCGCTGCCCGATGGTGCCCGGCTGGGCGAGCAGCACCGCCACCCGCCGACCGCCGAGGACTGGGTCGCCCTGATCGGCGACTGGTGCAAGAACTGCCTGCGGCCGGCGATGGGCACGGCCGATCGCGATCCCCAGGGCAGTGCGGCCAGCCACCCGGACGGTGCTGCCCGCGATAAGGCGGCGTACGCGGCGATCCGGGCGGCGCTGCCGTCGATCGGGTACCGGCTGACCAAGGCCGGGATCCGGGCCGCGGAATCGCCGGTCGACCGGGTGCTGGCCCGGTCGGAGGGCAAGGCCCTGGCCACCGTGGAGATCTTGCGCGCCGAGGCGGCCGAGCTCGGCGACCGGCTCCGCGCGCTGGTGCTGACCGACTACGCCGAGGCCGGCGCGCTGGCGGGCGCGGAGCTGGGCGGGGTCCTCGCCGACGGCGCCGGCGGCGCGCTGCTGGCGCTGGCGACGCTGCTGGGCGATGAGGCCACCGCGGCGCTTGACCCGGTGCTGATGACCGGCCAGCGGGTCGCCTGCGGCGCGGCCACCGCGCCGCGCCTGGTCGAGTGGCTGCGCGCGGCGGCGCCGGACCTGGCGGCCCGGGAACTGGCGGCCCCGGACCTGCGGGTCCCGGACCTGGCGGGCACGGGATCGGAGGGCACGGGATCCGGGGATCTCGTCCCCGGCCCGCCCGGGCTGGTATCGATCGCGGGCGGTCCGGGCTGGGAGCCGCGCCGGTACGTTCCGCTGGTGACCAGGTTCTTCACCGGGGGCGGGACGCGATGCCTGGTCGGCACGCGGGCGCTGCTCGGTGAGGGCTGGGATGCCCCCGCGGTCAACGTGACGGTGGACCTGACGGCGGCGACCACGCCCACGTCGGTGGTCCAGGCACGGGGCCGCGCACTGCGCAAGGACGCCACCTGGCCGGGCAAGGTAGCCGACAACTGGGCGGTGGTCTGCGTCACCGGCGACCATCCCAAGGGCGCCGCCGACTACGACCGGTTCGTCCGCAAGCACGACCGCTACTTCGCGCTCACCCAGGCCGGCGACATCGCCTCCGGCGTCGTCCACGTCGACCCGGCGCTGTCCCCGTTCGAGCCCCCCGACCCGGCGAAGCTGGAGGAGGTCAACGCGCGGATGCTCATCCGCGCGGGGGAGCGGCCGCTGGTGCGGGAGCGGTGGAACATCGGCGAGCCCTACGCCGACGAGCCGGTCGCGACCGTGACCGTGGCGACCCGCGAGCCGCTCGGGCTGGCGCGCGCCATCACGCCGGGCGCGCAGCTCGCTGCGGCGCTGGCGAACGCCGACGCCCGCCCTGACGAGGATGACAACGGGTGGTTCATCAGGGTGTGGTCGGTTTCGCTCATCTTCGCCGCCATCGGGATATGGGGCCTGGTGGCCGGGCACCCGGGCCTGGGTGGTGAGCTGCTGGCCGCCAACCCGCTGGCGGTGGGCGCGATCCGCTCGGCGATCTTGCTGCGCCGGGCCGGGCGGGTCACCGCCGCGCCGTCGTCGGGCAGCTTCGAGGACATGGCGGTGGCGACGGCGGACGCGCTGAAGCGGGCCAAGGTAGTCAGCCGGGGCAGCTCGGCCCTGCTGATCGAGCCGCTGCCGGACGGGTCCTACCGGGCGCGGCTGACCGACGTGCCGGCGGCGGAGTCCGCGACCTTCGCCGCCGCCCTCGATGAGGTGCTGTCGCCGCTGGCCCAGCCCCGATACATCGTGCCCCGGCTGTTCATCGCGCCGCCGGCCAGCATCCGCGCGGCGCTGCGGCTGGCCCGGCGCCGCCATCACGATGACGGCATCCCGGCGACGGTCGTCTACCACGCCGTGCCGGCGGTGCTCGGCGTCAACGCGCGGCTGGCGAAGATCTTCGCCCGCGCCTGGAATGAGCAGGTCAGCCCCGGCGAGCTGCTCTACACCGGGTCGGCCGAGGGGGCGGGCATGCTCGCCGCGCAGCGCGGCGATGACCCGTTCGACGTGACGACGCAGATCCGCACCCTGTGGCGTTAGGTCCTGTGGCCGGGTCGGTCTGTCCTGTGACGGGAGGTTTCGTGACGCTGAGTCCTGTGGGCGCTCCTGTGTGGTGTTAGCCACTCCGCCCTGACATAATCATCTCAACCCCGGCAATCATGTGATTAGTGGCGACTGGCGACGGAAGGCTGGTTCCCGCGTGACCGACAGTGCTGACCGGGGTACGGCCGCCCGCGATGAAGCCGACTGGGATATCGCCAGCGGGGTTGGCCTCACCGCGCTCGCGGCCGCCGCGTGCCGCGCCGTCGAGACCCTGCGCGAGCCGCCGCTCGTGCGCGACCCCTATGCGGGGTCGTTCGTCCAGGCCGCGCGGGCGCCGGCCCCGATGCCGGTCACGCCGCAGCAGGCCGACGGCGACCAGACCTTCCCGTGGCCCGCGTTCGCCGGGTACGTGGGCGTGCGGTCGCGGTTCTTCGACCAGCTGCTCATGACGGCCGCCGCCGACGGCCTGCGGCAGGTGGTGATCCTGGCGGCCGGGCTCGACACCCGGGCGTTCCGGCTGGACTGGCCGCCCGGGGTGACGGCCTACGAGGTCGACGCGCCGCGGGTGCTGGGGTTCAAGGACCAGGTGCTGGCCGGGGCCGGGGCGCGGCCCCGCTGCGCCCGGCGGGCCGTGCTCGCCGACCTGCGCGGGCGCTGGACGCCGGCCCTGCTGTCGGCCGGGTTCGATCCCGCCGCGCCGGTGGCCTGGCTCGCCGAGGGGCTGCTGCCGTACCTGAGCGACGCGGAGAAGGACCACCTGCTGGCCGGGGTGCAAGAGCTGTCCGCGCCCGGCTCCCGGCTCGCCATCGAGCACCTGAGCGGGGGCATGGACTCCATGCGCCGCTACGCGGCCTTCACTGAGGCCCCCCGCCTCAACGACGTGGACTTCGACGTCACCGCGCTGTGGGCACACGAGGAGGCCGCCGACCCGGTGCCGTGGCTGGCGCAGCGCGGCTGGAGCGTGGACGTCGACCCGATCGCCGATGTCGCGGCCGCCTACGGGCGCCCGCTGCCGGCCATCCTCCCGCAGAGCATGCTGTCCACGGTGATGATTACGGCCCGCCTGACGTGATTGCGCTCCTCGCGTGCTGCGCCGCCGCTGGCGCGCTATGAACTCACGACCGCCGAGGCGGGCGCATACTGGAACGCATGGCAGGCGACTGGGGGGAGGACGCGACGCGGCGGGCGAAGGCCGCGCAGATCGATACTACTGTGCCGAACGCCGCGCGCGTCGCCGACTACCTGTACGGCGGCCAGAATAACTTCCAGGCCGACCGCAAAGCCGCGCAGTCACTAGCCGTGGCGGCGCCCGTGATTGCCGACATCGCGCCCGCCGTGCTGGGGTTCCAGCAGCGCGTGCTGCGTTTCCTGGTGGCCGAGGCGGGAATCAGGCAGATCCTCGACATCGGCACCGGGCTTCCGCTCGTGGGCAATACCCACGAGGTGGCGCAGTCCCTGGCGCCGGAGTGCCGCATCGCGTACGTGGACAGCGACCCGATGGTGCTCGCGCGCGCACGCCCGGGCGCTGATGAAGTCCGCGCCTGAGGGCGCCGTCGGCTACGTCGACGCGGACGTCCGTGATTCGGCGGCGATCATCGCGGGCGCGCTGGAGACCCTGGACTTCAGCCAGCCGGTCGCGATCTTGCTGCTGTTCACGCTCGCCTACGTCGAGGACCCCGAGGCCGCCGCGGTGGTGCCGTCGCTGATGGCCGCGCTGCCGTCCGGCAGCTATGCCGCGATCTACCACCTGGCCAGCGACCTGGGCCCGGCGCTGGAGGAGGCGGTCAGGCAGTGGAACACGATGATGCCCGCCCAGCCGCTCACGCTCCGTCCCGCCGCCCGGGTCGCCGGCCTCGCGGCCGGGCTCGACCCCGTGCCGCCTGGCCTGGTCCCCGTCACCGACTGGCGCCCGGCCGCCGATGATCCCGGCTTCGAGCACGTGATCCCCGTCCACGCGATCGTGGCCCGCAAGCCTTAGCCAGGCTCACCAGCGCGGCGAACTGACCGCTGGTCATGGCGGTGATGCCATGCCGGGCGGTGTACGCGAGCTCGGCGCTGAAGCCTGGCTGCCGCAGCGGCCAGCGCCCCGCGTTCACGCCGGCGGCGTCCAGCGGCGGGCAGCCCCGCGACATTCACGAACGGCAAGCATGGACGCCGTTAAGGCCCGCTCCAACGGCGCTAGAGTCGGGCCATGCCCGAACTGCAGCGCCTGAACGCCCGCCACGCCCCGGCGGTCCTGGCCTTCGAGCTGGCGAACCGCGCCTACTTCGCCGCTTCCATCTCCGACCGCGGCGATGAGTTCTTCCGCCAGTTCCCCGAGCGTCTCAGCACGCTGCTAGCCGAGCAGGAGGCCGGCACCGGCGCCTTCTACGTGCTCGTCGCCGAGGATGGCTCAGTCCTGGGCCGGTTCAACCTGAACTTCGCCGGGGACGGCATCGCCGAGCTCGGCTATCGCGTCGCCCAGCATGCCGCAGGCCGGGGCGTGGCGACGGCGACCGTGCGGGAGTTGTGCCAGCTGGCGGCGACGCGGCACGGGCTGCGCACGCTGCGGGCCGCCACCTCCCGCGAGAACCTCGCCTCTCAGAAGGTCCTGGCGAAGGCCGGGTTCACCCCGGTCGGCGCGGCCGACCCGGCCGACATCGGCGGCAAGCAGGGCACCTGGTACCAGCGCGACGTGACCGTGGCCGCCTGACATCCCGGGGGGCTGCGTCGTCGTACCGGTGAACGGCAACACCGAGACGAGCGCACTGTCCAGGAAAGGCAGGAACCCGATGAGCGACTCATCCGCCATCGCCGACCGCGTCGAGATCGAGGCGCTGCGGGCCGAGTACAGCGACGCGGCCATGATGTGCGACTACAACCGCCTGGCCTCGCTGTTCACCCCGGACGGGGTGATGCGATGGCCTCATGGCGACCTTGAGTTCACCGGCCGGGAGGCCATCGCGGCGGTCGGCGCGCAGCGCGAGCAGCACGTGGAGTACCTCGTGCAGACCACGCACCCGGGCTTCCTGCGGCTGGACGGCGACACCGCGTCCGGCCGGGCCTACATCCACGAGATCATCCGGCTGCGCGATGGCGGCTCGCACATGAACTACGCCATCTACCACGACCGCTACCAGCGCACCCCCGACGGATGGAAGTTCTCCGAGCGCGTCTACGACGTCAGGTACCTTGACACCACCCCGCTGGCGGGCTCGGTGCCCCACCCGGCCGGGGACGCCCGCTGATCCCGGCCGGCCAGGCGGGGGCGCTAGCCCGACAGGCGCTCGCGGAGCCGCTCGATGTCGCGGCCCCACGGGCGGTCCCGCGGGCTGCCGGGCAGGCCCGCGGTGAGCACGTCCAGTTCCGCCCGCAACGACGCGGTGCCCGCCTGCGCGCCCAGGCAGCGGGCCTGGTGGATGGCGAGCAACTCGCACGCGAGCACCTCGGTGGCGCCCTCGAGCGCGATCCGGCATGATTGCGCCGCCTCCAGCGAGAACGACTGGGCATCCTCTTGCCCGGCCGACGTCTCGACCGGGCCGATGACCGACGGGGCCGCCTGCCGGCGCAGTTCGTGCGTCACGCCGACGGCCCGCTTGTGCACCGGTGACAGGCCTGCCTGCGGTCCCGGCCGCGCTGACAGCTGGGGGCTGCGCCCGGAGACGGCCGGGTCCAGGAGCCGGTGCAGCCGGGTCACGCCCAGCTCGGCCGCGCCGATCAGCGCCACGGTCACCGCATGGAGGTGCGCCGCCAGGTCATATCCGTAAAAGCCGGCGCTCCCGACGAACTGGCCGTCCAGGAACGCGGGCGAGTCGCTCACCCCGTCCAGCGCACGGCCGACCGCGGCGTCGAGCGCGCCGATCATCCGGTCAAGGTGGGCGAGCACCTGAGGGGCGGCGCGGAATGACACCGGCGGCTGCAGCGCGCGCGGCTGGCCCCCCGGGCCGGCCAGATCGCGAAGGCGGGTGGTGACGCCGGCCAGGACGGCATCGCCGCGCGCCAGCCTCGCGTCGAGCACGTCGCGGGCGGCGCCCGCGATCGCGAACTCGGCCGCGACCGCGGTCACCGCCTGCCCCAGGACCTTCCGGGCGTCGGCCGCCGCGAGCACCGCCAGCGCGGTCGTCATCGGGACGCCCTGGATGAGCGCGACTCCCTCTTTCGGCCCTAGCCGCAGCGGGGCCAGGCCCGCCCGCGACAGCGCCCGGCGGGCGGGCATCACCCGGCGGGCGTCCCCGGCCAGCACGTCTCCGGTCCCCAGGAGCGCGGCGCCTAGGTGCGCGAGGCCGACGATCTCCCCGGCCATGCCCATCGGCCGGCCCGGCAGCGCGGGCAAGACGCCGAGCGTGATCGAGTCGGCCAGCCGGCCGCACAGCCGGGCGGAGACCCCGGCGTCGCCGTTGAGGAACGACCGCAGCCGGGTGGCAAGCACCGCGCGCGCCTCGGCCGGGCGCAGCCACGGCGGGCCGCCCACCGACCGCGCCGTCATCAGCGCCTCCGACTGGCCGGCCCGCGCGGCCGGTGGCAGCTCATGGCCGGCCAGGGCGCCCATGCCGGTCGTGACCCCGTAGACGGGCCCGGCGCCGTCGAGCGCGGCGAGCATTGCGGCCCGGCCCTCGTCGAGCCGGCGGGCCAGGTCGCCGCCAAGCGACGGCGTGAGCTCGCCGCGCGCGATGGCCAGCACCGCGCGCGCGTCCAGGCTGGCCGCCTCATCCAGCCGCAGCCGCGCCGCGGACCGCGCGGCCGGCTGTGCCGCCGATAGTGCCGCGGGCCGCTCGCCGGTCCCCTCACCGGCCATGTCAGTGATACCGCAGCATCGTGCCGGCCCCGGCGGCGACCGCGCGCTCCACGATCAGGTGCGCGACGGCGACGTCCAGGATCGACAGGCCGCGATGCCACAGCAGGATCCGCTCATCGGCCGACTCCCGCCCGGGGCGGTCCCCGGCGACGATCTGGCCCAGTTCGGCGTGCAGGGAGCCCTCGCTGAGGATCCCGGCGTCAACGTGATGGCGCAGCGCGCCGAAGCGTCCCGCCCGCGCCTCCCGCCAGTCGTCCACGACCACCTTGTCGATGACGTCGAGCAGGTCCGGCGCCACCGCGCTGACCGTCCCGTAGGGGACGACGAGCGCGCCCGGCTTGACCAGCCCGGGATGCAGCAGCGGCTGCGGCGCCGTCAGCCGGGTGGCCTCGACGAGGATGTCGGCCCCGTCGAAGGCGGCCGCGACCGAGTCCGTGACCCGCACTGGCGTGCCGGTCTGCGCTCGCAGCCGCCCGGCGAACGCCTCCCGCGAGTCCGGCCGGCGGCTGGTCACCCGGATCTCGTCGAGGTCGAACAGCGCGTCCAGCATCATGACGTTGGAGAACGCGGTGCCGCGGGCGCCGGCGTGGCCGAGGATCCGGGCGTCGGGGCGGGCGAGGTGCCGTGCCCCGACGGCGGTCATGGCCCCGGTGCGCGCCTCGGTGATGAAGGTGGCGTCGATGATGGCCAGCGGGACGCCGGTGGCCGGGTCGTACAGCGTGACCAGGGCCAGCTCGCTGGGCAGCCCGCGCTGGTAGTTCGCGACGTAGTCGCCGACGACCTTGATTCCGCTGATCCCGTGCTCGCCCAGCGCCGAGACATGGCCGCGCAGCACGTTGAAGTGACCGGCGCCGCCGTTGTCGGGCACCAGGTGCACGCGCGGCTCGAAGACCGTCTGCCCGCGCCCGTGCGCGGCGACCACGCCGCAGACGGCGTCCACGATCTCCGCGCGGGTTATCCCGAGGGTCTCGATGTCCGGCCCGGACACGAACCGCAGCCAGATCTCGTCGCCGTTCACGCTCTCATCGTAATGACCGGCGCGGATGCCACAACTCGCCACTGTAAGCGAAGGTATTGGCCTTTCCGGCGGATTCGTACGAGCTTGGTCTCCTGGACGACTGGCTCGCGACCGACCGCGGCGCTGTCAAAGAGTCCCTGATCCGCTTCGTGGGCGGCGGCGCCCGCTCTGACATGCGGGAACGCTCTGGGTTGGGCCGTGACTGCTTGACACGCTTTATACTCTACGTATAAGGCATGTCACTGAAAGTCACTAGCTCGCACGCCTGCCGAGGCGTAGCGCAAGCCCCAACCGGGCGTGGCAGGCTTTGCGGGCTAGCAGCCTCCCGCCCGAGCGTTCACGTCGGGCGTTCCAGCGGGGCCGTGCTCCTGCGTCGGCCGGAGGGCAGGAAAGCTTGCAGCTCACCAGGATCCTCGTCGCGGCCGCCGCCGCAACTAGACGAAAACTAGGCGACCGGCTCTCACCAGAGAGGAATCAGATGGCAATCGTCGAGTGCGCCTGTCTATGTCGCCCCATTGCGGACAGCGCGTGACAGAGCCCAAGGCCAAGAGCGGGGTCATCACAAGCTCGTGGAATCGATGGGCGATGGCTGGGGCCAGCGCCGGGCTGGTGGCGCTCATCGTCGTGGTTACGGTTGGCTCCCTGGTGACGAGCAACGCGGCGAGGAGGAGCGCCCTTGCTATTCGCGTAGCCAGCGCGTATGGTCACGCGGCAGCCGCGATCGCCGCCGAGGAGTCCCTCGAGCGGAAGTACCGCCTCCAGCCCGGACCGGATCCGAGGGCAGGCCATGCAGCGGCCGAAGCCTCCCTCGACCATTCCATGCACCAAGTGGCCGTCCTGGGCGGCAGCCCTGACCGGAACCTGGCGAAGGTGGTGCTGCGCGAGCACGCCGCCTACGTCGCAGCCAGCGCACTGCTGTTCCGGTCGGTCGATCGCCACGATCCGGTGGCCGTAACGAATGCCATAGATGTCCGCACTGTCGACCCGGTCTTCGGCGCCATGGAAGGCCAGGTTTATAACGCGGCCGCGAAACATGAGGCCATGGCCCTGCGCGCGGGCGCGTCAGTTAGCGAAATTGGACGTTTTGTGCTGCTCATCGACCTTGTCACGCTGCTCGCGGCGATCGGCTTGGTCGCCGGCGGAGCAGTCGTCGTGACTCGCTACCAGCGGGACCTTCACCTCGAAAGCGAGCAGAACCGGCATCAGGCCCTGCACGACCCGCTGACTGACCTCCCGAACCGGGCCCTGTTCCAGGACCGGACCGGTGTAGCCTTGCGCGCCGCTGCTCGCGTGAGCGCCACCGTGGCTGTGCTGCTCTTGGACCTCAACCGGTTCAAAGAGGTCAACGACACCCTCGGCCACCAGTATGGAGATTACCTCCTTCTTCAGGTGGCGGACCGGCTCAGGGGCTGCCTGCGCGATTCCGACTCAGTGGCGCGCCTCGGTGGTGACGAGTTCGCGATCCTGCTCCCCATTTCTGGTTGGGAAGAGGCGCTAGCGGCCACGCAACGCGTCGACGCCGCCTTGCACAACCCGTTCTCGATGCACGACATCACGCTCGACGTCGACGCCAGCATCGGAATCGCCCTTGCCGAGCCCGGCGACGACGTGGAGACGCTTCTGCGTCACGCCGATGTAGCCATGTACGAGGCCAAGGCCGCTCACCACACATTCGCCCGCTACGAGGCGTCTCGCGACGACAACGATGTCTCCCGTCTCGTCCTCCTCGGCGACCTGCGCCGAGGAATCGCCGCCGGCGAGCTGACCTTGCACTACCAGCCCAAGATCAGCACTCGCACCGGCGCGATGACCAGTGTCGAAGCCCTCGTCCGCTGGCAGCATCCCACCCTGGGACTGCTGCCGCCCGATGAGTTCATCCCGCTCGCCGAGAACACCGCGATAATCCATTCGCTTACGACCGAAGTGCTGCACCTCGCGCTGAGCCAGGCCCGAAAGTGGGCCGACACAGGACGCCCGACCCCCGTCGCGGTGAACATCTCCACGCGCTCGCTGCTCGACCCCAGATTCCCGGCTCACGTACAGGACCTGCTGGACGCTCATGGCGTCGCGCCATCCCTGTTGTGCCTTGAGCTGACCGAGACGGCAGTAATGGCCGACCATGACCTCGCCCTCACCGTCCTTAGGTCCCTCGACTCCATGGGCGTGTCGCTGAGCATCGACGACTTCGGCACCGGTTACTCATCCATGGCGTACCTCAAGACCTTGCCGGTCAAAGAGCTGAAGATCGACCGTACCTTCGTAATGGGCATGGCGAACGACCCCGATAGCGCCGTAATCGTGCGCTCCGCGGTCGACCTAGGGCACAACCTCGGAATGACCGTCGTCGCGGAGGGCGTCGAGGACAGCACTACTCGAAGCGACCTCAACGACATGGGATGCGACCTCGTGCAGGGGTACCAGATCTGTCGGCCGATCCCAGCCAAAGAGCTCGAGCGGTGGATCGAGACTTACCTCGTCATCAACTCATCTCGGTCGCCGATTGTGCATAGCCATGAGAAGGTCTCCGGCAATGGCCAGGCGGGAGAGGCTCCCGGTGCTGGCTAGCTGAAGTCCCATCCTTCGCAGGCCCACCGCGGTCACCTGCCACGCGGTGACCAGGTCCTTCCGGCGGGCGGTAGCCACCAGCACCCGCGTGCTGATGACGTCCCGCACCCCCGCGCCCGCGTCGGCCAGGGCGACGGACATGGTCGCGAAGGCCTGGGCGGGCCTGGCCGGCGTAGTCGCCGGGCGCCGCGGTGGACCCGTCCGCGTTCAGCGGGCACGCCCCGGCCAGGAAGATCAGCCGCGCCTCGGCGGGCGCGGTGGCCGCGTAGGCGTACTCGGCGACATCAGACAGCGAGCGGGAGCGGATCAGCGTGACGGCGTGCGGCATAACACCATGACACCAGGCCCTGACAAGCCATTTTCCCGGCAACGGCGCTGGCATAGTGGGATCACGGCCCGCAGCTGCGGACGGACGGCCAACGCGGATGAGAGCGAACATGACCGGTTTCCAGGTAGAGCCCATCGGCTGGGTGGAATCCCCGCTGACCGAGCGGGCGCAGGCACCCCGGCAAGGAGACGAGGGCGGCGCGGACGCCTGGCTCGTGTTCGAGCCCCGGGTGGCGCAGGGGCTGCGCGACATCGCCCCGGGCGCCTGGCTCATCGTGTTGACCTGGCTAGACCGGGCTGACCGGGACGTGCTGGTCACCCGGCCGCGTGACGACCCAGCGCGGCCGCCTACGGGGGTCTTCAGCACCCGGTCCCCCGACCGCCCCAATCCCATCGGGTTGCACCGGGTCCAGGTTCTCGCCACCGAGGGATCGCGGATCCGGGTGCGGCCCCTGGAAGCCCTGGACAAGACGCCGGTCATCGACCTGAAGCCCGTCCTCGACGCGGCCGCGCAGCGATGACATGGGGCCGCCCGCGTGCGATGGCGCCCGCGTGCGATGGCGCCTGGGCTGATGGGGACGGGGTGAGCCGATGACCGAGATCGCGCACGTCGTGGTGCTGATGCTGGAGAACCGGTCGTTTGACCACCTGCTTGGCTACGTGCCCCATCCCGATCCGGCGTTCGACGGCCTGCTGGGCCGCGAGCACAGCAACCCAGGGTGGCGGCGCGGGCCGGCGGTGGCGGCGTCGCCGACCGCGAAGCCGGTACTGCCGGTCGGACCGGATCACGCACACGACGCGGTGATGCTGCAACTGGCGCCCCGCGGCGGCCAGCCGACCAACCAGGGCTTCGTGCGCAGCTATGAGCGCAAGGCCCGGAACCTGGACCCGCCGGTCTTCGGCGGACTGTTCGGGCCGCTGGCCAACTTCGCCCGGGGCCTGCTGGCCGGGGGCGGCTCCGGCGTGCGGGGCCGCGGCCCGCTGGCCATGGCGTGCCAGCCGCCGGAGAACGTGCCGGTGCTGGCCCGGCTGGCGACCGAGTTCGCGGTGTGCACCCGCTGGTTCTGCTCAGTGCCCGGCGAGACCTGGCCGAACCGCAACTTCGCGCACGCGGCGACCTCAGACGGCCAGACCCAGATCGAGGTCCGCCCGTATACCAACCGGACGATCTTCGAGTTGCTGGAGAGCGCCGGCGCCGACTGGCGGATCTTCTACGACGACACCCCGCAGGCCTGGGCGTTCCCCGCGCTCTGGGATACCCCCGAGCGGCACGCCAAGTGGTTCCCTGTGGACCGCTTCGCCAGCCACGTCGCCGCGGGCGAGCTGACCGCTTACACGTTCATCGAGCCCAACCACCGCCCGCCGCTGCACACGCTCGACCACGCGCCGGTGATCGGCGCCCCGGACCGCAGCGACAGCCAGCATCCCGAGAACAACCTGGTCAGCGACGCCGCCTACGACGACTTCCGGCTGAGCGGCGAATCGGACTTCACCCGCGCCGAGCGCCTGATCGCCACCATCTACGAGGCGCTGCGGGCACGCCCCGGGGTGTTCGCCAAGACGTTGCTGCTGATCACCTACGACGAGCACGGCGGCCTTTACGATCATGTCCCGCCTCCCGCGGGCGTGCCCAGCCCGGGCGGTGCGGTCAGCATGGTGGGCCGGGCGCAGCGGACGCTGCTGTACCGCAAGAGCGCCGCGTTCGATTTCACCATGCTCGGCCCGCGGGTCCCGGCGGTGGTCGTCTCCCCCCGGATCCGGGCGGGCGCCGTCGATTCGCGGGCGCGTGACCACGCCAGCATCCCGGCGACGCTGCGGGCCCTGTTCGCCCCCGACAAGGAGCCGCTGACCGCGCGGGACCGCTGGTCACCGCCCTTCCATGGGCTGCTCACGCTGGCCGAGGGCCGGACCGACCTGCCCGACCTGTCCGAGTACGCGACCGCCCCCGCCGCAAGAAATGCCGCCCCGGCGCAGACAGTGCTCGCCGATACCGTGCCCGCTGAGAAGGTGCCCGCTGAGAAGGTGCCCGCTGAGAACGTGCCCGCTGAGAACGTGCCCGCCGACGCCGTGCCCGCTGAGAAGGTGCCCGCTGGACGACTGGCGGTGCCCGGCTACTACGAGGCGTTCCTCGCCCTCGCCGGGCAGGTCCAGGAGCACCTGGCCGCGGTCGGTGAACCGGAGGTCGCCGGCCTGCCCGCCGGCCCCGAGGCCCTGCGGGGCACGCGCGTCACCCAGGCGTTCACGGCCGCCGCCGACCGCCACCGGCGGTCCCGCTAGCCGAGGCTGGCGGGTCCGCCCGTTCGGTCGGCCGCCGGGCTGGCATCCCCGCCGGATGCCGGCGACCGTCGACGTGAAGCCACCGAGCACGTGCGCGGTGAAGCGCCGGCGGGCAACCCCGAGCCGGGTGAGCGCGGTGCCGTGATCGAGCACCACAACGCACACCATACCCATCATCAACACCGGCCACAGACAGGCCACCGGACGCCGCGACGACGGGGCACGGCCGCGAATTCCAGGCGCAGTTGCTGGGAATGGAATCGCACGTGCCGTTCCTCGTCCGCCAGGATCCGCCCGGCTGCCTCCGCCGCCAGCGGCTCCCCGACGCCGTCGCGAAGCGCCCGGCAATAGCCGAGCGCGATGAACCCGGTGACGAACAGCACCATCAGTTCCAGGCGGACCCCGAGCGCCCGTCGGAGCCGGACGAAGCCGGCATCGGACCGGTGGCTGGTGATCACCGGGGCGTTCGCGGCCACCAGCAGGGCGGCCAGCAACCGCGCGTGGTTTTGCTCCTCGGCGATGAACACCCGTACCGCAGCGGCGTAGCCCTCGTTCCCGCCCCGGCTAGCCCTGGCGAACTGACTCGTTCTCTTGAAGACCTCCCGCCGTCCCTTCGCGCAGCAGGCCGTGGACGTGTCCACCGGTATAGCAGACGATGCTACCGGTCCACAGCCAGCCTGCCACCGTCCCGCAATCGGGAGGCATTGGGATGGTAACCGTAGGCACAGCCAAACGCCGTGAGGCTTCCGTAATGAATCCAGCACCCAAGGCCCGGGCCCTGCCTCGGCCATCCGGCGGACCGCGCTGCGGTCCCCCCGCCCTGGTCGCCGTGCCGTCCCCGCGCCCGGACGTGCCCGCTATCGCATGGGAGGCCAATGACGCGCTCATCGAGCTCTACCTCAGCGAGTACTGGCCCCTCGTCCGGCTGGCGGCGTTGCTGCTGCACGACGTGCCGACCGCCGAGGACGTCGTGCAGGAGACGTTCATCGCCATGGCCGCGGGCTGGGAGCGGCTGCGCGACCGGGACAAGGCGCTGTCGTACCTGCGGTGCGCTGTCGTCAACCGGTCGCGTTCCGTACTTCGGCACCGTGCGGTGGCCGACAAGAACGCTCCGCAGCACGTCCCCGACGAGCCGAGCGCGGAGACCGGGGCCATCACGATGCTCGAGCGCTCCGCGGTCATCAACGCCCTGCGCGGCCTCCCGGTTCGCCAGCGCGAGGCTCTCGTGCTGCGCTACTACGCCTGCCTGTCCGAGGCCGAGATCGCCCAGGCGATGGGCATCAGCAGGGGCGCGGTGAAGACGCACACATCGCGCGGCATCGCCGCCTTGAAGTCGGTGCTCGAGCAGGACGGCTTCACGCCGCCCGAATGCCCTTGAGGAACATCGCGCCGGCGTACTCGGGCGCCTGCAGTGGGCCGGGGAATCTCCATTTTCGAAATGAGGCGACGATCTCCGGCCCACGCCCGGGTAGCACCAGTGGACCACCCCAGCCGGCCGCACCCATACGCAGGGTCCCTGGCAATACCCCGCATGAGGTCAGCCGACGGGGGCGGGCCGGGTGAAGCCGGCCCGCCCCCGGCCGCGCTGCTAGCTGCTAGCTGGTGGTCAGCACCCCCCACATCTGGTCGATGGTGGCGACGTCGGCGCTGGGCACGGCGTTGGCCACCACGTAGGTCCGGGTCTGGTCCGCGCCGCAGGTCGGGTCCCAGGTGCCGCACGAGTAGCCGTAGGACTTGCTGCCCGTGTCGTCCTTCCCCGAGGTCGTCTGGAGGTACGGGGTGCCGTAAGCCCGGCAGCCGACGAAGGCGTTGGAGTTCTTGACCTCGACCGAGACGTCCATCTCGTTGTCCGTCCGCCACCAGGTGTAGGACACCCGTGCCTGGCAGTTGTTGGACACCGTCCACAGGCCGCTGTCGTAGGTGCACGAGCTGTCGGTGAGCGCGCACCCCGTTCGCGGCCCGACCTGATCCGCTCGGGCGCTGAGCGTACCGACGGCCACCAGCGCGGTTGTGACGATCGTGACCCCGGCCAGCACGCGCAGTTTCCCCGCCCGCTTGCTGAACATGTCTTCTCCCTCGTGTAGCGTCCGCCGTTGCGGTCGGACATGGCGAGGGTCGCAGCGCGGGCAGCCCGGGCACATCGTCAGTAATGCGTACCCGGGCTGGCCAGAATTACTTACGCGGGGGTCGTGAATGGCCGTTACTTTTCACTGAAACGCAGGTCAGGCACCGCGGCGGATGATATTAGCGCACTGACGGCGGGCACAGCACTTAGCGCACTGACGGCGGGCACAGCACGACGAAGGGGAGGGCACGCCCGTTCAGCACGAGAGAGCCCAGGGACGCTTGATCGGCGACCGGGATCTCGATCGCGGTGCCATCCGTCATGGCGGTGATGATGGCGCTTTCCAGCGCGGCGAGGTCGGCGGATGCCTGCAGGGTGTAACCGTGGTCCTGGGTGGTCGGCCCGGCTGGCGACGGCACGTACAGGGTTGCCCGCGGCTGGATGGCGCCTCCGGGGAGCCAGCCAGCGGGCGGCATCAGCACGGCCACGCCGGCGACCGACCGGGTGGACAGGATCAGGCGTCCCTTGAGGGGCGCTTCGACATTGACCGTCACCGGGCCGCCTTGGCTGATGAGAGCCTGCCGGATCATGTCGGCCGGGGAATTGGCGTCAACGGCCCAGCCGGTGGGGTCACCCTGAATTCGCAGAACGCTGGTCATGTGATTCCTCTTTGGTCAAGCGTGATCGCGGGAACCAGGTGCGCCGTCATGCTCGGGCCTTTCCAGCGTCGCGGCGGCTATCGCGGCCTCGGTGCGGTTGCGCACGCCGAGTTTATCGAATATCCGGGAAATATGAACGGCAACCGTGCGCTCGCTGATGTACAGCGAGCGGGCTATTTGGCGATTGCTGCTGCCCTGCCGCAGGAGGGCGAGGACCTGACCCTCCCGCTCCGTGAGGTCCAGCCGCGCGTGCGCGGCCGGAGTGTCCCGGCGCCGCAGCCCGGCCCGGCCCGCCAGCGCGTCGGCCAGCCGCAGCAACGGAGCCGCCTCCAGCTCGCCGGCCACCTGGGTGCAGGCCGCGAGCGCGCGGGCCGCCTGATCGCGCCGACCGCCGCGGGCCGCCGCCTCCGCCTCGCGCAGGCGCGCGTACGCCTCCCGGTAAGGCTGGCCGGCGCGCTGCCACGCGGTGGCCACCGCGCGCCAGGTCGCCCGCCGGTCGGTCCCGTCGCGGCGGGCGAGCTCGGCGGCGACGAGGACCCCGAAAGCGGCCACCACCGGCTCGGTGTCCGTCATGATGGCCGACATCCGATCGGCGAGCCCGGCCGCCGTCGCCTCCCACGCGCCCGGCAAGTCGGCGGGCCGCACGCTAGCGGGCAGGGCGGCGAGGTCGGCCTGGAGCCACGCGCCCGCCGCCAGCAGCCGCGTCTCCTCCTCCGCTAGCATCCCGTCGGCCAGGACCGCCAGCCCGGCGAGCACGTGCTCCGCCGCCGTGCGCAGGTCACCCTCCAGCAGTGCCTGCTCAGCGAGGCAGGCGTGCAGCGGCCCGCTGAGCCGCGGGCCATCGGGAGCATCGGCGAGCGCGGCGGCCAGCGCCGACGCCTGCTGACGATCGCCCCGGCCGACGGCCAGTTCCAGCCGCAGCAGGTCCAGGTACCGGGCGACATGCGCCATCGATTCGCCGGCCAGTTCCGCCAGCAGGTCGCCAGCCTCCGCCCAGCGGCCCGTCGCCACCAGCACGGCGGCCGTGTTGTTGTCGAGGACGGCGGTGAGCGGGGGCGGAACGTTCATGAGGCGGGCCGCGCGGCGGCCGTCCCGGGCGACGTCGAGTGCCTCGGCGAGCCGCCCGGCGGTACACAACAGGTACATGTGGCTGTTGGCCGCGCGCAGCATGTCCTCGGCGCTGCCGCAATCGCGCGCGAGGGTGAACGCCGCCCGCAGCGCGGCGAGCCCGTCATCGGTGTCGCCGCGCTGGGCTCGCAGCACGCCCAGGGTGGCCAGGCCATGCGACTGCTCGGCGTCGGCGCCGACCTCGGCGGCGAGGCAGACCGCCCGCTCAGCCAGGGGCAGCGCGTCGTCCAGTTGCCCCAGCCACAGCAGCCAGGTGGCCTGGGCGGCCAGCAGGCGGCCGTGCAGCGCCGTCGGGGCGCGGTCCGCGATAAGGTCCAGCGCCTCCCGCGCGGCCGCCACCGCGCTGCGGGGATCGCCGCCCTCCCATCGGTAGCGGCCCAGCCGTTCCAGCAACCGCGCCCGGCGCAGCGGGTCGGCCCGCTCGCAGAGGGTCACCGCGGCGGCGGCGTAGCTCATCGCGCGGTCGGGGTGACCGGCCAGGCTCGCGGCCTGCGCGGCTTCTTCCAGGACCTCCGGGCTCCAGTCGGAAAGCGCCGTAGCCAGGCTTGCCGCCTGGTCAAAGAGCCGGCTGGCCTCTGGGTAGGCGTGCGCGGACATTGCCCGCCGGGCCGCCGCCAGGGCGGCGACCGCGGCCTCGGCCGGATGGCCGGCCAGCTGCCAGTGCAAGGCCACCCGGGCCGGGTCAGGGCCGGGTGGCCCTGCACTGCCAGCCGCCAGCGTGGTGGCCAGCCGCCGGTGGAACGTGCGCCGCTCTCCGGGCAGCAAGTCACCATAGAGAACCTGCCGGGTCAGCTCGTGCGGGACCGCGTACCCATCCGCGGTCGTGGTGAGCAGCCGTCGGGCGACGGCTTCCCGCAGGGCGGCGAGCAGGTCCCGTTCCGGCAGCGGAATGGTTCTCGACAGCAGTTCATGAGACACCCCGTCGTCGGCGACGCACGCCTGGCCGACCACATCGCGAACCGTCGGCTGGGCGCTGGCGAGCTTGGCCCGGATGGCCTCGGCAAGGGGCAGCGGCGGCCAGTGGGGCGCGGACCGGGCGAGCTCCTCGGCGTAGAACGGGTTACCGCCGGCTGCCGAGACGATAGCGGTCACGTCGGCGGGGGCGGTTCCGGCCGGCGTCAGGTTGGCGACCAGCGCGGCCGTCGCGCGATCGTCAAGCGCCCCCAGCCGCAACCGGGTCACTCGCGGGCAGCGCTCTAGCGCCGCCAGCCAGGGCAGGGCGGCGTCGTCCAGTTCTTCCGCGCGCAGAGTGGCGACCACGAGGACGGGCTGGTCACGCAGCCGGACGGCGAGGAACGCGAGCAGCATGCGAGATGACTCATCGGCCCAGTGCATGTCTTCCAAGACGAGCAGCAGTGGCCCTCGAGCCGACAATTGCGTCAGCAGCATGAGAACCCGTTCGAACAGGAGATGCCGGGAGATCCGCGGGTCGGCCGGGCTCGCCTCGTCGAGCAGCCATGCCGCCTGGTCGGGCAGCGCGGCCACGAACGGCCCGTAAGCCAGCGTCTGGCCCGCCATGGGGACGCAGCCGCCGGTGCGGGCCTGCGCGCCGTCGGCCATCGCGCACAGCTCCATCGCCAGTCGTGTCTTGCCAATGCCGGCCTCGCCAGTGATCAGCAGGACCCGGGCTTGGCCATTGACCGCGCTGGTGTACGCCGCCATGGCCGCATCGCGCTCCGAGTTCCGGCCGACGAGGGGCGCTGGCGCAGACACGGAAGGAAGCGTGCCTCCGACGCGACCGTTGTGTCAAATGGCCGCAACCTTCAGCCGGCGCCGCTCCAGAGGCCATTGCCGCGACCGTAGTCTTCGCGGATACCGAGCCATTGTTCAGTCAATAGCGTGCCTCCCGGCGCCGGTGACGCCGGGAGGCACGGATCCCTTACCGGTGGGGTCAGCAGACCGCCGCGGCGTGGAAGGACAAGTTGTCCAGGCTGCCGCCGAAGTACAGCAGATCCCGCACTTGGATGCCGACAGTGGTGCTCCCCGTGCCAGGAACGATCTCCGCCGTGCCCGGCGTGTACGGGACGCTGGTGTCCACCGATCCCCGGGTGGCCACCTCGGTGCAGCCGGACAGGTTGACCGGGGTGATCATGACGTAGGTTCCGGTGCCCGCCTGGTACGAACTGGTCAGCGCCGACGCCCGGGCCGGGACGCCGGACGCGTCCACGACCGCGAAGTTCGTGCTGACCGCCCCCGGGCACACCACCGCCAGGTGGAAGGGAATCCCCGAGCTGAGGCCGCCCGCCGGGTTCTTGGTCTCGATGTAGACGGCGTCGGGGTTGCTCGCCGAGCCCGTGGAGACGCCGTTCGGGTTGTAGACCAGGGCGTTGCCCGGATCGCCGACGCTGGCCAGGTAGGCACAGCCCGCCACTGAGGACGGGAAGGTCACGTCGTAACGGCCGGTGCCGAGGCTGCTGAGCGTCGCCCCCGGGGTCGAGCGGACCAGGTTGGCGGAGTAGCCGACGACCGCGTAGGACCAGCCTGGCCGGCCGCAGTCCACCACTAGGTGGAAGGGGCCGGCGGTCAGGCCGCCGCCCTGGTTCTTGGTCTCGACGTATACCCCGTCCACGCTAAGGTGGCCGCCTGCCGTGTAGGCCTGCAGCGCCTGGGAGTACGCGTTGACCGTCGTGGCGACGTACGCGCATCCCGTCACGTTCTGCGGGAACGTGACCTCGTAGCGGCCCGCGCCGAGCATGGTCACCGTCGCGCCCGGGGTCCCGTTGACCAGCGTTCCGGTCTGGGACACGCTGGCGAACAGGTTGCCGCTGCCAGCCGCGGGGATCCCGCCGCCACCACCCCCGCCCGGGGGAATGCTCGGGTTGCCGGCGGCGAACGCCGGCGTGCCGGCGGCCCCCGCGGCCGCCATGATGGTTACCCCGGCCAATAGCAGTTTTGTCCTGATGCGAAACACAGTTCTCCCCGTTTCACTGTCGCCTCCGGGCCAATTCCCGGCGGTTGGCCCCAGCCTCACATTCCGGCCTTCTCCCGGCGTCAGCAAAACGGCGTACCACGGGGATCGGGAATTTACTACGCGGCGCTCGCCCTTCGGACAGCCACGACCACGCGGCACCCGTTTCCGGGCGCTGACCAGGCCCACGACATGCCCACCGGCATAGCCGGCGATGCTACTGCCCCGCAGCCAGCCTGCCACTGTCCCGCCACCAGGAGGCTCTGGGATGGAGGCATGCACCCCGCGGCCGTTACCACGTGGGCGGCCGATGACACGCTCACCGCGATCTACCTCGGCGAGTACTGGCCACTCGTCCGACTCGCGGTATTGCTGGTGCACGACGTGCCCACCGCCGAGGATGTCGTCCAGGACACGTTCATCGCCGTGCAGTCAAGCTGGCCGCGGCTGCGCGACCGGGACAAGGCGCTGTCGTACCTGCGGTTCAGCGTGGTCAATCGATCGCTTTCGGTCCTGCGTCACCGCGCGGTGGTCGACAAGAACGCGCCGAGGCACCTCCCGCAGGAGCCGAGCGCGGAAGCCGGGGCCATCACGATGCTGGAGCGCTCAGCGGTCATTGACGCCTTGCGCGACCTCCCCGCCCGCCAGCGCGAGGCGCTGGTACTGCGCTACTACGCCGGGCTGTCGGAGGCCGAGATCGCCGAAGCGATGGGGATCAGCAAGGGCGCGGTGAAGACCCACACCGCGCGCGGCATCGCCGCGCTGAAGTCGATGCTGGAACGGGAGGTCGTCACGCCCGGAGGGCGCCGGTGAAGCGCCGCCACGCGTCCGCCGAAACGCGCAGCACCGGGCCGGCGCCGTGGTCCTTGGTGTCGCGGACGAGGACCGCGCCGGGGACGTGGCCGGCCTCGACGCAGTTGGATCCGCCGCCATTGCTGTAGCTGGACTTGCGCCACGGGAGCGCGCCCACCTCGACACACTGCGCGCCGCCGTTGCTACTGTAGCTGGACTTGCGCCAGCCAGGGTTCACTACTGCTGTGCCTTCCATCGCTGGAGCGCCTCCGATATGACCTTCCGCGACTCCGCGACATTGAGCGCGTACCCGCGGACCTCCTCGAATAGGGCGATGACCCGGCCGGCCACGTCCGGCTCGTCGGATACATGGTCGTCTACCGTCACCATGATCACGGTATCGGAAATATCGGGGCCGCTCGCGACCTCGAACGCTCCTTCCACTCCTGGGAAGTACCCAACGGCGGGGACAACCTGGATAACCACGTTGCGCCTAGCGGACACTGCCAGCAACCGCTCAAGCTGGCCGATCATGACCTCAGGAGCGCCGACCTGGAATGACAACACAGGCTCGTAAATAAGCGCCGTGACATGAGCCGCATCGGGATCGTCAACCTTCGCGTGACGCTTCACGCGCAGGTCGGTCTGCTCGGCCGCCTCGCCCTCGTCCAGGCCGCCCTCCAGGAACATCGCATGCGCGTAGTCTCGGCTCTGCAAGGGGCCTGGAATCAGCAGGAGTCCCCAGAGGCGCAGGAAGGCGGCCTTCTGCTCGGGCGTCGCGTACTTCTCGAAGAACTCGCGCACCCCGCCGAAAGCCGGCCCGATGAGGAGATCACCGACCATCTGTTGACAGTCTTCGACCCCCGGATTCGGTCGGGATCGACGGTCACGTCCACGAGGAACGCGCCGCCCTAACCTGCTCCTACGGCTTCCGCGCTCCCTACCCGGCGGCCCTTGACCACCATTTCCTGGCGGCATTCACCCCGGCCGGCAAGATCGCCCGCGACGGCCGCCAGCACGAGCAGATTGCCTGATGCGGCGGTTGCCTTATCCGGTCGCGCCCATCACTAGTTCGTGATAGTATTCGAAGTAGCTTTACCAGTTGATCATGTCGAGGACGCGAGGTGGCCGACAGGAGGTGCATGATGGCGGACTTCATGGCTGTAGGTCTAATGGCTGTAGGTCTCGATGCCGGGGGTCTAGATGCCATGCGGTTTGATGGCGCGCGGCCGGATTACGTCAGCGCGCACCTCGCCGACGATCCGCACCGCCCCGGCGACACCCTGAGCGAAGCTCATTGCCTTGGCGCTGCGGGCAGCCCCGGCGAGAGCCACGCCCATGTCGGGGGCGGCGGAGCCGCAGACGACAAGGCTGACGACGGCAAGGCTCATGACGGCAAGGCCGACGACGGCAGGGCTGACGACGGCAGGGCTGCGGATAGCACGGCGGTGGACGGCGAGGCTGGGGACAGCAGAGCGGCAGACAGCCGGCGCGATGAGCGGCTGGCCGACTTCACGCAGGACCGCTACGCGGATACCGCCCGGCCAAACGCGTGGCACGTCATGGTCCTCAACGACCTGACCGGCGGGGGTGCCCGCTGCCCGGGCGCGACCGATGACGAGGTCCTCGGGCTGATGGGCCGGTGGAAGGCGGCCGAGTCGTGGGCGGCGGCGCGCAAGCTCGGCGTGGTGCGGGAGATGATCCGCCGCCGCGCGGTCCCCGAGAAGGGGATGGCCAGCGCCGGCCTGCCCTGGGAGTGGGAGCCGGACCTGGAGCACGAGGTGGCCGCCCAGCTGCGCGTCTCGCTGGTGGCCGCCGGCAAGCTGCTGCACCTGGCCTGGTCGCTGCAGGCCCGCCTGCCCCGCGTCGGGGACGCCCTGGCCGAGGGCCGGCTCGATCCCGGGCAGGCCACGATGATCGTTGCCGAGACCGATGCCCTGCCCGACGACAAGGCGGCCGCGGCCGAGGAGCTCATCCTGGCCGGCCTCGATGACTGCCACACCTGGGCCGACCTGCTGCGCCTGGTCCAGCGGGCGGTCTGCACGGTGGACCCCGACGGCGCCCGCAGGCGCCGCGAGCAGGCCGAGCGGCAGACGGCGCGGGTCCGGTTGTGGCGCGAGTCGTCCGGCGCGTGCGCGCTGGCCGGGCACGCGCTGCCCACCGACCAGGCCCTGGCCGCGTGGGGGCACGTCGAGGCCCGCGCCCAGCACTACCGCCAGCAGGGCATCAAGGAGTACATCGACCTGCTGCGCGTCATGGCCTACCTCGACCTGCTCAACGGGATACCCGCCGCTGACCGGATCGCCCGGTGGACAGCCGACGCCGCCGACGCCCCCGCGAAGTCAGGCACCGCGAAGTCAGGCACCGCGAAGTCAGGCACCGCGACGCCTACCCCCGGCGCCGACGGGCCCACCCCGGCACCGGGAGCCGACCCCGCACCCGCACCCGCACCCGGCCGGACGACACCGGGCCCGCGCGGAACCGGCAACCGCTTCCCCGGCGACGAACCCCCCGGCGACGAGTCCCCCGCCCACGCTCACCCCGCTGACACCGGTCCCCGCGACCATTCCCCCGCTAACGCCCGCCCCGCCGGTACCGGCCCCGGCAACACCGCCCCCAGCGACCTTCCGGAACCCGGCGATGTAGCCGCGAGTGAGCCCTTGGCCGGGCCGGAGCTGCGGGCGAGGGTGAACCTCACCATCCCGATGGGGACCGCCACCGGCCACCACGACCGGCCCGGCGAAGCCTGGGAGCTCGGCGTCCTCGACCCCGAGCTCGCCCGCCAGCTCCTCGCGGCGGCCGCCCGCAGCCAGGGCAGCGAGTTCTGCGTGACGGTTACCGACGACAACGGATACGCGGTCGGGCACGGCTGTTGCCGCCCCGCCAAGCCAGCCCGGCCCGCGAAAACCACAAGGCCCGGCAGGGACCCCGCTGGCCCCGCGCCACCCGGGTCCGCCCCGCCCGGCCGACCCGCCTTCACCCAACGGGAGGGTCCGGGACCGCCGGGCGGATTCGGATCGTGGACGCTCACCCTGCCCGGCAGCGGCACCCCCTACACCGTCTACACCGTGGACCTCAGGCCCGTGCCCACCCACGCCTGCGACCACGCCTACCAGTCCGCCGGGCATGACCCCAGCGACTGGCTGCGGCACGTCGTGCAGGTCCGCGACGGCAAGTGCTCATTCCCCTCCTGCGGACGCCACGCCCGCGAGAGCGACCTCGAGCACGCCACCCCCCACCAAGACGGCGGCAAGACCTGCGCCTGCAACTGCCACGCCTGCAGCCGCACCTGCCACCAGGTCAAGCAACGACCCGGATGGAACCTCACCTCCCCCACCCCCGGCTGGCACCAGTGGACAACCCCATCCGGCCGCGTCTACGTTCAAGGCCCCTGGCGATACCCCAGCTGAGGTCAGCCGGCGGCCAGCTGGCCGAGCTCACATCGGCTTGCCGGGCGTACTCAGCCGTCGTGGGGGTAGTTGTGCGCCGAGTTTCCACGGGCAGCGTGGGGGCCAGGACACTCGCTGGTGGCCAGCCCCCGGCCCGCGAGACAGTAACGAAAACGCTAGCAGACAACGCTTACTGACCAGCAAGGCACACCCGCAACCATGGAAGGGCACGGATGGACACCAAGGGCACTCAGAACGCGCAGATGCAGGGATCGAAGACAGTAGCACCGGAACTTGGCGAGTGGCCGTGGATCCTCATGGCCGAAGGCGACTCGCGCCCGCAGGGAATCGCGAGGATCTAGGCGCCCAAGCCCGCCCATGACGAGGCCCCCGAGCCACCCCTTCAGGCTCGGGGGCCTCTTGGCGCCCTGGGCGCCGATTTAATCCGCGCTGGTTTAATCCGCGCCGGGTGACGATCGGGGGGCTGCTCGATCGTCATCTCGGTGCGAGTGTCACGGTTGGCGTGACACTGGAATCGAAGGGGCTGACGATATGCGTTACACACTGCTCATGCACTACCGGGAGCCGGGCGAGGGAGAGATCAGCGCGGAGGGGATCGCGCAGGCCCAAGAGGCCTTCGGTGCCTACGGCCGCGCGCTGGCGAGCGCGGGCGTGCTGGTGTCGGCCGACGTGCTGCAGTCGACCGCCGCGACGACGACCGTGACGTGCCGGGAAGGGGTCCTGCGGGTGCAGGACGGCCCCTTCGCCGAGACCAAGGAGGCGCTGGCAGGGGTGTTCGTCCTCGATTTGCCCGACCTTGACGCGGCCATCGGCTGGGCGGAGAAGTGCCCGGGCGCGCAGTGGGGCGTGATCGAGGTGCGCCCGACCGCGACCGCCTTCGTCAACGGCGCGTGGACGAGCTGACGTCCGGCGCCGGAAGCGGGGGCGCCGGCCCTGGCCCGCAAGCGCCAGGGCCGGCTGCCCAGGCCGCGGGCGTGGCCGCCCGCGACAGCTACGGGCGGCTGCTTGCCCTGCTGGCTGCCTCGGCGAGTGACCTGGCGTCGGCGGAGGACGCGCTCGCCGACGCGTTCGAACAGGCTCTGCGGACGTGGCCGTCCGCGGGGGTGCCCGGCAACCCCGACGCGTGGCTGCTCACCGTCGCCCGCAACCGCCTGCGCGACCACTGGAAGTCCGCGGCGGTACGGCGGTCCCTGCCCGGCGACGCCGGGCCGGACCCGGAGGCGCATGTCGATGACGTGGACGTCGAGGCGATACCCGACCGGCGACTGGAGCTGATGCTCGTGTGCGCGCACCCGGCGATCGAGCGTGGGGTGCGCACTCCCCTCATGCTCAACACGGTGCTCGGCTTCACCGCCGAGCAGGTCGGGCAGGCATTTTCGGTGCCGACGGCGACGATGGCGACGCGACTGGTCCGCGCGAAGAAGCGCATCAAGGCAGCCGGCATTCCCTTCCGCATTCCGGACCGGACGGATCTCCCGGCGCGGATGACCGCGGTCCTGGAGGCGGTCTACGGCGCCTATGTGATCGACTGGGAGACGACCGGCCCGCAGGCCCGCCAGCTGCCCTCGGAGGCACTTCACCTGGCCGAGGTGCTTACCACGCTCGTTCCCGCCGATCCGGAAGCCCACGGGCTGGCCGCGCTGGTCCAGCTCTCGGCGGCGCGCGCCCCGGCCCGGGCTGACGACCACGGGCGCTTCGTCCCGCTCGCCGAGCAGGATCCCGCCCGGTGGAGCCCGCGCCTGATCAGCCGGGCGCACGAGCACCTGCGGGCCGCCCACGCGCGCGGGCAGCTGGGGCGCTTCCAGGTCGAGGCCGCGATCCAGGCCGTGCACTGTGCCCGGCCGCCAGGCGGCGAGACCGACTGGGCGACGCTGCTGCCCCTGCACCGCCTGCTGGACGCGATCGCCCCGTCCCTCGGCAGCGGCGTCGCCCTCGCCGCCGTCACCGCCGAGGTCGATGGCCCCGCCGCCGGCCTGGCCGCGCTCGAGGCGCTCCTAGAGCAGGCCGGGCCGCCCGGCCGCCGCTTCCAGCCGGCCAGGGCCACCCGCGCCCACCTGCTGGATCGCCTGGGACGCGGCGCGGAAGCGGTGGCCGCCTATGACAGCGCGATCGCCGTGACCCACGACTGCGCCGAACGCCAGTACCTGCTGCGCCGCCGCGGCGCCGTCAGCCGCTGAATCGCCGGCCACCGAACGACGTCAGCCCGACGCGGTGAGCGCCGCCAGGCGCGACCGCAAGCTGGCGGCCTGGGGATCGCGCAGGCTCTCGGACAAGGCGGCGGCGCGCTGCCAGGAGACCGTGGCGGCGCCGCCACGATCA
The DNA here is from genome assembly GCA_025934375.1 of Streptosporangiaceae bacterium. Lineage (GTDB taxonomy): Bacteria > Actinomycetota > Actinomycetes > Streptosporangiales > Streptosporangiaceae > Trebonia. The sequence continues at coordinate 22,824 of JAICYD010000036.1, read as the reverse complement.
CGCTGGATGACACCGGCCCGACCGGGACCTACACCGCCGCTGACGCGGTGCAGCTCACCGCGATGAGCGGCACCTGCTGACGGATGCGCGCCCCCCGATCCGGATCGCGCGGATCAGGACGGCGGGCTAGAGGGTATCCACGATCGTCCGAGGTAGCCTTCTGCCCAGGCTGTCAGCTCAACGACTGTCCGGTCCCCAGGGATGCGCTGATCCCCCAGCTCGCGCAGCCATTGCTCTCCCTCCTTGGCCGCGCGCGCGGCCGCGCCTCCTGAGGCCAGCTCCCAGGCCCACGCCGTACCCGAAGGTCCCCTGGACTCCGCGACCGCGCCCCACCCCGGCAAGCCCGTGGCCCCGAGGACGGCCAGGTCCCAGGGCGACACGACCCGGCCGATCATGGCCTCCTCCGCGCGGTTCAGGATCAGCGGCCCGATCCGGATGGTGCCCGGCCCGAACTCATGCAGGGCGAGCACCAGCCGGCGCAGTTCATCCAGCCCCGGGCTGTCGGCCGCCCGGCCGTCCGGCGCGGCGGCGAGCACGGCGGCCAGGGCGTCTTCCAGCCGTCGCCCGTCGGCTGGCCGCCAGCACAGGTACGGCCCCCGACCACCGGTTCCCGGCTCGGCCGCCAGGATGATTTCCAGGCCGATCCCGTCGCAGAACGCCTCCACCAGTCCCCGAACCACCTGGGTGCTCCGGGTGACCTGCAGCGATACCGCGGCGACGCGCCTCCGGCAGGCAGCGCCGCCGTCGGCCGCCAGCGCCTCGTCGTCCAGCACGGACCGGACGAACTCGAGGATCTCCTCCTGCCCCCGCTGCAGCGCCTCGGCCTGCCGCGCGGCCCGGTACTGCCCCTCGCGGACCTGAAGCAGTATCGCGCGGACTTCGGCCAGCGTCCGCGCGCCGGCGCTCCCCCCGAATTCGGCGGCCGTGTCGTCGGTCAGGGCCGGCTGACTTCCCGTGACGCGCATCGCCTGGACGGCATCTCTGACACCCCGTAGCACGCCCCCCATGGTGGCCTCCCTCAGACAGTCAACAGCGCACCGGTAAGTGGGTCTGCCACGACGATAGCCCGCATACGTTTGATCACGTAGCGAAACCGCTAAAATGCGTAGCGTGCCTAATTGCCGTATTTCCGGCTAATCTAGGACTCGCCGCCCTCCCGCGCGGGGACCCCGGTCTCGCTGTCGGCACTGTCGGCACTGTCGGCGGCACTGCCGGCCACACTGCTGGCGGCGGCCTCGGCGACGACGGCGTCCGATTCGGCGAAGGCGGCCTCCAGGGTCTCGGCGGCGGCGGCCTCATCGGTGGCGCCGCGCAGCAGGTAGGCCGAGTGCAGCAGGTCGGGGCGCTCACGCAGTTCGGCGGCGGTGCCGGAGTAGCGGATGACGCCGCCCTCCATGACGTGGGCGCGGGTCGCCAGGGACAGCGCCACCGTCGCGAACTGCTCGATCAGCAGCACCCCGATGCCGGACTCGGTGACCGAGCGGATGACCGGGATGAGCCGGTTGACGATGACCGGGGCCAGTCCGAGGGACAGCTCGTCGATGAGCATGAACTTCGGCTGGGAGACCAGCGCCTGGGCGAGGACGACCATCTGCTGCTCCCCGCCGGACAGGGACCGGGCCGGGACGGTGAGCCGCTCGGCCAGCCGGGGGAACAGCTCCAGGGCGCGGGCCCGGCCCTCGGCGGCGCCCTTCTTGGTCAGCGTGTAGGTGGCGACCTTGAGGTTGTCGTCCACTGACAGGTCCGGCAGCAGCCGGCGGCCCTCGGGGACGATCGCCACGCCGGCCGCGCGGATCCGCTCCGGGCGCTTGCCCGCCAGCTCAGTGCCGTCTAGCCGCACCGACCCGGACCGGGGCCGCAGCACGCCGCCGACCGCCAGGACGAGGGATGACTTGCCCGCGCCGTTCGGCCCCAGCAGGGCGGTGACCTCACCCGACGGAACGGTGATGGACACGTCCTTGACGACCGGGCGGCCGCCGCGCTCGACCGTGATGTCGCTGAGTACCAGCTCGCTCATGCTAGACCTCCGCCGTTCCCAGGTAGGCGCGCATCACGTGCTCATCGCGCAGCACGGCCGCAGTGGGGCCAACGGCGATCAGCTTGCCGAAGTCGAGCACGGCCGTCGTCTCGCAGACCGCCGAGACCAGCGACATGTCGTGATCGACGAGGATGGTCAGCGCCCCGGTCTGCCCGGGAATGGCCTTGATCACCGCGGCCAGGTGCGCCGTCTCCTCGTCGGGCAGCCCGGCGGCGGGCTCGTCGAGCAGGATCAGCCGGGGCTGGCCGGCCACGGCGCGGGCGACCTCCACCAGCCGCCGCTGCCCGGCCCCCAGGGTGCCCACCGGGGCATACGATGACGCTCCGATGCCCGCGAACTCGATCGCGGCGAGCACGTCGGCCCGCCGCGCCCCGCCGCGCAGGGACGAGGCCATCATCGCGACGTTGTCGTAAACCGACAGCTGCTCGATGGCCTGCTCGGTCTGGAAGGTCCGGCGCACCCCCCACCGGGCGCGGCGGAAGTGCGGCAGCCCAAGCAGGTCGGTCCCGAACGCCCGCACCGTGCCGGATGCCGGGCGAACGAACCCCGACAGCACGTTGAAGAACGTCGTCTTGCCCGCGCCGTTCGGCCCGATAAGGCCGCAGGTGCCCTTCTCGAAGGACAGGGTCATCCCGTCGAGCGACGTGACGCCGCCATACCTGACGGTGAGGTTATCGACCTCGATCACGACTTACCTCCACGTGCGGCGCCCGAGGCGCCGGAGGTGCCCGAGGTGCCCGAGGTGCCCGAGGTGCCCGGCGGGGCGGAGGCCGCTGGCGCGCGGGCCGCGGGGCGCCGCACGAGCCGCATGATCAGGCCGCCGAGCCTCTTCATGTCCCTGGGGAACTGGTCGACGAGGCCGGCCGGGGCCGTGGTGAGCACCTGCAGCACGCCGATCCCGAACAAGATCGTGAGCCAGTCCTGGGACACGCCCCAGTTCTGCAGGGCGGCGGGGAGCAGCGAGTTCAGCAGCGCGGCGATCACCGCGCCGTACATGCTGTACACCCCGCCCATCAGCACCACCGCGAGCAGCGAGATCGAGTCCTGGGGGTGGAAGTCGATCGAGTACAGGAACCGGTCCGCGCCGGCCAGCACGCCGCCGGCCACGCCGGTGATGAACGAGGCGAGCGCGAACGCCCAGATCTTGTAGAAGGTGATGTTGATGCCCGCGGCCAGCGCGGCCGGCTCGCTTTGCCTGATTGCCGCCCAGGCTCGCCCCGGCCTTGTCTTGATGTGTGCGTACACCAGCACGAACATGATGATCGCGACCACCACCGCGTACCGGAAGTAGGCCACGTCACCGCCGGCGATCGATGGCCGCCGGATCGCCGGGATGTGCAGCGAGCCGCCGTTGTACCCGGTGAAGCCGCCGCCGCCGTTGGGGAAGTTCACCGTCGCCAGGACCACGGTGATGGCGCCGGACAGCATCAGCGTGATCAGGGCGAAGTACAGCCCGCGCAGCCGCAGCGCGGGCAGCCCGATCAGCGTCCCCAGCAGCATCGTGATCAGGCCGGCCTCCACCAAGACGACGGGGAACGGCTGTCCGGTCGCGAACAGCAGCCGGGCGCCCGCCCAGGCGCCGATCGCGAGCACGGCGACCTGGCCGAGGGAGTACAGGCCGACCCGGCCGACGAGCATGCCGAGGCCGAGCGCCACGATGGCGTAGGCGGCGACCTGGGTCATCGCGTCGGTGTAGTACTGGCTCAGTATCTGCGGCAGCCCGAACAGGGTGAACGCCAGCAGCGCGGTGATCACCGACAGCCGGGTGATGGTGTCCCGGCGCCGCAGCGCCGCCCAGCCCTGCCGGGCCGGGGCGGGGGCGGTCTTCTGCGCGGCCGTCGTCTGGACCACTATGCCTCCTCGCGGGAGCGCGACATGACCGTCCCTTGGCGCGACACCCATAGCAGCGCGATGGCCGCGAGCACGAACGGCGTCATGTCACGGTAGTCGGTGAGCTGGGTGATCGGGGTGAGCAGGTCGTGCACCAGTCCGATCACCAGCGCCGCCGCGAACGTCACCGGGATCGAGCGCAGTTGCCCGATCAGCGCGGCGGCCAGCGACGAGATCACCAGGAAGGTCAACGTGGTGGCATCCAGCGCGACCAGGTCGGCCAGCAGCAGCCCGGCCAGCCCGCCGAGCACCCCGGCGCCGAACCACGCCGCCGCCTCGACCCGGCGCACCGGCACGCCCAGCGTGGCGGTGATCTCGCGGTCGTTGGCCATCGCCCGCATCGCCGTGCCGAGGCTGGTGTAGCGCAGGAACGCCCCGGTGCCGACGGTAAGCACGACGCCGAGGCCCAGCCCGAGGACCTGGGTCCAGGTCACCTGGATCTGCGCGATGCTGAACCCGCCGTTGTCGGTGGGCAGCGAGATGGAGCGTGCCTGCCCGCCGCTGGAGGTCCACAGCAGGTCCATCGCCCCGAACAGCACGAGGGTCAAGCCGAGCGTGGCCACCGCCTTGACCAGCGGGTCGCGGCCGGCGAGCGGGGGGCCGAAGACGACCCCGTAGGCGAGCGTCAGCACCCCGCCGAACAGGACGCAGACGATCCACCCCGCCCAGCCGGGCGCGCCCGCCGAGATCAGGGAGTACGCGATCAGCGCTCCCATCGCCCCGACCGCGCCGAAGGCGAGGTAGAGCACGCCCGTGGCGCGGTACAAGACCACCAGTCCCACCCCGGACAGGGCATACACCCCGCCCAGGGCGAGACCGCTCACGATGAACGGCTGGAGTTCTGACCAGCTTGGCATTGTCTCTTTCTTACCGGTTGGGCTGGGCCGTCAGGACCCGAGGGACGTCGTGTCCGCCGGGGCACGGCCTGCGAGGTTGACGTACTGGGCGATCTGCGGGTCAGCGGTGGAGATCTGCAGGCATCCCGAGCCGGGAACGATCAGCATCTGGCCCTTGGTCGGCGTCACCATGTAGTCGGCGTTGTTCGGTATGTGCATCGGGTAGTCGCCGTAGGTGAACTTCCCGCAGTTCATGCCGGTTGGGACGTCCTTGAGCGCCTTGAAGGCCGCGTTCACCGACGCCACGGTGTAGTCGCCCTGAACGGTGGACAGCGCCTGCACCGCCAGCCGGGCCTCAACGAAGCCGAACTGGCTGAACGAGCCGATGCCGCCGGACACGTTAGAGCCGTACTGCTTGAGGATGGCCCGGTACAGGTTCATCGTCGGCGTGTTGGTCCCGTCCGCGGGCGTCAGCTCCGCGTTGACGAACAGCTTGTTGTCGAAGGCGGTGCCGAGCGCGCTGGCGAGGAAGTCGGTGTCGCAGGGCGTAGAGCAGCCCCACGCCTTGACGTTGTTCTGGATGTGCAGCTTGGCTGCCGCCTGCAGGATCTTCAGCGCCTCCGGCGGGGTGAAGTTCAGCACCACCGCGCCGTTCTTCCCGGCCGCCTGCACCAGTTGCAATGCCACTGAGTTCGCGCTCTGGATCGGCACGTTCGTGGTGAACGTCTGGATCGGCACGTTCGCGGCGGCGGCGATCGCCTTCGGGCCCGCCGCGATGTAGTCAGTGCCGGGGACGTTGGACTGGTCGAAGGCGATCTTGTCGACCTTCAGCGAGATCATGTACTGGACCGCGCCGTCTGAGCTGTAGCGGGGGCCCATGTTGACCGCCGCGGTGTTCGGGGTGGACCAGCACTCGGGGGCGATGCCCGAGTCGATGACGTAGAAGCCGAGGCTTTCCCAGTACTTGTGGTTGATCGTGCACTCGAGGATCGAGGTGTTACCCACGATGCCGACCACGTGGTTGCCCTGCACGAGCTGCTTGGCGTCGGAGGCGATCTGCGCCGGGTCGGTCTTCTCGGTCTGAATGGAGTACTTGATCGGGTGGCCGTTGACCCCGCCGTTCGCGTTCACGCAGGTGAAGTAGGCCTGCGCCATGTTCGCGATATCGGTGAAGTCGGTGCCCGGCTGCTGGGTGTTGATCGTGCCCAGGTTGATCGGGGTGCCGGTCGCGGCGACGCCCGGCTTGCTGCCGCACGCCGAGGTGTCGCTGGACCCGCCGCCACCGGCGGCCGGGGCTGACGTCGCGGGAGCGCCGGAGGACGTGGCAGGCGCGCCCCCGGCGGGGGAACTGCTCGAACTCGAGCTTGAGCTACATCCGGCCAGCACGCCGCCGACCGCGAGGACCGAGGCGAGCGCGGCCGCCAGCCGCCATCTCCTGGGTGCGTTTTCTTTCATAATTCGTCTGCCTTCTCGTGGCTACCGCAAAAGATGATTCCGAACGGCCCCGGGCGGTTCCGAGAGTAAGGCTCGCTCGCCCAGAGGCATGCATGAGGACAGGTCGTTCAGGGGCAAACGTGCCTCATTGCACTGCCTTTGACTGCCTGAGTTGGTCGATGTAACCCGTGCCATCTAAGTGTTGGTTGTGATTATCGCCGTCCCTGAACGCCGTGACGCACTTGTCATGAGAACGTTTTCATCACGTTTCGGATAGCGCGCGGATGTGCGCTGGGCGCACACTCTCGGCACCCCGAGCATCAGTGCGCCCCCCTTCCCGCCGCCGCCCGGTCAGGCCCGCGGGTGAGCCCCAGCGGGCGCTGCTCCCCGCGCGGCAGGCTCCGCCGCCTGCTGAGCGAGTCAGCCTACCGGTGAGAATTACACGCACTGTTATCGGGGACAATGCGGTTCTCCCCAAAGAACCGCGACCGGGCATTGAGTCCCACCACAAAATTTTCGCCCCTCCAGTAACTCCAGCATCAGAAGAGTGGCCGACGTGCCGGACGGGGACGCCGTAGACAGGAGGTGCCCGGCTAGCGCATGCGCTAACCGGGCACGTTCCGTTACCGGCGATGGTGGGTGGCGGTAGCCCCGGAGGTCACAGCCCGGCGGCGGCCTTGAGGGCGTCCGCCTTGTCGGTCCGCTCCCAGGTGAAGCCGTCGCCCTCGATGCGGCCGAAGTGGCCGTAGGCGGCGGTCGGCTGGTAGATCGGCCGGCGCAGGTCAAGGTCGCGGACGATCGCGCCGGGGCGCAGGTCGAAGTGCTCGTTGACCAGCTCGGCGATCCTGGCCTGCCCGATATTCTCAGTGCCGAACGTCTCGATCAGCAGCGACAGCGGGCGGGCGACGCCGATCGCGTAGGCGACCTGGACCTCGGCCCGGTCGGCCAGGCCGGCGGCGACGATGTTCTTGGCCACGTAGCGGGCCGCGTACGCCGCGGACCGGTCCACCTTGGACGGGTCCTTGCCGGAGAACGCGCCGCCGCCGTGCCTGGCGAAGCCGCCGTAGGTGTCGACGATGATCTTGCGGCCGGTCAGGCCGGTGTCGCCAACCGGGCCGCCGATGACGAACCGGCCGGTCGGGTTGCAGTAGAACTCCTCGCGGAGCCTGGCCGGGTCGAACAGGCCCTCCGGCAGCACCGGCAGCACCACCTCGCTCCACAGGGCGTCCGGCAGCTTGGACTCCACGCCGTCTTGGTGCTGGGTGGAGATGAGGATCTTCTCGATGCCCTCCGGGCGGCCGTTGTCGTCGTAGCGGACGGTGACCTGGGTCTTGCCGTCAGGCCGCAGGTAGGGCAGCACGCCGGAGTGACGGACCTCCGACAGCTTCTTGGACAGCTGGTGCGCCCAGATGATGGGGGCCGGCATGTACTCCGGGGTCTCGTTGGTGGCGTAGCCGAACATCATGCCCTGGTCGCCGGCGCCGATCTTGTCCAGCGGGTCCTCCGAGCCGCGGACCCGGGAGTCGTGCGCGGTGTCCACGCCCTGCGCGATGTCCGGGGACTGCTTGTCGACCGCCACGATGACGCCGACCGCGTTGCCGTCGAAGTAGTACTCGCCGTTGTCGTACCCGATGTCGTTGACCACCTTGCGCGCGAGCGCCTGGTAGTCAATGGTCGAGCTGCTGGTGATCTCGCCGGCGACGACGATCAGGCCGGTGGTCAGCAGGGTCTCGCAGGCCACCCGGGACAGCGGGTCCCCGGCGAGGGCCGCGTCAACGACCGCGTCCGAGATCTGGTCGGCGATCTTGTCGGGGTGCCCCTCCGTCACCGATTCGGAAGTGAAGAGGAATCCGCTGCTCATGCTTATCTCCTGGGCTACGGGAGCCGCCTTGTCTCCCAAAACGATAGGTTTGATTGACTATTATTCTGCTGCACGGCTGGCCTCAGCCAGCACCGTGTCCCCTTCAGCCAGCACTGCGGGCAGCCCCAGCTCGCCGCGGACAATCGCCGCGCCAGCAACCATAGCGCGAAGCTTGCGTCGTGCCACATCCGGCGCGAGGTGTCGCAGCCCGCAATCGGGGTTGATCATCAGCCGTCCGGGGGGCACGAATTCCAGCGCGCGCCTGATCCGCGCGGCCACGAGATCGGGTGATTCCACTGTGGCGGATTTCACGTCGATCACGCCCAGGCCCAGGTAGGAGGGCCAGTCGTTGTCCTTGATCAGGTGCAGGTCCTCCAGGCCCTTACGGGCGAACTCCAGGACGAGCTGGTCCACCCGCGCGTCCAGCACGGCGGGGAACAGGAAGTCGTAATGTCCCTCCCAGGAGGGCCGGGCATAGCGGTTGCCGTAGCAGACGTGCAGCGCCCAGGTCACCGGGACGCCGTCGGTCACGATGTTGACCGCCTCGATGGCGAGCAAGGCCTGCTCGGGGTAGCCGGCCAGGAACGGCTCGTCGATCTGCAGCAAGGTGGCGCCCGCGCCGGCCAGCAGCCGCGCCTCCGCGTTCAGCCGCCGCGCCAGGGCGCGGACCAGGTCGGCGGGGTCAGCGTAGGCCGTGTCGGTGACCCGCCGCGACAGCGAGAACGGCCCGGTGAAGGAGAACTTGATGGGACGGTCGGTCAGCGTCCGCGTGAACGCGAAGTCCGCCGCCAGGCCCAGCGACGTCTTGTCGTCTTCCGGCAGCGGGGCGGTGACCTCCGCCTCGTAGTAGTCGTAGTAGTCGGACTTGGCGCGCTCGGCGATGTGCACGCCGGGGACGCGGGCCAGGAAGTAGTCGATGTCGTTATCACGGCGCAGCTCACCGTCGGAGACGATGTCGATCCCGGCCAGCTCCTGGTCCTTGACCGCGGCCTTGATCGCCACCTCGTAGATCTCGCTCAGGTGGGCGGCGCTGATCCGCCGCTGGTAGTACTCGGTCTTCAGCCGCTCCAGCCACTCGGGCACCGAGTAGGACCCGACCACGGTCGTCGGCAGGTACACGCTCCAGGGCGTCATGGTCACCTCGCTAGTCCCGGACCTGCGCGGTCAGGGTCTTGATGTGCGTTCCCGGCCGCTGCGTGAACGGGCTGAACTGGACGTCGAAGCCGCGGCGGCTGGCCAGCAGGGCCAGGAGCGGCCCGTTGACCCAGTTGACCACCGACCCGTCGTACTTGCCGGGCCCGAAGAAGCCGTTGTGGTACTCACCGGCCGCGGTGGTGAACAGGTCGTGGCAGACCACCCGCCCGAACGGGTGCAGCAGCGGCAGGGTGTCGGCGAAGCTGGCCAGGGTCCCGTTGCTGACGTGCATCCGCACGTCCCCCTCGGCCGTCAGCAGCGGGCGCAGGATCTCGCCGGTCACCGACGGGGTCACCTGGTAGGTGTCCAGTCCCTCCAGGGGCACGTACCGCTCGGCCTGGCGCAGCGCCTGCCACGCCGCCTGCCAGAACAGCACCGCCTGCCCGGTGTCGCCGAAGCGCTCGGGCAGCGACTCGCTCAGCAGCTCCGGGCCGATCCGCAGCAGCCGCTGGATGAGCGGGGCGAGGTCGGCGGGCGGCATCCCGAACCGCTCCGCGATCGCCGCGGCCGCCCCGGGTGGCAGGTAGGAGCGCACCTGCACCAGGTAGTCGCGGCCGCGGATGGCCGCCACCTCATCGGTCGGCAGGTTGTCGTAGACGTTGGAGATGTAGACCAGGAACGCCTTGCCGGCCAGGAACCCCACGCTGCCAGACAGCCGGGTGGCCTCGAGGACCAGGCCGCTGACCCGCTCGCCGTGCTGGCCCACCGCCTGCCGCGCCCGGTCCAGCACGTGCGGGGAGTAATCGCCCATCAGGTAGTGCAGCCGCCGGTAGTACCCGCGCCCGTGACGGCGGTCCAGCGCCAGGAACTCATCCAGGAAGGTGCGGGCCTGCCCGCCGTTGCCGACGCCCAGCTCCAGGACGTACAGCTCCTCGGGCAGCGCGCGCCGGGCCTGCAGCTCGTCCCAGGTCTTGAACAGGCCGAGGATCAGGTCGCGGGCGGCGGCGGTGTCCCGGGCGGCCGTCTCGCCGCCGGGCAGCGACTGCTCGTACTCCCGGCCGCTGGCCTTCTCCCAGTCGGCCAGCGCCTGCCAGAACAGCGCGTTGAATCCCCAGGCGAGGCTGGCCGACCCCGGCACCCATGGCTCCAGCCACACCCGCCCGTCGCCGGCTGGCGACGGGGCGCCATCGCGCCCGCCCGCCTGCGGGGCCGCCTCGGCCAGCGCGGCCGCCATCGCCCCGCTCACGTCGGCGCCCTCGGCGGCGCACCGGCGCAAGTCGACGGCTATCTCCCAGGAGTCGGCCTCGCCGTCCGGCAGGCCGGGGGCCAGCACCGGCCGGGCCATGACCGGGTCGCGGAAGTTGGCCTTGTACTGGATCCAGTCCCCGACCACCCGCAGCCCGGCGAGGTCGGCCGCGGAGGCGGCCAGCGCCTCCAGCACCGGCGGGAACACGGCCCGCACCGCCGCCGACTCCCGGAGCCTGCGCACTGGCCGCACGTCAATCTGCATCGCGCTACCCGCTACGCGCCCGCGGCGGCGACATCGGGGGCGGGGGCCTCCACCGGGCCGCGCCCGCCGGCGATGCCGGCCATCTCCAGCAGCTCCGGCACCTTCTTCTCGTAGCCGGCCGTCAGCAGGTGCACCCCGGCTACCCCGGGCATGGCCTTGACCTGCGCGATCACCTCGGCGGCGAGCTTAGCGCCCTCCTGGCCGACCGAGTCGGGGTGGACCCCGCGCAGCCGCCGCTGCACGAAGTCCGGCACGCTCACGCCGGGCACCTTGCCCGAGGACATGAAGTCCAGCGCGCGCAGCGACCGGACGACCCCGACCCCGGCCAGGATCGAGCACCGCTGCGTCAGCCCCTCATCGCGCAGCGCGCCCACCCAGCGCTCGAAGGCCGCCACGTCGAACACGTACTGGGTCTGCATGAACTGCGCCCCGGCGGCGATCTTCTTCGCCGCGCGGGCGGCGCGGAACTCCTCGGGCGGCGCGAACGGGTTCTCCACTGCCCCGAGGAACAGCCCCGACGGCGGCGGCTTCAGCTCGTTGCCGCTCAGGAGCTTGCCCTCGTCGCGCATCTTGCGCGCGGTCCACAGCATCGTGACGCTGTCGAGGTCGAATACCGGCTTGGCCCCCGGGTGGTCGCCGAACTTAGGGTAGTCGCCGGTCATGAACAGCAGGTTGGTCATGCCGACCGACGCCGCGCCCAGCAGGTCGGACTGCAGCGCGATCCGGTTGCGGTCCCGGCAGGTCATCTGCATGATCGGCTCCAGCCCGGCCTCCCGCGCGGCGATCGCCGAGGCCCAGCTGGACATCCGCACGTGCGCGCCCTGGTTGTCGGTGAGGTTGACCGCGTCCACCCAGCCCAGCAGCAGCCGGGCGCGCTCCTTCATCGCCTCGGCCGAGCCGCCGCGCACCGGGCTCAGCTCCGAGGTGATCGTGAACGCGCCCGAAGCCAGCCGGTCCCGCAAAGCGCTCATTGGTGATCTCCCATGACCGGCGGGCTGGCCAGTCCGTCGTTATCAGTCCACAGGTGGTCATCACGCCCGGCCCAGTAGTTCAGCCACGAGCTCTCGCCGAACCGCCGGTGATCCACCGGCCGCTGCAGCCGGCGCAGGTCATCGGCGTGCCCCCGGCTGGCCGCCCGCTCATATCCGACGACCCAGACGCACCGGCGATCCGGGTACACCTCGCAGGCGCCGCCGGGGCCGACGCCGCCGCACGGGCCGTTGCGCAGCTCCTTGGGGCAGCCCATGGGACACGAATAGCCCGTGACGGGCAGTGCGCACTGGCCGCACATCCGGCAGCCGAACAGGTCCTCCTTGGACTTGCGCTCGGCGACCGTGAACGCGCGCCGGGCCAGCGGCAGCCGCTCCACCAGCGCCCCGACCCGCCGGTTGAGCCAGTTGGGCTTCACGAAGCGCTGGACGACGTACGCCGAGCGGGGCGCGAGCCGAGGCTCCGTCGGCCTGGGCAGCCGCGGCTCACCCGGCCCCGGCTGCCAGTCGGCCGGCGGCCCGGGCAGCAGTTCAACGTGGACGGGACCGGAGCTCACCGGGCACCGCCCGGCAATCGTTTTGTGCTATGCCACAAAAGGCGGCGGCACCCGCGCCCCTCAGTCCGCAAGTCGGCTTGTCCCACGTACCTCATGCTGCCCGAGCACCGGCCGAGGGGCATCCACGCGGCGAAACAAGCTTTTCCGCGCGACCGTTGTGCGGGCGCACAAGCGAGGCGCCCCGCCGCAGGCGGGGCGCCTGTCCAGATGGTCGCGGCGGGGCCGGCTACATGCGGGCCAGGACCTCGCTGCCGAGCAGGCGGATGTGGTCGACGTCGGAGGGACCGTACACGTGGAAGTACGTCGTGTCGGTGCCCTGGTCCTCCAGCCGCTTCAAGACATCACGGACCTGGCGGGCGCCGTCGGCGCCATGGCCCTTGACGCCGGCGTTGTTCACCAGCCCCGCCGCCTGGCCGAACGCGTCCATCCGGGCCTCAAGGTCGGCCTCGTCGGTGCCCAGGGCAACCGGCACCGTGGCCGACAGCCGGGCCGCCGGAAGGTCCCGGCCGACCTCCTCGCACCTGCGGTGGAAGTTGTCGAAGCGCGCCTTGTGCTCGTCGACCGGGCACAGCGCGGCGTTGAACTCGTCGGCGTACTTGGCGGCCAGCCGCGGGGTCTTGGCGGCGCCCGCGCCGCCGATGATGATCTTCGGCCGGGACGCCCAGCGCGGGAACGCCGCGCAGTCGGCAACGGTGAAGTACTTGCCCTCGAAGCTGAACCGCTCCCCCGGCTTGGTGTCCCACAGCCCCTTGAGGATCTCCAGTTGCTCTTCCAGCCGCTCGAACCGCTCGGCGAGCTTGGGGAACGGGATGCCGAAGTACTGGTGCTCCCGCTCGAACCAGGCGGTGCCGATGCCCAGCTCGGCCCGGCCGCCGCTCATCTGGTCGACGGTCGCCACCTCAACCGCCAGCTGGCCCGGCAGCCGGAAGGTCGAGGCGTTGACCAGCGTGCCGATGCGGACCCGCTCGGTCTGCACGGCCAGCCCGGCCAGCGTCGTCCACGAGTCGGTGGGCTGGTAGCGGACGTCGTCGTCGCCCACGCCCAGGTAGTGGTCGGAGCGGAAGAAGGCGTCGAACCCGGCTTCCTCGGCCGCTCGCGCCAGCGCCAGGATCTGCGCGTAGCTCGCGCCGCCGTTCGGCTCCAGCAGGATGCGCAGCCTCATACGGGATAGTCCTCTCTCAAACACTCGGCACGTGCGTAACGGACGGCGGGTGACTGCCTCATGCCTGCCTGACGCCGGAACTGGCGGCGGGCGTGATCACCGACGTCCCCGGCATCAGGGGGAAGTGGCAGGCGACCACGTGGCCGGGGGCCAGCTCGCGGGGCAGCGGCTCCTCGGCCGCGCACAAGTCGGTGGCCAGCGGGCAGCGGGTGCGGAACCGGCAGCCGGACGGCGGGTTGATCGGCGACGGCGGCTCGCCCTCGATCGTCGCGGTGGCCCGCCCCGCGCCCGGCTCGGTGGACGGGATCGAATCCAGCAGCGCCTTGGTGTAGGGGTGCAGCGGCCGGCGGTAGACCGCCTCGCCCTGGCCGACCTCGCACAGCTTGCCCAGGTACATCACCGCGACCCGGTCGCTGACCTGCTTGACCAGGGCCAGGTCGTGTGCGATGAACAGGTACGACAGGCCCAGCTCGCCGCGCAGCTTCTCGAACAGGTTGAGCACCTGCGCCTGGATGAGCACGTCCAGGGACGACACCGCCTCGTCGCAGATGATCAGCGACGGCTCCAGCGCCACGGCCCGGGCGATGGCGACCCGCTGCGCCTGCCCGCCGGACAGCTCGCGGGGGTGGCGCCCGGCATACCGGGCCGGGTCCAGGCCGACCAGGTCGAGCAGCTCGTTGACCCGCTTGCGGCGCGCCTCCCGGCCGCCGGCCCGGTAGGCGATGAGCGGCTCATCGATGATGCTGCGGACCTTCCACTTCGGGTCCAGGGACCCGAACGGGTCCTGGAACACGAACTGCATGTGCCGCCGCGCCTGCAGCAGCCGGCCGCCGCGCAGGTTCGTCAGCTCCGTGCCGCGGAAGACCACCGAGCCCGACTTGGGCCGCGGCGCCTGCAGGATCGCCCGGGCCAGGGTGGACTTGCCCGAGCCGGTCTCGCCCACGATGCCCAGCGTCTCGCCCGACATGACGTCGAACGACACCCCGGACACGGCCTGCACGACGCCGGCCTTGCCGCCGCCGCGCTCCCGCACGATGAACTCCTGGACCAGGTCGCGCACGGACAGGAGCGCCGTGTCCCCGTCTCCCCGGGGGGACGCCCCCCCGGCAAAGGGGGGAGACCCCCCTTTCACCCCCCTCCCCGGGGGAACCCGGCCAAGACCGCCGGGCCCCCGGGCCTCCCGCTCACCGGGCTGGGGTGCCCCCGCGTCCCCCGGCACGCCTCCGGACTCCGGGCCTGCCTGCTCAGTCATGGGGGGCTGCTCCGTTCTCGCAGGGGTGCCAGCAGGCCCAGCGGTGGCCGGGGACGTGCTCGGCCAGCGCCGGCACCTTGGCCCGGCAGTCGTCTTCGGCGTACTGGCAGCGGGGGGCGAACGAGCACCCCGGTGGCAGCGCGGTGGGGTCGGGCGGCCGCCCGGTGACGACCGGCAGCAGCGTGTGGGCGGGCCGCTCCAGGTGCGGGATCGCGTCGAGCAGCGCCCGGGTGTACCGCATCCGGACGGCTCCCCCGGCGCCGAACAGCCCGGCGGCCGGCGCCTGCTCCACGATCTTGCCCGCGTACATGACGATGACCTCGTCCGCGTACGAGGCGGCGAGGCCCAGGTCGTGGCTGATCATGATCAGCGCCATGCCCAGCTCTTCCTGCAGCTCCAGCAGGAGCTCCATGATCTGGGCCTGGGTGGTCACGTCGAGGGCGGTGGTGGCCTCATCGGCGATGAGCAGCTTGGGCCGGCAGGCCAGCGCCATCGCGATCATGACGCGCTGCCGCATGCCGCCCGACAGCTGGTGCGGGTACTCGTGGAAGCGCCGCTCGGCGGCCGGGATGCGCACCAGCCGCAGCAACTCGATCGCCTGCTGCTGCGCTTCGCGCTTGCTCTGCCTCCCGCCCCGCGTAGCGCGGTGCGTGGTGATGGCCTCGGTGATCTGCAGGCCGACCCGCATCGTGGGGTTGAGCGACCGGGCCGGGTCCTGGAACACCATCGCCAGGTCGGAGCCGCGGTACCTGCGCAGCTCGGCGTCGGACAGGCCGAGCAGCTCGGTGCCGCGCAGCCGGGCGGACCCGCCGATGGCGGTGCCCGTCGGCAGCAGCCCCATGATCGCCCGGCAGCTGACGGTCTTCCCGGAGCCGGACTCGCCGATGATGGCGAGCGTGGCGCCCGGGGAGACCGTGAAGCTGATGCCGTCGACGGCGCGCACCTCCCGGCCGCCGACCGCGAAGGTGACCCGCAGGTCGTCGACCTGCAGCAGAGCGTCTGTCATTGCGTGCTCCACCGTTCGCGCAGCGCGTCGCCAAGCATGTTCAGCGACGCCACCGTGACCAGCAGGGCGATCGACGGGATCAGCACGTACTCCGGCTGCGCCGACAGGATCTGCTGACCGTTGGAGATCATGTTGCCCCAGCTCGCCGTGGGCGGCGGGATCCCGTAGCCGAGGAAGTCCAGGGCGCCCTCCAAGATGATCACGATGCCGACGCCGAGCAGGCTGAACGTCACGATGGTCGGGATGATGTTCGGCACGACGTGGCGGGCGATGATCCGCCAGCCACGGGTGCCCGACAGCTTGGCGGCGACCATGAACGGCAGCCCCCGGATCGTCAGCGTGGCGCCGCGCGTGACCCGCCCGACCGCCGGGATGCCGAACACCGACAGCGCCCAGATCACGTGGATCTCGCTGCCCCCGAGCCCCTGGGCGATCACCAGCGCGAGCACCAGGGCGGGAAACGCGATGAGGATGTCGAGCACCCGCGAGATCACCGCGTCCACCGAGCCGCCGAAGTATCCGGCGATGATCCCGAGCGTGCCGCCGATCGCGATGCCGATGGCGGTGACGGCCGCGCCGATCTCGAACGCCACCTGGCCGCCGTACACGAGCTTGGAGAAAATGTCCACGCCCTGCATGTCGGTGCCGAGCCAGTGCCCCGGGGAGAACGGTGGCTCGTTGTTGACGATGATGTCGCCTTTTGTCGGCGAGGGCAGCGAGGCGACCAGCGGCAGCACGAAGCACATGGCGAGCATCAGGATGAGGATCCCGGCGGGTACCCAAAGCCGCAGCGCGCGGCCCAGCCGCTGCGCCCGCAGCCGGCGCGCGTTGACCAGGGACGGCAGCGGCGGCAGGGCGCCCAGGAGGGTTACGTCAGGAAGTGGAGCTGCCATACCGGATCCTTGGGTCGAGTACCGCGTACAAGATGTCGGCGAGGAGGTTGCCGGCCACGGTCACGAGCGCGAAGACCAGCGTGATCCCCTGGATGAGGGGCAGGTCGTGGTTGCTGATGCCGGTAATCAGGTCGTTGCCGATGCCCTGTACCTGGAAGACGGTCTCGATGATGGCCACCGCGCCGACCAGCCCGCCCAGGTTCAGCGCGATAACGGTGATGAGGTTGAACAGGGAATTGCGCAGTGCGTGCCGGATGAGGACCCGCCACGGCGCCACGCCCTTGGCCTTGGCGGTGACGATGTAGTCCTCGCGCTGCATCTGCTCGACGAGGTCGGCCCGCAGCAGCCGGCTGTAGATCGCGAACAGCCCGAACCCGATCGAGGCGGCCGGCAGCGTCAGGTTCCTGAAGAACGAGGCGGGGCCGGTGACGGGGCCGGACAGGACCGGGAACCATCCCAGCTTGACCGCGAAGATGATGATCAGCAGGAACGCGAACGCGTACGGCGCCGTGGACAGCCCGAGCATGCTCACCGTGAGGTTGATCCGGTCCGCGATGCCGTTCGGCCGCCGCGCCGCGAGCGTCGCCACGATGATCGCCAGCGCCAGTGAAACCACGAGCGCGTACACCAGCAGCGCCAGGGTGGTCGGCACGTAGATGGCCAGCTCGTGGTTGACGCTCTGGCCCTGGACGGCGGTGCCGAAGTTCCCGTGCAGCACGTTGATGAGCCAGCTCCAGTACTGCACCCAGAACGGCCGGTCCAGGCCGAGCGAGTGGTTGAGCTGGGCCACCGCGGCCGGGCTCGCGCTGAGCCCGAGGATCGCCTGGGCGGTGTTGTTGGGCAGCGTGCTCATGATCGCGAACGTCAGGAAGGAGACGCCGATGAGCACCGGGATGACGGCCAGCAGCCGCCGCCCCACCATGCGCAGGGCCGGGGAGCCGGTGACCCGGCGCGCGCGCCCGCGCGCACCGGGCTCACCCTGCTGGAGCTGGATTTGCTGGACCAGCGCCATGATTACTTAATGTCCTCCAGTCGTGAGGATCTAGTTGCCGAGAGTCCGGGATCAGGAGGCGGGGTTGTAGTACACGTCCTCCCACGGGATCGTCGGGACGACCGCGACCGTGGCCAGCGGCGAGGAGAGACCGGGCCCGGCCACTCCGTGCACCGAGATGTTCGCGGGCGAGAACGCGAAGAAGAACGGCCCGTAGTAGTTCTTGGCGATGTACTCGGCCGCCTGGTTGTAGAAACCGCACCGTACGCCGGGGTCCGCGGAGGCCTGCGCGCTCGCCAGGAAGCCGTCCAGCTTCGGGTCGTGCACGCCGCTGAACGGCGACTTGGAGTTGAACCGGAAGTTGACGCCGATCGCGGCCGCCGGGTCATAGGCGCCCGCGGTCTGCACCATGGACTGCCAGCTCTTGCCGCCGTTCGCCTCGAAGGCGGCGATCAGCCCCGACAGCGGCCAGGAGGTCTGCTTGACATGCAGCCCGACCGCCTCCCATTCGGTGGCCAGCGCCTGCATGGACTGCTGCGCGGTCGACAAGGCGATCGTGCCGAGCTGGATCGTCTGCTTGTCCAGGCCGGTCTGCTGGATCAGCTGCTTGGCCAGGGTCGGGTTATAGCCCTGGTACCCGGGCACGTTCTGCTGGTAGCAGATGCCGCCCGGCCCGGTGAAGCCCTGGACGATCGGGTACTTGCCGCCGAACAGGTGCTGCAGGATCGGCTGGAAGTTGGTGGCCGCGTAGATCGCCTGCCGCGCCGCGGGCTTGTCGAACGGCGGGACCGCCGTGTTCAGCTGCAGGTCGTACGCCGAGGTGGCCAGGTTGTTCTCCACCTGGAAATGCTGCGCGGACTGGTCGATCAGCTGGTTGGTCGACATGTTCTCGTAGACCTGGCCCTGCCCGGCGAGCATGGCCTCGTAGGCGGCCTCGTCACTGCCCACGGTCTTGAACGTGATCTGGTCCAGGTACGGGCGGCCCGCCTGCCAGTAGTTCGGGTTCTTCTTGACGATGAGCAGGTTGTTGGGGGTGTTGCTGGCCACCGTGAACGGCCCGGCGCCGACCGGGCTCTGGCCGAACGCGTCGCCTTGCTTCTGCAGGGCGGTCGGCGAGGCGATCCAGGTGGCGATCGAGTCGAACAGCTGGTTGACGAAGGCGCCGTTCGGCACGGTCTGGTGCACGACGATCGTGTACGGCCCGGTGACCTCGATAGCACCCTTAGCGGGCGGCTGCGGGGCCGGCGGCGCCCCCGGCGGCGGCGGCTTGCTGCCCGGCGGCGGCGCCTGCATCTTGATGCTCCAGGCCGGGTTGAGGCCGTTGCTGATGCCTATCGTCCCGAGGTCCCGCTCCCAGTTGTAGTCCACCGCCTGCGCGTTGAAGTCCGTGCCGTCGGTGAACTTCACGCCCTGGCGCAGCGTGATCGTTACGTCCTTGGCGTCCGGGCTGAACGTGTAGCCGGTGGCCAGGTCGGGCTCGATCTTCCCGCCGGGGCCGAGCTGGAAGAGCTGCCCGTAGATCGCCACCATGAAGTCCTGGGTGGCGGCGCCTTCCTTGTTCTTGGCCGGGTCCAGGGTAGACCAGGCACCGGAGTACCCGCTGCTCTCCAGGACCGTGATCGAGCCGCCGGCCTTGGGGGCGGAGGTCGGGATGGCGCTGCTGGAGGAGCCGGTACCGCCCGCCGTCGATGACGATGATGAGCTGCACGCCGCGCTAGTCGCGACGAGTGCGGCCACACCAGCAATGCAGGCAACCCGCACTGACATTAGCCGATATCTCACGGCATTCACCTACTCGTGATAATTCGTACGCTGGTATGTGACATAATTTCAGCCGATCGTCCAGAGATTTGTCTTGGATACTCTCATCCGCCCGATGATGCTGCAAGAGCGGATTTTGCAGGTCCGAGAGCGTCCTGATCCCCTTGTATCCTGGCACGCCCGGCCGCGCGCCGCCCTTGTGTCATGCCACAAACCCACGTAACGGTGCGCTTACCCGCGCAACCGGACAGTCCGCGGCATGCTAAGCGCCCTCTGCGTGAACGCTGAGATAGATAGGGTGCGATGATAGCGCGCGGTCTAGCCGGCCAGGCGGTGTAAGTTCCACGCCGCGCTCGCCGAGGACTAGCCCGGACTAGCCCGGGACTAGCCCCAGACCTCCTGGGCGGTCTCGACGATAAGGCGGAGCTTGGCTTCCTGGTCGGCCTGGGTCAGCGCGTTGCCGAGCTCGGTGGACGCGAAGCCGCACTGGCCGGACAGGCACAGCTGGTCCAGCGGCACGTACCTGGCGGCCTCGTCGATCCGGCGCTTGAGGTCATCCTTGGACTCCAGTCGCGGGCGCTTGGTGGTGACCAGCCCGAGCACCACGTACTTGCCCTTGGGCACGAACCGCAGCGGCTCAAAGCCGCCGGAGCGCTCGTCGTCGTACTCCAGGAAGAACCCGTCCACGTCCAGCTCGTTGAACAGCGCCTCGGCCACGTAGTCGTAGCCGCCGGAGGCGACCCACGAGGACCGGTGGTTGCCCCGGCACAGGTGGGTGGTGATCGCCATGCCGGCCGGGCGGCCGGCAACCGCGCCGTTGGTCAGCCCGATGTAGCGCAGGTGCATCGTGGCCGGGTCCTCGCCGCGGGCGGCGATGTAGGCGCGCTGCCCGGGGTCGTTGAGGTACGCCAGCGAGATGTCGTCGACCTGCAGGTAGGCGCAGCCCAGCTCGCCCATCCCGCGGATCTCGGCGGCGTAGGCGGCCGACACGTCGCTCCAGAACTCCTCCACGTCGGGGTAGACGCTCTCGTCGACCACGGCGCGCACGCCCGAGCGGTAGTGCACCATGCTCGGCGCCGGGATGGTCTGCTTCGCAACCAGGGGGGTCCGGGGGGCATCCCCCCGGGAGGCACTGCTGTCGCCCGCCACCGACTTCAGGAACGCGAAGTGGTCGCCGAAGATCGTGCGGTCCATCGACAGCTTGCGGCCGACCCGGATCGCGTCGGGGGTGAACGTGATGTCGCCCTGCTCGTTGTGGAAGACCGACAGCAGGTTGCCGGGGACCTTCTCGATGCCGCCGATCTGGTAGATGAAGTCCATGTGCCACGACCCGCGGCGGAACTCCCCGTCGGTCACCGCGCGCAGGCCCACGTCCTGCTGGAACGCGACGACCTCGCGGATCGCCGCGTCTTCGGCGGCGCGCAGCTCGCCGGCGCTGATCTTCCCGGACGCGGCGTCCTGGCGGGTGGCCAGCAGCCCCGCGGGCCGCAGCAGGCTGCCCACGTGATCAGCGCGAAACGGCGGAGTTTCCCTGGGTGACATATAGCCCCTCCGGCGAAGCGGGCCGCTAGTCCGGCGGCCTGCGCACGAACGGGGCGGCCCGGCCGCCGCCGTCCAGTTGCAGGGTCTGGCCGGTCATGAAGGCGCTGCCGTCGGAGGCCAGGTAGGCCACCGCCGCCGCGATGTCCTCCGGGTAGCCGGAGCGGCCGACCGCCAGCGACGAGCCGCGCGTCTTGATCTCGGCGTCGTAGTCGATGTCGGGGTCCATGGACAAGATCGCCCGGCTGGTGGCGACCATGCCGGGGGCGATCGCGTTGACGGTGATCCCCCACGGCGCGACGTCGGCCGACAGCGCGCGGGTGAGGCCCAGGACGCCCGCCTTGGCGGCCGAGTACGCGGTCGACCAGGGAGCGGCGACCACGCCCGCCATCGAGGAGATGTTGATGATCCGGCCCCACCGGCTGGCCCGCATGTGCGGCACCGCGAACCGCGACATCAAGAACGTGCCGCGCACGGCGACCGCGATCTGCAGGTCGAACAGCTCGATGGGCACCTGCTCGACGTCGGTGCGGTCCAGGCCCTGGGGGGCGGCGGCGACGTTCACCAGGATGTCCAGCCGGCCCTGCCACGCCGCCGCCGCCTCCACGATCCGGCGGGCGTCGGCTTCGGCCGCGACGTCGCCGAGCACGCTGATGGCCTGCCCGCCGGCCGCGGTGATCTCATCGGTCAGCGAGTCAACGCCGCGCCAGCCCTCGTCGGTGATGCCGAGGACCTCCTGGCGGCGGTTCGGGACCCCGGCGGGCTGGCGGTCCGTCACCACGACGGCCGCCCCGGAGGCGGCCAGCGTGGCGGCGATCGCGCGGCCCATGCCGTCCCGCTTGCCGCAGCCCGTCACAAGGGCCACCCTGTTAACCAACGCGACGCCACCTCTCGTTCGGCATGGAGCTGGGGTTACCTCTTCTCGGCGACCGGGGTGGCCACCCCGGACCATTCGCCGAAGATGCGCACGACCATGGAGATGGCGGCGTTCTTGGCCCCCGCGACGACGATCGGGATCTGCTGGGGGGCCGCCAGGACGCGGTGGAATTCCTCGTCGGGGACGGACTCGGCGTCGCGAGTGGGACCGCCCAGGGCGCCCGCCCACTTCAGCACCTCGCCCTTGCCCGCCCGCCGCAGCTGGCCGGCGGTGCGGCCGCTGTGCTCGATAAGCCAGCCCTGCACGTCGGCCTTGGACATCCCGGCGCCCGCGAACATCTGGGCGTGCTCGGGGCTGAGCACCAGGGCCACCGGGGTGTGCGGGAAGATCTGGGGGCCCAGGCGGCCGATGGAGTCGGCGAGGTCGCGCAGCACGTCCTCGTGGTTGGGGGTGTGCCGGTTGTCGACGAACTCCATCGTGCGGGTCAGCGTGCACGAGACCGCGCTGAGGCCGCCGGGCACGCCGGCGTCGGCGGCCAGCGGCCCCCACGGGGACTCCTCCTCGTTCTCGGCCACGCAGATCGACCAGCGGCCGGGCACCCCTTGGGTGGCCTGCTCCAGCACGTGGGGGACGATGCCGAACGCGTTGCGCACGATCAGCCCGATGGCGCGCGGGATCGTCATGTTGGGCCGGAACCCGGGGCCGAACGCGCCGCCGGCCGTGTTGAAGCCGAGCTCCTTGCGGACCGGGCCGTTGACGATGATCAGCGGGGCCGGGCCGGAGGTGGACTGGAAGCCGCCGCCGCGGGCGGCGCGCTCCCGCATCAGGGCGTCGAACGCGGCCAGGACCACCGGGAAGTACTCCGGCTTGCACCCGGCCATCGCGGCGTTGACCGCGGCGAGGTAGACGGTGCAGTCCCGGCCGACCTGCTCCAGCGAGCCGATGATCTCATCGGGGTCCCTGCTGGTGGTCTTGAGGAACTTGTCGACCAGCGGCTGGGTCGCCGGGACCAGGGGCAGCCCGTCGGACCAGCCCTGCTCGTAGCAGTGCTCGATGGCGGCCTGCGCCATGTCGGGGTCTAGGGTCGCCGCCGG
>JAICYD010000019.1 GCA_025934375.1 Streptosporangiaceae bacterium | reverse complement strand
TCTAGACACTCGCACTTCTAACGGGAGCCTCACCCATCTCGCAGGAAACCTGAGCAACAAGCCAACAGCCAGGAACGATCACGCAGCGCAACCGGAAACGGGACCAGCCCTCAACCGTTCCGCCTTAAAGCGCTGGCATTGGGTGTGGTCCAGCGGTTCTCCGTCAACGCGGCAGGCAATGTGATCATCGGCAACGCCGAATGGAGGATTAGCTTCGACCGGTCCTTCGGCCGTTTCCAGCTGATAAGCGCGAGCAACTCGTCAAAGTGTCTCGCCGACCGCTCCAGCTTCTCGACCGAGGTGGCGGATCAAGAAGTCGTCATCGATCCCGTCACCCTCCAGGGCACTTCTGAGTGGGTCAACCACCCCGTGACCTACAGCCACCTGGTGCTTTCCACGACGTGCGACGCCTCGGCAGCCGACCAGCAATTCGCGATGTAGAAGGGTGCAGCACGTAAGCGGCCACCGCGTGCTCTTCGCTATCTGTGACGAGAGCCGAAGAGCACGTGGTGGCCGCGTGGCGTCGCCAGCGTGCCAGCCCCGCGGATCCAGGTTGTCCCTCCCTGGCGCGGGGAAGCGTTTGACTTAGAGTGATTGTGGCGATACTCACCGCACGTCTATCCTCGGGGGAGATGGCCGTGGTTGTGCGTAGTCGCGCCGGTTCCGTTGGGCATAAGGCCGTTCCTGGCCTGATCGCCCTGGCCGCGGCTAGCGTCAGCTGCCTCGCCGTGGCCGCGTGCGGCGGCAGCGCCAGCCTCGCCGCCACCAGCACGGCCGCCGACCCGCTGGCCAGCTTGTCCGGGGACCAGGTCGTGGCCAAGGCGGTCGCCGAGCTGAAGGCCGTCCCCAGTTTCACCATGGCCGGGACCGTCACCGACTCCAGCGGCACCTACAACGTGAACCTGTCCTACAAGAAGGGATCCGGCTGCCAGGGCACGGTCGCGCAGCCCGGCAAGGGCAGCTTCGCCATGGTCGTGATCGGCACCACCGCGTGGGTCAAGCCCGACGACGCGTTCTGGAAGGCCAACGCCGGCCGCCAGGCCGGCGCGGCGATCGCGCTGCTGGCCGGCCGGTACCTGAAGGGCTCCACCAGCAACGCCAACGTGGCCTCGCTGACCAACCTGTGCGACGTCAACTCGCTGGCCAGCTCGCTGACCGAAGCGACCGGCGTCGCCAAGGGCCCGGTCACCGTCATGGGCGGCCACCGGGTGCTGCCCCTGACCGACAAGGCCAAGGGCGGCACCTTGTACGTGACCGACGCCACCCCGCCCCGGATCCTGCAGCTGAGCAACTCCAAGGCCGGCGACAGCGGCAAGCTGGCCTTCAGCTACACCCCGGTCACGCTCACCCCGCCGCCCGCCAGCCAGACAGTCGACGGCTCCAAGCTCGGCTTCTAGGCGGCCCAGTCCGTCCGGGGGGCATAGACGCCAGCCCCCCGGACTCAGTTTTCCTGGGGGGATAAACACCAATCCCCAGACCCGCTGCGCCGCGCGGAAGACCGAGGTAGTCAGTTTCACGGCGGCGGTCGCTGCGCCTCGCGAAGCCTCCGTCGCGCCTTACTGGTTCGCGCGCATTTCCTTGCCGAAGTCGGCCATGCCCGCGCCCGAGCCGCCGCCCGGCCGGCCGATATAGCCGTGGCGGTGCGGGCCGGCGTGGTGCCGCAGCGGGTCCGGCGATACCGACGGTGTGCTGGTCGCCGAGCAGATCGCGGCCGCGTCGTTGACCGGCCCGACCACTTGGGCGCTGGTCGGGACCGCGGAAGCCCTGACCGGGTGCCGCAGCGGCTTGTCCAGGAGCACCTCGCCGAGGTCCCTGGCGCGGGCGTCCCGCGCCGTCAGCGACTTCAGCCCGAACGTCTTCTCGATCAGCTTCAGCGTCGAGGCGTGCTCGTACGGCCCGTGGTGCACCACCCGCGCCTGGGCCAGGTTGGAGACGACGATCGTCGGCACCCGGAAGCCCAGCTGCCGGTAGTCGGGCACCAGCTGCCCGTCGGTCGGCGTGGAACTGTCGCCGGCGTGGTCGACGGTGGCCGGGTCGGTGTCGTCGATGACCCGCGGCGGCGGCACGTGATCGTAGAACCCGCCCCACTCGTCGTAGGTCACCACGAAAACGGTGTTGTCCAGGTACCCGGCCGCCGCCAGCGCGTGGTAGGCGTCGGCGATGAACCGCTGGCCGAGCCGGACGTCGGCCAGCGGGTGGTCATCAGCCGAGGTCCCGTTGCCCTCGGTGTCGAACGCCGGGTCGATGAACGACACGTTCGGCAGGTTCCCGGCGCCGACCACGTCCACGAACGACGGGGTCGGCAGCGGAAAGCCGATCGCGCCCGCGATCACGCCCGCGTCGGCGGGGGAGAACGGGTGCCAGAACGGGAAGTACTTCGTGCCCCACAGCCCCAGGTACGGCAGGTCGCGGAAGAAGTACCCGCCGGTCGGGATGCCCTGGGTGTTCGGGATCGGCGACAGCTGGTCCCAGATCGTCGCCAGCGTGGAGGTGACGCCGCTGTTGTGGTCCCGGTCGGTCCGCCCGGCGTGCTGGTAGAAGCGGTTCGGGAACGTCTCCCCGGCGAACGAGCAGAAGTACCGGTCCAGCACCGTGTAGTTCTCCGCCAGTGCCCCGGTGACGGGCAGGTCCGGCACCAGCTTGCGGCGCCCGTCATGGTGGCGGTTGGTGTAGTAGCCGACGGGGAACGTGTTCGCGGCGGCTAGGGTCACGCCGGGGTTGTCCGCCGGCGGGGTCGGCCGCTGCAAGAAGCCGTCCATCTTGCCGAAGTTGTGCTGGACGAGCCAGCCCTCCCAGCTGTGATCCGGGTCGCTGTAGCCGCACCCCTGGAAGTCCGGCGCGAGCGGGTAGTTCGGGTACACGTTCCCGTCCGCCGACAGGAAGGCCAGGTCGGTCCGCCCGTCGGCGCCCGGCAGCCACCCGAGGAAGTGGTCGAACGAGCGGTTCTCCATCATCAGGATGACGACGTGCTCGACGCCGTCCTTCCCGCCCGCGTTGACCAGGGGGGAGGCGTTGGCCACGGCCCGCGACAGCAGGTCGGTCCCGGTGATCCCGGCGGCGGTGGCGGCGGTGGCACCGCCCATCAACTGCATGAACTTTCGGCGAGTCAGCATAAGCCGCAGTCTGCGCGTCCTTGATGAATGATTCAATGACGCCCGGGAAAACCACGGGCATTATTTGGCCTAACGAGACCTTGCCGGCTACCCGTTGCCCAGCTTGACTTCCCGGGGCCCGTCAGGCGGGCGGGGCCCAGACGTAGGCAGTGGTGGTCGTCACCGCGCGGAAGCCGAGACGGCGCAAGATCGGGGCGCTGTCGTCGGAAGCGTCGACTTGCAGGTAGCGGACGCCGCGGGCCACCGCCAGTCGGGCGCGGGCCGCGATCAGCGCGCGGTAGAGGCCGCGCCCGCGCCAGGCCGCCAGCGTGGACCCACCCCACAGGCCCGCGAACTCGGTGCCGGGGTAGAACACGATCCAGGCGGCGCTGACCACCACGCCGGTAGCGTCCTCGCGGGCCGCGAGGATCGCGATGTCATCCGGCGCGGCGTCCCGGCGCGCGATGAGGTCATCGGCGAGCCAGCTCCAGTCCTCGCCCCACACCTCGCTTTCCATCGCCGTGACCGCGCGGATGCCGGCGTCCTCGGTCACCCGCGCCAGGGTGACCCCGGCCGGGATCACCGGGGCGGCCGCCATGCCGGCGGCCACCCCGATGACCACGGTCTCGGTGTCCTCGGGAACGAACCCCGCCGCGCGCAGCCGGCCCGTCAGGTCGGCCGGCACGTCGTGGGCGCGCGTCTTCCATTCCACGGCCTCGCCCCGTGCGGCGAAGAAGTCACGCTGGCGGGCGATGAGGTCATCCAGCTCAGCCCCGTGGACGCCAAGGTCTCGCGGCCCGTTGATGAACCCCCGGTACTGGCCCGTCACCCGCAGCAGGGGCCCGTCGCGCTCGATGACGACCCCGGGCCGCTCCGCGTGGGAAATGCCCCGCATCTGCTCGTCATAGGCGCGCAACAGCGCATCGTCATCAGTCACGACTGGGCACTCTACGCCGGCCCGCGCCGGATCCGCATGCGCCGCGAGGCGGCCGGCCTTATGCGCCTGCGGTGATCGGGCCGATGTAGGTACCCGGGCTGGTGGCGCCGTCTTGCAGGATGACGGACTCGTTCCAGGTGACCTGGGCCTGGGTGAAGTCGTTCGGCGGGGTGATCACGATCTTGGCCACCGTGATGTTGTCGCCGCTGCCCATGGCGGCGGGCAGGTAGGTCAGGTTGAAGTGCGCCGCCTGGCCGGGCTGCAGCGTCACCTTCGAGTAGCTCACGGACTGGCGGGCCAGGGACCACCGGAAATCCTGCTGGCTGGTCGTGGCGCCGATGAGGTCAACCCCGGGGAACCCCCGCATCGTGCAGGCGGCCGTTCCCTTGTTGGTCAGGTCCACCGCCAGGACCACCTGGGTGGTCCCGCTCTTGGCGCCGAAGGCGAGGCTCAAGTCCCCGGGCTGGCACTTGGCCGCGCTCGCGGGCCCGGCTGCGGCGGTCGGGCTCGCCGTCCCCCAGCCCGGCGTGACGGGGCTGGGCGCGGGGCTAGCAGGCGCGGACGTCTGCTCGCTTCCCGCTCCGGCCCCCGAGGATGACGCCGAGGATGATGCCGCGGATGATGCCGCGGATGATGCCGGGCCGCCGGCCGCGCCGCTGGAGCTCGCCTGTGAGCAGCCGGTCACCATGAATCCCGTCGCGACGACACTGATCGCCGCCATGGAGCCACCGAATCGCATTCATTTCCTCCGTGTGTCGTCACCCCGGCAGTCATCATCCCAGCCCGGCGGTCGATTGCCGCCGTTATGTCGTTCACGAGCGGCGGCGCTCCTGGAAGAATGGCTCGGGTGACCGAGGCGGCCGGCCGGGACCATCTTGCCGCCCTCCTCGAGGAGGCTGGGCAGGGCAGGCTGGCTGGCGTGCCGCCGATGCCCGACCGGGCCTCGCAGCTGTTCGGCGAGACCGGATGGCTTCGGCAACTCGCCGCCGCGGTCAGCCACGACCGGACCTCCGACGGCCCTGGCCCCGGTGGCCCTGGCCCCGGCGGTACTGGCCCCGGCGGCACAATCCTGAGGGAACGCCTGGCCGGGGCCGAGCGCGCGTGGCGGCAATGGCTCGGCGATCTCCTGAGCGAGCTCACCCGGATCGAGGCCGTCGCCGCGGACCTCGATGACGACGACCCGGCCACCGAGGACCGCAGGCGCAAGCTGCGCTCCGACATCGACGCGGTCGCCGGCCAGGTCCGCGACCTCAGCCAGCGCGATGCCCGCAGCCTGCTCGCCGAGCTTGGCCTGCTCCCGAAGGAGCCGGCCGCGCCCCCGGGCCCGGCCGCCCTCGGTCCCCCGGCCGGCCTCAATCCCCCGCCCGGCCTCACCGCGCGGCTGGTCAACCTGCTGGGCTACTGGGCCTGGCCATCGGCGACCATCACCGGGGGAGCCATCGCGCATAACGAGATCACCCTGCGCCGCGACGACGGCTGGCTGACCCGCTGGCAGGTGACCCTGTCCGCCGGGTCCCAGCCTGACCTCGTGCTGCGACGGCTGGGCGCCGCGCCCATGGAGGTCGCGGTGTTCATCGACCAGTACGAGCAGCACGCCGCGCCCGCGCGGAACTCAGCTGCCGCCGACGCGGCGGTGCGCGCGCGGCTGCGAGCCGCCGGGACAGTCGTCTTCCAGCTGACCACCGACGAGGTCACCGCGCTCGTCGATGGCTGGGCGGCCCCGTTCACGGCCCCCTACGAGGCGGGCGCGCAGGCGGCGGCCCGGCGCGGATACCGGGCTCTCGGCGGCGACCCCGGCCAGCTGGACGACATGATCTGGCACGGGTCGGCCCGCACCCTGCTCGCGTTCTTGGCCAACCCCGACCGCGATCACTGGCGCCAGGCCGCCACCGCCGCGCTGGCCGGCCTCCTCATTCATCCCGGCGCCTCGCGGACCGGCCTCACCGCCGATGATTTCCCCCAGCGAATCCGGGCCTGCGTCCGCGGCGATGCCCTCCCGGCGAGCCCCGGGCGGGAGCAGACGCTTGTGCGCGCCCCGGATGCCACCGGGTGCCAGGTCAGCGTGCTCATCGACCAGCGCGGCGCCGGGCCTGATACCCCGCTTGGCTCCTGGGCCGGGCTGGCCGTGCTCGACGACCGGATGGAGGCGATCGAGGGCGGCGAGGCGGCGCACCGGCGCCGCTGGGCCGGCTGGCTCTGGTGGGGCAACCTGCTGCAGTTCGCTGGCGGCCAGCAGCTCGCGTACACGGCCCTGGACGCGTTCGACCCGCGCATGCTGGCCGATTTCAACGGATCCTCCGCGATTGGCGCCGCTTGCGCCGCGTGGGACGGGCAGGTGGAGGTGATCGACCGGGAGGTCGCGATGCTCGGGGAGGCGCTGGAGTTCCTCGGCGTGCCCGCCCCGGTGCCGGGCCAGGTCGGGTACGAGCTCGGCGACGAGGCGTGGCAGGCCGAGCTCGCCTGGCCCCAGGCGCGGGTCGCGGTGCTGGCTGGCGGCCCGGGGTCGGGCGTGGCGGCGGCCGAGGTCGCCGCGGCCGCGGCCGCCTACCGCGCCGCGGGCTGGGACGCGCGCCCGGCCCGGGACTGGCCGCCGGATGAGCTGGCCGCGCGAATCTTGGAGGCGGGCCGGTTCCTGGCATCCCGCGCGTCACCGGAGGAGGCGCCCGCGGCGCCCTCCGGGCCGCGCCGCCCGCCGCGGGCGGTGACCCGTGAGTGACGAGCAGGCCCCCGTGACGTCGGCGGCGTCGCTGGTCCCGCTGTTCGCGGCGGTATCGGCTGATGCCCTGAACTCGCTCCAGCGCGAGCTCGTGGAGCGTTCCTATCCAGGGCCGGCGTGGGTAAGCGGCGCTCCCGGCACCGGCAAGACGACCGTCGCGCTGCACCGGGCCAGCCACCTGGCCAGCCGGCTGCCCGCCGTAACAGGGGGTTACGGGGGGTCGCCCCCCCGGGAGATAGCCGCGGGGGGTTACGGGGGGTCGTCCCCCCGGGAGATAGCTGATGACCGCCCCGTGCTGCTGGCCACCTTCAGCAAGCAGCTCGCGGCCGACCTGCGCGATCGCCTGCTGGAACTAGCCGGGCCGGGCGTGGCCAGGCGGGTGGACGTCGTCAACGTCGACGCGCTGGCGTGGCGCGTCGCCCGGGCCGCCGAACCGGGCGTCACCCGCAACTGGCTAGGGGAGGCACAAGCCCTGGACATGTGGCGTTCGTTGCTGGCCGAGATCGCCGGGGCTGGGGGAGCGCAGGCAGGCTGGGATCCGCAGTTCCTGCAGGAGGAGTGGACCCGGGTCGTGCTCGGGTACGCGATCACCTCACGGCTGGACTACCTCCGGGTCCGCCGCGCCGGGCGGCCGCGACGGCTCAACCGGTCGGAGCGGGCGAGCCTGTGGGAGCTGTTCGCGGAGTACTCTCAGCGGCTGGCGGCCGCCAACCTGTGGACGTTTCGCCAGCTCACCGCGCACGCCGCCCGCCTTGAGATGGCCCGCGCGGCCCGCGCGGGCGCGCGCTACGCGCATGTCGTCGTCGATGAGGCGCAAGAGCTCAGCCCCACCCAGTGGATGCTGGTGCGCGCCCTGGCCGCGCCCGGGCCCGACGACCTTTTCCTGGTCGCCGACCTGGGCCAGCCGCCCCACGGGATCCCCGTCTCCCTGTCCAGCCTGGGGATAGACATCGAGGGCCGGTCCACCAGGCTGACGGTGAGCTACCGGCCCGAGCCGCAGCGGATGTAGCTCATTTGCCTGGGTACACGCCAACTGGCTGACCGCCATTTCCTCACGGCGCAAGGGCGAGGTCGGCCCGTGCCCACGTCAGGCTGCGCGACTACAAGGAGCAGGTCCTCCTATGAACCCTTGATCAGGGCTGTCCTGTTACCTGGGCACGCGGGACGGTTCGTTGGTAGATGGTGCCGCCGGGCGTGAACCAGCCTGCCTTCTTCCGGACGACCGGACTTGGATCTTGCGCGCGGGATATCTCCAGGGCAGTGACGGCGCGGCCATCCGTGTGGACGAACTTGCCGACCAGTTCGGCGGCCATCGCGCGGACGTGCGCGTCCGGGTCGCAGGTCAGGTGCCGCAACGCGGGCTCGAGGACCTGGCCTGCGCCCGGTGCGCAGGTACCGCCTTTGCACCGGTCGCAGGCCAGGGCGTGGAACGCGGCGGCCCTGACCCGGGCGTCGGGGTCGTCGGCCATCACGGTTGGGGGAAGTTCGCGGCCTTGCCTGCGCAGGTATGTGACCATGCGTGAATGGTCGTAATCCTTCCGGAAACGCTGGACGGCCTTCTGGCGATGCAGGGCAATGTGGTGACGCATGCGCAGGCGGTCGCCCGGGGCAAGTCGCGGCACGAGATCGCGACGCTGGCCAGAAAGCGGCATTGGCAGGCGCTGCATCGCGGTGTCTACTACGCCATGCCGGGACCGGTGCCGCGCGAGGCGTTGCTGTGGGGCGCGCTATGCAGGGTCGGGCACGGCGCGGTGCTCAGCCATGAGACGGCGGCCGAGGTATGGAAGCTCACCGACCGGCAGTCGGAGGTGATCCACGTCAGCATCCCGCGCCAAGCCGGGTCACCCCCGGCCGCGGCGGGAGTGCGCGTGCACCATTCCGCGCGGCTGCCGCGCGCGGAGTTCCCCGCCGCGATCCTGGAAGGCCTGCCGCCGGTGACCCGGGCGGCGGAAACCGTCCTTGACCTAGCGAATACCTCGGCTACCGCCCAAGAAGCGGTCGCCTGGGCGATCAAGGCGTGCCAGCGCGAGGCGGCCACGCCCGACATCATCGCCATGTTCATGTCGGAGCCGGGCCACCGGCGGCTCCGGTGGCGAGATGACCTGCGCGCCGCGCTGGCCGAGATCCGGTTCGGCATGGCGGGCTAGTCCTCTGGCCCGGGACGGTGATCGTCTGGCGGGCCGGAGGTTAGCAGGCTGGCGGCCGCTGACCGGATCGCGGCCATGCCCGAGTGCGGTTTCACCTTCAACGACACGTACGCGGCGGCCCCCGTTGGAATGGGCAGCCAGAAGTTGACCATCCGCCAGCCCAGGACCCCCAGCGTCGCGACGCTCCTGGTGACGCCGAAGCCGACCAGCAGCAGCGGCGCCGCCGAGTCGATGATCCCCAGGCCCCCCGGTGACACAGGCAGGGCGCCGGCCACGTTGGCGATGCCGTAGGCGGCGAACAGCTCGACCGGGTTGACGAAGGAGCCGAACGCGGCCACGAAGCACCAAAGTGAGGCGGCGTCCAGCAGCCAGTTGAGCGAGGCCCACAGCAGCGCCCACGCCATCACGCGCTTGTCCCTGGCCAGCATCATGAAGGAGTCGCTCGCGGTCAAGACGGCGCGCTCGACGCCCTCGCCGCTGAGTCCGGGGACCTTGTCACCTAGGGCGCGCAGCATCCGGGAGGCCAGCCCGGCGCCCCGGCTCACCCCGAGCACGAGGGCGCCCGCCCCCAGCAGGACGACGGTCCCGATGATCGCCACCGTCGCGTAGATGGGCTGGAAGCCCGCCAGCGGGATGGAGATGACCAGCGCGAGCCACAGCAGGACGTTCAGCACCACGGTCGAGCCGATGCCCTTGGCCGCCATCATCACCGTGGCGTCGTTGCCCGAGATGCCCTCGGTGGTGAACAGCCGGAAGCCCAGCGCGGCCGTGCCCAGCGTTCCCGCCGGGATCACGTGGGCGACCGCGGCGGCGGCCATGTCGATCCGGAACAACGTGTACAGGCCCGGTTGTGGCCGTCCCGGCGGCAGGAGCACCTTGGTCAGCACCGCGTAGCAGAACAGCGACACGCCCTCCAGGACCGTGCCCGCGATGATCCAGAGCGCGTTGATCCGCCCCAGCAGGTACAGGTCCTTGCTGGCGCCGACGAGCTCGGGCACTACCAGGTACTCGATGACCAGCAGCAGGATGAAGATGAGCACCCCGCGTCGCAGCGGCTTGACCAGCCACGGAAGCCAGGCTCGCCACCAGTGCCAGCGGCCACCGGATTCTTCCGGGGCCGCCGCGGGTTCGCTGTCCGCTCCCGGGACGCCATCGCTTGGGGCAGCCACGTCACATTGTTACCCAATGCTGGTCACATATCGCCAATGATCGCGATTGAGGCCAGCCCGGCGCGGATCACAGGTCGTGCTTTCGCTCCAGGAAGTTCAGCGCCGCCCAGCCGAGGGGAACCGGGACCCAGAAGGTCAGCAGCCGGAACAGGAGCACCGCGCTGACCGCGACCGCGCCGGGCACGCCCGCCGCGGTAAGCCCGGCGGTCAGCGCGGCCTCCACCGCGCCCAGCCCGCCCGGGGTGGGAATGATCGAGCCGATCGCGCTCCCGGTCAGGTAGACGAAACCGATCTTCGCGATGGGGACTGACCTGCCGAACGCCGCGACGCACGCGGACAGGCACAGGATGTAGGCCAGGCTCAGCAGCAAGGTGCCGCCGAACCCCTCGGCGAGCTTGCGCGGATGCTGCGCGACTTCGAGCAGCCGCGGTAGCACCTGGCCGAAGGTCGGCGACAGGCGCGCGCGCACGATTCGCCGGCCTGAAGGGATGGCGAGCACCGCGCCCGCCAGCACCACCAGCCCTCCCACCACGAAGTAAGCCCACGTCGGCGGCCTGATCGGGCTCTTGGTCCCGGTTCCCGAGATCGCGGCGAACACGGCTAGCAGCAGGATGTGCATGACGAACGACACCACCTGGGAGACGCCGACGCTGGCCACCGCCACCGCCGCCGGGATGTTCCGGCGCTGCAGGTAGCGGACGTTCAGCGCGACGCCGCCAACGGCGGCCGGCGTCACCAGCGTGACGAAGGAACTCGCCACCTGGACCAGGAGGGTGCGCAGGAAGCCGAGCCGCTCGGCGACGAACCCCGATAGCGACAGCGTCGCCCCCGCGTAAGTCACCGCTGACAGCGCCAGGGCGGCCACGCCCCAGCGCCAGTCGGCCGATGCCAGCAGCCTGCGCAGGCTGGTCTGCGCGAGCTCGCCGGCTAGCAGGTAGCTGGCGGCGATGCTCGCGACCAATGTCACCAGCGTTCGCGGCCGCACGCGCTCAAGCTGCACCGGCGTGACCTCGCCGCCGGGCACGGCCGCCAGCAGGATCTTGCGGACGGCGGGGAGGACGTCGCGCCGGCGGCGCAGCGCGTGCCTGGTGGAGCGGACGAGCGCGACCGGCTGCAGTAGCGGCAGCACCGTCACCAGCTCGCTCCCGCGGACCTTCTCAACCGCCAGGTGCGCGGACTTCTCCGGCCCGACGAACAGCGCGAGCTCGACGATGAGCTGGGCCAGGTCCAGGCGGACCTGCAGGTCGCTCGCCGCCACCTCGCCGTCTCCGGGATCGAGCAGCATGACCCGCCCGTCGCCGGTGAACAGGATGCGGTCGGCGGTCAGCCCGCGATGGGTGACGTGGCGCGCGTGCAGCCGGGTGACCGCGTCCCAGATGAGGCCCAGCTCCGCGTCGGTGCACTCCGGGTTGCGCTGCGCCAGCGTGGTCCCCTCGCAGTGGTCGTAGGCGAGGACGGCGGCTTCGGGCCCGGCCCGCGCTACGGTGCGCAGCCGCGGCGTCGGCACGCCCGCGTCTTCGGTCGCGTAGTACAGGAGGGTCCGGCGCTCGACGGCGCGGTCTACCGACAGCGGCGCGGTGCGCGACACCTGGCCCTGCACCCGGACCCAGCGGTAGAGACGGTAGATGGCCCCCGCCGCCTGCTGGTCCCGGTCGAACACGGCCACGTCGAGCTGACCGCCGTCGTGGGTCGCCACCGTGTAGTGGCGGGACCCGGCCATCCGGGCGGGAGGCTGGCGTACCCGCCGGATCGAGCTCACCGCCAGGTCGCTGGCCGACAACGCGGTGGCGATGTCCCGCGCTGACGGACGCTGCGATGTCACGCCCGCGCCATACCGGACGGCCAGGCCGATCGCGCGCCCGGCCAGCAAGGTGATCAGGATCGACAAGATGGTGGTGTGCAACGCCGCCAGCTGCACGATGGCGTACACGCCGATGGCCAGCCCCAGCGCGTTCCGCCAGGCCGTGCGACCAGCCAGCCCGATCATGGTGGCGTAGGCGACCAGGCCGGTCAGGTAGGGGTCGAGGGCGTTGACGTGGCTGGTGCCGGGACTCGACATGATGATCGCGTAGTAGAGGCGGGCGGCGAAGTGGCGCAGTAGCACCCCGTTGGCGATCCCGGCCGCGGCCCCGGCCAGCAAGCCGGTCGCCACCGCTTCGATGAGGCGGCGGGCCTGGCGCCGCACGAGCTGCGCGACGGCGAGGGCCACGGGCAGGATGAACAGCGCGAACAGCGCGATCGGAGGGGCCACGACGAGCAGGGCATGCGGCAGCCGCCGGCTCGCGCCGACGATGTCGGTCTCCACCCCGGTCGTAGTCGCGCCCGCGGCGACGCCCGCCACCGCCAGCACGAAGATCCAGATGCAGGACATGACGCAGCGCAGCAAGTCGATCGGCTTGCGGATCCGGCGCTCCAGCTGATCATCGACTTGTATCGCCCACGGGTGCGTCACCCGATGATCGTTTCACCTGTCTGCCGCGCGCGGCGCGGCAATCCCCGGTCACGATGGGCTTGCCGTCGCCAGTGTCAGCCCCTGGACGGGTCGAACTCCAGGATCTGGGTCAGCCGGATGTTGTTGCCGGACGGGTCGCGGAACGAGGTGTCGATGCCATAAGGCTGGGCGGTGGGCGGGTCGTTGAACGTGACCCCGCGCCTGGACAGCTCGTCGTAGGCGGCCTGGCAGTCGTCGGTCTCCAGGAACAGCGTGCCGCCCGCCCCCTTGGCGACGAGCTCGCCGAGCGCCTTGCTGCCGTCGGCGTCGAGCATCGGCGGGCCGGGCACTGGCATGAGCACGAGCCCGAAGTCCTTCTGGTCGACCGGCCCGACCGCGAGCCAGCGGAACTGCCACGCCTCCATCGTCACGTCCGCCCGCACCTCCCAGCCGAGCACCTTGGTGTAGAACTCCAGGGCCGCGTCCTGGTCATGCACCCAGAACTGCGCGTTGGCGATCTTGATCATCGGGTTCTCCCTCGCGTCTGCTCGGCGAAGCGCCGATCGTGCGTACGAAAGAAACCCTATGAACTGGTGATCTGGCTGTCTTCTCGAAACGTCCGGTTCTTCGGCCGCCCGTACGCCATCGCCAGGCAGCGCGGAATGCGGACATAGCGGGCCGCCGGCGGCATCGACTGCCGGTAGGCGGTGGGGGAGCACCCGAAGATCCGGGTGAAGCTGGCCGTGAACGAGCCCACGCTCCCGCCGCCCACCGCGAAGCAAATGTCGGCGACCCGCCAGTCGGTCACCCGCAGCAGCGTCGCCGCCCGCTCCAGCCGCCGGGTGAGCAGGTACTGGTGCGGCGACTCGCCGAACGCCCGCTTGAACTCCCGGCTGAAGTGCGCCCGCGACAGCCCCGCCGCCCGGGCCATGTCCGCCACGGTCAGCGGCCCCGCGTACTGCGCGTCCGCCAGGTCACGGGCGCGCAGCAGATGGCGGGCGAGCGGCTGCGACATGCCCCCAGGGTAGGCGACCGGTATGTTTGATGTCATGGCGGACGCGGCCGAGGAAATGGCTGGCGCGCTTGGCGGGCTGTCCCCGCCGGGCGCGGAGCCCCGGGTCGTCCGCTGGGTGGGGATCTTCTTCGTGGCGTGCTTCGTGGGGCTGATCCCGTGGACCTGGTACCTCGCGGGAACGCTGCCCGAACGCCAGGTCTCCTCGCACTACGACGTCGCCTGGACGGGCTTTGACGTCATGCTGGCCATCGTCTTGCTCGCCACCGGCGTCTGCGTGCTCCGGCGCTCGCGGTTCCTGGCGGTGACGGCGGCCGCCGCCGCCAGCTTCCTGTTCATCGACGCCTGGTTCGACATCATGACGTCCCCGCCGGGCGCCCAGTTCGTTGAGGCCCTGATCATGGGCGCGGTCGCCGAGCTTCCGCTGGCGGCCGCGTGCGCGTGGCTGAGCTACCGGGCCGAGCACCTCGTGCACGGGAGGATCACCCTGTTCCTCGGCCACACCTTCCACTGGCGCTGAGGGACGTTACGCCGCCGGGTCCCGGGAGTCCAGCCAGGTCCCGATGGCGCGTTCCAGGACCGGCATCGCGAGCGAGCCGTGGTCCAGGATCGCGGCGTGGAAGTCCGGCAGCGAGAACGCGGGGCCTAGGCGCCGGCGGGCCTCCTCCCGCAGGCGGAGGATCTCTAGCTTGCCGGTGAAGTAGGCCAGTGCCTGCCCGGGCATCACCACGTACCGGTCGATCTCGGCCGCCAGGAACTCCCTGGGCATGGGGACGTGCGCGAGCGCGTACTCCAGGGCCTGCTCACGGCCCCAGCCGAAGGCGTGCAGGCCGGTGTCCACTACCAGCCGCACGGCCCGCATCAGCGACGTGCTCACCGCGCCGAGCAGGCCGCGCTCATCGGCGAACAGCCCGCATTCCTCCCCGAGCTGCTCGGCGTACAGGCCCCACCCCTCCGAGAAAACCGGCAGGCTCCGCTGGCGCTGCAGCGCGGGCAGGTCGCCCAGCAGCTGCATGCGAGACAGTTGCAGGTGATGGCCGGGCACCGCTTCATGGAAGGCCACGACATCGACATCCCAGCCGGTCCCCGCGGTCGGCAGGCGCGTGTTGAACCAGAATGTCCCCGGCCGCCCGCCATCGAGCCGGGGCGGGGAATAATGCGGCGCCGCGCCGCTCAGCGCCACCACGTCCGGCATGGGCGTTACCTCGCACGGCGGCGGCAGCGGGGCCGGGAAGAACTCCGGTGCCCGCTCCTCGGCGCGCCGGATGACGGTGGTCGCCTGGCGGATCGCCTCCTCGGGAGAGACCTTCCCGGCGGAGTCCCGCAGCGCGCCGAAGACCTCCGTCAGCCCGGACAGCCCCAAGGCCCGCCCAACCTCCACTGCCCGGTCCTCCAGCGCGGCGACGTGCGCGAGGCCAGTCTGGTGCAGTTCCCCGGCCGTCAGCGGCAGCGTCGTGTAGGCCCGGATCGCCCGTGCGTAATCGGCGTCGCCGCCGGGCAGCCAGGACAGTCCCGCGTGGGCGGAGGCCCGTGCGCGCGGGAGCAGTTCCCGCACGGCGGCGAGCCACCTGGCCACCGCCGGGTGCACCACCTCGGCCGCGGCGGCCCGGCGCTCGGCTTCCCATTCCGCTGCCCGGTGCCAGCCCTGCGGGGGCCGGGGGACCAGGACGGGGCTGTTCTCCGGGGCCGCCAGGACATTCTCGGCCCAGGTGACGGCGTGCGCGGCGAGCGGGGCGACCGGCAGCCGGCCGCGGCTGGCGCCAATCTTGAGGCGTTCGGTGACCTGGTCCAGCCAGCGGTCGCTGTGGCGCAGCCGGGTCAGGTACGCCTCGGCCGCGGCCGCGTCCACCAGGACCGTCCGCGCCGCGAGCGACAAGAACACCGCCGGCCCCGCGTAATGCATGGCCGAGACCGTATGATCCTCCGGCGCCATGTCGATCGTCGCCAGTTCCTGGGCGACGGCCTCGGTCACGCAGCCGAGCGTGATGACGTCGGCCGCGACGGGCCGGCCGGGTGCCGCTGCGAGCGCGGTGGCCTCGCCCAGGAACCGCTCGGCCTCGGCCCGCCAGGCCTGCTGCCCCTCTTCGCTAG
Source organism: Streptosporangiaceae bacterium (assembly GCA_025934375.1). Lineage (GTDB taxonomy): Bacteria > Actinomycetota > Actinomycetes > Streptosporangiales > Streptosporangiaceae > Trebonia. The sequence continues at coordinate 51,371 of JAICYD010000019.1, read as the reverse complement.
CGTCCGGGAGCAGGTCGTCATAGCCCGGGATGCCAAAATTAGTGGCGGCAAACGGGTTGGCGCGCAGCCACCGCGCATGGAAACGATCGGCGAGCTCACGTGCTGTTGTCATCGGCGCCTTCCCGCGCAGTCGGCCATGATCAGCCGAGCTTACGCTTTCTGGTGGCGCTGACGGCCGGCTAGGCAATGCCCGGCTTGAGGTTCCCGGCGATGAGTCCCCATGACTTTGCGACCGACCTCGTCGAGCTGTTGGCCAAGTTCAGGGCATATTGCTGGTTCGCCCCCGGCGCCACGGCGATCGAGACCTTGTACACGAAGACATCTATGCCGTCCCTGGCCGGCACGGGAGTCAGGTCGACATTGAGCTCGGGGTTCTCCTTTCCCGCGATTATTCCCGTGACGGCCGGCGCGCTCTTGGGGTACGCCGCCTCGTACCACGCCTTGGTCTCCTGGTCGTAGTCGCAGATCCACCAGCCCAGCGCCTTCACATTGGTGGTCTTAAGCGCGAGCTGCTGCAGCGTCTTTATCTGGGCGGCGTTCTCCTGGGAGCAATAGAAGTCGATCTTAATGGCGCCGCCGACGGTCCCGTCCCATTCCCATTTCTCGATGACTCCGACTACGCTCGCGGTGAGGGCCGGGGCCGCGCCGCCGGCTCCTGCGGGCGCGGTCGGGAGGCCGGTGTAGCTAAGGGCATGGCCGCCGCTCAACGGGAGGGCGACCTTAAGGTCGGCGGCCAGTGACTGCGTGAGGCCGAATCCATCTAGCTTGGTCACGTAGCCGACGCGCTTGTGAGCGTTCGGGTCCATCACGAAACCTGATGCACGATCACAATCAAAAGTGTATGGTACCGATGCCATTGCCGCCCCTCCCCGCGCGATGTCATTCCCTGGAATGGTATATCTGTCACTCTGCGTTCGGCAAGGCGGCGGGCGCGGCAGTCACGGTCTCTTGGTTACCGCGGCGGCGGCCTGCCAATGGGCATCAGGTATCCACAAGTTCGCGAATTCTGATGCCGCCTCTTTCTCCAGGGACGGGTGGTGGTGCGGGGCCGGTCGCACAGCCGGCGCATGCGCGGCGCCATCGCCACCGCCCCGTCGAAGTCCCGGGTGCGCGCCAGGTCCTTCAGGTCGCCTCGGGGCGCCGGACCTGGCGACCTACGAGCTCGACCCCGGCGGCCATCGGCGACCTGTGCGCCGCCGGCGACCAATTTAAGAGCAATACTGAGTTCGCATGAGCCCCGCCCCCCTTGCCGGCATCAAGATCCTCGAGGTCGGCCACGTGCTGGCCGGCCCCTACGCGACCATGCTGCTGGCCGACCTCGGCGCCGAGGTCACCAAGCTGGAGCCGCCCGGCGGCGACATCTCCCGGCAGGTCAGCGACTCCTACTTCGCCAGCGTCAACCGGGGCAAGCGCAGCCTCCGGCTGGACCTCGGGACCGCCGCGGGCCAGGCCCGGCTGCACGAGCTCGTCGGCGACGCGCACGCGCTGCTGGTCAACCTCAAGCCGTCCGCGATCCGCGGGCTGGGCCTGACCTACGAGGCGCTGCGCCAGCACAACGAGGCGCTCGTCTGCGTCGCGCTCACGGGCTGGGGCCTCGACGGCGGCGACGAGCCGGCGTTTGACTACCTCCTGCAGGCCGCGACCGGCGTAGCCTCGCTCACCGGGGACCCCGGCGGTCCGCCGACGCTGCCCGGCTACTCCTCCGCCGACAACTCCTCGGGGATGATCGCCGCCCTGGGACTGCTCGCCATGATCGTGGCCGGGCGCGGCGGCCAGGTCGACGTGTCGATGCGCGAGGTGATGCTGTCCCAGCTCAACTACCGGGCGGCCGCCTGGCTGAACGAGGGCGCAGAGCCGAGGCGCTACGCCGGCGGCGCGCACTCCCACTACGTGCCCGCGCAGCTGTTCCCGGCCGCCGGGGGCAGCTACCTGGCGCTGTTCATCACCCACGACCGGTTCTGGCGGGCGTTCGCCGCCGAGGCAGGCCTCGAGGCGGCCAGCACCGGCGAGCTCTCGACGATGGCGCAGCGCTCCGCCCGGCGCCCGGAGGTCCTCGCCGTCGTCGCGAAGGCGCTGGCCACCGACACCGCCGAGAGCTGGGAGGCGCGGCTGCGGGCAGCCGGCGTGCCGGCCGTCGCCGTCGCGACCCTGCCCGAGGCTCTGGCCCGCGCGGACGCCTCCGTCATCACGGCAGGCCGCTTCCGGCTGGTCGGCGGCGCGCTGCGTGTGCACGGCTACCAGCCTGCCTACGGCCCGGCGCCCGCCCTCGGCGAGCACGGCGATTTCTGCGGTACAGCGGGTGGCCCGACGGGCACCCGTGAGAGTGGGGGGTCCGGATCCCAGGCCGGCTGATCCCAGGCCGGCCGTCTTCGGGGTGCCCGATGAGGCCAGCGGGGAAGCATTCATCGCCGGCCATCGGCCTGCCGCTGGATGAGGTAACGTCGGCCGGCGAGGCCGCCGCCGCCCCCGGCATCCGCACCACCACCGACCTCCCCCAGACCATCGCGGCCCTCGGCTAGGTCAGCGTGGCCTACGCGTCCCTTCGGCGGAGCACCGCCGCCGCGGCCAGCAGGGCGATCGCCGGCCAGGCGACGAGCACGACCACCGATATCGCCGGGGGCAGCAGGCCCGCCCGCTGATGCAGGCTGGCCACCTGGTAGGCCGCGAACGGCATGGTGAACCGGCCGAGCCGGGTGTTCCACGGGCCCGGCAGGAACATGCACAGCAACGCCAGCAAGTACACGACGGTGATCGCGGCGGCGATGGCACCCGCGGTGTGCCGGACGATCGCGCCGGCCGCCACGCCCACCGCCGCGCACGCGGCCAGGGCGAGGCCGACGGCGGCGATGGCCCCGGGCACGCCGGGATGAGACAGCGAAAGGCCCCCGTGGCGCCCCGCCACGATCGCCTGGGTGAGCAGGAAGCAGGTGACGGCGAGCACTTCACCGACCACGAGCGCCGCCGCGCCGGTCACCACGGCCTTGGCCGCGAGCACCGCCCCGCGTCGCGGTACGGCGGTGAACGTGGTCCTGATGAGGCCGCTGGCGTACTCGGAAGTGAACACGAGCACGCCAAGGACGGTGACCGGCAGCACCGTGTACTCGGCATAGCCAAGGAAGCTGGCCGTCAGCGTGTCAAACGGCGCGGGCCGGTTGGCGGGCGTGGACGCGAGGCTCTCGGCGATGGCCACGGTGACGCCGAGCGTCACGATGACGGCGGCGGCCAGCGTCCAGCGGTTCGAGCGCACCGACTGGAGCTTGGTCCACTCAAACGCGAGCGCGTCGCGGGCGCGGGCCAGCCAGGAGGTCATCGGACCGCCACCCCCTCGGCTGGCTCGAAGTGATAATCGGCGCTGCCACTGGTCAGGTCCAGGTACGCGTCCTCCAGCGAGGCGTGCCGGGGGACCAGCTCGTGGACGGCGATGCCGTGAGCGGCGGCGAGCTCGCCGATGCCGGGCGCGTCCATCCCCGTGATGGCCAGCCCGCCACTGTCATCGGGCCCGGCCGTCGCTCCCCGGGCGGTCACCAGCGCGGCCAGCTCGGCGGCCCGGGGGGACTTGACCAGCACGTCCCGGCGCGCGCGGGACACGAACGCGGCCGCCGGAGTGTCGGCCAGCAGCCGGCCGCGCCCGATGATGATCAGGTGGTCGGCGATCATCGCCATCTCGCTCATCAGGTGGCTGGATACCAGGACCGTCCGGCCCTCGGCGGCCAGGTGCGTGAGCAGCTGACGGATCCAGCGGACGCCCTCGAGGTCCAGCCCGTTGACCGGCTCGTCGAGCAGCAGCACGGCGGGGTCCGCGATCAGCGCCGCCGCGATTCCCAGGCGTTGCTTCATCCCCAGTGAGAATTCCCCGACCCGGCGGCCCGCCACTGCCTCCAGGCCCGTCATCCGCAGCACCTCGTGAACTCGCGGTGGCCCGATTCCGTTGCTGCGCGCCAGGGCCAGCAGGTGGAACCAAGCGGTGCGGCCGCGGTGCACGGCGGTGGCGTCAAGCAGCGAGCCCACCTCGTGCAGGGGGCGGATGATGTCCCGGTAGCGCCGGCCCGCGATGAGCGCCGTCCCGCCGGTGGGAGAGTCCAGGCCCAGGATCACCCGCATCGTGGTCGTCTTGCCGGCCCCGTTCGGGCCGAGGAACCCGGTCACCTTCCCCGGCTGGACCGCGAAGCTGAGCCCGTCTACCGCGAGGACCGCCCCGAAGTGCTTGGTCAGCCCGCTGACCTCGATGGTCACCGGGCCGGCCGGCGGCCGGCGACGCGCCGCCGGCGGCGCCGCCGGCGCGGTGGCCGGTGGCCCGCCGGGATCGTGCGGCTGGACGGGCGCCAGGGTTTCCAGCGGGATTCCCGGTCGCCGGGCCCGGCCGAAGGCGAGGTACGCCACGCCGCCCCAGGGAACGACGGCGCATATGACGAGCGCCCACGCCCATTTGGGCAGGTAACGAGGCGGCCCGTCGCGAACCACGGCGGTCAGGCAGCCCGCGACGAATCCAACGACTACGACGAGGAGCGGTATCGCGGCTGCGGGGGACATCGGTGCTCCCGAGGTCGGCTCGAATGTTATCGACATTGAGAATGATACTGCTTCTGGGAGCAATTGCTAGCCTATAGGGATGGCAACCGCCGATCTTCTCCTGCACCCGATACGGATGCGCATCATCAAGGCCTTCCTCGGGGACCGGGCGCTCACGACCAGCCAGCTCGCCGCCGAACTGGACGACGTGCCACCGGGGAGCCTCTACCGGCACATCGCCAGGCTCACGAAGGCCGGGGTGCTCCAGGTGGTCGCCGAGCGGCGCGTCCGCGGGGCGGTGGAGCGCACATACACGATGCGGATGGCCGCCGCCCAGATCGCGCCGGGTGAAGCCAGGGCCATGACGATGGAGGATCACGCCCACGCCTTCACCGCCTTCGTCGCCAGCATGCTCGCCGACTTTGACCGCTACCACGCCACCACCTCCGCCGATCCGGTCCGCGACGGCGCGGTCGCCCGGGTCGCGGCCATGTGGCTCACCGACGAGGAGTTCATGGAGTTCGCCCGCGACCTCAGCGCCGTCTGCCTGGACCGGCTGGCCAACGCGCCCGGCAAGGGACGCCGCCGGCGCATGATCTACACCATCTCCATCCCCGGGCAGCGGTCGTAGCCGCGCCCGGGCCATGTTTTCGCTGGGCTGCTAGCGTCGGGGAATGGTGTTCTGGCAACTAACGATCGACGCCAACGATCCGCGGTCACTAGCCCGCTTCTGGGCGTCGGCGCTGGGGTACCTGACCGCCCCGCCGACGTCGCCGGAGACGACGTGGTGGCAGCATTACCGGGCGCGGCTGGGATCCGAGGCCGCCTTCGGTGACCGGCTCTTTGACCCCGAGGGCCTGCGCCCGCCCATCTGGTTCCAGCCGGTCCCGGAATCGAAGGCGGGCAAGAACCGCCTCCACCTGGACCTCTACCCGACGGGACGCGACCGGGCGCTCCCGCTGGAACAGCGAATCGAGATCGTCGAGGCGAAGGTCGCCGACCTGATCACGCTCGGCGCGACGGTCCAGCGGCGCGAGCGCGAGGACGACCCTGACGACCCCGTCTACTTCGTCGTCATGCACGACCCGGAGGGCAACGAGTTCTGCGTGGGTGGCTGACTACCGTCGCCGTCAGGCGATCGCCTCGCGAATCAGGTTGGCCACAACGTCGGGCTGTTCCAGGTAGGGCTGGTGCGCCACGCCGGCGAGCTCGACGTAGCCTGCCTTAGGCAGTCGGCGGGCCAGCTCGCGGCCACGGTCAACGATGAACCTCGCGTCCAGCGACCCGCAGGCGACGGTAACCGGGACGGTGATCTCGGCCAGCCTGCTCCAGGCATCCATGCCGTTGTCGCCCGCGCCCTCGGGGGCGTCGTTGCCGATGATGATCGCGTTCATCTCCAGCGCCAGGTCCCGGGCCGGGCCGCTGACCCGGCCCTCGGGGGAGTTCGGCCCGTCGAGCCAGAACCACATGTCGAGCCGGTTGACCTCCGCGTCGTCCCCGGCCTCGATCGCCGCCTCGAACAGCGCGTCAAACCGCTGCTCGGTCTCATCGAACTCCGCCTTCGGCACGCCGCTGACCGCCGTGCCGATCAGCACCAGCCCCGCGACCCGCTCTGGAATCAGCAGCGCCGCGTCCAGCGCCAGGCCGCCCCCCGCCGAGGCCCCGACCAGCCACACCCGTTCCGCCTTTTCTCTGTCCACAACGGCCCGCAGGTCCCCCGCATTCGTGAACTCACTCGCGCTGACGGGCGACTCGCCGTACCCGCGCCTGTCATAGGCCACCACCGTCACCGGCGGCGCCAGAAGCTCAGCCACCCGATGCCAGCCCCGCCGGTCGGCGATCCCCTCGTGCAGCAGCACTACCGTAGGACCGGCGGTGGCGCCCGCGCCGCCCGCCCACCGCTCACCGACGAGGTCGCCGCCGTCCATCGGGAGCACGAACCGTTCGCTCATGCTCGCATCCTCCTGGTTACCGGCCGGGCCGCGCAACCAATTAGAACGACCGCTGAGTCCCTCAGCGCGACTGCCGGGGAGCCGCCAGGCTCGCCCGGCACGGCCACGGCTTGCGAGCCCGCGGATCGGCGCGGGCCTGGCCGGAGCGCAACCTTGGGGGCGCGAAGCCGTGGAGGAGCCTGGTCATATCCAGCGCCGCCCTGCCGGCCGCCTTCCAGAACGTGGCCGTCTGGCCCCGTTGAGGACGGCAGTCGCCGGCGGGAGCGCCTGTACTCCACCGCGTCGCCCTCCGCCGTCGCCTCCGCCGTTGCCCCCCGCCGTTGCCCCCCGCCGTTGCCCCCCGCCGTTGCCCCCCGCCGTTGCCCCCCATCCCATTCGACACAAATGTCACGTGATACTCAGTTCTAGGTACCGAAATTGCTACGTGAATTATTCGATGATACTATCTAATAGTGGACGTGGGAGGTGATCCGGATGTGCACCGACGGCGGCGAGGGACCCGCGACTGTGGCCGAGGCGCTGCGCATGGCGGATGCCGCCCTGGGCTACCTGCGTGATCCCGGTGCGGCGTCGCTGGTGTCGGCGGAGCTGGGCGACACACTGGACGCCATAGGCGTGCTGAGCGGCAAGCTCTCCGCCGCACGGGCCGCCGCCCTGGCTCGGTTCGACGCCGAGCGGGCCTACACCGCCGATGGGTACGGGTCGTGCACCGCATGGCTGAAGGGCAGGGGCCGGAAGACCGGCAAGGCGGCTGGCGCCGAGGTAAGGCAGATGCGCCAGTTCCGCGACCACCCGGTCATCGCCGACGCGGTGGCCGGCGGCGAACTCTCGCAGTCGTGGGCCGGGGAGCTGGCCGAGTGGACCCGTAAGCTCCCGCCGAACTGGCGCCACGACGTTGACAAGCTCCTGACTGATACCGCTTCCGCCGGTGCCAGGCTCGAAGACCTCGCGGTCGTCGCGCAGGCCGCGTATGAGAAATGGCGCTCCCAGCAGCCCGACCCCGATGACCCTGACGACGGGTTCGACGACCGGTTCTTGAGGCTGGGCGCGACCTTGGACAACGCCGGCCGGGTCAACGGGAACCTAACCCCCGAGTGCACCGCCGCCCTGCAAGCCGTCCTGGACTCCCTCGGCAAGAGGGCCGGCCCGGAAGACGAGCGGACCGAGGCGCAGCGCTATCACGACGCGCTGCAACTGGCGTGTGAGCTGCTGCTGCGGGCGCGCCTCGTGCCGGATCGCGCCGGGGCCGATACGCGCGTCGACGCTGTCATCGACCTGGCCCGCCTGCTGGGCCTGCCCGGTGCCTCCGAGTTGCACGAGGCCTGGCTGGCCGCCCTGGCCGGCGAGCACGGCTACCTGGACGGCCTGGATGCCGAGACCGCCGCGTGCGACGCGATCATCACCCCAGTGGTCACTGGCCACCCTGACCTGGCCATCGTGGACCAGATGATCGACGTCATCGCGGCCCACCTGGGCGGTGCCGACCAAGACGACGCGAACAGCCACGCCAGCGACCGGGCTAAGGCCCTGTCACCTGAGGCCCTGTCACCCGAAGGCCTGTCACCGGAGGCACTGTCACCCGAAGCCCTGTCACCCGAAGCCCTGTCACCTGAGGCACTGTCCCCGCAGGCACGGCAGGCGCTGCGGTACGCCATCGCCCGGCTGGCGGTTGACCTGGTCGCCGGGCCGGACCGGCTGGCCTCGATCCTGCGCCAGGGGCTCCTGGACGCCCCCTATAACAGCAAGCCCGTGGTCCTCGACGTCGGAGTCTCCGCCGCCATCCCGGCCGCCTTGCGCCGCGCGGTGCAGTTGCGCGCCCGGCACTGTGAATGGCCCGGGTGCCGCAAGCCGCCCGCCCATTGCGATGTTCATCATTTGCGCCACCAGGCCGACGGCGGCGAGACATCCATGAGCAACTGCGTCCTGGCCTGCCAGTTCCACCACGACGTGTGCATCCACCGCTGGGGCTGGAGACTCGCCCTGCACCCGGACGGGACCACCACCGCGCACGGCCCCCGAGGACAGGTGCTGCACAGCCACGGGCCACCGGCCACCCACGGGCCACCTGGCCGCACAACCTATGGCGATTAGCAATGCGACTCCCGCGACCAAGGGAATCCACCAGCCTGGCCGCGGGCGTCAGCATGCCCCGGGTAGCCGGCCTCCTTCGCCGCCTGGCCGGGGAGAACAGCAGGTACTGCCGAGGGGGAAGGCAGCAATGGTGCGCCACTGCCCCGGCGGGGTGCCCGCAGTGCCAGGGCGGGGACCGGTCATCAGGCTGACCTCTGCGGCGGCCGCCTTGATGGGAAGGCAGGGACGGACCGACTCGGCGGCGGCGCGCAGGCCCTGCGGGCTGCCGGCATGGCCGATGGTCAGGTGCGGGATCACCTCGGCGAACTGGCCGCCATAGGGCGGGCAGGACGGGAACGCGGCAAAGGCCAGGGTGGTCAGGGCTGTAAACGGCGCGGAGTCGCGCGGGCCCAGCCACACGACCTTCTCGCCGAACCAGCCGACCCGGTCCAGCGTGAACTCGAATGCCGCGATGCCGGCGAACAGCCTGCGCAGCGACGCCAGTAGCGGCTCGCCGATCCCGGCGGGAGGCAGGAACGGGTATAGCACCGTGATGTGTGCGGGGACTCCGTCCCTGGCGGCCTCGTCCAGCCGGGCGCGGTGGCGGCTGACGGCCGGCTCCGCGGTGGGCACGGCCAGCAGCAGCGCCGTCTCCCAGTCGGGATCGGTCCCCGGGATCAGGCCTGGCATGCGACGAGGCTACGCTTCCCGCCTGGCGTGCGCACCTGAGTTCCCCGCCCGGGCATGACGCAGCGCGCTGGCCACTCTAACGCCGGGCTCCGCATCTACAGGCTCGCCTCCACGCGTGCCGGCGCCGTTCTCGCGGTCGCGTACGGTGGCGGGCATGGCCATCGCGCGTTTCCCGAGCATCGTCTTGGACTGCCCCGATCCCGCTACCCTCGCGGCCTTCTACGGCGCGATGCTGGACTGGAAGGTGGAGGTTTCCCCCGGCTGGGCCGACGTCCGCGCCGAGTACGGTCAGTGCCTGTCCTTCCAGCAGGTGGAGGACTACACTGCGCCCCGGTGGCCCGGCCAGGAAGCCCCGCAGCAGATGCACCTCGACGTCATCGTCGATGACCTCGACGCCGCCGAGGCGGCCGTGCTCGAACTAGGCGCGACCCGGCACGAGCACCAGCCCGGTCAGACCTTCCGGGTGTTCCTCGACCCGGCCGGGCACCCCTTCTGCCTCTGCCTGGACTGAGTGCCCTCAGCCGGTCACCGTCGTGTAGGGAATCGCGAGTCCCGCGCCAGTTCGCTGGTCACGTACACGGCCATCGCCTGGGGCAGGTCCGCTGGGTGCGCGCGCGCAGCCGCCGCGCTGGCCTCGGCGAGCAGCGTCGCACTGGCGCGGGCAGCCCGGCGCAGGTCCGCGGCGTTCAAGCTCGCGACCGTGGCCTCGATCCCGGGCGGGAGGTCGCGCGGGTCGTTGTCGAGCACCTGGGACAGCCCGTGCCAGGGGTACAGCGCGCCGGTCGCCGCCGCCCACAGCATCCAGAGGTGCTGGCGCACCTGGTGCAGCCGCTCGTGCGCTTCCCACAGCGAGCCGCGCCGCATGTACTTGTCGATGTCCAGCAGCTCGATCCACCCGTGGAACGCCCATTCACGGACCTGCTCGCCGCTGACCGCGTACGCCGATGCCGCCTCCCCCGCATCTCGCGGCCCAGCGTCCCCTGGAGGGGCGGGCTCTGCCCCGCCAGGGCCAGGGGGGTGAAAAGGGGGACGGAGTCCCCCTCCTTGCCGGGGGGCCGGCCGGGGGGTCGCCCCCCCGGGGAAATACGGGCCATACAACGCAACGAAGTCCGGGCGCCTGCCGAGCTGTATCCCGGACTGCGGCACGATGGCCAGGTCGAGCTGGGTGCGGTCGGCGAACTGGGCGAAGATCCGCCGGACCTCGTCGTCGTTCCTGCTCTGGAAGCGCAGCAGGTCAACGAGCGCGGGCAACGTGTCCGCGCGCAGTGTCGCGGCCACCAGCGACTCGACGTCGCCAACGTCGGCGGCACCGGCGACCCCGATCGCGGCGTCAATGTCGGACAGCGCGTCGCCCGCCCCGCGTCCCAGGGAGCAGCCGACTGAGAACGACGTCACCGGCCGCGTGGCTTCGCAGAATTCCAGCAGCCGGGCCATGACCCGTCGCTGCGCGGCGAGCGAGTCCGGCAGTCGCGCCAGCCACGCCTGGCCAGCCTGCCCGCTCACCGGGGCGCCGAGCGCAGGGTGTAGTCGATCTCCCGGCTCCCTGGCCTAAGGGAACCTGGCGAGGTAGGAACGGGCGGGCAAGCCTCGGGTGCGGGGTCCACCTTGTGATTTTAGCGGCGGGTTACCCGCCGATCTGGGCGGAGGACTTGCGCACGGTGACCGGCGTCGCCGCGATGTGCGCCGGCGGCGGCATGGGCGGCGCCATCGTCATCGAGGTTCCCGCCCCGTAGCCCCTTCCGCTCCGTTTGACCGCACCCGGTGAACATGGGCTTCTGGACGCCGGTCACCGGGAAGGTGGACAAGTCGCGTTAGCGATCGCGTGTTTGAACGCTGTCCGCGCGGGCAGCCTGATCGCGTCGCGGGTGCCTGGCGGGTAAACGGCGTCGTCAGTGCTGGCGGAGGCCGCCGGCGCCCGGGATGGCCAATACGCCGGATAGCGATAGGAACGAAGGACATGCCAGGAGGGAGCCCTCGGGGGCCCTCAGCGGTGGTGGACGCGTGCACCCGGTCCGCCTGATGACCGGCCACCGCGATGGGTCCGGCAATGCCGATGAGCACCGCCTCGCCGATGAGCGCGGTCTCGCCGATGAGCGCGGTCTCGACAATGAGCACGGTCTCGCCGAGGTGCGCCGCTTTCCCGCAAGGGTCATCCGCCCGCACGCGGTCCGGGGCTTTCCGCCGCACCTGGACTCCGCCCGGGAGGCACGCCACTTCGTGCTCGGCCAGCTGGGCTCGCTAGCCGACCGGGCGCTCGCATCGGACGCCGCCATCGTGATCGCGGAGCTGGCCGCCAACGCCATCGTGCACGCGCGGTCCACGTTCACCGTGGCCGTCTCGCAGGCCGGGGATACCGTCCGGATCGCGGTTCGCGACATGGTGCCGCTGGGCGACGGCGAGCGGCTGGTCACCGCCATTGGCCATGGCCTGGATGTCGTGGGCAAGATAGCCAAGCGCTGGGCGGTCGAGCCGCTACCGGACGGGAAGGTCATCTGGGTGGAGCTGTCTCGCGGCGAGCGCGCCCTGTCCTGAGGCAGCGTGCCCGCGTGAAGTGCGCGCCGAACTGTCCGAGCTTTACGGCCCGCACCGCCGACTCACTGACCGCGAGCACCGCGAGCACCGGTCCGCGCCGTGGTGGCGGCCGGGCGCCTCATCGCGTCCTGATGGACGACGGCGCAGCGATCGCGCCGCGGGCGCAAGCCCCTCCTGCGCCCGGCCCGCAGGCGGCGGCGCTCGTACACTGCTGAGGTGACCAGCGTGGATTACGGCTGGTGGACTTCTGCCTCGGCGACACCGGCGCGATGGCCGGGCACGCCCCGGAGCCGCTGACCGAGCTGCTAGCCCGGCCGGGCGGGATCACCACGATGTTGCCGACGTCTGCCGCCGAATGGGTGGGAGCCGAGCTGGCCCGGCGGTTCGGCGTGGAGAGGTGGAGCTTCACGCTGACCGCGACCGACGCCAACCGGTGGGCGATCCGGATCGCCAGGCAGCTGACCAGGCGGCCCAAGATCCTGGTCTTCTCCTACTGCTACCACGGCAGCGTCGATGAGGCGTTCATCGTCGCCACGCCGGACGGGCCGCGCTCACGGGACGGGAACGTCGGCGCGCCAGTTGACCCGTCGGTGACGACTCGCGTCGTGGAGTTCAACGACGCGGCCGCGCTGGAGCGCGAGCTGGCGCACCGGGACGTGGCGGCGGTGCTCATGGAGCCCGCGCTGACGAACATCGGGATCGTGCTGCCCGCGCCCGGCTTCCTGGACTCGGTGCGGTCACTCACCCGGGAGCACGGCTCGCTGCTGATCAACGACGAGACGCACACCTTCAGCGCCGGGCCCGGCGGCTGCACCCGGGCCTGGGGGCTGTCGCCGGACATCGTCACGATCGGCAAGTCGATCGCCGGCGGCATCCCGGCCGGCGCCTACGGGCTGGGGGCGCGGCTATCGGAGTTCCTGCTGTCCGACAAGTCGGCCGACATCGTCGACGTCGGGGGAGTCGGCGGGACCCTCGCGGGCAACGCGCTGTCGGTGGCGGCGATGCGGGCGATCCTCGGCTCCGTGCTCACCGACGCGGCCTTCGAGACGATGACCTCGGTCGCCGCCCGCTACACCGAGGGGGTGCGAGGGGTACTGGAGAGCCGCCGGCTGCCCTGGCACGTCACTCAGCTCGGCGCCCGCGCCGAGTACCGGTTCGCTCCCGCGCCGCCGCTCAACGGAGGCGAGTCCAACGCCGCCGCCGACGCCCAGCTCGACGAGTACCTGCACCTGTACACGATCAACCGCGGCGTCTTGCTCACCCCGTTCCACAACATGGCCCTGATGTCGCCCGTCACCACGAACGCGGACGCCGACCTGCACACCGAGATCTTCGCGGCCGCCGCCGACGAGCTCATCGGCTGAGCACCGGGAAGCTCACCGGCTGAGCGCCGAGGACCCGGCGCCCGACAACCGCCAGGGGCGTCGCCGTGATTGACTCCCCGGTCAGCGGCGGGCCGCCCGACATCGCCGCTGGGCACGTCACGCTGCTGCGTCAAGGCCGTCCGCGAGGTAGCCGCCGAGCTCGGCGCGAGCCTCGGCGTCCTTGACGACGCGATCGCGGCGCTGGAGGCGATCACCCGCGGGTGAGGCGCCCTGCGTACGTCAAGGCGAAGTCGCGGAACGCCGCGGTCGGCGGCGTAACCGGCCGGTCGGTCATCCAGGCGATGCCCACCGTCCGGGCCGCCTTCGGGAACGTGATCCGGATGGCGGCCACGGCCGGGTCCGCCAGCGACGAGGCGGTGGCGGGCAGCAGCGACACGCCCAGGCCGGCCCCCACGAGGCCACGGGCCGTATCCGCCTCCTCTCCCTCGAACGCGATCCGCGGGTCGAAGCCGGCCGCGTGGCACAGGTCATCGGTGATCGCCCGCAGCCCGTAGCCCGGCTCCATGGCTATGAAGTCCTCCTCCGCCGCCTCGGCCAGGCGGATCCCGCGCCGCCGGGACAGCGGGTGGCCCACCGGGACGAACAGGTCGATCCGCTGTTCATCCAGCCTCCGCGCGGTAACGCCGTCGCCGGCGGGCGGCAGCGGCGCGGTTAGGCACAGGTCAATCTCGCCGTCCCGCAGCTTCGACGCCAGCGTGTGCCCGTTGCCTTGCACCAGCGCGAACCTCACGTGCGGATGCCGCGCGCGGAAATCCCGCAGCAGCCTCGGCACCGCCTCACCGCCCAGCGTGTGCAAGAAGCCGAGCGCGACCCGGCCCCGGGCGGGATCGGCCTCGTCAATGAGAGCGCGCAGGGAAGCACTCAGCGGCGCCACCGCTCGTTCGGCCGACTCGTAAAGGAACCGGCCGTGACGGGTCAGCCGGATCGAGCGGCCAGGCCGCGTGAACAGGGGCACGCCAAGCTCGGCCTCCAGGCGGGCGATGGACCGGGAGAGAGTGGGCTGCGGCACGCCGAGGACGTCTGCGGCGCGGGTGAGGTGCTCCTCACGGGCGACCACCATGAACTGGCGCAGGCGCGGCACGAGCGCGTCGAGCGCGTCGTCCACGGCTGACTCATTCATGATTGCATTATTACTCAGTAAGTCATGCATTGGACGTATGAGCGTCGCCCGGGTTAGCGTCAGGGCGTGCTGAAGGACACCGCTCTCGCCGACACGGCTCGCGCCAACCGGGGCCTGGCCTCAGGGACGGTGCCCCCGGGAGCGGTGCCGTCACGACCAGTGCGACTGCGGCATGGTGATCCCGGGATGCGGCAGGTGCGGCTCGGGCTGTTCGCCGCCGGGCTGGCGACGTTCGCGCTGCTCTACACGCCGCAGCCACTGCTGCCGATGCTGGCGGCGTCGTTTCGGGCGACGCCGGCGGCGGCGAGCCTGGCCATGTCGGCCGGGACCGGCGCCCTCGCGGTCGCGATCATCCCGGTCAGCTCCCTGTCCGAAGTATTCGGCCGCCGGCGGGTCATGACGATCTCGGTGCTCGCCGCGGCCGTGCTCGGCCTGATCGCGCCACTGGCGCCGTCGCTGGGCGCGCTCGTCGCTATCCGCGTCGCGCAGGGGCTCGCCCTGGCCGGGGTGCCCGCCACCGCGATGGCATACCTCGCCGAGGAGGTGGACCGAAGCTCCCTCGGCCGGGCCATGGGCTTGTACATCGCCGGCAACGCGATCGGCGGGCTCAGCGGCCGGGGCATCGCCGGAATCCTCGCCGAGCACGGCGGTTGGCGGGTCGCCCTCGCCGGGGTCAGCGGGTGCGCCCTGGCCTGCGCGGTCGCCTTCGCGGCCGTCCTGCCGCCGTCGGCGTTCTTCACCCCAGCGCCGCTGCGGCCGCGCGCCCTGGCCGCCACCCTGGGCCGCCACCTGGCCGACGCTGGACTGCTGCGGCTGTACCTGATCGGCTTCACGCTGATGGGCGCGTTCGTGACGGTGTACAACTACCTGGCGTTCCGGCTGAGCGCGGCGCCGTTCGCCCTTCCGGCCTCGGTCATCGGGGCCCTGTTCACCGTCTACCTCGCGGGCACATTCTCCTCAACGGCCGCTGGGCGGCTCGCCGACCGGACCGGCCGCCGCGTCGTGCTCGTCGTCGGGACGGTCGTCGCTATTGGCGGCGTCGCGCTGACCCTTCCCGCGTCGCTTGCCTGCATCGTGGCCGGGCTTGTCGTCTTGACCGCGGGATTCTTCGCCGCCCACTCGGTCGCCAGCAGCTGGGTGGGCGGCTGGAACCGGCAGGCCCCCGCCCAGGCGTCCGCGCTGTACCTGTGCCTGTACTACGTGGGCAGCAGCGTGGCCGGCACGTTCGGCGGGCTGTTCTACGCCCGCGGCGGCTGGACGCTGACCGTGGCCTTCGTCGCCCTCCTGCTGACGGTGGCGCTGGCCAGCGCCATATCGCTGCGACGCTAGGCATCCCGCCGGCGGCTAGTGCCCTCGGCCTGAAATCCTGGTCACATGTTCCCAGGTAGAAGCGCATGCCCTGGCTCCCGGCGGCGGAGCCGCGGGCCT
The DNA here is from genome assembly GCA_025934375.1 of Streptosporangiaceae bacterium. Taxonomy (GTDB): domain Bacteria; phylum Actinomycetota; class Actinomycetes; order Streptosporangiales; family Streptosporangiaceae; genus Trebonia. Next base: position 35,685 of record JAICYD010000019.1, on the reverse strand, counting down.
GCTCGTGCCTACTGGCCGGTAACTGTGGACGTGGCCGTCTGCGAACAGGTCACTGCCGCCTAGCCGGGCGGGTCGCCATCAAAAGCTCAGCGGGTAAGCAGAAGGGGTGTTTTCCACTTCGGGTGCGCGATACCGCCCAAGAAGGGGAATATATAGCCTATGTAGAGGGGGCAGCAGCCGAGGGGGAGTTACGAGATGAGTGAGAACATGCGTTCGGCGGGCTGGCGCAAGGCGAGCTACAGCAATAGCTCAGGCAGTTGCGTGGAGGTCGGCGTTTCCGCGACCTCGGTCCTGGTCCGCGACACCGCCAACCGCTCGGGAGTGACCCTGGCTCTCCCCGGCCCCGCCTGGCTCGCCCTCCTGGCGGCGGTCCGCGCGTTCTAGCGGGACTTTGGCGGCCCGCGGCGCAAGCGGGTCGCTGGCCCACTTGCCCCGGAAAGTAGCGGGTCGCTGGCCCTTCCGCCACGGAGCGCTGGGCGGTCGCTGGCCCTTCCGCCACGGCTAGAGCAGGTCGTTGGCCATTTAGCCCCAGAAAGAATGCGGGTCGTTGGCCATTTCGCCCCGGTACGGCGACCGGGAGCGCTGGCGCCGGCGCCGCGATCTCGGCGCTAGAACGTGCGCACGGTCGCCAGGGCGGCTAGCCGGTCCTGCTTGCCACGGTCGCGGACCTCGCAACGGAACAGCCCGCGGTGCCCGGAGGCGGTCGCCACCGCCGGCCCGACCCGGATAGCGGACAGGTAGCGAACCTGCAATGAGCACACCGTCGCGCTGGGATCGTCGGCCAGCGACAGGACCGATTCCTCGGCGGCCAAGGCGACAAGGCCGCCGTGCATCGAGTTTGTAGAGTTGCGGCCGTCATCGGAGACCGCCAGCTCAGCGACACCGGGAACCGCGTGTCGGATGAGGCCCGCGCGGTCTGCGAACGGGACCGCCAGGCGGGGCGCGTCATTGATGAAACGCATTGACGCCTTCAGCGACGGCAGGGTGAATGAGGCGTCCGGCGACGCCATGAACGAGCTGGTGCTGAAGCCGAACGGCTCGCCCTGGGAATCGGTGAAATCCACGTGCGACACGATGACCGAGCGACCGGCCTTCACCACGCGGCCCTCGGCACGGACGATGCCGGACGACGGGGCAGGCTGGTACAGGTGGACGTCGAGCTCCTGCGTCACCGACACGCGGGGCTGCACGGCGGTCAGGGTGAGGATGCCGCTGAGCATGTCGGCCCACACGGCCAGGATGGACGTGCGCAGGTGCGAAGTCCCGGGGACGTGCATGTACCGGGTGACCTCCGCCTCCCCGTGGACCTCGCCGCGATCTAGCCCGTCGCGCGCGACAGCGAATCGCAGCTCCGACAGCATGTGCTTGCGGTACCTGCGGTTAAGGTCAGCCTGCTGGACGTGCTTTTCCTCGCCGATGCTCATCCGAGCAGCAGCTTCCGGTAGCCGGGCATCCGGGCGGCGGAGCTCCAGCCGAGCACCGCGCTCGGCACGCCGTCGCGGCGGAAGACGGCAACGAATTTGCCGCCCTCGACTGAGCCCTCCTCGATCGTGGGCGTGCAGTCGGCGGACAAGTCCCCGTGCACCTGGAGCTTCACCTTGTACTGGTCGCTCCAGAAGTACGGCAGGGGGTCGAACGTCTCGAGTTCCCCGCCTGTGGCCTCGCTCAGCAGGTTCTTCGCCGCGCAGATGCCCATCTCGGTCGCGTTCATCCGATGCTCGATCCGGACCCTTCGCTGGTAGCGGGGGCTAGGCCATGAGGCGACGTCGCCGGCCGCGTACACGCCGGGGGCCGCGCGAAGGAAGAGGTCGCACTCAACGCCGTTGCCGAGGCCCAGGCCCGAGCCCGCCAGCCACTCCGTTTCCGGTACGGCGCCGATGGCGACCAGCACGCAGTCGGCCGGGACCGTTGAGCCATCGTCGAGGGCGACGCCGGTGACCCGGTCCGACCGGTCAGCGGCTCCGTCAAGGCCCCCGGCCGCGCCGACCAGTCTGGTCACGCCGATCCCGGTGCGGACGACGACCCCCTGGCCGCGGTGCAGCGCGGCGACCGCGGCGCCGATGACCGGGCCGACCTGGCGGATCATCGGCTCGGGCAGCGGGTCCACCACCGTGACGTGCAAGCCCAGGCCGCGCGCGGCGGCGGCGACCTCCATCCCGAGGAACCCCGCGCCCACGATCACCACCCGCCCGGGGGCATTATTCCCGGAGGCAGTGTTCCCGGAGGCAGTGTTCCCGGAGGCAGTGTTAACGGAGGCAGCGTTCCCGGAGGCAGCCTCGAAGGCGCTCCGCAGCGCGGCCACGTCCGCCAGGCCGCGCAGCACGTGGACGCCGGCCAGGTCGTGCCCGGACGGCAGCAGGCGCGGCCGCACTCCGGTCGCGATGATCAGGCCGTCGTATCCGAGGCGGTAGCCGTCGCTGAGCTCCACCGTGCGGCTGGCGGCGTCCAGTGACCTCGCCGCGCCATGCACGAGCCGGACGTTCAACTGCGCGTAGTGGCTCGCCTCGCGGAAGCGGGTCCGGTCGGGATCCCAGGCGCCGGTGAGGACCTGCTTGGACAGCGGGGGCCGGTCGTAGGGGAGCTCCGGCTCGCCGCATACGAGGGCCAGCGACCCGCAGAACCCGCCCGCCCGCAGCGTCTCCACGGCGGCGACACCCGCCGCACCGCCCCCGACGACAACGATGTTGTCCAACCTGGCTATCCCTCTCAAACGTCGCGAACCATCAGCGTGCCAGGAAATCAGCGTTCCCGAAAGTCAGCGCGGGACGTTCATGAGGGCTAGGGCGGCGTCAGCGGCCGCCACGCGCGGGTTTCCCGCGCTCCGGCCGGTTCAGCGTGATGACCGCGACCTTGTCCGCGACCTCGTAGAGGATCTGGTCTTCATCTTCCCGGCGCCAACGGGCTGCGCACTGCCCAGTTCTTCATGCTCGGCCTTTACGCGGTGCTGATCACCAGCCCCCAGCACCCGCGACCGGTGCGCAAGGAGATCCTCGACAACTTCGTCGCCACCGCCTTGCGCAGCGTCGAGGCCCGGTGAGATAACAATTCTCAGATTTAGCAATTGATGATCTCGGGCGCAAGGGAGCACCAGATGGCTCGGATGGACCTGCGGGTGCGCGCATTCGCCTGGCTCACGCGGCGGCAGTCCTCGGTCGCGGGCATGACCGAGGAGCAGGTCATCGCCATGCAGAGCCGCGAGTTCCCGGCCGGCCGGGTGACCGACTGGATCTTCGGGGCGACCGCGCCGGGCGTTGACGTCGCCAGCCAGGCGGTTCCCGGGCCTGGCGGGCAGGTCCCCGTGCGCGTGTACCGCCCGGCCGGCCCGGTTGCGTCGGGCACTGTCTCATCCGGCACCGTGCGGCCGCTGGTCCTGTACTTCCACGGCGGCGGGTTCGTCTTCGGGGACATCCGGATGGGCGACTGGCTGTGCTCGCGCGTGGCGGCGGGCGTCGGCGCGGTCGTGGTGTCAGTTGATTACCGGCTCGCGCCCACGCACCGCTTCCCGGCCGCCATCGAGGACTGCTACGCCGCCCTGGCCTGGGCCGCCGCGAGCGCCGCCGAGCTTGGCGCGGGCGGCCCGGTCGCCGTGATGGGGGAGAGCGCCGGCGGCAACCTGTCGGCCGTGATGTGCCTGCTCGCGCTGGAGCGCGAGGGCCCGGCGATCGCCCACCAGGCGCTGCTGTACCCGTCCACCGACATGACCGAGGCCGGCTCAGCGACGGCGTCGGCGCGCGCCAACCCGAACGCCCCGTTCCTGTCCGGCGCGGAGATGACCGTCTACCGGACGTTGTACCTCGGCCCCGACGGGGACCGCGCCCACCCGATGGCCTCGCCGATGCTCGCCAAGTCGCACGCGGGCCTGCCGCCCGCCCTGATCGTCGTGGCCGAGCACGACCCGCTGCGCGACGACGGCGTCCGGTACGCCGACGCCCTCCGGGCCGCCGGCGTCCCGGTTAAGCTCACCGAGTACCCCGGCGTGCCGCACGGCTTCCTGAACGTCCCCGGCCTGTGCCGCGGCGCCCGCCCCGCGCTCGCCGAGCTAATTGCCGAGCAGCGAACCGCGCTCGCCGCCGCCCCGGCCGAGCGCCGCGACTTATGCCGCGGATCGCGGCATAGTCACGGCACTCGACATGATCGCTACTGAGGGGGCTTCCGTTCGCGAGGGGAGTTCTCCACAATGAGGCACTGGAGTTCTCGCGCCGTCGTGAGCACCGGGGCTTCGGCGGACGGCGCGGGTGGCTGAAGGGAGTACCTGGTGGCGCGCGTGAACCTGGGCAGCTACCTCATCGAGCGCATGCAGAAGCTCGACCGGCCGCTGACCCGTGACCTGACCGTCGAACGGGACCTGCGGGTGCCGATGCCCGACGGCGTGGTCCTGCTCGCGAACCGGTACGCGCCCGCCTCCGGCGGCGACGGCCTCCCGCTGGCGCTGATGCGGTCGCCCTACGGGCGAAGCGGCCTGCTGGCCGGCGGGATGGCCCGCCCGCTGGCCGAGCGAGGGTTCCAGGTGCTCTTGCAAAGCTGCCGGGGCACGTTCGGCTCCGGCGGGCGGTTCGAGGCGATGCGCAACGAGCGCGCGGACGGGCTGGCGACCCTGGAGTGGATCGTCAAGCAGCCCTGGTTCGGCGGCTCGATCGTCCTCACCGGCCCCAGCTACCTGGGGTACGTTCAGTGGGCGATCGCCGACAAGCTGCCGCCAGAGGTCAAGGCGATGATCCCCGTCGTGACCGAGTCCGCCCTCACGCTGGAGTTCCTGCGCCCGGACGGACTGTCGCTGGAGACGCCATTCGGCTGGGGGATCATGACCGACGGCCAGGAACGCCGCGGGGCGATGCTGCGCCAGCTGACGGCGGGGCCGCGCAACCAGCGGGCGGTGCGCACGCTGCCGCTCGGCAACGCCGACGTGGCCGCCGCCGGGCACCGGGTCGGCTACGTCCAGGACATCTTGGCCCACGACGGCGACGATCCCTACTGGGCGGCCCTGGACCACCGTGAGCGGGCCGGCGCGGTGGCCGTGCCGGTCAGCTCGGTCGGCGGCTGGTATGACATCTTCCTGCCCGGTCAACTGCGCGATTTCCGCGTCCTGCAGGAGCGGGGCCACCCCGCGCGGCTGACGGTCGGGCCATGGCACCACCTGAACGGCAGCGGCGAGGGCATCAAGGAGACCCTGACGTTCGGGCTGGCGTGCGCGCGGGGCGCGCAGCCGCCCGCCCGCGAGCCAGTGCGGCTGTACGTGATGGGGCAAGAGGCCTGGCGGGACTTCCCGGCGTGGCCGCCGCCCGGGTACGCGCCGCGAAAGTTCTACCTCCAGCCCGGCGGCGGCCTGGCGTCCTCCGTCGCGGAAGGCGGGTCCGCGCCCGGTACCTACCGGTACGACCCGGCCGACCCGACGCCGGCGGCCGGCGGGGTCCGCATGATCCCGCGCGGCGCGGGACGGGTGGAGAACTCGGCGCTGGAGGCCCGCCCGGACGTGCTGACCTACACCTCGCCGCCGCTGGAGGCCGATACCGAGGTGATCGGCGAGGTCAGCGCGCAGGTGTGGTTCTCCTCCAGCCTGCGGCACGCCGACGTGTTCGTACGGCTGTGCGACGTCGGTCCCGACGGCAGGTCGTGGAACGTCTGCGACGGCCTGACCACCGTGACCGAGGCGAACTCGCCACGCGAGGTGACTGTCCGGCTGTGGCCGACGGCCTACCGTTTCCAGCGCGGCCACCGGATCCGGGTCCAGGTCTCCAGCGGCGCCTTCCCCCGCTATGCCCGCAACCCCGGCACTGGCGAGCCGCACGCCACCGCCAGCCGCCTGCTAGCCGCCGACCAGTCCGTCTACCATGACGAGTCCCGCCCGTCGGCGATCACCTTGCCGGTGCGGGACGGCGTCTAGCCCCCGGGGAAGGCGATTACGGCGCGGGCGCCGCGAAGCTGACCTCGGCGGTGCCCACGGTGCCCGCGCGCCGGCCCGGGGCCGCCTGGTCTCCCCAGTACATGTTGGTGTGCGCGATCACCTGCTCCGGCGGCGGCGCGCCCCACTGGGTCAGGTCCTCCGTGGTGTGCGCGTCGCCGACCAGCGTCACGTCATAGCCCCGGGTGAACGCCCCGTGCAGCGTGCACCGGATGCACTGGTCGGTCTGCGCGCCGGTGACGACCAAGTGGCCGACCCCGCGCTCGGCCAGCAGCTCCTCCAGTTCCGTGGCCTCGAACGAGTCGCCGTAGCGCTTGTGCACGAGCGGCTCAGCGTCCTCACGGGCGAGCTCGGGCACGTACTGCCAGTTCTCGCTGCCCGGCAGCAGGGGCCCGTCATCGGAATGCTGTACCCAGATGACGGGGACGCGGTCGGCCCGGGCCTTCCCGATGAGGGCGTTGATGTTGGCGATGACGTCATCGCGCCTTGGCGCGCCGGCCACCACGCCGTTCTGCACGTCGATGACCAGCAGCGCAGTCTGGTCCCGGTTTGGCAGGGTCGTCATGAGCGATACTGTACGCCTTCGTGCGAGCAGGTCCCCGCCCGAAAGATGGGGGGCTCCCCAGGTGAAAGGTGAGGATACTTACCGATCCCGGGAGCGGACTTTTCCGCCAGCCTTCGATCATGCGATTCCTAGGTTCGTTGCGGGGAGCGAGCCGACTGGTGATCCCGTTGGTCGCCGCCTCGGTCATCACTGTCTCCATGGCGGGCGGCGGCGGGCGGGGCCGTCGCCAGCGCCGCCACCACGTCCCCGGCGGCGGCCAGCGTCAGCCCGCTGGCCGTCACGCCGGGCAGCCCCGCCATCGCCACGGTCGGCCAGCCGTACTCCTACCAGTTCCGGCTCGCGAACGGCGGCACCGCTTTCTGGGTCTCGCTCAGCGACCTGCCGCCGGGGCTGTCCCTGGACCCGCGGACCGGTGTCTTGTCCGGGGTGCCGCGCGAGGCGGGCATTCCCCAGCAGGTCATCGTGTCGGCCGCGCGGGGCGGCGCGCACCCGCGCTGGGCACGGCCAGCGCCGTCATCGCGGTCAGGCCCGGCCCGAACGGCGCCGCCAACATCTGGGCCGCTGGAATGGCCGCGGTTACCGCGGCCGGGCGGGCGCCGGTTACCCCCTCCGGGCCGGGAGGGCATCGGCAACGGCAGCGATAACGGACAGGGAGCGGCCGACCCGAGTACCTACACCGCGAGTGATTACTTCCGCGAGGCGATCATCACCCAGGGCAACGCTCCTGCGGTCTTGTCGAACCTGCTGGCCCAGGCGGGAGGGACATCACAGCCGGCCACCCAGGACGTGCTGAACAGCGAGGCCACCCAGATCCTGGCCGCCGAGCGGCTGAAGGCCCTCCGGTGGGACGCCGACGCCATCCAGAACCCCAACGTGCCCGGTCGTCCCCCGATCGATGCGGACGCGAAGGACCTGGCCGGCGCGTTCCAGCTACTGCAGCTGGAGTCGCTGCTGAACAGCGCCCTGGCCGGGCAGCAGCACGCGGCGGGCGCGGCCCGCCCGTCCGCGGTTGCGGCGGCCGGCGGATCATCGGCCACGGCGGGCACCTCTACCGTGACGGTCACCGCGACCGACACGGTCGGGGCCACCGTGCACGACTCCGGCCACGCCGCCTTCACCTGGACGGTCACCACGACGGCGCCACCCGGGGACACCGTCACCGTTACCAGCCCCGGCACCCGCACCAGCGTTGCCGGCAAGGCGATCAACCTCCAGCTGGCGGCTCAGTCGTCCAAGGGGAACAAGATCACCTCCTGGACCGCGGCCGGCCTGCCCGCCGGGCTGAAGCTGGCCGCCTCTTCCGGGCTGGTCACTGGCTCGCCGTCGAAGGCCGGCACCTCCACCGTCACGGTGACCGCCAAGGACGCCGCCGGGACGAGCGGGAAGGTGACCTTCACCTGGAAGGTGCTGGCCGCGTGCGGCGCCCAGCTGATCGGCAACGGCGGCTTCGAGTCCGGGACCGCGCCGTGGACGGCCACCAGCGGGGTCCGGACCGCCAGCGCCACGGCGACTCCCGCGTTCGCCGGCAAGTGGCTGGCCCGCCTCGGCGGGCGGACCGCGCCGCGCAAGGACAGCCTCGCGCAAGCGGTGACGATCCAGCCGTCCTGCGGCGCCGCGACGCTGTCGTATGAGCTGCGGGTCATCTCCAATGACCCGAAGGCGACGGCGTCGGACACCATGGCGGTCCAGGTGCTGAGCTCATCGGGCGCGGTGCTGCGAACGCTCACCACCGTCTCCAGCAAGAGCGCGGCCGCGAAGTACGCGACGTTCTCCTTCAGCCTGAAGTCCTTCATCGGGCAGAAGGTGACCATCCGGTTCGCCAGCAGCGAGACCCTCAAGGGCCATGCCACCTCATTCCTGGTGGACAACGTGGCCGTCGCCGTCAGCTAGCTATTATCAGCTGACTGGCGGAAAACGGCTGCCCGGCGGCTTCGGCCGCCGGGCAGCCGCCTTTCTCAGCCGTCCAAGAGGCCGGCGAAGAACTCGCGGAGATCGCTGACCACCAGCTCCGGGTGGGTGGTGTAGGCGAAGTGACCGCCGGCGTCAAACTCGGTGTAGCGGACGATGTTGACGGAGCGCTGTGCGAAGGCGCGGATGGTCCGGAAGTCCTCGGGGAAGACCGCGATCGCGGTCGGCACCGTGCCCGGTGCCTCCCGGTAGCCGGCCCCGCTGCGGGCATCCTCGTAGTACTGCCGGGCGCTGGAGCCGGCCGTGCGGGTGTACCAGTAGATGCTCACGTGGGTCAGGTAGGCGTCCACGTCGAGGTAGTCGGCGTAGTCGCCCCAGCCCGTCCACAGCTCGGCGTTCCACGCCAGCAGGCCGGCCGGGGAGTCGGTCAGCCCGAAGCCCAGCGTCTGCGGCCGGGTCTGCTGGATTTTCTGGTAGCCCGCCTTCTCCTGGAACTGCGCGGTCGTTCCGGTCAGGCTCGCCCGGTCCGCGTCCGACAGGCTCGCCATCTCCGCCGGGTCACCGGACGGGAACGCGAAGACCTGCAGCAGGTGTACGCCGGCCAGCCCCCGGGGAGCGAGGATGGCGAGCTCCCGGCCGGCGAGGGCCCCCGCGTCCCCGCCGGCGGCGCCCCACCGCTCGTAGCCCAGCCGCGCCATCAAGGCTGCGAACGCCCGCGCCATCCGGGCGCTGTCCCAGCCCGGCTCGGTGGTGGGGCCGGAGAAGCCGTATCCCGGAAGGGACGGCACCACGACGTGGAACGCCCGTGAGGGGTCCCCGCCGTGCCCGCGGGGGTCGGTGAGCGGCCCGATCATCCGCGCGAACTCCCAGGCCGTGGCCGGCCAGCCATGCAGCAACAGCAACGGCACCGCCCCCGGCTCGGCCGAGCGGACGTGCAGGAAGTGGATATTCTGGCCGTCGATGACCGTCGTGTACTGAGGGAACTCGTTGAGGCGGGCCTCGTGCGCGCGCCAGTCATACCCGCTCGCCCACCGCTGCGCCAGGCGCTTCACCACGGCCAGCGGCATGCCGTAACTGGTGCCGGCCCCGGTCACCTCATCCGGCCAGCGGGTCGCGGCCAGCCGGGCGGCGAGGTCATCGAGGTCGGCCTGCGGGATGTCCACGCGGAACGCAGTGATCTGTTCTGAAGTGGTCATGTTTCCACGCTAGACGTCATTGCGGCCACTTCCCGTCCGCAATACCGCACAACGGAAGCACCGCCGGGAAGCAGCGCCGTAAATTAAGTTGCCGTCGGCCCCAGGGGCCGCTTACGGTCACGGTGTGCCCGATCAGGTGAGCTACCGCGCTGAGGTCCCCGCCGACCGGGAGGCGATCCGCCGCGTGCACACGAGCGCTTTCGGCGACGACGGGACGGTCGCCGCGCTGACTGACGCGCTGCGGGCCGCGCCCGCCCCGCTGGCGCCGCTGTCGTTCGTGGCCAGTGCTGACGGCGGGTCCGGCGGTGAGATCGTCGGCCACGTGATGCTGAGCGCCAGCCGCCTGGACGCGCCGCCGCGGCTGGTGAGCGTCTACGTGCTGTCCCCGCTGGGGGTGCTTCCCGGGTACCAGCGTCAGGGCATCGGCACCGCGCTCATCGAGGTCGCGCTGGCCGCCGCCCGTGACAGCGGCGTGCCGCTGGTCTTCCTGGAGGGGGACCCGGCCTACTACGGCAGGCGCGGCTTCGAGCGCGCCGACGCCCGCGGATTCCGTGCCCCGTCCCTGCGGATACCGCCGCCCGCGTTCCAGGTCGCCCGGATGCCCGGCCACGAGCCCTGGATGACCGGCACCCTGGTCTACCACGACGCCTTCTGGGCCTACGACTGCGTGGGCTTGCGCGAGGAGCCCACCAACCCGTGAAGCTCAAGTTTCCGGTTTGGGAGAATGTTTTTCTCGTCACCGTGACCGAGATCGATATTGACGGCCCGCACTTAGCCAGCGGCCTCGCTGGCCTCGCTGGCCTCGCTGGCCTCGCTGGCCGCGGGCGCGGGCTTCGGGGCGGGGCGGTAGAACGTCGCCAGCAGGCCGGCGGTCGCCGCGACGGCGACGCCGAGCGCGATGCCGGCCCCCGCCCAGCCGGTGACCGCGATGCCGGCCGCGTAGTCGACCGAGAAGTGCCCCGGGCCAAGGGCGCCCAGCAGGAGGCAGACCACCGCGATGAGCAGGACGTACTCGTAGCCGTCCTTGAAGACGAAGAAGCCGTTCTTGCGGTGCGCCAGCAGCCCGGCGACGAGCATCACCGAGATGACGGCCGCGCCCGCCAGCGGCGTCAGGAAACCGACGACCAGCAGCGCGCCCGCGCCGATCTCGGTCACGACGCTCATCCAGGCCTGTAGTGCGCCGTACTTCAGGCCGAGGCCGGAGAACCAGCGCGCGGTGCCGGCGATCTTGCCGCCGCCACGCCAGTGGTTGTAGCCGTGCATGATCATCGTGACGCCGACGACGACGCGAACGAGCAGCAGCGCGACGACAACGGGGGGGTTGCCCATGTCAGGCCTCCGGGGTTTCCAGCGGGGTGGAGTGTAACGCTCAATCTCTGGCTAAGAGAATGCCATTCTCAGCCCGCGAACCCCCGCGAGCAGAAGTCCCAGACCTCGTCGGCGTTGAGGACTGGAAGGTCTTCCTCGTCGCAGACGCCTGCCGACTGGGCGACGAACATCACTGTCTGCATGGTCAAGGCGGCCGCGCGGCGCGGGTTCACCCCGGTGCGCAGCTGCCCGGCCTCCTCGGCCTCGGTCAGCAGCTCGGTCAGCAGCGCCAGCAGCGGGGCGTGCGCGCCGCGCACCTCCGCCGGGTGCGAGATCAGCAGCCGCGGGGCGAAGTCGGTGAACAGCGGCCGCTGCGCGGCCGGGGCCGGGCGCGACAGTTCGAACAGCGACTGGACAGCGACCCTGACCCGGTCCAGCGGGTCCCCCTGGGCCGTGGCGGCCGCCCGGATCTGGTCCGTGGCCCGGCGCAGGGCGTCCTCGAAAAGCGCCAGCAGCAGTTCGTGCTTGCCGTCAAAGTGCTGGTAGAAGCTGCGCAGCGACTGCTTGGAGGCGTCAACGACTTGCTGGACGGTGAAATCGGTGCTGCCAGTCTTGGTGATGAGGGCCTGCGCCGCGTCGAGGAACCGCTGCACCCGCTGCTCAGCACGGAGCTTGGCGGCCCTCGTGGAGCGCTCGACCGCCCGCTGCTTCCAGGCCGGCTCGTCGCCCGGCGCGCTGGCGAGCACTTCCGTGTTCTGGGTCATGTCTGAGCACCTTACATCGCGGTTACGGTAGGCGACTGCCAAATCATGCCGAGTGACATTCAATCCTCCCGATATCGTCGTTGTCAGAATTGATCATGCCCATTATGCACGACCGTTAGCGAGCGCTCGCGGCCGAGTGTCAGGTGCGTGGCCAGCCGCAACCGGGAGGTCGCCGCGCCGCCACGGCCCTGCGATTGCGTCATCGCGTACCCGTCAGGTGACTGCGACTGCGTCGTCGCGGCTGTGATGGGATGTCAGGAAACGTGCGGGCGTGGAAGGGGAGATGAGCATGGGCCTGGCCGACTCGCTCAGGGACTGGCAGCCGGGGGCAGTCGAGATGTCGCGCCGGGTGGATCCCTGGCCCGCTGCCGCGTTCGCCGGGCTGACGGGCACGCCGGAGCCGCCATTGAAAGACGGCGACCCGCTGCCGCCGATGTGGCACTGGTTCACGGTGCTCGAGCACCCCGCCACGGCGGACATCGGCGCGGATGGTCATCCGGCCGACGGTCCGTTCTGGCCGCCGATCCCGGGGCGACGGAGGATGTTCGCCGGGGGCAGGCTCCGCGTCGCGGCGCCGGTCCCGGTCGGCTCCCTGCTGGCCACCCGGTCGACGGTCTCCAACGTCAGCGTCAAGTCCGGCCGCACCGGCGAGATGGCGTTCGTCACCGTCCGGCATGAGCTCATCGCCGACGGCGTCCCCGCCGGGGTGGAGGAGCAGGATATCGTCTACCGCTCAGAGCCGCCGGGGACGGCGCCCAAGACGATGGGGCGCCCCGAGGCGAGCGCCCCCGAGTCGCCCGCGGACTGGCGAGCGGAGCTGGCCACCGACCCGGTGCTGCTCTTCCGGTTCAGCGCGCTGACCTACAACGGGCACCGCATCCACTACGACCGCGACTACGCCACCCAGGCCGAGGGGTACCCCGACCTCGTCATCCACGGTCCGCTGCTGGCGCTGCTCGCGCTGGACCTGCCCCGCCTGCACGCCCCGGCCCGGTCCGTCACCTCCTTCGACTACCGGCTGATCCGTCCCGCGTTCGCGCCCGCCACCGTCGTCGCCACCGCCCAGCGGACCCCCGACGGGGCCAGCATCGCCGTCGGCGCCGCCGGCGTGGACCCGTCCCTGACCGCCACGGTCGTTCTGGACGAGCGCGGCTTGGTGTTTAGCCGCGCGGGAGGTACTGCATGAGGCTGACCGAGGAGGAGCAGGCGATCATCGAGACGGTCGCCGACTGGGTTGACGCGCAGGTCCGGCCGGCCGCGCGGGACCTGGAGCACGCCAACGCCTACCCCGAGAAGCTGATCGGGCAGATGAAGCAGCTGGGGATATTCGGCCTGGCGATCCCCGAGCCGTGGGGCGCGGCCGCGGTGTCCATGCCGTGCTACGCCCTCGTCACCGCCGAGCTCGCCCGCGGCTGGATGAGCCTGGCCGGGGCGATGGGCGGGCACACGGTCGTCAGCAAGCTGCTGCTCGCGTTCGGCACCCAGGAACAGCAGGACAGGTACCTGCCGAGGATGGCCACCGGCGAGATCCGGGCGACGATGGCGCTGACCGAGCCGGGCGGCGGTTCGGACCTGCAGGCCATGACCACCGTCGCCCGCCGGGCTTCAGGTGCCGGCGAGGATGACTCCTACGTCATCAACGGCGCCAAGACGTGGATCACCAACGCCCGCCGGTCTCAGCTCATCGCGCTGCTGTGCAAGACCGACCCCGGCGCGGTGCCCCGCCACCAGGGGATCTCGATCCTGCTGGTCGAGCACGGCCCCGGGCTGACGGTCTCCAAGGACTTGCCCAAGCTCGGCTACAAGGGCGTCGAGTCGTGCGAGCTGGCCTTCGACGGGTACCGCGCGCCCGCCGCCGCGCTGCTCGGCGGGGTCGAGGGCCAGGGCTTCGCTCAGATGATGAAGGGCCTGGAGACCGGGCGCATCCAGGTCGCCTCCCGTGCGCTCGGCGTCGCCCGGGCCGCGCTCGACGACGCGCTGCGCTACGCCCAGCAGCGGGAGAGCTTCGGCCAGCCGATCTGGAAGCACCAGGCGGTCGGCAACTACCTGGCCGACATGGCGACCAAGGTGACCGCCGCGCGCCAGCTGATCTTGCACGCGGCGGAGCGGTTCGAGACCGGGCAGCGCTGCGACATGGAGGCGGGCATGGCCAAGCTATTCGCCTCGGAGATGGCGATGCAGGTTGCCCTGGACGCGGTGCGGATCCATGGCGGCTACGGCTATTCCACCGAATACGACGTGGAGCGGTACCTCCGGGACGCGCCGCTGATGATCGTCGGCGAGGGCACGAACGAGATACAGCGGAACGTCATCGCGAGCCAGCTTGTTAAGCGAGGGGGCCTGGACCGCTATTAGCCTGAGCGGCGAGCAGTCGCCCGGCTCCGTTAAAGTTAGACATTTCAAATATCTTGTCAAGGGCACAGGAGAGGCGGAAGCTGGTCGTGGATGGCCGTGCTGAGGCCTGGTTGCGGCGGCGGACGTCGCACTGGCGTGACTGGCCGGCGGGCCGGCTGCTGGGGTGGAAGCAGGACCAGGGGACGCGGATCAGCGTCGTGATACCGGCGCGGGACGAGGAAGCCACGGTCGGCGGCGTTGTCGCCGCGGTGCGCGACCAGTTCGTCTTGAGCATGCCGCTCGTTGACGAGCTCGTGGTGATGGACTCCGACTCGGCGGACGCGACGGCGCGGGTGGCGGCCAGCGCGGGCGCGGCGGTGTACCGGTGCCGGGACGTGGCCCCCGAACTGGGCAGCTACCCGGGCAAGGGCGAGGCGCTGTGGAAGTCGCTGCTGGTCACGACCGGCGACGTCATCGTCTTCATGGACGCGGACCTCACGACCTGGGGCAGCCACTTCGTCACCGGCTTGCTGGGGCCCTTGCTCTGTCCCCCCGGGGGGACGACCCCCCTGTCGACCCCTCGGCATAGGGGGGCCCCGCCCCCCTATAACCCCCCGGCCGGGGGCGAGACCAAAACCATCCCGCCCCCGGAGAACCGTATGCAGTTGGTTAAAGCGGGCTACGACCGGGCCGCCCGCGGCACCGCGGACGGGGGGGCGATCGGCGGCGGGCGGGTCACCGAGCTCGTTGCCCGGCCGCTGCTGCACCTGTGGTGGCCGCAGCTGGCCGGGATCGCGCAGCCGCTGTCGGGGGAGTGGGCGGGGCGCCGCACGCTCCTGGAGAGCCTGCCCGTCCCGGTCGGGTACGGGGTCGAGATCGCGGTCGTCATCGACGCCGCGCAGCGGCACGGCGTGGACGCCATCGCGCAGGTCGACCTGGGCGAGCGCGCGCACAGCCACCAAAGCGACGCCGATCTCGCGGTCATGGCCGCCGAGCTCATGCTGGTGGTGCAGCGGCGCCGCTTCGGTGCCGAGCTCGCCCGCGCGCCCGAGCTCGTCCAGTTCTACCGGGCCGGGGAGGGCGAGCTGGGAACGCGTGCCCGCGCGGTCCCCTACGCGGAGCGGCCGCCCGCCGTCACCGTACTTCGGGAGAACGCCGGTTCCGTCGAGCTGGAGGTGAGCCGGTGAACCGCGCGCCGGGGCCGCTGAAGCTCGGCGCCCGCGAGTACGCGCCTGCCCAGCGGCTCGTCATGGCGATCGTCAACCGGACCCCCGACTCGTTCTTCCGGCCCGGCGTGACCTGGGAGGAGGGAGCGGCGCTGGAGCGGGTCCGCGAGGTGGTCGCCCACGGCGCCGACATCCTCGATGTCGGCGGCGTGCCCGCCAAGCCGGGCGACGAGGTGGACGTCAACGCGGAGATCGGCCGCGTCGTCCCGTTCATCGCCACCGTCCGGGGTGAATACCCGGACCTGGTGATCAGCGTGGACACCTGGCGGCACGAGGTCGGCCGGGCTGCCTGCGCGGCCGGGGCGGACATGATCAACGACACCTGGGGCGGGTGGGATCCCCGGCTCGCCGAGGTGGCCGCGCAGGCCGGCGCGACGCTCGTCTGCTCGCACGCGGGCAGGCTGCCGCCGCGCACCCGGCCGTTTCGCCTCCAGTACGACGACGTGGTGGCCGACGTGCTCGACACGGTGCTCGGCCTCGCCGACCGGGCGGTGCGCGTCGGGGTCGACCCGGCGCGGATCATCATCGACCCGGCGCATGACTTCGGCAAGAACTCCTGGCATTCCCTCGAGATCACCCGTCGGCTCAGCGAGCTCACCGCGACTGGCTGGCCGGTGCTGCTGTCGGCGTCCCGCAAGGACTTCGTAGGGGAAGCGCTCGGTGCCTCCCTTGAGGAGCGACTGCCCGGCACCTTGGCCGTAACGGCGGTGGCCGCCTGGCAAGGTGCCCGGATCTTTCGAGCGCATGACGTGGCCGAGACCCGGATGACGCTGGACATGGTGGCCGCGATCCGCGGCGACGTCGCGCCGGCCCGCACGGTCCGGGGACTCGTGTGAAAGCCGAGCGGGAGGTACCCCTTGATCGTTAGGGCCGCTATCGGTCCCTCGCCGCCGCTGCTGGCCCGGGGGCTGACCGGCCGCGCCGAGGTCCTGCCGGAGTTGCGCGCGGCGTGCGCGGCGGCGGTGGCGCGGCTGCTGTCCGCGTCGGCCGACGTGGTGGCCGTCGTCGGATCCGGGACCGCGACCGCGACCTTCCCCCCCGGCGAGCGGCTCAACGTGGCGGCGTTCGGGGCCCGGGTTCCGGGGGGTACGGGGGGTCGCCCCGCCGGGGGGCAACTGCCGGGGGGTACGGGGGGTCGCCCCGCCGGGAGGCAACTGCCGGTCGCCCACCGGGGGGAGCACAGTCCCCCGCGGAGAACGCGGCTACCGCTGGCGGTCGGCATCGGCGCGGAACTGCTGGACGAGGCCGGGTACGCCGGGCCCCGGGCGCTGGAGTCGGTCGACGCGGCGGCGACCGCCCAGGAGTGCGCCCGGGTCGGCGCGCGCGTGGCCGGACTCGCGTCCCGGGTTTCGCTGCTCGTGGTCGGCGACGGCAGCGCGCGGCGCACCCCGTCGGCGCCTGGCCACTTCGACGAGCGGGCCGAGGCGTTCGACGACCGCGCGGAGGCGGCGATCCGCGCTGGTGACATGGCCGGACTGGCCGGACTGGACGCCGGCCTGGCGGCCGAGCTGATGGCGACCGGCCGGGCTGCCTGGCAGGTTCTCGCCGGGGCGGCGGGCCTGGAGCGGCGGGCGCCGGGTGAGGTGTTGTACTCCGACGCCCCGTTCGGCGTTTCCTACCTCGTCGCCGTGCTTGACGTGCGGTAACTTGCTCCGAAACATAAACCTCCGATAGAGGACGAATCGCGCCCGGCGAGCATTATGGTTAGTCCCGGGAATCTTGGGACTACTGCTATCAGCGGGGGATACCAACCATGGGCCGGACGCTCACTATCATCGCCATTGCGCTTGCCGTGGCCACGACGACCATCAGCGTCGCCGCGTCCGTGTACTTCTCGACCACGGCGAAGGCAACTCCCGTCGCTGCGCCGGCCCCGAGTGTTTCCCCCACGCCTATGCCCACCCCGCCGCCGCCTCCGCCGCCGCTACGTGACTACTGGACGCAGACGAAGGGGAAGGCGGTGCTCCCGGCGGCCGCCAAGCGCATGAAGCAGGTGCTCGTGATGACGCTGCCCGCGGGCCGCTGGGTGCTGCACGCGGACCTGTCCGTCTACAACAAGGGACCGTCCGACTTCGTGGGCTGCGTGATCGGCAGCACCGGCACCCCTAACCTGAACGCGCACCACACCATCGTCGGAGACCCGACCGCGAAGGGCAACGCGGGGGCGGCGCCGCTGATGGCCGTCATCTCCGAGACGGCGGCGGTGACCGCCAAGTCGCCTATGCAGGTCTTTGTCAAGTGCGAGCACGACAACGCGCACGGCTCCGCTCCCTACATCGACGCTGGCGCTGACCTGTGGGCGCATCAGTCGGCCTACCTCGTCAAGCTGGGGGCGTAGTGCTCCGCCAGCCTACGCTGCTGAAGGGCAGGTACGAGGTCAGGGACCTCGTGGCCACCGGGGGCATGGCGACGATATGGCGCGGCTACGACAATGACCTCCGGCGCGACGTCGCTATCAAGTTGATGCGCGAGGACCTCGCCGTTGACGAGGCGGCATTCACCCGATTCCGTCACGAGGCGACAGTTCTCGCCGGGATCCGGCACCCGGGGATTACCGTGGTGCACGACTTCGAGGGCAGGAAAGCCCCGTTCTTCATCGTCATGGAATTCCTGCGCGGCCGGGACCTGGCGGCGATCATGAAGGACAATTCCCGTGGGCTGCGGGCCGAGCGGGCGGTGCGCTACGCCGCCGAGTCCGCCGAGGCGCTGGCCGTCGCGCACGGGGAAGGCGTGCTCCACCGCGACATCAAGCCCGGCAACCTGTTCGTGGTCAAGCAGGACAACCGGGTCAAGGTCTGCGACTTCGGCATCGCCGCCACGCTCGGCGACGCGGAGCGTCATCCGGAGCGTCATCCGGAGCCGCGTCCGGAGCTGACGGCCAGCCCGCGATGGCGGGTCGGCACGTACGCCTACATGGCCCCCGAGCAGTGGGAGGGCGAGGCCACCGCCAGCTCGGACCTGTACGCCCTGGGGTGCGCCTTGTACGAGATGCTGACCGGCCGGCCGCCGTTTCCCCCTGCCTTGGGCGAGCAGGCGCTGCGCGAGCTGCACCTCATGGTCCTTCCCCGGGCGCCGCAAAGCTCGCTGGACACTATCCCGGATGACCTGTGCGACGTGGTCTTGCGCCTGCTCGCGAAGAAGCCCCAGGACCGGCCCGCGTCCGCGAGCGCGCTCGCGGCCGAACTGCGGCTGTGCCTCGCCACCCCGGCCGGCCGGCGACAGCCCGGCGAGCTGCGCACCCGGATTGACCGTCTCGACAAGTTGCCGGCGGCGTCGCGGCCCAGCGCGTCGGGGCCCAGCGCGTCGCGGCCGGCGGAACCGCGGCCGGGCGATTCGCCGTCCACCGGATCGCCGGTAACCGGGCCGCCCTCAGGCCCGGGCACGAGGGCCGCGGCTGACGAGGCTTCCCCGGCGGCCACTGCCGTGCTGCCCCCGCCGGCTCGCCCGCTGCCCTCGCCATCGCGATCCCAGCTCTCCCTGGCCCGGCTGTTGCCCGGGGCCGGGGGCGAGTTCACCCGGCGAGCCTGGGCCATCGGCGCCGTCCGGGTCCTGGCCCTGGTGCTGTTCCTCACCGCGGCGGTACTCAGCGCCGGGATCGGCTCCCTGCACTGGGCGCCCCTGTCGCGGCTATACCTGCTGATCCCGATGGCGATCTTCACGCTGCCCGGAGCGCTCGCTCAGTACGCCAGGCTCACCCGGGTCCGCAACGCCGTGCTCGGTGTCGTCGCGTTCTGCCTAGCCGAGGCCGGTTCCCTGGTGTACGGCCTGGTCGCGACCCGCCCGGCGGCCCTGGAGGCATGCTCGGCCCTCGCGGTGCTGGCGTGGTCCGCCGCCATCTTGTCCACTGGCAGTGTCATGCAGAGCGCCGACTAGCGAGCGGCAGGACTCGTCGCGGTAGACTGCCCCTTACTGCAGAACGCCGTTTCCGTTGCAGAAGAATCTCTTTTCTCGAGGACTCCACATGACAGTCAGGCAGCAGCGGCGTGGCCGCCGGATCGCAATGAGCCCCGCTGAGCTGGACGCCTTCCTGGCCGGCGAACGGACCTGCCGCGTCGCCACCGTGAGCGCGGCCGGGCCGCACAACACGCCCCTGTGGTTCGTCTGGGACGGGGCCGCCATGTGGCTCACCTCTATCGTCAAGAGCCAGCGGTGGACCGACCTGGCCCGTGACCCGCGCGTCGCGGTCCTGGTCGACGCCGGGGAGGCCTACGACGAACTGCGCGGCGCCGAGTTGCAAGGGTCGGTTGAGGTGGTAGGCGAGGTGCCGCGGATCGGCGAGGCCAACCCGGCGCTGGCGGAGCCGGAGCTCCTGATGGCCCGCAAGTACCTCGGCGGCGACACCTTCCACTACGACGGGCGGCACGCCTGGCTGTGCCTGGTCCCGGAGAAGGTCACCAGCTGGGACTTCCGGAAGCTCGCCTCCCTGTAGCGCCCGCTGTGTCCCGCGGCCGGGCGCGGACGTGCATGCGCTCGCCTTGCGGGCCGAAGAGCGCGAGCACCTCGGCAGGCTCGGGTCCGGCGCTGCCGAACCAGTGCGGGACGCGCGTGTCGAACTCCGCGACCTCGCCGGCCTTCATGACGAAGTCATGCTCGGCCAGTCGCAGTCGCAACTGCCCGGACAGCACGTACATCCACTCGTAGCCCTCGTGGGCTTTCTGTTCCGCGCTGGTCCCCTCCTCGGCGCCCACCGGCGGGACGATCATCTTGTACGCCCGGGGCCCGCCCGGCCGCTGGGTCAGCGGGATGAGCGTCCGGCCGTTGAAGTGGAGTGGTTGCAGTCGGACCCGCGGGTCGCCGACCGGGGGCGCGCCCACGAGGTCGTCGAGCGGGACCTGGTAGGCGCGGGAGAGGGCGAGCAGCAGTTCCAGGGTCGGCTTGCGGCCGCCGGACTCCAGCCTCGACAGCGTGCTGGTGGAGATGCCGGTCGTGGCCGACAGCCCGGCGAGTGACAGCTGGCGCTGCTGGCGCAGCGATCGCAGCCGCTGGCCAACCGCATCGAGCACCGGATCAACATCCATCCGTCTATTGCTAATCCAGCAAAGAAATTTGTCAAGTCGGCCCCGGACGGCCGATGGTGAAGTCATGAACGAGACCTACGATGTCGTGGTAATCGGGGGCGGGGCAGCCGGGCTGAGCGGCGCGGTCGCCCTGGCCCGGTCCCGCCGCTCGGTCCTGGTGGTTGACGCGGGCGAGCCGCGCAACCGGTCGGCTGACCATGTGCACAACTTCCTCACCCGCGACGACACGCCCCCGGCGGAGCTCTACGCGGCGGGCCGCGCCGAGGTCGCCCGCTACGGCGGCCACCTCGAAACTGGCACGGTGGCCCGGCTTAGCCGGGACGGTGAGCTGTTCCGCGCTGAGGTCAACGGCCGGGCCGTGGCCGCCCGGCGGCTGCTCGTCGCCACCGGCCTGCGCGATGAGCTCCCCGACGTGCCGGGCCTCGCCGGGCGCTGGGGGACCGACGTCCTGCACTGCCCGTACTGCCACGGGTGGGAGGTCCGCGACAAGCGCGTCGGGATCCTCGCCACCGGCCCCGGCGCGGCGCACCAGGCGCTGCTGTTCCGCCAACTCACCTCGGACGTGACCATGCTGCGGCACACCGCCGCCCCGTTCGGCGGCGAGCAGGCCGGCCAGTTCAGCGCGCTCGGCATCCCCGTGATCGACGGGCTCGTCGCGCAGGTCGAGGCGGCGGACGACCGCCTGACCGGAGTCCTGCTCGCCGACGGCCGCCGCGTTGCGCTGGACGCCCTGGTTGTCGCGCCGAGGTTCGTGGCCAACGCCGAGGTCCTCGCCCCCTTGGGCCTCGCCCCGGTCGAGGTGAGCCTCGACGGGCAGGTGATCGGGACCCGGATCGCGGCGGACGCGACGACCGGCGCGACTAGCGTGCCGGGGGTATATGTCGCCGGAAACGTCGCCGCCCCCCAGGCGCAAGTCATCGCCTCCGCCGCCGCTGGCCTCATGGCCGGCGCGGTCATCAACGCGGACCTCGTCGCGGCCGACGCCGCGCGCGCGGTCACCCTGTCCACCATGAGGAAGTGCGCATGAGCGAGAACCACGGGCACGATAGTCACGACGACGCGGGTCACGACGACGCGGGTCACGGCCACCCGGGTCACGGCCACGCCGGTCACGAGCACGGCGCCCAGGACGTCGTCGCCCCCCATGGCGAGCAGGCCTGGGACGAGCGCTACCGGACCAAGCCGGAGATCTGGAGCGGCAACCCTAACGTGGCCCTGGTCGCCGAGGCGGCCGGCCTCAAGCCCGGGACGGCGCTCGACGCCGGAGCGGGCGAAGGCGGCGACGCGTTCTGGCTCGCCGCCCAGGGGTGGGTAGTCACCGCCGCCGACATCTCCACCGTGGCCATCGAGCGGGCCGCCAAGCGCGCCAGCGAACGCGGCCTCGCCATCACCTGGCTGCACGCCAACCTCGCCACCACCCCGCCGCCAGGAACCTACGACCTGGTCACCGCGCACTACCTGCATATCCCGAAAGCCGAGCAGCCGACGACGTTCCGCAACCTCGCCGCCGCCGTCGCCCCCGGCGGAACCCTCCTCGTGGTCGGCCACGACCTCAGCGACATGGCGAAGATGCCCCGGCCCGATCTCGCGGAGTACGGCTGGACGCCCGACGACGTGGCCGCCGTCCTCGGCGCGGGCTGGGTAATCGAGGTCGCCGCCGCCCGGCCCCGCCCGGCAATCACCCCGGACGGCGAGGAGGTCACCATCAACGACGCGATCCTGCGCGCCCGCCGCGCTGGCTGAGTGTCCGGCGGGTCGCCGTGGCCGCCAGCGAGCGCCTCGCTAGCCGGCCAGGTGGCGGCCGAAGAAGCGCTCGGAGCTGTCGACCTCGAACGCCGGCACGTCCATGTGGGCGCCCGGGTTGGCGTGCATCGTCTTCTCTGCCGAGCCGATGGCGTCAAACAGCGCCAGCCCGGACTCGCGCGGCACGATCTCATCGTCCCACTGGAGCACGAACTCGACCGGGACGGTGATCCGCGGCGCCGACTCGGTGAGGGTCTCGTGGCCCATCAAGCCGAGGACGGCGGCCTTGATCCGGCGCTCGGCCGCCACTAGCGGCACGCCGATCGCGCTGCCCAGCGACAGCCCGTGGTAGCCGATCGGGCCGCCCGCGCCGATCCAGTCAAGGGAGGTGAGCGCGTCGATGGCGGCCTGCCACTCCGGTATCGCGAGCACCGCGACGATGACCCCGCGGCGGGCGAAGGCGTCGCCGAGGGGCTTGCCGGCCGCGTTCAGCTCCTCGATCTCGGCGTTGAAGGGCAGGTACTGCGGTGGCGTCGGCCGGCCGCCCCACCCGGGCGCGTCAATCGCGGCCACCGCGTAGCCACCGCCCATCACGTACCGGCGGGCACGGGCGAGTGTCGATGGCGCGGTCTTATGCGCCCCGCCGCCGTGACCGAGCAGGATGAGCGGCCGCGACCCCGTCGCGTGCGCGGGCGCCCACACCACGCCCGGAGCGTCGCCAACCTCGAACAGCCGCTGGGTCACGCCATCGGACGTCATCTCCGCGCTAAACCGCATGCTCACCACCCTCTCCTGGCCGCACTGGTCTGTCCTGGCCGCACTGCTTCGCGCTCGTTCCCCACCATATGGCTCCCCTCCCCGTTCGCGCGATGGCCGCCAGCACAGCACCCGGCCGCCGCATTTGGGCCGCTAACGACCCGAGGGAGGGGAAGGTACCTTCAGAACATGCGCGACCAGGACAAGGGCATCCTCCACGAGATCATCAGCCGAGGCGATGGCTTCGGCCACCGGCAGCACGTCGAGCTAGCCTGGCGCTACCTCGCCGTGCACGCCACCCCCGCCGAGGCATCCGACGCCATGGCTGACGCGATCCGCGCGGTCGCCGCCGCGCATGGCCAGCCCGCCAAGTACCACGAGACGATCACCCGGGCCTGGGCCAGGTGCGTCGCCGTCCATCGTCAGCGCTGGCCCGCCGAAACCTTCCCCCAGTTCATCGGGCGAAATCCCCGCCTCCTCGACTCCCAGCTGCTAGCCCACTTCTACTCTCCCGACCGCCTGAAGGCCCCCGAAGCTCGCCTGGAATGGGTAGCCCCCGACCGCCGCCCCCTTCCCGCCCTAGCGCAGTAGCCGGGGTTGCCGGGCGAGCCGCATCACCCTCGCGCCCGGGCGGTCTCTTATCACGGCTACTGGTCTTATCACGAATTCCGTCGATTTTTTGCCCGGTTTGTCCCGGTTCTAACGAACGGAACCCGTGATAAGAACGAAACTCGTGATAAGTTGCGCGGCCCGGCCGGTCCCGCAGGCCACCGGGTTACCCCGGGTAACACCACGATTGGCCGGACCGCCTTAGGCAGGTCGAGTCCGACTAACACTGCATCGAATGGGCCCACCCCGCCCGCGCGATTAGCGCCAAGTTGTCCGGCGTGTCGGCGACCGCGTGGACACCTCCCTTGCTGACGATCGGGTCGCGAAGCTCGGCCCGATCGTCAGCAAGCATGGTGGGCCGTCGCAGAGTGCCGAGCTGACTAGTCCAGGGCGAGCGCCGAGGCTGCCGCCAGCACTCGCGCGGCGCGGCCGGAGTCACCGGTGATGTACAGCTCCAGGTCGTCAGGCGCGGCCCGGTTGCCCACCAGGCGGCAGAAGCCGATCGCGTCGGTCACGATCGTGGCGGCTGAACCATCCGAGCCCGAGCCAATTGACAGGTCCCATGTCCCGCCGCCCGCCCCGGTCAGCACCAGGTGCACGCTGGTCGGCTCGTGCACCCCGGTCAAGGCCGCGGCGAGCGGAAGCATCCCCGCCACGGAACTGGTCATCAGGGTCAGGGTGGACTCATCAGGTACCGCCGGGGGCAGCCCGACGGCCCGGCGGATGTCGATCTCGTGGACCCAAAGCTCGAACGCCCGGGCAATCAGCAGGAAGTCCACCGGCAGCCGCATGCCGTGCACCGCGAGCTCGGCCGCGGGATCGCCGAGGCCGCGCACGAGCTCAATGGTGCGGTCGGCCGCGCGTCGCCATTCCGCGTGGGTCTGCGCGACAGAGCGCCCGGCCTGGCGGTCGGCCGCGGGCTGAGTCGACCCGACGTGGCTGGCCATCGCCACCTCGGGGTCTCGCGCGATGGCGCGGTGCATGTCTTCCTCGACCCCGGTCAGGTGCCCGACCAGGCCCTGGACGTCCAGCTCGCGAAGCGCGGGCCTCGCCCAGTCTTCCTCCCGCAACGCCCCCAGCAGTACGTCGAAGGCGTCGGCCGCGCGCGTGAACGCCTCGGCGCCCGTGATCGCGGGCACCAGCGGCCATGCCCGCCCGGCCGCGCGCGCCTCCAAGGACGCTGACAGGACCCGCTCGCGCAGGCCGGCCGGAAGCGCCGGCCCGCCGCTCCTGCCAACGCCGCCCCTGCCAACGCCGCCCCTGCCGGCGCCGCCCCTGCCGGCGCCGCCCCTGCCAACGCCGCCCCCGCCAACGCCGCCCCCGCCGGCGCCGCCCCCGCTGGCGCCGGTCACGACGGCTCCAGCAGCTGGCGATCCAGCACGGTCTCCAGCCTGGCCAGCGCAAGCCGCAGCCGCGACTTGGCCGTTCCCTCCGGGATGCCGGCCGCCTTCGCGGCCTCCCGGCAGGTCAGCCCGCCGAAATAGGCGAGCTCCACGATCCGGCGCTGGCTCTCGGGCAGCATCCCCATCGCCGCCCGCACGGCGGCGGCCGCCTCCGAGACGATCACTTCGTCGTGGGGTGAGGGATCTGGCTCCTGGAGCGCGAGGCGGTAGCTGTGCTCCTGCCGGGCCACCCGGCGCAGTTCGCTGCGGATCAGGTCTACGGCGCGGTGCCGGGCCCGCATGACGAGGTAGGACCGCAGCGGGCCGGCGTCCGGGTCATACCGGCCAGGGCGGCTCCACAGCTCCACGAACACATCTTGTACCACGTCCTGGGCGGCGGCTTCGTCGCCGAGCACGCGAATAGCGCCCTCGTACACCGCGGTAGCCAGGCGGTCGAAGACCTCGGTCAGGGCGTGATCGTCTCCGGCCGCGAGTCGCGCTGCCAGGAGCGCATCACTGCCCACCACGACGTCACGCTAACAGCGCCTCCCGGCCGCCGGCAATGAAACTCGTGCAATTTCATCGGCGGCACAGTGATCCGTCCCCGGCAGCGGTGACGTATCTATTCCAGAAGGGGTGTGCCTGCGCGCATCACAGGGCAGGGGAGGGCCCGAGATCATGAGCGTTATCGCCATCGCGAGGTTCCAGGGGGACACCGTCAGGTTCCGTCAGTTCTTCGCTGATCCTGGCCTGCAGGCCTTCATCGGTTCCTCACCGGACCAGTTCTAAAGGCGGGGGCCGCTGTGCCATGGCATGGCGTGGAGTGGGGTGAGTTCGAAGGCCGCGGAGCGATCCGCGGCCTTCGGCTCTGCTACGGTCAGTGAAGGCAGGCGAGGATCCGGTACGCCACAGGTCAGTCCGCCGCCGGGCACCGTTCGTTACGGACGGCCCGTTACTGGACGGGGCTGCCGGCCTGGGAGGCGATCTCGGCGCGGACCTCGTCCATGTTGAGGTCGCGGACGGCCTGGATGACCTGCTCGAGGGCCGGGGCCGGGAGCGCGCCCGGCTGGGAGAAGACGAGGATGCCGTCCCGGAACGCCATCAGGGTGGGGATGGACGTGATCTGCGCGGCGCCGGCCAGCCCCTGGTTCGCGTCGGTGTCGATCTTGCCGAACGTGATGTCGGAGTGCTTGGTGCTCGCCGCCTCGTAGACCGGCCCGAACGCCCGGCACGGCCCGCACCACGACGCCCACCAGTCGACCAGGGTGATGCCCTCCTTGGTGACGATCTCCTCGAAGGTGTCCTCAGTCAGGGCGACGGTGCTCACGGTTGCTCCTCGGTTAAAGCGATTTGGCCTGTTGCCTCCGCTGGCCTATAACGCATTCAGGCGCCCGGCATTCCCGACAGTCACCACCCGCCAGCAGCGCGTCCCGGTGTCAGGAGCCAAGCCCCGGCACGACCGGTTCCTGGCTGCTCCACGGGAAGTTGATCCACAAGCCGGTGTGCCGCCACGCGTAGTCGCACTTGATGATGGAGCGCGGCTTCTCGTAGAGCACCGCGGTGCGCGCCTCGTCCACGTAGTCCCGGACGTAGCTGTAGACCAGCTCAAGCGTGCGCCCCGAGTCGGCCACGTCGTCGGCGATGAGCACCTTCTTGGCCGAGAAGTCGACCGGCTCCGGCACCGGCGGCAGCATCACCGGCATGTCCAGCGTGCTGCCCACCCCGTTGTAGAACTCCACGTTCATCACGTGCAGGTTCTTCACCGTCAGGGCGTACCCCAAGGCCCCGGCGAGGAACAGCCCGCCCCGGGCGATTGCCAAGATCACGTCCGGCCGGAACCCGTCATCCGCGATCGCCTGGGCCATCTCCCGGGACGCGTCGCCGAACGCCTGCCAGCTGAGGTGCTCCCGCTCGACCGTCATGGAGCGCAACAGTAACAGCCAAGATCCGCATTCGCCCCAACGACTCCGGGCCGCCTGCGCCGTCCGCACCGTCCCGCGCGGCATTGACCGGATGGCGCCCTTTCGAGTCGCTAGCGGTTGGGCAGCGTCGGCTGGATGGCCATCGCCATCAGACGCACGTTGCCCGGCTGGGCGTGGTCGAAGTTGTACATGCGGCCGTACGTTGGGCGCAGCCGCTCGATGATGCGGGGGACCGCCTCGTCGACGGCCTTGGCGCGCTGCGCGGCCCACTCGCCGACCGGGCCGGCCATGAACGGGTTACCGGCGGGCGGCCGCACCTCCTCGCCCGCCGCGATCTGGCGGCCATGGAGGTAGAACCCGAAGTGGTTGTCGACCTCCGACAGCAGCCGGTTCTTGGCCGCGTCGTCCATGTCGTCGAGGTAGTCGGTCTGCGACAGGTCCGGGGTGAAGTCGGGTCGCGGCACCTCCTCCTGCACCAGCCGGGCGACCTCGTCCAGGTAGCTGAGGTAGAAGTCGAAGTCGGACTTCTCGCCGATGTTGCCGTGCCCGCCGGAGAACCAGTCGAAGTCGAGGTCCCGGGCGAACTGGAGGTTGGGCCGGAACAGCACCAGCGGGTCCTGCCCGGCGAACCCGCCGAACGGCAGCTGGTCGATGTTGATCAGGTCGGCCGAGTGCCCGATCCGCTCGGCGGGCAGCAGCCACGCGCAGTGGTCGATGGAATGGCCGGGCCGGGGCAGGCCCGCCAGCCGTACCTCGGTGCCCTCGAACTCGGTCGCGCCGTCCGGCCACCGGACGACGTCGGTGGGCAGCGGCAGGTCGCTGCCGAACGCCCGCATCCAGGCATCGGTGTGCTCGCTGGCGATGACGCGCGGCGCGCGCTCCAGCGCCGCGACGAGCTTGCGCGCGCCGCCAACGTGATCGGCGTGGAAGTGCGAGTAGCAGATCGCGGTCACCGGCAGGCTCGTCACCTCGCCGACCGCCTTCAAGATCGCGGTGTCTGAGCCCAGCGGCACGTCTAGCAGCAGCACGCCCCGCTCGCCGACGTAAAACAGCGCGTTGTAGAAGTGGCGGCCGGCCCACCAGACCCGGTCGGTGACCCGCTGCAGGACGTACTCCTCCATGACGCTGCGCGGGAACAGGTGCGCGACCCGCTGCCCCGGCTCCAGCGGGGCGGTAGCGGATGGCTCGACGTACTCGGCCCCGGTGATGGATTCAGGCTCTTCCTTCCAGCCCGCGCGCACCGCGAACGCCATCACGTCTCCTTGCCTGCCGCGGCGGACCGCCAGCCTTCGTGGTAGCTCTCCCGGACCACCGTGGAGTACGGGGCGGGCGACACGATGGCGCGCACCGCGAACTGCTCGTGCGGCTGGACCGTCGACTTGCCGGACCCGCCGTCCGGCTCGCCCCAGATCACCCGGACCTCGGCCCCGATCGGGACGTCCGGGTCCACCGTCGCCAGCGACAGCGCCTTGCGCTCGTTGGCGCTGTAGCCGGTGAACATGGAAAGGCCGACGACCTTATCCCCGGCGTCCACGACGGAGTCGAAGTTGGACGACCCGAAGTTCGCGTTCGGCAGGTCGAAGAACTGGTAGCCGGGGCCGTCGCCCATGACCGGGGAGGCGAGCAGGGTGGCCACGTCGGCGGCGTGCCATGCCAGCGTCACCTTGCGCCGCTGCGACGACGGGTCGGACGCGATCGCGGCGAGGGCGTCCCGGCCGACGAAGTCGTGGTCGAACTTGACGAACGAGCCGTAGCCCAGCTCCCACGGGTTGGTGTAGTAGTCCTTGATGTCGTCGGACACGAACGACCCGGCGATCGCGTTGGTCGCCTCGTACCCGTCGGCCGGCAGCCATTCCCGGTATCCGCGCAGCTCCTCGGCCGTGTAGATGGCCGGCAGCGGCGACGGGATCCAGCCCGACTCCAGCGTGTTGCACGAGTACGCTCGCGCGCCGCACGGCTCGATGCCGAACTCGGCGCCGGCCTCCAAGATCGCCTCCCGCATCAGGTCGAAGTCCTCATACGGGCCCCACAGCTCCAGCCCGGGCGCGCCCGCCATGCCGTGCCGCAGCGTGCGTACCTGCTTGCCGGCGACCGGGAGGGTGCCCAGGCGGAAGAACCTGACCGGCTCCAGCGGGCCGCCGTTTAGCTTCTCGATGATGGCCCAGGCGTTCGGCCCCTGGATCTGGAACCGCCATAGCGACCGGGTGACCGGCTTGCCGTACGGGCGCGACGGCGAGCGCGGGTCCAGGGTCAGCTCCACGTTGTAGCCCGAGCTCGCCTTGTACAGCAGCCAGTTCGCCACCGGCGCGCGGCCCACGAACACGAACTCCTCCGGCGCCAGGTGGAACAAGATCCCGTCGCCGATGACGCCGCCCTCCGGGCCAACCGGCACGAACTGCTTGGCCATGTCAACCGGGAAGTTGGCGAAGCTGTTGATGCCGGTGTCGGACAGCAGGCGCCGCGCGTCCGGCCCGGTGACGAACAGGTTGTGCATGTGGTGGGTCTGGTCATACAGCACGGCCGTCGTCCGCCACGCGATCACCTCGCGGCGGAAGTTGCTGAACTCCGCGGGCACCACCGGGTAGATGTAGGCACCCAGCTGCGAGTTGCGCAGCAACTCAACGGTGTTACCCGCGTTGTCCAGTACATCCTGCAGGTTCTTAGCGCTCATGGAGTCACCTGGCTTAAGTTCGGGTCGCTATCCGCACCGCATGCTAACAACGCCCCGCCCGCCTCCGGGAGGCCCGCGCCCGGCCCCTGTGGGCGGCCACAAAGGCAAGGCCCGTCAGCGTGCGCGGGGGTTGATCTTCTCGTCGGCCGGGCGCGCGCTCGCCATCCCGAAGAGATACCCACCCCGGCGCGGGCCGCGATCTCGTGACGGCCCGGGGCTCTCGCGACATTTTCTCCCAGCCTCCGCTCGGTACCGAACGCGCGGCTTACCTCTCAAAGCGCGCGATCCGGCGCCTGCGTGAGCTAGCACACGCCGGCCGCGTCCAATCCAAGATCGTCTCCCGATCCGTAATTACTTCGACACACCTGCGGCGAGCGGGCACCGGAGAGAGCCAGTTCACCGCCCGATAGGGAGAAGATATTCATGAGCATCTCAATGCCAGGACGGGTTCCGGTGCCCGCCAGGCTGGGCCTTGGGCTGGCGGCCGCACTCCTGGCCGCGGCCTGCGGCAGCAGCGCGAGCACCAGCAGCACGCCGCCCGCCAGTGGGGCCGCCGCCGGGGGAGCCTCCTCCGCCAGCGGCGGCAACCTGAGCGGATCGACGGTCATCATGACGGCGTCCACGTCCGCGGGCACGGTCCTCACCGACGGATCCGGTAAGGCCGTGTACCTGTGGTCTAAGGACAGCGGTGGCAAGTCCACCTGCGACGGCACGTGCCTGGGCGCGTGGCCCGCGGTGACGGCGACCGGGACGGTGACCACGGCAGGCGGCGCCCAGTCCGGTGACCTGGGCACCTTCAAGCGGTCCGACGGCACAATGCAGGTCACCTACATGGGGCACCCGTTGTACTACTACGCGGGCGACTCCGGCCCCGGGTCGGCCAGCGGGCAGGGCAGCGACCAGTTCGGCGGCAAGTGGTTCCTGGTGTCGCCGGCCGGCGCTGACGTGACCGCGGCGGTGACGAGCTTCACGCCCGGCAAGTCCGGTTCCGGTTCCGGTTCCGGCTCCTCCGCTCCGGCCGCGCCTCCGACCAGCAAGTCGGCTGGCGGCGGCTGGTCGTAACCCTTCCGGTGACGACGTTCCTGGCCCGGGTCTCGGGCAGAAACCCCGCTGGTACTGGCCGGCCGCAACGCGTGACGGGGGCGCGGCCGATCAGCCTGTGGGGCTTCACCGGCGTGGCCGTCACGGCGACTGGCGGCCCGCTGGCGCTCGCGGCGCTGTACGCGCCGAGCATCGCCCAGAACGCCGAGTCCTCGGCGGGACTGGCGATGGTGGCGGCGGCGGTCGTGTTCAGCGTGCCGATATGGATCTGGCTCAGCTACGCGCGGGAGGTTGACGCCCCCGGCGGACTGTACGGGTTCGTGGAGGCCGCCGCCGGCCGCCGGGTCGCCCTGGCTCAGGCTGGCCTGTGGACCATCAGCTACCTGCTGTACCTGGTGTACACCACGGCGCAGATTGTCTATGACACCCTGCCCGCGGTGCTACCGGGGGAACGGCGTTACCAGACCTTGCTGGAGATCGCGATCCCGGTGATGATCGCCGCCGTGATGATCGCCGGGCGGCGCGTCACCCTCATCGTCACCGGGGTTCTCGCGGTCGGACAGCTCGCGATCGCCGGCGCCCTCGGCG
Organism: Streptosporangiaceae bacterium; assembly: GCA_025934375.1. GTDB lineage: Bacteria > Actinomycetota > Actinomycetes > Streptosporangiales > Streptosporangiaceae > Trebonia. Next base: position 4,755 of record JAICYD010000019.1, on the reverse strand, counting down.
GGCTGACCCTGGCCAACGTCGGCACGCCGGCCTCTACCTTCGGCGCCAGCGCCCCGGCCGGGTCGCTGGCCATCGCCTCGGGGCAGACGGCACTGCTGTACATCTGCAGCAGCCTCCCGTTCTTCCTGAGCGCGGACCTGGGCGCCCGGCGGGCGGGCGGGACGGCTGCCGCAGCGGCCAGCGGCCCTGCCCGCCTGGCCGCGGCGACTGGCAACAAGAAGATCACGGGGGCCAACGGCTCGTTCCGGATTATCCGGACCGGGCTGCTGACCGCCTACGCGGCCACCGTGGTGGTCATCATCGCGGCGGTCGCCCCGCTGGCCGGGCTTCCGGGGTTCGCGAGGACCCCGATTCCGGGGATGACGGTCGCGAGCGCGTTCGGCGGGCATGGCTTCGGCGTGACCGTCGGGATCGGGGTGGCGGCCAGCGTCGCTGGGGTCATCCTGGTCGAGTACCTGGCGCTGAGCAGGCTCGCCACCGCGGTGACGGGCTGGCCGCTGCGCCCGGTGATCATCGGCATCGGCGCTATCATGGTCGGCTTCGCGCCGGTCATGCTCATCAACCCCGACAAAATCTACGATTCGCTGATCACCCCGTCGCTGGCCGCGCTGTGGCTCAGCCAGCTGGTGGTGTTCGCCGTCTACCCCAGGTTCGCGGTCCGGCAGAATAAGCGGGCAGTGCCCGCTTGGACACTTACCGTGGCCGCCAGTGCGTTCGCAGTGTACGGGCTGTGGACGACAATTCAGGTAACGAGTACCTGATGAGCCCTTTCCCCAGGGCTCGTCAGTTTGGAGGAACCATGATCAGCCGCGATTCCATCGTCCGGCTCCTGCTACGGCGACCGGGCACTGTCGGGTCCCCAGTGGCCCGCTGGACGGCTAGCATCCTGGCCCTGGCCGGCGCCGCGATGCTCATCTGGTCCGCCTGGATCCACCTCAAGCTGTGGGCCGACGGCTACAAGGACATCCACACCATCGGGCCGCTGTTCCTGGCCCAGGGAATCGCCTGCATCCTGCTCGCCATCCCGCTGGTGATCTGGCGCGGGCTGGCGCTGCAGCTTGTCAGCGCGGCCACGCTCATCGCCACCGCGGCCGGGCTGCTGATCAGCGCCAACTACGGGCTGTTCGGCCTGCATGAAAGCTTCAAAGTGCCCTATACCGTACTTTCGCTGTACGTGGAGTTCGGCGGCGGGGCGGTGCTGCTCGTCGGGGCGGCCATCCTCGCGCTCGCTTCTCCGGCCGTTAAGGTACAAAGCAATCCATCGCACGCCTCGTCCCGTACATCGTGACGTGGGGAAGATGGCATCACCAGGCGAGCGGCTACCGGATGACGCGCTGCTCGCCGGCCTCGGCGCCGGAGACGCCGAGCTCGCCGTGGCCTTCGTGCGCCGGTTCCAGCGGATCGTGTTCGGCGTCGCGGTGGCCGTGACGGGCGACCCGAATACCGCCGAGGACGTCGCCCAGCAGGCCTTCGAATCCGCGTGGCGACACGCCGCCGTGTACGACACGCGGCGCGGTTCCGTCCGCGCCTGGCTGACGACGATCACGCACAATCTGGCGATCGACGTAGTCAGGGCCCGGGCATCGCTGCCCATGGACCCCGACGACCTGCCGGTGGTCCTGGCCGCGATGACGGACAGCCCCGAGCGGCTGACCGTCGCCCGCGACAGCGCCGCGGGGCTGCGCAAGGCGCTGGGGCAATTGCCCGCCCCGCAGGCGCGGGCGGTGGCCATGGCCGGCATCTACGGGATGACGGCTCGTCAGGTCGCAGACCTAGAGGCGATCCCTCTGGGAACGGCCAAGACCCGGATACGAGACGGCATGCAGAAACTGCGGGCCGCCTACCTCCCGGAGGACGTAGGCGATGAGTGAGATGAACGAGATGAGCTGCGCCATGCTGGCCGATGTCGCCGCCGAGCTGGCGCTCGGCGTCCTAACCGGCCGCGAGCGCGCTGACGCGATCGAGCACCTGGACCGCTGCGAGACGTGCCGCGAAGACGTGCACAAGCTGATGGCGACCGGTGATGAGCTCCTCGGGCTGCTGCCCCCGGCCGAACCGCCCGCCGGGTTCGAGACCCGCGTGCTGGACCGGCTGGGACTCCTGGCGCCAGGCCTGCCCGCTCCATCGTTCCCCGGCCGCGCCGTGACGATCCCCATGGTGGCCGACCGCAGTCTGTCGGGCACGCGCCACCCGGGTCACCGGCGGGCGTCCGCGAGGCGGTCCGGGCGGACTACCTCACGGCCACGCCAGCTGCTGGCCACCGCGGCGGTCGCCATCGCCATCGTCGGCGCGGGCGTCGGCGGTTGGGGCATGCGGGTCGCCACCACCCAACCGGGTGCCGCCTCCATCATGAGCTCCGCCACGCTGATGTCGGCCAGTAACCAGAGGGTCGGGCACGTCTGGGCCTCCGGTGATAGCAAGTCGGTCATCATGTCGGTGGACCTCGAACGAGGCGACGAAATCGTGACCTGCCAGGTGATCGGGTCCGACGGGAAGGTCGTGGACGTTGGCGTGGCCACGCTGGACCACGGATACGGCTCCTGGAAGTTCGACGTCAAGGGGCTGAGCGGCTCGCTGAGCACTGCCCAGGTGGTCGCCCAGGACGGCACCGTCCTCGCCTCGGCGGCCTTCTAGCCCCTCACCGCCATTCGCCAACCCGGCCGGGTCCGTCACCCGGCCGGGCGCGTTAGCCCCCAGGCCCCGGCTGCTAGTGACGCTGCTGGTAGTGACCCGGCCCTGACTCCTGGTGGGCTGCGGCTCTGCGCTGGCTCTGGAAACTATGTAACTGGTTGGTAAAGCATTAAGTCGGGCTTACGTGGCCACCCGGAACTAAACCATGGGAGTGCGCTTCCCGTATCACGGAGGTGTAGGCACAGCACGCGCTCCGTGGGAGGTACGACCGTGGTCCCGATAACCCGGACTGTCCCTGCCCCGTCGTCCGTGCGGACGGCCCGGGCGCCGCGACGGGTCACCCGGCCCGCCATTCCCGGCGTGGTCCTGGCCGTCATCGGCCTCGGCGCGATGGCCGTGGTGAGCCTGTGGTGGCGCGACACCCCGGTGATTCACGGCTTCGGCGCGATGCTGACCGGAGCCGGCCAGGTCCTCGGCCTGCTGTCCGGGTACGGGTTCGTCGTCCTGGTCGCGCTCATGGCCCGGCTCCCGCCGCTGGAGCGCGGCATCGGGGCCGACCGGCTGGCGCGCTGGCACGCGATGGGCGGCCGGTACGTCATCTCCCTGGTCACCGGCCACGTCCTGGCCATCACCTGGGGCTACGCGGTCACCGCGCATGAGTCGGTGACCAGCGAGGCGGTCACCCTGCTGACCAGCTATCCAGATGTCCTGATGGCGACGGTGGCCTGGTTCCTGCTGCTGGGCATCGCCGCGTTCTCCGCTCGCGCGGCGCGCCGCCGCCTGGCCTACGAGACCTGGTACTACGCCCACCTGTACACCTACCTGGCGATCGCGCTGGCATTCAGCCACCAGTTCGCGGATGGCGCCTCATTCGCGGGGAACCTGGCCGCGCGGGTCGCCTGGTCCTCGCTGTATGCCCTGATCGGCGGGCTGATCGCGTGGTACCGGCTCGTCACGCCGCTGCTGATGTTCGCCCGGCACCGGTTCACCGTCGCCGGGGTGCGGCCGGAGGCGCCGGGGATCGTCTCGGTCTACATCACCGGCCGGGACCTGGACGCGCTGGGCGCCGAGCCGGGCCAGTTCTTCCGCTGGCGGTTCCTGGCCCGGTCGCTGGCCTGGCAGTCCCACCCGTACTCGCTGTCGGCGATGCCGCGCCCGGACATGATGCGGATCACCGTCAAGGCCCGCGGTGACCATAGTGGCTCGCTGTCGTCGTTGCGGCCCGGCACCCGGGTCATCGCGGAAGGGCCGTACGGCGCGTTCACGCCCGCGCTGAGCGGCCGCCGGGTCCTGCTGGTCGCGGGGGGCGTCGGCATCACCCCGATCCGCGCGATGTTCGCCGCGCTGCCACGGCGGATGTCGGAGGGGATCACGCTCATCTACCGGGCCAGCAACCCCCGGGACATCGTGTTCCGCCAGGAGCTGGACGCCATCGCGGCCGACCGGGGAGCCGTCGTCCACTACGTCGTCGGGTCGCGGGCCCGGCTGGGCTATGACCCGCTGTCGGCGCTGTACCTGCGCGCGATGGTGCCCGGGCTGCACCGGTACGAGGCATATGTGTGCGGCCCCGCCGGGATGACGCGGGCCGTGGTCGCCGCGCTGCGCGCCAGCGGCCTCCGGCGTCGCCGCATCCACCACGAGACGTTCGATTTTTGACCGCTACCTACAGGGAGGCTCCTCTTGCGTCGCGCCCTTCTGACCATTGGCGGGACCGTCGCCGGCCTTGCCGCGCTGCTGTCGTTCAAGACCCACCCCGTGGGCGCCCTGGCCAGCACCGTCTCGCCGGCCCCGGCGGCCGGCTCATCCCCGGCAACCCCGCCGGCCGCGCAGGGGATCGGCTCCGGCTACGGAAGAGGGCAAGGCGGCGCCACGGCGAAGCAAGGAAGCACGGCACAGCAAGGAAGCACGGCGAAGCAAGGGAGCACGGCACAGCAAGGGAGCACGGCACAGCAAGGAAGCACGGCGACGCCCGGGAGCACGGCGACGCCCGCGGCCACGACGGGCGGGGGCAGCGGGGCGACGGGAGCAGGCGGCCGCGCGGCCGGCAGCGCTCGGACGGTCACCGGCTCGGTGGCCAGCACCCAGTACGGGCCGATGCAGGTCGCCGTCACCGTGGCGGGGACG
>JAICYD010000027.1 GCA_025934375.1 Streptosporangiaceae bacterium | reverse complement strand
CGGTGGCGCTGTAGGTGAGCGCGGCGCCGCCGGAGTCGGTGGCGCGGACCTGGACGCTGGCCGCCGTGCCGACCGTCCCGGACTGGCTGCCCGGGTTCGTCACCGTGACCGTGTTGCCGGCGCTGGAGGAACCCTGGCTGACGGTGACGCTGGAGTTACCGCTGCCGCCGCCGAAGGCCTCCGTCGCCATGATCTGGTAGTTCATCGTGCCGAGGTTCATGCCGTGGCTGGCCCACGCGTTGACGAAGTTCTGGAAGGTGATCGTCGCGCTGCTGGTGGGCGCGGTGCGGATCGCCAGGTACTGCTCGAAGGTCGTGGTGCCCTGGATGGAGGGCTGATTGACCTGCTGGTGCTCGTAGATGTTGTAGGTGCCGCCGTCGCTGGTGACCGTGCCCATGAAGGTCCCGGCGGTGGGCGGAGAGCCCACGTAGTCCTCCATGACGTAGTACTCAACCAGCGGGCTGGTTGACCAGCCGTACAGCGACACCAGGTTGGTGCCGCCAGAGGCGCTGAGGCTGGCCGTGAAGTTCTTGGTGGTGGTGGTGCCAGGGTTCCAGCCAACGCCGGCGACGAAGTCGCCGATGCCGCTCCAGGTGCTTGAGTAGCTGCTGGGCGAGTTCAGCGTGATGCAGGCCGACCCCTGGCCGTTGTTCCACATCTGGTAGTACATGCCGCCGTTAGTGCCACTCTGGACGCCGCAGATGGCGGCGGCCCTGGCGACGCCAGGCAAGATCGCCGCGGTGACGACGGCGAGGATCACGGCGATGACGCCGCCGAATAGCAGCCGGGCGAGGCCGCGGCGTTTCGGCTGGGCCGATGGGTCATTCATGCGAGTGCTTCTTCCCTTTGGTCGCGATGGCCGCATCATGCTTTGGCGACACCGGCCGGTCAACATATCCGAAATATTTCGAAATCAGCCGACAGGTATACTCGCTGGCCACAGGGCACTTACCGGACACCGAATCATGCATGCGCCATGAATTCACTGAGGAAGTTTCATGAGCCCGTATTGCAGGCCGAAAGTTTCGGCTTCTTGGGGGCAACCAGAATGCCGGATTCCTTTAGTAAAAGGAAAGATCACATTGAGCGAAGCAAGGCCGCGGGCCTTCAGCTCACACGGGAGGCGGGCGCCGGGCGTCGCGGGTCACCGTCGTGATCCGGTAGAGGCTGGACGTCGCGGCGATATAGAGGTCTGCGCCGTCGGGGCCACCGAAGCAGAGGTTCCCGACCCGTTCTGGCACCGGGATGCGCGCGAGCAACTCACCGTCGGGCGCGAACACCCGCACGCCCTCCCCCCGCCGAGCTCCATACCCGCCCGGCCTCATCCACCCGGAAACCGTCCGGCCAGCCCTCGTCGACCTCGGCGAAGACCCGTCCGTTCACGCACGCGCCGTCCACGACGTCATAGGCCCGGATGTGCCGGGGGTCGGACTTGTCGCGCACCCATCCGGTGTCGGAGACATACAGGACCCGCTCGTCGGGGGTGAAGGCCAGGCCGTTCGGATGGACCATGTCGGTCACCACCGCGGTGAGCTCGTCGCGGTCCTCGCTGAACCGGAACACGTAGCAGCCGTCGTATTCGGGGTCCGCGGTCCGGCCCTCGTAATCGGAGAGAATGCCGTAGGGCGGATCGGTGAACCAGATCGATCCGTCCGCGGCGACCACGACATCATTCGGTGAATTCAGCCGTCGGCCCTGCCAGTGGTCAACGAGCACGGTTACCTCCCCGCCGACCTCCCGCTCGACGGCGCGACGGCCGTGCGAGCACTGCACGACGGCACCGTCGCGGTCGAGCGTGCGGCCATTGGTGAACTCAGCGTTTTCGCGGTAGACGACGGTCCGGCCGTCGTCGGCGTGATACTGCAGGATCCGGTTGTTGGGGATGTCGCTCCACCGCAGGGCGCGCGCCTCGGGCAGCCAGACTGGCCCCTCTCCCCATTCGGTGCCCGTGTAGAGCCGCTCCAACGACGCGTTCGCGGCAAGCAGTGACGACACGGCAGGAAGCCTCCCATAGATAGGGCAAGCGCGAATCAGGCCGGGGCCAGGACGGTTGTCCTGGCCCCGGAACCCGGCGTAACGCTATCGGCTGCTAGAAGTGGTTCCCTCCGGCCAGGCACGGGTTCGACATGATCTGGCGGAAGTTGTTGATCAGGTTGGTGGTCGCCCCTCCCCCGCCGAATGCCAGGTAGGTAGAGGTCAGCAGCGATCCGTATTGCGCGTTGCGTCCGAAGTCGGTCGCGCCCCGCAGGTCGTTGCCGAATGCCCACTTACAGCCGCCGTCGCGCTGCTTATCGGGGACACCGCGCTGATCGGGGACACCGTGCCGGAACGCGCTGAAGAACGGGTAGAACGCGGCCGGGGTGCCCTTGTCCGTGGTCGGGATCAGGGTGCAGCCCGCTCCGGTGGACCGGTTGCACGTGTTGGTCTCGATTCGCGGCAAGTTCGCCTCGAACGCCACCCGCGAGTAGTTGACCCGGTCGCCGGGCCCGGTTCGCGGGCTGGAGAACAAGATGGGCGCCGGGTGCAGCGCCCGGTTCCCATCGGGCCAGACGGGCTGGTAGGCGAGGCTGTCGAATCCCACGTTGGTATCCGTGCAGCCGTTGATGTGGATGCGCATCGCCGCGGACCCCGGGAAGCAGAAGTCGTCATCGGCGTCGGTCGGGGACGTGTTGCTTCCGAATCCCTCGGTGTCGCCCGCTGGGCAGGTGACCGGGTTGCCGCTGGGGTCCAGCCCGAACGGGGTGGCCGGTATGGGGTTCGGGCCGTTGCAGTTCTCGAAGTGCCCTATCTCACTGGTGAAGGCGATGTTGTACGTGTGCGCGGCCCAGATGACCCGGGTCTGCTCCGATGAGGTGGAGTACATCGGGTGGAAGTTGTACGGGAGGTTGACGCAGCTGGTCCCGGTCGGGTCGTACTGGACCTGGCCGAACCCGTTGGCCGCGCTGGCGGTCATCGACCCGCTCTGGCCGCTCGACAGGTCGTTGATAGACGCCCGCAGCCCCTGCGGCGTGTCTCTGAGGGACACCGTGAGGTTGTCGCCGGAGTTCATCAACAGGCCGTTCTTCGGATCCGGGGTGAACGTGGCCGTCGTGGACTGGACCGGATTGGCGGGAGACGACGTCCGGCCGTTCTTGGTCACGAACGCGAAATTGACGTATTCGACGCCGACCCTGGAGGCGCAGGTCGCGTTCAGCGTGGTCCCGGCGACCGGGTCCTCGGCCACGCTGAAGATGTTCATCGCGGCACACCACCTAGTGGGGTCACAGCCGCTCGCCCCCACCGCGACCTGCCAGGTCGGCCAGGGTATCCACCCGGGCGGGTAAAACTGGAGCTCCACGAACGCGGTACCCGGGTGCTTCGGCGAGACGGCCGGGTCGACGATGTTGCTGTCGCTGTCGGGCGTGCAAGTCGACACCTGCTCCGGGTAGGACTGCGTGGCGCACAGGGCCATTCCGAGCCAGATCGAGCCATTAAGCTCGAACTGATAGGACTTACCCGGCGTATTCGGGTTAGCCGGCGAGGGGTCGCGTGGCAACCGCATCGAGTATGTCATGTGATTGCCCGCACCCGGCACATGGGAGTAGAAAACCGTCGATGGCTCATCATGACCGACGTACTCGTTGCCGAAGACGTCCGCCGAGTTGGCCACTTCGGCACACAGGCTGTACTCGCAGTTAATGGCCGCGTGGGGACTCGCCGCGGCGGCGTTTACCGCGCCCGCGGCCGTCGAGGCGGTGGCCCCGGTGAGCATCGCCCCGGCCACGCACAAGCTTCCGGAGATGGAGACGGTTCGCAAGAGCTTCATGCTCACGCTCCGATAAGAGCTGGTCACCGGCTGGCGTTTCCAGCACTGGATGTGCCGAACTCCCGGCTGAGCGTAACATCGGCCGGGCCGCCTCCGGGACGAATGCGGTGACGTGAGTCACATCTATTTCGCCTCTGAAAGTGCTGGGAGGTAATACTGCGTGCCCAATGCGGCGCAATACTCGCGCGCCGCATCGAACCTCTACAGTCCGATGCGGACGTGCACGCCGTCTCGTAGTATGTGGAAGGGGCGCGACACGATGCGGTGAGTGCGTGGCCCGTTAGCATAGGGCAGCGGTCCATCGGCATCGGAGCAACGATGAGTACTGGCACGCCGGGCAGCGGGCGGCCGTTTCCCGGTCCCGCGGATGCGCCTGTTGACGCCATCGTCTTGCGCATGCTCCTCGGCGCCCAGTTGCGTCGCCTCCGTGAGGACGCCGACATCACGCCCAACCGAGCCGGGCAGGCGATCAGGGCGTCCAGGTCGAAGATCAGCCGCCTGGAGACCGGCCGCGTCAGGTTCAAGGTCCGCGACGTGGCGGACCTTCTCTCCTTGTACGGCGTGGCCGACGAGCAGGTGCGATCGAGATTCCTCACGCTGGCCACGGAGTCCAGCAAGCCGGACTGGTGGGCGAAGTACAGTGACGTGCTGCCCGACTGGCTCGAGCCTTACCTCGGGCTGGAGTCAGCGGCCTCCACTATCCGCAGCTACGACATCCAGTTCGCCAACGTCCTCTTCCAGACGGAGGACTACGCCCGCGCCGTCATCAGGCTCGGCTTCCAAACCGCACCCCACGGCGAGGTCGAGGACCGGGTGGCCTTGCGCCTCAAGCGACAGGACCTGCTCATCAGGCAGGATTCGCCTCGGATCTGGTCGGTCATGGACGAGTCCGTCCTGCGCCGTCCGGTCGGCGGCGCGGCGGTGATGCGCGCCCAGCTCAGCCGCCTCATCGAAGTGTCCATGATGCCGCACGTGACGATCCAGGTGGTGCCGTTCGCCCGCAGCGGCCACGCGGGCGAGAGCGGGTCATTCAACCTGCTGCGCTTCCGGGAGCGGGACTTGCCCGACGTGGTCTTCATCGAGCACCTGACCAGTGCCATGTACCTAGAGCAGCGCCCGGACGTGGAGCACTACCTGGAAGTCATGGACCGGCTCAGCGGCGAGGCGCTGACCCCGGCGGCCACCACGCGCATCATCGAGCAGGCTGCCCAGGAGATATGAGCATGCAGGACGGATCGGGTACCTCGGGCAAGGCGAGGCCGCTGCCATCTGACCCGTAGGGCGCTCGTCAGAAGAACGGCCGCCCGGCGATCTCGGGGCCGCCCGCGCGGTCTCTGGTCAGGAAGTAGGACCCGATCGCGGCGTAGGCGGTCTCCATGTAGTTGGTGTGGTTGGCCGCGGTATTGATGTCGCGGAACGCTTGCTCGATCACGCGCCCCCGGTACACGGCACTCGATCCGGCCATCTCGAAAATGAGGCCGACTGCTTCCTTCGCGGCCCGGACGGCGAAAACGTTCGCCTCGCGCAGGCGAACCCGCAGTTCGAGGGACAATTCGGGGTGAGCCTTGGCATCCTCGTAGGCGGCGCGCACGCTCTCGTGGAGAAGTGCCCGCGCTGCGCGAATCGCGACGTCAGCCCGGGCGAACGCGATCTGGTGAGCCTGCATGTGCCCCATCGCCAGGTGCCGCGTCGACCCGGGCAGGGGCTTCATGTTGACGGCGTCCACGAACGACTCCAGCGCGGCCGACGCAATGCCCAGCGCGTGAGCCCCGTGGCCCACCTCCGGCATCTCCTTGATACGGAAGAGCGCCCGGTCGTAGGCCGGCGCGCCGTAGAACCCGGGGTTGACCTGCTCGTCGGGGACGAAGAGGTCGGATATCTCGATGTCGCCGCTTCCCGTGCCGCGCAGGCCGAGGCCATCCCAGGTGTCCAGGAGGCGCGCCTGGTCAGCGGGCCATATCGCCAGCAGGCGCTGCGGCTGGCCGGCGGCGTCCACGACGGGCGTCCCGCCGGAGTCGGTGACCACCGACATCCCGCCGAGCCAGGTCGCGAAGGGCGAACCGCTCGCGAACGGCCACCGGCCGCTGATGCGGTAGCCGCCCTCGACCCTGACCGCCTTGCCCGCCATCCGGCCGAGGTTCATCGCGAGGATCAGCCGCCCCCCGCCCCGCACCCGGAAGCGCTCGAACCGCTCGGGGTCGAGGAACGTCAGCCCCACCCCCGACTGGATGAACGCGAGCCACCCGACCGAGGCGTTGATCCGCGCGAGCTCCTCGATCATCTGGGCCCACTGGACCGGCTCGGCTTCGAGGCCGCCGACCTCCCGCGGGAGCATCGCCTTGAAGACGCCGGCATCGTAGAGCGCCTCGACGAGCGGCGGCGGGATCCGGCCCTCATCAAGGGCTTGCGCGTGCGCGCGGATCAGCGGCTCGAGGGAACGCGCGATATCGAGGAGCGGGACATCCCCGCCGCGAGTGACTTCGATCGCGTCGGGGTTGGAGATAGCCACCAGGATCCTCCGTCACTTCCGCAGCGCGTCGACGGGGTTGGGCCCGCCACGACGGGAAGCTAACATAGTTTCCCGGTCCGCTGACCCGCCCCATCCCACCAAACGGGCCGCTGATCGCAGTAGTGCCGCCACAGGACCAGCGGCGGACAGCAGCGCGATCGCGGCGGGAGTGTGGCGGCCGCGCAGGAAGCCGATGATGGCGAGGACCAGGAAGAACCAGGCCTCGCGGCCAAGCCGAACACCCCGTACACTTGTTCCCGTGAATCACTCCGAGCAGCACTGACAGGCGACGCCCTCACCAGCGTCCGCCTGTCGTGCCCGCGCGCGAACCTTCTCGCCTGCGCGCCTTACCTCGGAGAACTCCCATGTCACGCCCCCAACGGGGCGGCACGCGTCGGCCCCCTACGTCCTACCGTGCTGTCCTTTCCCTCCCCCATGCCCGTGCCCCGTTCGCCGCCGCGCTCCAGGCCCGGCTGTGCTACGGCCTGCAGGGACTGCCGCTTCTGATCACCCTGCGCGACAGCACCGGGTCGTATGCCATCGCCGCAGTCGCCGCGAGCGCGTTCGGCCTGGGCGTCGCGCTGCTCGGCCCCGCCCGAGCGCGGCTTATCGTCCGCCACCATCGCGCGTTCGTCGCCCTGGCCAGCGGATACGCGGTGGCGCTGACCGGGGTGGCGGTGGCCAGCACGCTCCGCCTCCCCGCCGTCGCCATCGGCCTCGCCGTTCTCGCGGGACTGTGCCCGCCCCCGGTCGGGCCGGTCATGCGCGCCCTGTGGGGCAGGCTCGCACCGGACCGGGCACTGCTGCAACGCGCGCTGAGCCTGGACACGGCCGCGGAATCCACCGCTTTCGCGCTCGGCCCGGTCCTGGCCGGAATGCTCATCAAGGCCACCGGCGCCCCGGTCGCGCTGGTCGCGTGCGCCGCGCTAGTGCTGGCGGGAAGCCGGCCGCTAGCGCGGGCGGCGGCGGGCGCCCGGGCGGGCATTCCGGCGGAAGGGGGGCATGAGGCAGGAACCAGGGACTCGTTGGGCATGCGGGGCCTTTTGGGGTTGACCTTGCCGGCCTGGGCGATAGCGGTCGCCGTCTCCGGCGTCGAGATCGCGGTCGTCGCCGCCTGGGGTACCGTGACCGTGGGGATACTCCTGGCGCTGTTCCCGGTCGGCGGCGTGCTGGGCGGGCTGGCCTACGGGCGCCGCGACTGGCGGGGGCCGCTCGGCGGGCGGCCCCGGATGCTGACGGCCGCCTCGGCCGCGTGCTACGCGCTCCCGGCGCTGGCGTTCCTCCCGCTGGTCGCGGGCGGGACGTTCCTGCTGGCCGGGGCGTGCGCCGACATCGCGCTGATCGCCACCTACCAGCTGGTTGACGCGGCCGTCCCCGAAGGCCGGCACGCCGAGGCCGGGGCGTGGGTCAATACCGCCTACAACCTGGGCTCGGCGATGGGGATGGCGGCCGGCGGCGTCCTGGCCGCGGTCCTGGGCTCCCGGTTGTCGATCGCCGCGATGGCCGCGCTGGCCGGGGCTTGCGCCCTCGTCACGGTCCGCCGCCGGTAGTGGCAGCATCCCTCATCCCAGGGCCCTGGCATTCCTGCGGGCCGAGTGACCCCGCGCCGCGCGGCGAGCCCTGAGTAAGGCGGCTAGCCAGGGGAAGTATGCAGGTCGCGACGAAAAGGGGATCCAGCAATGAGCGATTACCCAGGTCGGCCGCGATCACGGGCGGGATGGCCGGCCCAGCCACCGCAGTACAGCGGGGACGATTACGACGTCCCGGACCATCCTCCCCCGCGGCGCCGGCGCCGGGGGCGCGGCATCGGCATCTCGTTGCTGGTGCTGGTCATCTTGGTGATCGCCTTCGTGATCGGCGACCGGATGGCGAAGTCCTACGCGCAGGGCAGGATCGCCCAGCAGGTCCAGGCCCAGGCGACCCTGGCGACGAAGCCGTCGGTGACCATCGGGGGGTTCCCGTTCCTGACTCAGCTGTTCGCGCAGGACCTGCGAAAGGTCGACATCAGCGTGCACGACGTGCAGGAGGGCAAGATCGACATCTCTGTCATCAACGCGACGGCGAGCGGCGTCCACCTGAATGCCTCCTTCAGCGGCGCGACAGTCGACCAGGTCAACGGGACGGCGCTGATCACGTTCGCCTCGCTGGAGGCGGCGGCGGGGACAAAGGGCATCACGCTGAAGGCCGACCCGGCCAACGGCCCGCGCTCACTGCAGGCCAGCACGGGCCCGCTGACCGCCAAGGCCAAGGTCACGCTGGCCAGCCCGACTCAGGTCACCGTGAAGATGGAGAGCGTGGGCGGCATCGGCGGCACGCTCATCGGCCACCTGCCCGGCTTCGACATCAACATCCCCACGCTGCCCGCCGGCCTGAAGGTCAACGGCGTCACGGTCACCAGCAAGGGTGTCGTCCTCACGGCCGCCGCGCGGAACACTACGCTATCCCAGTGAGCGACGAGCATAGCGAGCACGTCCTGTCAGTTGTGGTCTGCGCCGCGGCCCCCGCGACGCACGTGGAGACCCTCGTGCGCGAGGCGCTTGCCCGCGACTGGACGGTGCAGGTCATCGCGACGCCATCCGCGCGCCCGTTCTTCAACGGCGCCACGATCGAGGAGCTCGCCGGCAGCGCGGTGCGCAGCGAGTACTCCGCGCCCGGGGCGCCCCGGTCAAAGCTTCCCGAGGCGATCATCGTCGCCCCGGCCACGTTCAACACCATCAACCAGTGGGCGCTCGGCATCAGCGACACCTACGCCCTGGGCATCCTCGCCGAGCAGACCGGCCTGGAGATCCCGATCGTCGTGATCCCGTTCGTGTCCGAGGCGCTGGCCGCGCGGACGCCGTTCGAGCGCAGCGTCAAGGCGCTGCGCGCCGAGGGCGTCAGCGTCCTGCTCGGCCCGGGCGGCATCAGGCCGCACCCGGTCCACACGGAGGCGGAGCACGTCTCGTCGTTTCCCTGGCTGATCGCCCTCGATGAAGTCGCCGGCATGACCGGCTTCGGGCTCTAAACGCCGCGCCTGCCGGATTAACCGGGAAGCCTGTGAACCACAGGGGGTGCCGGGATCGTTATGGCAGGCGAGGGGTCTTGGCTCTTGATTACTGGGACAATGTCGGTCAAGAGCGGGCATGGCGAGCGGCTGGACAGCCGCGCGTGGGGAGAAGCTAAATGACCGAGGGCGGGAGCACGCAGGGGCTCGGTCCAGGTAGCAGGGTCGCGGGCTACCTGATCGAGGAGCAGATCGGCGCGGGCGGGATGGCGATCGTCTTCCGCGCGCGCGATGAGATGCTCGGGCGGGCCGTGGCGCTTAAGGTCATGTCGCCGCGCTTCGCCGAGGACTCCGAGTTCCGCGCGCGGTTCATCCGGGAGTCGCGGACCATCGCCGCGGTCGACGACCCGCACATCATCCCGGTCTACGCGGCCGGCGACGCCGGCGGCGTGCTGTACATCGCCACCCGCTACATCCCGGGCGGGGACCTGGCCAAGCTGCAGGACAGCAGCGGCGGTCACCTGCCCGCGGACCGGACCGCGGCGCTGATCACGCAGGTGGCCTCGGCGCTGGACGCCGCGCACGCGGCCGGCCTGGTGCACCGGGACGTCAAGCTGGCCAACATCCTGGTGGAGACGCTGCCGGGACGGCCGGAGCACGCCTACCTGTCGGACTTCGGGCTGACGAAGGGAACCTCCGCGACATCCACCGGGCTGACCGCGGTCGGGCAGTTCATGGGCACTCCGGACTACTGCGCGCCGGAGCAGATCACCGGGGCCACCGTGGATGGCCGGGCCGACCAGTACGCGCTCGCCTGCGCCGCGTTCGCGATGCTCACCGGCGCGCCGCCGTTCTCCAAGCCCGATCCCGTGGCCAGCTTGTTCGCGCACCTCAACGACCCGATCCCGGCCCCGTCCGCGTACCGCGCCGGGATATCGCCCGCCGTCGACGCCGTTGTCGCGCGGGGCATGGCCAAGGCGCCCGAGGCGCGTTACGCGACCTGCGGCGAGTTCGCGACGGCGCTGCGGGAGGCGGCGAACCGCCCGGCCGATGCCCCGGCGGCCGCCGGGGCAAGCCCCGTGTACCAGCCCACCGAGTACGTCAGCGCGTACGCGCCGACGCCGTCCTACCCGCCGCCGGCTCCCTCATACACCCCGCCCGCGCCGTCCTACCCCCCGCCGGCTCCCTCGTACACGCCGCCCGCGCCCGTGTACACCCCGGTCCCGGCGCCGTCCTACCCGCAGCCGGTGTCCTACGCGCCGCCCGCGCCGGCGCCGGTCGCCTACGCGGCGCCGGCCAGCTACGGGGCACAGGGCGGGTATGGGGGGCAGGGCGGGTATGGGGGGCAGCGCGAGTACGCGCCTCCGGCCGGGCCGCGGCCGCCCCGCAAGACGGGGCTCATCGCCGGCGGGATCGCTGTCGCGGTTCTCGCGGCGGCCGGCGTCGGGACGGCGGTGGCGCTCAGCGGCACGCAGTCGACCCCGCCGCCGGGGCCGAACAACAACGGCGGGCAGCATGGGCTCGCCTATACCGCGGCGTCCCTGGGCGGGTCGCTCAGCGCGCCGGGGAACAACATCGCGGAGGCGGCCTTCAGCCCGGATGGCACGATCTTGGTGACCGACGAGTTCAACAACAAGTCCGCCGTCGACAGCTTCTACGTCTGGGACACCGCCAGCCGCAAGCGCCTGACCACCCTCGCCATGCCGGGCGACTACGTGTCGGCGAGCACCCCGGTGATCAGCGCGGACAACAAGACCGTGACCGAGATGGCCATCCGGTCCTATCCCGATGCCACGTCGGTGCAGGTGTACCGGTGGGACCTGGCGACCGCCAAGCGGACGACCATCTTCGCCGTCAATTCCCCGGAGAAGACCTGGGGTGCCGTCTACGGGACGACCACGCTCAGCGGCGATGGCAGCAGGCTGCTGGTCGAGGCGGCTGGGGGCGGTGCCGTTGACGTGTGGGACGTCACCGGCGACAAGAAGGTCGCGACCCTGACGCAGCCAAGCTCCGCCAAGATCATCGGTGATGACATCGCCAGCGACGGGAGCGTGGCCGGGATCAGCGACGCCAGCGGCAAGACCTACATCTGGGATGTCGCCTCGCAGCAGGTGAAGACCACGTTCAACTTCACCTACAAGGCGCCCGCCACCGGGAACGCCCCGACGTTCCCGGGGCTGAGCCCGGACGGCAAGCAGGTGCTCATCTACGGCGGCGGCAGGCCGATGGCCTTGTGGGACGTCGCCACGGGCGCCAACGTCACGCCGCACGACGGCCACTGGGCCGCGCAGACCGGGTGGCTGTACAGCCCGGATGGCAAGGTCCTCGCCACCCAGGGCAAGGCGCCGGCCACGATGGAGCTGTGGAACGCCGCCACGCGCGCCCACCTCCTCACCATCACGTTCCCCGCGGGCGTCCATCAGTGGGGGTACGCCATCAGCCCGGATGGCAAGGCAATGCTGACCGTCGGCGTCACGGCGTCCGACAACGACACCGGCCTGTCCTACCTGTGGAACCTCCTCCAGGCCGGCTAGGCCCATGGCTGCCGGGTATTCGGGGACGCCGCAGGCGCGCAAGCTGGGGATCAAGCCAGGGATGCGGGTGGCGCTCGACGCACCCCCGGCCGGGTGGCGGCTGCAGGACCCGCCGGGCGGCTTGCTGCCCGCTGACCCGGACGGGGCCGCCGACGTGATCGTGGCGTTCTTCGCGGCGGCGGCGCAGATAGCGGACCGGCTGCCCGGGCTGGCGGAGCGGATCCGGCCGAACGGCGCAATCTGGGCGGCGTGGCCGCGCCGCGCGGGCGGGCACGACAGCGACATCACTGACAACGTGGTGCGCGCCCACGCCCTGGACCTTGGCCTCGTTGACGTGAAGGTGGCGGCCATCGACGAGGACTGGTCGGGCCAGCGGCTCGTCTGGCGAATAGCCAATCGCTGACTCAGGGGCCCGCTGACTCAGGGGCACTGCGCGACAGGCTGACGGCGGCGACCGGGCCGACGCCGGGCGGCGCTACCGGTAGCCCTCGGCTTGCAGGGTGAAGAGCTCGGCGTACTTGCCGCCCGCCGCCATCAGGGCCTCGTGGCTGCCTGCCTCGACGACGGCGCCCTCGGCCAGGAAGACGATCAGGTCGGCCATCCGGACCGTGGAGAAGCGGTGCGAGACCAGCAAGGTGATCGTGCCGGATTCGGCCGCTAGCGTTCGCGCGGCGCTGGCGTACCGGGTGAAGAGCTCATGCTCGGCGTGCGCGTCCAGCGACGCGGTCGGCTCGTCGAGCACGACGAGCAGCGGGCCCTCGCGGCGCATGGCGCGGCCAAGCGCGAGCTTCTGCCACTGGCCGCCCGACAGGTTCTGCCCTCCGGTGTACGGGCCGCCCACGTACGTCGCCAGGCCGGACGGCAACTGCTCGGCCAGGTCGGCGGCGCCGGCCCGGTCCAGGGCGGCCAGCGCCAGCGGCTCGCTGGCGTGCGTTTCCACCGCGCCCACCCCGACCGAGGACACGGCGGGCAGGCAGAACCGGGAGAAGTCCTGGAACGCCGCGCTGCACCGGGACCGCCACGACGACGGCGACAACGACGCCAGCGGCAGGTCATCGACCAGGATCGTTCCGGCGGCGGGGGCGTACATCCCGAGCAGCAACTTGACCAGGGTCGTCGTCCCCGAGCCGTTCTCCCCCACCACGGCCACCGTCGACCCGGCCGGGAGCTCGAGCGACAGCCCCCGCAAGACGGGCCGGTCGGTCCCCGGATAGGTGAATGAGACATCGCGCAGGGCGATCCCGTGCGCGATCTGGCCCGGCGCGGGCAAGGTCCCGGCCGCCGCGAGCGCGGCGGCGTGGTGGTCCTCCAGCCACAGCAGGCGGTCGGCGGTGGCGAGCGTGGCGACCAGCGCGCCCGACCCGGCCGCCGCCGACGACAGCTGCGTCCGCGACCTGCGGATCAGCGACACGGTCATCAGCACGGTGCCCAGCGACAGCGCCCCGGCCGAGGCGCGCACGACGGTGAACCCGATCGCGGCCATCAGCCCGGCGGCGTAAGCCAGCCACCCCACGGACTGCACGGCCAGCACGCGCAGCGCCTCGGCCCGGGCGCGCCGGGCCAGCGAGGCCCCCAGTGAGGCGTGCCTGGCGGCGATGTGCGGCGACAGTCCGTAGGATCGCAGCTCGCCGGCCGAGCTGGCGTCCGCGGCCAGCTCGAACAGCATCCCGGCCAGCCGCCGGTCATCGGCCATCGCGTTCTCCGAGCGCTTGGTGATCCGCTTGGCGGCGCGATCGCATGCCAGCGGCGGGATCGCGGCCACCGGGAGCAGCAGCAGCCACGGCGAGACCGATCCGAGCAGCACGAGCAGGGCGATGATGCGGGCGACCGCCGAGACGTTCGTGAGGATCTGCCGGGGAGCGCCCGCCAGCTGGCGGCGCGCGGCGTTGAGCTGCTCGACCTCGGCGAGGTAGTCGGGCCGCTCCAGGTGCTCCAGCCCGGGCACGCCGCTGATGAGCTCGATGAGCTGCGCGGTGCGGTAGGTGGCGATCCGGTCCGACAGCGCCATCGCCTCGGTTCCGCCGATCGCCATCAGCACCCAGGCCAGCGCGAGCAGTCCGGCGACGACGGCGACTCCCGCGGTCATCCCGGCCAGGGATCCGCGCAGCGCCCCGTCGACCAGCAGCTTGTAGCCGAGCGGGTAGCAGGTGCCGGCCACGCTGCCCAGGACCAGCATCACGGTGACGAGGGTCATCCAGCCGGGCGCGGCGCGGAACCCGTCGAAGAAGAAGATGGCGGCCAGCCGGGCGTACCTGCGTCCCGGCTGGCCGCCCGGCACCACGCTCAGCTTCCGGGCCAGCTTGCGGCGCGGCCGGGACGGGAACTCGGTCATGACCCGAACCTCGCCGCCTGCACCCGGTACATCTTCGCGTAGGTCCCGCCGAGCGCGAGGAGCTCGTCGTGGCCGCCGCGCTCGGTGATGAGGCCCCCGTCGAGCACGCAGATCTGCTGCGCCCGGCGCACGGTGGCGAAGCGGTGCGAGATGACCAGCGTGGTCAGGCCCGCGGTGATGTCGTGGAACCGCGCGTAGAACCGGGCTTCCATGCGCACGTCCAGCGCGGCGGTCGGCTCATCGAGGACCAGGACCCGCGCCCCGTGGGTGGTGGCGAACAGCGCGCGGGCCAGGGCCAGCCGCTGCCACTGGCCCCCGGACAGCTCCACGCCGCCGGGGAGCTCGCGGGCCAGGACCGTATCCCACCCGTTCGGCAGGTCGGCCACGACCGCCGCGAACCCGGCCTGGGCCGCGGCCCGCTCCACGCCGTCGGCGTCGTCGCGGTGTTCCAGCGCCCCGAATGCCACGTTGTCGTACGCGGTCACCGGGTACCGCACCGGGGACTGGGGCATCAGCGCGATCGTCCGCTGCCAGCGCCCCGGGTCGAGGGCGCGGATGTCGGCCCCGTCGGCGAGGATCTGCCCGCCAGTCGGGTCGCGCAGCCGCGCGAGCAGGCTGACCAGCGTGGACTTCCCCGCGCCGTTCACGCCGACCAGGGCCGTGGAGGTACCCGCGCGCAGTTCCAGGTCGATCCCCGCCAGGACGTCCTTGCTGGTCTCCGGGTAGCGGAACGCGACCGCCTCGAAGCGGATCCCGGGCTGGGGCGGTTCCTCGTCGGGGGCGCGGCCGCCGGGGGGAGCCTCCCGCGGCGGTGCCTGGTCAAGAATCGTCCGGCCCGGGGCCGGCCGGGCGGGAGCGGGCGGGCCGGAGGTCGCCTGGCCGGGGGCGGCCGGGCCGGGGCCCGCCAGGTCGGCCTCGAGTTGCTCGACGTCCGGCAGCCCGGCCAGGGCCCAGGTGAGCGTGATGTCGTCGAAGGAGACGTTGCCCGCTGACATGGAGACCGACAGCATCGGGAGCAAGATCGCCAGCGACCGCAGCCCTATCTCGTGCACGCGCGCGGCGTCGGTGATGGCGAACAGCGCGAGCGAGTACCCGGCGAGCACGACCGTGAAGCAGATGGCCGCCCGCTGGTGCAGGCTCCGCAGGCCGGTGTGGCCCGCGCGGATCGCGGCGACGAACTCCTCGCGGTACGTGCCGGCGAAGAAGCGCGCCAGGCCGAACACCCGGATCTCCTTGGCGTCCCGCGCCTTCGACCCGACGCCGGTGAAGTACCAGGCGCGGCGCATGGTCGTGGTCTGCCCACGCAGGTCGATGGCCTGCCGGATCACCGAGGCGAGCATGACGCGGCGCACGACCACCCACATGACGAGTAGGAGCAGGCCGAGCCACCAGACGTACCCGGCGATGACGACACAGCCGATGACGCCGGATACCCGGGTAGCCAGCAGCCCCGCCCAGGTGACGGGCGCGTCGCCGGGGAAGAAGCCGGTGAGCGAGCCCTCGGCGCGGGCCAACCGGTTGAGCGTCTCCTCGTCCTCCAGGTGGACGATCCCGGCGGGGGCGCTGACCGCGCGCAGCAGCCTGGCCTGCAGCCGGCTGGTGACGCGCTGGCGGGCGGCGGTGCCCAGCGCGCCGCCGACCGGGTCGGCGACCAGGGAGGCGGCGTAGATGAGGGCGGCGATGACGAGCGTCACGATCAGGTGCCGCCCCGCCGCTGAGCCCATCCCGTGCGCCACGGCGTCCGGGATGGCGCCGACCACGAACCCCAGCGCCGCCACGATCAGCGGCGGGAGGACGGCGGTGGCGATGACCCAGCCGATGACCCCGGCCGAGACCAGGGGACTCGCTGACCACAGCAGCCGCCACGCCTGCCAGCCGCTGAGCCGCTGCTGTCCGGCCGCACTCAACGCCCACCTGGTCACCGCCACATCTGCGCACCATAGCCGTGATCGCTGGGAATCTCATGCGAGTTTCACGCCCGCGCGGACCCGTTGACGGCCGCTCGCCAGACCGCCGCGAGGGGGGCTGCACCGGCGAGTTGACACGGAGCGTTACGGCCGAAGCCCTTTCTTTTAAATTTGCAAATGTCTATGCTATAGGCTTTTACGCTCACTATTTCGCATGTTGCGACCAGGGAGCGAATCAGCATTCGAGGCATCTCCCGGTAGCGCTTGCGCCCCATGGGATTGCACGAGGAGCGGGCGGCGATACTTTCGTTGTCGTCGCGCTTGCGCAGGTGGGGTGCCGGTTCTGTGGCGTTATACAGGAAACAGTCCTAAATTAATTGATAGATCATGATTCAGCCCGTCCCGCACGTGCATCCGGTCTAGAGTGACGCATAAGTCACACTTTCACGTCATCGATGGCCAGCGTTCTCATGGAACGCATAACTCCGCAGGACCAAGCGATGGGGCACCAAGGACAACCGGCGGCGGCCAGGCTGCCGGAGGCTGGTAACGGCAGGCCGGGCAACTCCGGCAAGACGGCTAGGAGACGCCCGATTACCGCGTCGGGCGCGCACGCGGCGCCGCATAATGGCAACTGGCCACGCGGCGCACCGAGGCCGATCGCCCTAGCGAACTGGCCGGTGGCCTGGCGATTGTTCGCCGTCATCGTGCTGGCGGTCCTCATGGGGCTGATCTTCGGCGGGCTGCAAGTGGCTTCCGCGGTGAACCAGGCCCACCGGTTCGCGCAGACCACGAAGCTCGCGCGACTCGGGCAGCAGTCAATCGCGCTGGCGCAGGCCCTGGAGAACGAGCGGGCCCAGACGGCCATGGCCCTCGCCAAGCACGACGGCAGCGGCGTAACCCTGCCAGCGGACCTGGCCCAGTGGTACGGGTCGGCCGGCGACGGCTCCCGGGGGGTCACCGGCGTGGCGGCGGGCCAGTTCACGGCGCTCGCCGCGGGCATTGACGGCTCCTACCCGGCGGCCACCCAGACCGCCGTCGCCACGGCTGAGCAGCAGGTCATCGCCACCCTCGCGGCAACCCGGAGCACAGCGGGGTCAACGGGAACCGCGGCCCCGGCCGGAGCCCAGCTCCTCCCGATCGGCGACTACTCGCTGGTGATCAATCTGCTGTTCCAGGTCAACGACGTGATCGGGCAGAACTCCCCGGACACGGTGCTCACCACGGACGTCCGGTCGATGGGAGCGCTCTCCCGGGCCAAGGACCAGGCGTCGCAGCAGCGCGCGATCCTGTGGGCGGCGCTCACCAGTTACGCCCTGCACCCGGGCGCGTATGAGGGCCCCGGCGGCAAGATGAACGCGGCGGCGCTGCAGGCCATGGGGCCGGCCTTCCAGGCGCTGTCCACCTCGGTGACGCAGGAGGCCGGCTTCCTGGGGTCGTTCCAGGGATCGGCGACGCCCGGCCAGCAAAATGAGCTTCAGAGCACCGCCTTCCTGCAGCCCAATGCCACCGTGCACACGATGGAGGACTACGTCACCGGGAAGCAGAACCTCGACCTTGGCCACCAGTTTGGGTACGCCGACGCGCCCACGCAGTGGAGCAACTTCGCGAACCTCGCGATCTCGCAACTGGGAGCGGTCGAATCGCACCTGGCCCAGGGGATCGTCGACCGGAGCGTGGCCGACCAGCAGGCCGCCGAGCGGACGGCGTGGATCACCGGGCTGCTGACCGCCGGCACCCTGCTGCTGGTGCTGCTCGCGGCCCTGCTGGTAGCGCGCTCGGTGGTGCTGCCGCTGCGGCGGCTGCGGATCGGCGCCCTCGACGTCGCCTCGGTGACCCTGCCCGAGCGGGTCCGCGAGCTGAGCGAGAAGGCCGACCCGACCGAGAGCCTGGAAGTCGAGCCGATCAACGTGATGTCCAGCGACGAGGTCGGCCAGGTGGCCCGCGCGTTCGACCTGGTCCACCAGGAAGCGGTGCGGCTGGCCGGCAACGAGGCCGTGCTGCGGGCCAGCCTGAACGCCATGTTCGTGAGCCTGTCCCGGCGCAGCCAGTCGCTGATCGAGCGGCTGTCTCGGATGATCGACGCGCTAGAGCTCAACGAGGACGACCCCGAGCGGCTGTCCAACCTGTTCTCCATGGACCACCTGGTCACCCGGATGCGCCGCAACTCCGAGAACCTGCTCGTCCTCGCCGGTCACGAGGGGGCGCGCAAGCGCACCGAGCCAGTGCTCCTCAGCGACGTCGTCCGGGCGGCCTCCTCGGAGATCGAGCAGTACGGCCGCGTGGTGCTCAGCGTGCAGTCGGGGATCGAGGTGTCCGGGGCAGCGGCCACCGACGTGGTCCACCTGCTGGCCGAGATCATCGAGAACGCCACGCTGTTCTCCCCGCGCAGCACCGAGGTGCACGTGACGGGACAGGAAGTGGTCACCGGCGGGATCCTCATCGAGGTCACCGACTCGGGCGTCGGCATCACCGAGGCGCGGCTGGAGCAGCTCAACTGGCGACTGGAGAACCCCCCCGTCGTCGACGTGTCGGTGTCGCGGCACATGGGACTGTTCGCCGTATCGCACCTGGCCGCGCGGCACGGGGTACGGGTCCGCCTGCGCCCGTCGTCTCCGCGCGGGCTGACCGCCATGGTGTGGCTGCCGGAGAGCGTCGCCGCGGCGACGACCACCGGGTACGGAGAGCGGTACCGGCGGATCGCCGGGCGAGGGCAGCAGCAGCCGCTGGAGACCGTGGCCGCCACGGCGCGCATAGCGGCGTCGGCCGAGATGCGGCCGGTCGGGGCCGGGCAGCCCCGCGCCAGGCAAGTCGGAGCGGGGTACGCGGGGGCACCAGAGGCCGCGATGACCAACGGCGCGGCGCGGACGCCCAGCGGCAGCGAGCGAAACGGGAGTTCCGCTCAGATGACATCCAACTGGTTCCGGCCACGGCAGCCGTCGGCCGCCTCGGGCCAGAACTCCGGCGGGCAGCCACGGGCGTCCGGCCCGTTGCCCCGCCAGCCCGAGGGAGCGCAGTCGTACGGGGCGCAGTCGTACGGGGCACTGCCGCTGGCGGGGCGGCAGCCCGGCGGGCAGTCAGGCGGATGGCAGCCGAGGGATACGCAGCAGGGTGAGTGGCAGCCCTTCCAGCAGGCGCCGGATCCCGTCCTTGGCGGCGGGACGACCACCGCGGGGCTTCCGGTACGGGTCCCGCAGGCCAACCGCTTGCCGAACGGTGGCGGCCATGGCGGTGGTGGCCGCGGAGGCGGCCGAGCGGCGTACGAGACATATGAGGCATATGATGCGGAAGCCGACACGGCAACCGCGACCGGGCCGCGACTGCTGGCCGGGCCGGGGCCGCATGGCCGGTCGGCCGATACTGCGCGTACCAGGCTGCGCGGATTCCAGCACGGATCCCGCCGCGCCGAGGCACGCCTGCCGCGCGATGGAGAGGGATCAGGGCGTTGAACTACGCAGACCGGCAAGACCTGGACTGGCTCGTCACCGACTTCACCACGCGCGTCGCCGACGTGGCGCACGCGGTAGTGATCTCCGCGGACGGGGTGCCACTGGCGCTGTCGGATGGCATCCCGGCCTCGCACGCCGGGCAACTCGCGGCCATCACCGCGGGGCTGACCAGCTTGATGCAGGGCGCGTCGCGGATCTTCGAGGGCGGCGACGCCATCCAGGCGCTGGTGGAGATGGACGGGGGGCTGCTGCTGGTCAAGGCGATCAGCGACGGATCCAGCCTGGCCATCCTCGCCGCGCCTGAGTGCGACACCGACCTCGTCGCCTACGAGATGACGCTGCTCGTGGAGGCGGTCGGCGAGGTCCTGACTCCCAGGGCACGCCAAGGAATCTGACAGCGGGGTTGCAGGTATCTCAGACTTAGACTCCTGTCCGAGTGCCTATAAGGTGCGGATGTGATGGCGACGATCTCCTAAGAACCGGTAGAGTCGCGCCACGTTGGTTACAACTACGTGACTGGAGTCCACGAAAATGCGCGTACTCGTGCTCGGCGGTGATGGTTTCTGCGGGTGGCCCACGTCACTGTACCTGTCCGACCGTGGTCATGATGTCACGATCTGCGATAACCTCAGCCGGCGGAAGATCGACATCGAGCTTGAGGTCGAGTCGCTCACCCCGATCCGGACGATTGGCGAGCGGCTCCACACCTGGCGTGAGGTCAGCGGGCGGACGATCGGGTTCGTCAACCTCGACCTGGCCACCGAGTACGATCGGCTCGTCGCGCTGCTGCTGGAACTGCGCCCGGACGCGATCGTGCACTTCGCCGAGCAGCGGGCCGCGCCGTATTCCATGCGCTCGGCGGCGACCAAGCGCTACACGGTGGACAACAACGTCCGGGCCACGCACAACCTGCTCACCGCGCTGGTCGAGACCCGGGTTGACGCGGCGATCGCGCACCTGGGCACCATGGGCGTCTACGGGTACGGATGGTCGGGGTCGGCGCCGATCCCGGAGGGCTACCTGACCGTGAAGGTGCCCACGCCGGACGGCGACCTGGAGCGCGAGATCCTGCACCCGGCCAACCCCGGCTCGGTGTACCACATGACGAAGACCCTGGACCAGCTGCTGTTCGCGTTCTACGCCAAGAACGACGGGCTGCGGATCACCGACCTGCACCAGGGCATCGTGTGGGGCACCCAGACCGACCAGACCGCGCGTGATGAGCGGCTCATCAACCGGTTCGACTACGACGGTGACTACGGGACCGTCTTGAACCGGTTCCTCATGCAGGCCGCCATCGGCCACCCGCTGACGGTGCACGGCACCGGCGGCCAGACCCGCGCGTTCATCCACATCAAGGACACCGTGCGGTGCGTGGAGATCGCGCTGAAGAACCCGCCCGCGGCGGGCGACAAGCCGATGGTGCTCAACCAGATGACCGAGACCCACCGGGTGATCGACCTCGCCAAGCTGATCTCCGACACCACCGGCGCGGACGTCGCCTACCTGCCGAACCCGCGCCGGGAGGCGGAGGAGAACGAGCTCATCGTCCGGAACGATCAGTTCCTCGCGCTTGGCCTCGACCCCACCACGCTCTCGCAGGGCCTGCTCGCCGAGTGCACCGACATCGCGACCCGTTACATGCGGCGCGCCGACCTGACCAAGATCGTGTCCCGGTCGGTCTGGCGGGCGGGCATGGAGACCTCCGGCGACCTCATGACCGAGCTGCCGGAAGCCTGAGGCGGCCGGCCCGGGGCCCCCGAGTCCGGGACTCGTCTCCGGGACCCGGAGGGGGCAAAATGGTATCGTTGCGGAACCCCCAAGCCACGCGAGGTAACTATGGCACCCGCCGCCCCTCTGCGGGACCTCAGCGGCCAGCGACAGCGTAGTCGGCTGCCCGCCGAGGTGACGGGCTTCATCGGCCGCAAGGCTGAGCTCGCCGCCGTGGTGGCGCTGCTGGACAGCTCCCGGCTGGTCACGGTCGTCGGCCCGGGCGGAGTGGGCAAGACCCGGGTCGCGCTTCGCGCGGCACGCCAGGTCGCGGGCGCCTTCAGCGACGGCACGTGCCTGGTGGAGCTATCCGTGCTTGATAACCCGGCGCTGCTGCCAGGCGCCGTGGCGGGCGCCCTCAGGCTGCCCGAGGAGGAGGGCGGTCCTCACGCGGAGGCGGTCTTCGGGTACCTGCGCGACCGGCGCCTGCTGCTGATCCTGGAAACGTGCGAGCACCTCATCGACGCCTGCGCGGCGTTCGCCGAGCGGGTGATGAGCGAGGCGCCCGGGGTGACCGTGCTGGCCACGAGCCGCCAGCCGCTGGACGTCGACGGAGAGCAGTCTTACCTGGTCGCCCCGCTCCCCGTGCCGGACAGCGGCGAGGCGACCGCTCTGCCCGGCCCGAGCGGGGATGCGATCGAGCTGTTCGCGGAGCGCGCGGCGGCCGCCGTGCCCGGCTTCCGGGTCACCGCCGCCAACCGGGCCGACGTGATCCGCTTGTGCCAGCGGCTGGACGGCGTCCCGCTGGCGATCGAGCTGGCCGCCGTTCGCCTGCGCGCGCTGCCGCTGCCCGAGCTGACCCGCCGGCTTGATAACCGGTTCCAGATCCTGACCAGCGGCCGGCGCGGTGGCGTGCCGCGCCACCAGACGCTGCGCACCGCGACCCAGTGGAGCTACGACCGGTGCTCCCCCGCGGAGCAAGATCTCTGGGCCCGGCTGTCGGTCTTCGCCGGCGCCTTCGACCTCGCCGCGGTCTGCGCGGTGTGCCCGGACCCGGCCATACCGCGCGAGCAGACCCTGGATGCCCTCGTGGGGCTCGTTGACAAGTCGGTAGTGCTGCGCGATGACCGCGACGGCAGCCGGTACCGGATGCTCGACACCCTGCGTGAGTTCGGCGCTGAGTTGCTGGAGGGCACGGGCGAGGAGGCCGCGGTCCGTGGCAGGCTCATCGCCCGTTACCTGCGGATGGCCCGCCGTTTTGACAAGCACTTCCTGGATGACGACCAGATGGCCAGGTTCCGCGAGCTGGATGCCGAGTACCCCAACATCCGGGCGGCGCTGGAGACCGCGCTCGGAGGGCGGCCAGGCCACCGACGGCGGGATGCCGCGGACGCCGCCGAGCTCGCGACGGGGCTGCATACCTACTGGCAGATCTCGGGGCGGCTGCGGGAGGGCAGCTACTGGCTGGGCAAGGTCGCCGCCCACGGCGGCGCATCCCCTTACCGTGCGTGGGCGCTGGCCATCCGCGGAAGGCTGGCCACGTTCGAGGGAAGGACCGCGTCCGCGCTGGCCGACATCAGGGAGAGCCTTCGGCTCGCCAGCGAGCAAGGCGATGACCTCACCGTCGCCTGCGGCTACATGTACCTGAACTTCGCGCTCGCGCTCGACGGTCAGCACGCCGCGGCACTGGCGGCGGGCGAGGAGGCGGTACGCAGGCTGGAAGAGCTGGGCTGCCGGATCGTGCTGACCGCCATCCAGCCGCAGCTTGCCCACATGGACTTGCTGGCCGGCGAGCTCGACCGCGCGCTCAAGCGGTCCGCCGACGGGCTGCGGATGCTCGGCGAGCGCAGTACCGAGCAGTGGCTTTCCAGCTACCTGCACCTCATCGCGGGCCTCGCGTTGTTCCAGCAGCGTGGCAAGCAGGCCGAGTGCGCCGAGTCGGCCGGCAACGCCCTGCGCGCCAAGCACGCGCTCGGCGACGTGATCGGCATCGCGTACGCGCTGGAGCTGTTCGGCTGGCTCGCCGCCGCCGACGGCAGGCATGAGCGGGCAGCGTGGCTGCTCGGCGCGGCCGAGCCGCTGTGGGCGCGGGCCGGGAACAGGCTCAGCAACACCAGCGTCCTGGAGGGATTCCACCAGGAGGCTGAACGGGCGGCCCGTCGCGCGCTGGGTGACCGGCGCTACGCGGCGCTAGCCGCCGCGGGAGCGCAGCGGCCGCTGGACGTGGTCGTCGAGAACGCGATCGCCAACGCAGACGCCCCGCGCGGGCAGGACGCCGGCGCGGACGCGAGCCCCGGGGCGTTGCCCGAGGGCGGCGGGCTGACGAACCGGGAACGGGAGATCGCCGCCCTCGTCGCCAACGGGATGTCGAACCGGGAGATCGGCAGCAGGCTGTTCATCTCCAAGCGGACGGTTGACGCGCACGTCGAGCACATCTTCGCCAAGCTCGGCATATCCTCGCGCGTCCAGCTCACCGTGTGGCTGCGCGATCAGCACGCCGACCAGGTCCCGGCGACTGGGCAGGCAGCCCCGGCAAACGGTGCCTAGCTGACGGCGGGCAGGCGCCGTAGTAACCTGACGTGAGTCCCCGACGACGTGAGGATCCCATGACCCTCGTCCAGGCGAAGCGACGCCGCGGCCTGCTGCCCGCGGAGGTAACGGGCTTCGTCGGCCGGGAAGGCGAGCTCGCTCAGCTCGCCGAGCTACTGCACGGCAACTCCTTTCCCGCGACCGGCAAGGACCGGGCCGGCCACGATCGTCCCCGGCTGGTCACCGTCACCGGCCTTGGCGGGGTCGGCAAGACGCGGCTGGCGCTGCGCGCGGCCGCGCGAGCCGGGCGCTGGTACCCCGGCGGGACGTACTTCGCCGACCTGGCCACGGTAACCACCGCGCCGTCGCTGGCCGTCGCCGTCGCCGAAGCCCTGGACCTTGACGCGGGCGGCACCGACGCGGGCGGCGACCTCGCCACCGTCCTCGCGCGCCTGCGTGACCGCAGGCTACTGCTCGTCCTGGACACGTGCGAGCACCTTATCGACGCCTGCGCCCAGCTCACCGCGACCCTGCTGCGCGGCACCGCGGGCGTGACGGTGCTAGCCACCAGCCGGCAGCCGCTGGACGTGCCCGGCGAGCACATCCTGCCGCTGCCGCCGCTCCCGGTCCCCGATCGCGGCGCCCGGGAAACCGCTGGCAGCGCGGTCGAGCTCTTCAGCCAGCGGGCCGCGAGCGTCGTCGCCGACTTCACGATGACCGATGAGCTGATCCCGGACGTGATCGCGCTGTGCCAGCGGCTAGACGGCATCCCGCTGGCGATCGAGCTGGCCGCGCTGCGGCTGCGCGCCCTCCCGCTGCCGGAGATGAGCCGGATGGCCCGCGCGCACGACGGCCAGTCCCGCGTGCTGACGGGGGTCAGGCGCACTGTGGTGACACGCCACCAGAGCCTGCCGCGATCGATCGAGTGGAGCCTGGACCTGTGCAGCCGGGCGGAGCGCACGACCTGGGCGCGACTGTCGGTCTTCGCCGGGGGCTTCGACCTGGCGGCCGCCGAGGCCGTGTGCGCGGATGAGGGGCTGCCGGCCGACCAGGTCACGCAGGCCGTCGTCGGGCTGATCGACAAGTCGGTGCTGCTGCGCGAGGCGCCGGCCGGGCCCAGCCGGTACCGGCTCGCCGGCGCGCTGCGCCAGGCCGGCGCCGACCTCCTCGCCGGCACGGCGGACGGCGGGGCCGCCGTCCGGGCGCGTTACCTCCGCCACTGGACACGGGCCGCTGAGCAGTTCGCCAGCCACCTCATGGATGACCAGCTGCGCCAGTACCAGTCGCTGCGCCGCGAGCACGCCAACCTTCACGCCGCCCTAGAGCATTCGCTGACGCTCCCGGCCGCCGACCAGTCAGCCGCCCGGCTCGGCTGCGCGCTGTTCATGTACTGGGTGATCAGCGGGCAGCTCCGGGAGGGCCGGGCCTGGCTGAACCGGATCGTGGACCGCTACCCCGGGCCGGGCGCCCAGCGGGCCCGGGCGCTGGCCGCGCGGGCGTTCCTGACGGCCATGGCGGGTGACCTGCCGGCCGCCCGGGCCGACGCGGAGGCCAGCATCGCGCTGGCCACCCAGGCCGGGGACCTCGCTGCCCGCGCGCGCGGCTACGTCGCGCTGCACCGGGTCCAGTGCTGGACGGGGGACCTCGCCGCCTCCACCGTTACCGCGAGCCTCGCGATCCCGGTCATTGAGCAGGCCGCAGACCTGCTTGGACTGGCTCAGGTGGACATCCAGTCGAGCCTGGCGTACCTGGCCACCGACCCTCAGGCCTGCATTGACATAGCCACCCGGGGGCTGCGCCGCTTGCCCGCCGACGAGCTGTGGGCGACCAGCTACCTGCTCGGGCAACTGGCCGTGGCCAGGTTCCGCATGGGCGACTATGAGGCCGCGACCGAGTCCGCGAGCAAGGCCCTGGCGATGAAGTTCCAGCTCGGCGACGCCGTGGGCATCGCCCATGGCCTTCGGGTGCTCGGGTTCCTGGCCGGTGTCCAGGGCCGCTACGAGCGGGCCGCGGTGCTGCTGGGCGCCGCTCCCACGCTCTGGGAGCACGCCGGCTACCACTACACGGGCGTCCCCCTGCTGGAGGAGCTGCATCGCAGGACCGCCCAGGCCGCGATCGACAGCCTCGGCGAGGCCAGGTACGCGCAGCTGCGGGAGGCCGGCGCGGGGCAGCCGCTGGATGAGGTCATCGCGCTCGCGCTCGGCTCCGCCAGCCAGCCCCGCCCCGAGCTGATGCCGGGCAGCGCCACCGCACCACCATCGGGCGCGTCCTGCGCCTCCCCCGCCGCCTCCGTCCCGCCAGCTGAAGCACCCCCCGCACCTGCCGTCCCGCCGGCTGCCTCGCCCGCTGCCTCGCCCGGCGCCCGGCGGCGGAGCGCGGCGGCGGCGTCCAGCGCCGCCCTCCCGGCGACCGGCCCGCTCACCGGCCGGGAGGTCCAGATCGCCCAGCTGGTCGCCAACGGCCTGACGAACAAGGAGATCGCCCGGTGCACGGCCGTCTCCAAGCGCACGGTCGACGCGCACGTCGACCACATCTTCGCCAAGCTCGGCATATCTTCGCGGGTCCAGCTCACCTTGTGGCTGCGGGACCGGATTCCGCGCGCGCGGCCGGCCCAGGACCGGGGCCGCCGCCTCCCGTAGCCGGGAGCCGGCCACGCGGGGCCTACAGGGCCGCGGCTTCCTTGCTCCCGCTCAATCGCCTCGAACAGCGCCTTGCTCTGCTTTCCTGGGGGGCAACCCCCAGACCCCTGATGCGCCCTCGGCGCTACAAATTCCCCCTGCGCTCCTGCTCCCGCTCAATCGCCTCGAACAGCGCCTTGAAGTTTCCCTTGCCGAAGCCCAGCGAACCATGGCGCTCGATCAGCTCGAAGAACACCGTCGGCCGGTCACCGACCGGCTTAGTGAAGATCTGCAGCAGGTACCCGTCCTCGTCCCGGTCCACCAGGATGCCCCGCGACGCCAGCTCCTCCACCGGGACCCGGACGGCGCCGATGCGAGAGCGCAGCACCGGGTCGGTGTAATAGGAGTCAGGGGTGGCCAGGAACTCCACGCCGCGCCCGCGCAGCGTGTCGACCGCCGCGCAGATGTCCGGCGTGGCCAGCGCCAGGTGCTGCACGCCCGGCCCGCGGTAGAACTCCAGGAACTCATCGATCTGTGACCGGCGCTGCCCGCTGGCCGGCTCGTTGAGCGGGAACTTCACCCTGTGGTCGCCGCTGGCGACGACCTTGCTCATCAGCGCGGAGTACTTGGTGGCGATGTCGTCCCCGATGAACTCGGCCATGTTGGTGAAGCCCATGACCCGGCGGTAGAAGCCGACCCACTGGTCCATCGCGCCAAGCTCGACGTTGCCGACCACGTGGTCAAGCGCCACGAACACCGGCTCGCCTCGGGGGGGACGGGTGAATGCTCCGTTGGTCTCGCCGGGAGAGAGCATTCCGGGCGACGTCCGCCGCGCGTACCCGGGCAGGTAGGCGCCCCGGTACCGGGACCGGTCGACCAGCGTGTGCACGATGTCGCCATAGGCGGCGATGACGGCCAGCCGCACCGTCCCGTCGGGGTCGGACTCATCGTGCGGCTCGTCCACGATCCGCGCGCCCGCCGCGCGAGCGTGCGCGACGCACTTGTCGACGTCGGGCACCTCCAGCGCGACGTCGGCGACGCCGTCGCCATGGCGCCGGTGATGGTCGGCCAGCGGGCTCAGCGGGTCAGCGGCGCCCTTGACCACGAACCGCACCGCGCCGGCGCGCAGCACGTATGCGTGATGGTCGCGGTTGCCCGTCGCCGGCCCCGAGTAGGCCTCCAGCGTCATCCCGAACACGAGCTGGAACCACTGGGCGGACTGCGTCGCGTTGCCCGACACCCACACGATGGCGTCCCACCCGGTCACCGGGAACGGGTCCCGGCGCGAGTCATGCTCGACGATCCCGGTCAGCTCGTCGGGGCTAAGAGTCAAACCACTGACAGTCATTCCCCTACTCAACGCCTCCGGCGCTCCGCGTGGCAACCTCACTCGAATCGCCTAGCCAGGCATGACATTATGCTGAGCATAGACGCTGTTTAGCTATGCAGATTGCCTAGCTAAAGTCACGCTGAGCGTCCGCAGGGATCGCGGGTCGGAAGCAGGGCGGCTGGAGGCATCATGACAGAGCTCGACTCCCTTGACCTGGCGCTGCTCACGGCGCTGCGCGAGCACCCGCGGGCGGGCGCGCTCCAGCTGTCGCGGGTCACCGGCGTCGCCCGGGCCACGGTTCAGGCGCGACTGGACCGGATGGAGAAGTCCGGGGTGATCACCGGGTACGGTCCGGACCTGGACGTCGCCGCGGCCGGGTACGGCGTGCGCGCGTTCGTCACGCTGGAGATCGCGCAGGGGGCGCTGGACCGGGTCGCGGCCGACCTGGCCGCCATCCCCGGCGTCCTTGAGGCGCACGCGATCACCGGCGCCGCCGACGTGGTGTGCATGGTCGCGGCGATGAGCCACGCGGACCTGCAGCAGACGCTGCTGCGGATCGACTCCTCCCCCTCGGTGGCCCGGTCAATCAGCGCGATCGTGCTGTCGACGGTGATCGGCCGCCGCGACTTGCCGCTGCTGACCTCCCGCCCGGCCGCGCCGGTCCCGCGCTCGCCCGCCTACTCCGCTTCCCCCGCGCGCCCGCGCCACTGAACGCCAGCCCGCGCTCGGCGCCCTTTTCTCCGGCCGCCGATCGTTTCATGGGTCACATCCGTTAGTGGGCTAGCGGTTTTGACCCATGATCATGGCAAGGGACCGCCGGCGTTGGCGGCCAGCGTGCCGAGCAGGGCGTGCAGGTGATTCACGTCGGCGTCGGACAGGCCCGCGCGGAGCTTGGCGTCGAAGGCGATGGCCGCCTCGCGCAGGCGCAGGAACGCCGCCTCGCCCGCGTCGCTGAGCGCCACGACCTGGACCCGCCGGTTGCCGGCGACCCGTGACCGGGTGATTAGCCCCCGCTCCTCAAGCGCGTTGAGGTGATGGGTCAGGGTCGCTTCCTTGATGCCCACCTTCTCGGCCAGGTCCTTCTGGGTGGCTGGCTTGTGGATCACCAGGTTGAGCAGGATCAGCCAGGTCGGCAGCGTGCCGCCCGCGGCGGCCAGCGCCTCGTCGAAGGCGCGCTCAACGGCCCTGGCGGCCTGGTTCAGTCGCAGGCCGATCGGTACCTGGAACCCCTCGGGAAACGCTGGCGGCATGCAGGCGAGCCTAACACATACTATCGCCATTGAAGTATTTGACATCTAACTCTTAGATATCTAAGCTACGAGCAGGCGACCGCGTAACCGCGGACGAGGACGCGAGAGGAACCAGTGATGACGAGTAGCCAATCGCCAGTAGCCGGGCGAACCGGGCGCCCGGCCCGCCAAGCACGCATCATGCGCGTGGCCAACGTGCCCATGCGCGCGATACTCGGACTGCCGTTCCCGACGCCCCTGAGCCGCAACCTGATGCTGCTCCACTACACCGGCCGCAAGACCGGGAACGCCTACCGGCAGCCGGTGAGCTACGCCCGCGACAGCAGCGACGTCAGCGAGGGCACGGTGCTGCTGACCCCGGGCGGCGGCAAGTGGACGCTGAGCCTGGCTGGCGGCAGGCCGGTGCGGCTGCGGCTGCGCGGCCGCGAGGTACCCGCCCGCCCTGAGCTGATCACCGAGGCGGGTGAGGTGGACCGGCTATTCGGGGTGATCGCGCGCGAGAACCCGCGGGCGGCGAGGTTCGTGCCCATCCCCCGCGACGCCAGTGGCCACTTCGACCCGCAGGCCCTGGGCGTCGCGCTGCGGCACGGCTTCTGCATCGTCCGCTGGCACGTGCCCGCTAACTACGACACTGTGTAGTAGATCACGTGCCCGGCGGCTGCCCGGCGGGGCGTCGCGGGCATAGGCTGACGTGCGTGGGCATAGAGCAGCACTACCTGTTCGAAGCGCGCCAGATGCAGGCGCTCTCCCTCGCGGTTCACATCCCGCTCGTATGCTTCGGCATCGCGTTCCCCGTCCTGGTCCTGTTCGCCGAGTACCGTCACCTGCGCACCGGCGATGACCTCTACCGCGTCCTGGCCAGGCGCTGGTCGCGCATCATGCTCGCGCTGTTCGCGGTGGGCGTGGTCACCGGGACGATCTTGTCCTTCGAGCTCGGCACGCTGTGGCCGCAGTGGATGGCCGACTTCGGTAACGTCTTCGGCCTCGGCTTCACGCTGGAGGGCTTCTCGTTCTTCATCGAGGCCATCTTCATGGGCATCTACGCCTACGGCTGGGAGCGGCTGTCGCCGCGCCTGCACTTCGCCTGCGGGATCCCCGTCGCGGTCGCCGGAGTCGCGGGCTCGCTGTTCGTCATCTCGGTCAACGGCTGGATGAACCACCCGTCCGGCTTCACCGTGCGCGATGGCCGGGCGGTGGACGTGCACCCGTGGCAGGCCCTGTTCGGCAACCCGCTGTTTTGGAGCGAGTACGTCCACATGTACTTCGCCGCGTTCATCGTGTGCGGGTTCTTGCTGGCCGCCGCGTACGCCTGGGCGTTCCTGCGCGGCCGCCACGGCCGCTACGAGCGCACCGCGCTGTCGATCACGCTGGGCGCCGCGTCGGTGGCGGCGCCCCTGCAGGTGGTCGTCGGCGACTGGGCGGCCCGCGACGTCGCCATCTACCAGCCGGTCAAGCTCGCGGCCATGGAGGGCCTGGCCACCACCACGAGGGGCGCCGCCGAGCACCTGCTCGGCTGGTACAACGGGCACGCGGTGGTATGGGGCGTGGAGATCCCCCGGCTGCTGTCCCTGCTGGCCGACCACAACCCGAACGCGGTGGTGCGCGGCCTGGACATCGTCTCGCTGGCCGACCAGCCTCCGGTGAACGTAGTGCGCCTGGCGTTCCAGGCGATGGTCGGCATCGGCACGCTGCTGGCCGCCATCGGCCTGGCGTACCTGTTCCTGCGCCTGCGCCGTCGCAGCCTGCCTCGCTGGCTGCTCGCGGCGGTGGTCGCGGCCGGCCCGCTGTCGGTGGTCGCCCTCATCGCGGGGTGGATCACCACCGAGGTCGGCCGGCAGCCATGGATCGTCTACGACGTGATGCGCGTGTCGGACGCCGTGACTGGCGCGAGCGGCATCCCGGTCGGGTACGCGACCCTGGCCGTCGTCTACCTCATCCTCGCCGCGCTCGTGGTCGTCATCTTGCGGCGCCTCGCCCGGGTCCCGCTGCCAGCGATGGCGCGCGGCGAGGCAGGGCCGTCCGGTGGCTTACGTCCCCGTCGCGCTCATCCTCGCCGGGATGGCCGCCTACACGGTGCTGGCGGGGGCGGACTTCGGCGCCGGCCTGTGGATGCTGCTGGCGGCGGGGCCGCACGCGCCGCAGGCGCGCGCCCACGCCAGGCACGCGATGGGCCCGGTCTGGGAAGCCAACCACGTCTGGCTGATCTTCGTGCTGGTGCTGTGCTGGACGGCCTACCCGGTCGCGTTCGGGTCGATCACGTCCACGCTGCCCATCCCGCTGACGGCCGCCGCGGTCGGGATCATCTTCCGGGGTACCGCCTACGCGCTGCGGGGTCAGGGCTCATCCCGCTTCGCGGAGAACCTGCTCGCGCTGTCGTCGGTCGTGACCCCGTTCTTCCTCGCCACGGTGATCGGCGCGATCGCCATTGGCCGGGTCCCGGTCGGGAATGCCCGCGGCGACATCATCACGTCCTGGCTCAACCTTCCCTGCGTCCTGGTCGCCGTGCTCGCGGTGGCGTTCTCCGGGTACCTCGCCGCGGTCTACCTGGCCGCCGACGCGGTTCGCGTCGGATCCCCGTCGATGGCCCGGCTGTTCCGCCGTCGCGCGCTCGCCGCCGGGCTCGCGTCCGGCCCGCTCGCGCTGGCGGGCGTGGTGGTCGTGCGGCACTACGGCCTGGACCTGACCCGGCCGCTGGCGCTCGCCATGGTATCGGTCTCGGCGGTTGCCGGACTGGCCACGCTGGCCCTGTGCTGGCGATCGAGGTTCGGCCAGGCCCGGCTGTCGGCCGCGCTGGCGGTCGCGGCCGTGGTCGCCGGGTGGGCCGCCGCCCAGGCCCCGCGGATGCTGCCCGGCATGACCGTGGCCCAGGCGGCGGCGGGCCGCGCCACGCTCGTCGGCCTCACGATCGCGGTCGCGTGCGGGGCGGCCATCCTCATCCCCGCGCTGGCCCTGCTGTTCACGCTCTACCTGCGCGGACGCCTGGACACCCCGGAGACGGGCACCCCGGAGACGGGCACCCCGGAGACGGGCACCGAGGAGGCGGGCACGCCGGAAGCAAGCACCCGGAAAGAAGAGCCGCGGGCGCTCGCGCCGGCCGCCCCCGGCCAGCCCGCCAGGCGGCCCCTGGCCGGGGTCGCGGTCGCGGGCCTAGTCGCGGGCGGCGTGCTGCTGGTGTTCACCGACATGGCGTGGACGCACGCGGCCGGGGTCGCGTGCTTCCTCGCCTGCGCCGTGGCCACCTTCCGCCTGGCGGCCCCGGACTAGCCGCCCGCGTTCCTGCCCAAGGCAAGCGCGGCTACTTGAAGACCGCTCCCTCCCAGGGGCCCAGGACATCGCCGTCGGGGTGATCCTTGGGCGCGCTGCGCAGCAGGAGCGCCCCGGCCCCGGCGGGCATGGCGGCCGGGGCGTCGGTGAAGTTGGCCGCCACGACGAGGTCGCCGACCTGGTACACCCACAGCCCGTCTGCGCGGCCGCGCAGCTCGTAGCGGGCGATCTGGCCGCGCTGCTCGGCCCGCCGCAGCGCCAGCGCGGCCCGGCAGAAGCTGAGCACCGAGTCCGGGTCATCACGCTGGGCGGCGACATCGCCGGCCGCGGTTTCACCGAAGGGCAGCCACGGCCGGACGCCGTCGGCGGTGAAGCCGTGCGTGGCCGAGGCATCCCACGGCATCGGGGTCCGCGCCCGGTCCCGGGGCGCCGACCGCCGTGACATGGCATCGCGGCGCAGCGCGGGCGGCACGTCCACGTCCGTCATGGCGATCTCGTCGCCGTAGTACAGCACGACGGTCCCGGGCAGCGTCGCGAGCACCAGCAGCGCGAGCCGGGCCTTGCGCTCATCCCCGGCGGCCCAGCGGCTCGGGAACCGTCCCACGTCGTGGTTGGAGGCGGTCCACACCGGGCACGCCCCGGCGGGCAGCGTGGCCAGCGTGTCGCCGACCACCGTGGACAGCTCGGCCGCCTCGAACATCGAGAACACGAACGGGAAGTTGAACGCGAGCTGCAGCTCGTCGTCGTCCCCGTAGAACCCGGCCAGCATGCCGTAGTCCCCGACCCAGGTCTCGCCCAGCAGCAGCCGGGGCGGCTGGTAGGCCTCGGCGATGGCCCGCCAATCGCGGAACACCCCGTGCGACTCCGGCTGGTTGACGCTGTACTTCGGCTCTAGCCCCGACCGGTGGCCAAGCGGGTTGATAACCGTCGCGGGCGGGTTGTCGCGGAGCTTCGCGTCCTTGTACAGGCCGTGCGCCACGTCGATCCGGAACCCCGCCACTCCCCGGTCGAACCAGAACCGGACGATCTGCTCGAACTCCCGGTGCACGGCCGGCTCGCGCCAGTTCAGGTCCGGCTGGCTGTCCAGGAACAGGTGCAGGTAGTACTGCCCGGTCGGCTCGTGCCACTCCCACGCGCTGGCGCCGGTGGCGTCGACCCAGTTGTTGGGCGCCCCGCCCCCCGGCGCGGGGTCCGCCCACACGTAGTAGTCACGGAAGACCGCGTCCTTGCTGGCCGCGGCGTCAATGAACCACGGGTGCGCGGTGCTGGTGTGGTTGGGCACCAGGTCGAGCAGCACCCGCAGGCCGCGCGCCCTCGCCTGCGCGATCAGCCGGTCCATGGCCGCCATGTCCCCTAGCTCCGGGTGCACGCCAAGGTAGTCACTGACGTCGTAGCCCCAGTCCTCGTCCGGGGAGGGCATCGTCGGGGACAGCCAGATGCCGTCGACGCCCAGCCAGGCCAGGTAGTCCAGCCGGTCGATGACTCCGGCCAGGTCACCGTAGCCATCGCCATTGGTGTCCAGGAACGACCGTACGTAGACCTGGTACAAGGCCGCGCCGTGCCACCAGCGGCCCTCTTCGCCCATCAAGTCCATTTCTCTCCCGAACGAAACGTTGCCTTCGCGCGTTGTCCTTCACTAGCTTGGCTGCCCCTGCCCGGCGATACCAGGGGGCCGCCCTCCCGGCGCCGGCTTGCTTTCGGCCGGTCGCGGGCTAAGACTGGAGCCATGGCCTGGGTCGTGGAGCTGATTATCGCCCTTGCCGCGATGCCCGTGGCGGGATGCGCCCTCATCGGCGCGTGGCGTGGCGCGCAACGGCTGGGCGAGGCCCGGCGAAGGCCCCTGGCGCCGGAGCCGCTGTACCGGCTGGAGGCCGACCTGCGCAGGCTGCGCGCCGAGCTGGAGGACACCGAGACCCGGGCCGGGCTGACCGCCAAGAACCATCGGGTGCAGGCGCTGCGCGGCGCGTACCTGGACGTGCTGACCGTCGCCTGCCGCCGCATGGACGTCCCCCCGCCGCGCGGCGGTGACCGGGCGCGGCTGGCGGAGATCTACCGGGCCGAAGAGGCGCTGCGGCACCGCGGCCTGCACGTCCGGCAGCCGACGGCGCACTGAATGGGCGGCGGCGACGCCCCTCGCTGGGCGCTCGCGGTCTCCGATGCCCCCGATGAGGCACTGGCGGCCGATCCGGGCGTGGCCCGTAAGGCTGACCTGATCCTGGCCTGCGGCGACCTGCCGTTCGACTATCTTGGGTCGCTGATGAACGCGCTCGACGTGCCGTTGGTCTTCGTGCCCGGCAACCACGATCCCGACCTGAGCGGCTACCGGATGTCGCGGGCGGGGCTGACGCTGCGGGCCGGCATTCCGGTGCGGCCGCCGTGGCCGGACGGGGCCATCAACGCCGATGGCCGCCTCATCGACGTGGCTGGCCTGCGGATAGCTGGCCTCGGCGGGTGCCTGCGCTACTCGGCCGGCCCCAACCAGTACACCGATCGCCAGCAGGCGCGGCGCGCGATGGCGCTGCGCGCCCGGGCCCGGTGCCAGCGCCCGCGCCGCGACGGCGGCGTGGACGTGCTGATCACGCACGCCCCGCCGCGCGGCGTCGGGGATGAGGACGACCCGCCGCACCGCGGGTTTACCGCGCTGCATGGCCTGGTGCGGGCGCTGCGTCCCCCGCTGCTGCTGCACGGGCACGTGCAGCCCCGCGTGAGCGCGGCCGCAGGCGCGGCGGGAACCGCCAGGCTAGAGGACGAAACGATGGTCCGCAACGTGACCGGCTGGCACCTGATCCGGGTCCAGCCCGCCCCTGGCGGCGGCGATGCGCACTAGCACCGGCTTCCCGCGCGCCGACGTCGCCGACGACTTCCTGCGCGCCCGGCGCCGCCAGGTGCTGGCCCGGCTGGCCCAGCGGCTGCGCCGCGCCCCGGACGACGTCAACATGATCCTGCCGCTCGATGAGGTCCTCGCGGCCCTCGGCCGTCGCGGCGAACGGCGGCTGGGCCTGCAGGCAATCCGGCTGGACAGCATCGTCGGCACGGTCGATTCCAGCCGGGACTTCGACCGCCGCTTCCGCCCGACCAGCAGCCGGGTGCGGGAGCGCTGGGAGCGGCTCGCCCTCGCCCAGCGGCGCGGCGAGTCCATCCCGCCGATCGACGTATACCGGGTCGGCGACCTGCACTTCGTCCAGGACGGGCATCACCGCGTGTCGATCGCGCTGGCCTCCGGCGCCAAGACGATCGAGGCGCACGTGACCGAGGTACTGACCCAGCTGCCCTCGGCGGGCATTCAGGGCCGCGCGGACCTGCTCGTCAAGAGCTACCAGCGGATCTTCCGGGCCCGGGTCCCGCTGCCCCCCGCGGCCATGGCCACGATCACGGTGACCAACCCGTGGTCGTACGCCGAGCTTGGGGAGGCAGTCGAGGCCTGGGGTTTCCGGTGGATGCAGGACAGGGGTAAGTTCGCCGACCGCGCCGAGATCGCCCGCCACTGGTACTCCGAGGAGTACCAGCCGGTCGTGCGAATGCTGCGGGCCGCTGACCTGACCGGCGGGCACACCGAGGCCGAGGCCTTCCTGCGGGTCGCGGCCGAGCGGTATCGCCTGATCATGACCCACGACTGGACCGACGACGTCATTGAGCGGCTGCAGGGCCGTCGGCGGCGCTGAGGGACAGGTTCCGGCCGGTGGAGGGGTCGAACACGTGCAGTGCGCGCGCGTCCGCCCACAGCTCCGCCTCGCCGCCTTCGCGCACGCGCGAGGCGGCATCGAGCCGGGCCACCACGGAGTCGCCGCTGCCGCCGGTCTCGGAGCGCCCGGAGTCCCGGGCGAGCTCCTCGAGCTCGGTGGCGGTTACCCCGGTCTCTCGGCCCCGGGTGAAGTACACGAACACGTCCGACCCCAGGGACTCCACGACGTCGATGGTGGTGCGGAAGGTGATGCCCTTGTCGCGCAGGTCGGGCGACACCAGCGTCGCGTCCTCGAAGTTCTCCGGCCGGATGCCGACGATGACCTGACGGCCGGCCTTGACGCTCTCGGCCTCCCGGCGCAGCTGGTCGCTGAGCGGGAAGTCGCCGAGGCTGGTGCGGAGCTTGCCCTCCTCCAGCGTGCCGGACAGGAAGTTCATGGCGGGTGAGCCGATGAAGCCGGCCACGAAGAGGTTGATCGGCCGCTCGTACAGGTCCTGGGGGCTGCCGACCTGCTGGAGGAGACCGCTTCGCATGACGGCGATCCGGTCGCCGAGGGTCAGGGCCTCGGTCTGGTCGTGGGTCACGTAGACCATGGTGGTGCCGAGCCGCCGCTGGATCCGCGACACCTGGGTGCGCATCTGCACGCGCAGCTTGGCGTCCAGGTTGGACAGCGGCTCGTCCATGAGGAACGCGGCCGGGTCGCGGACGATCGCCCGCCCCATCGCCACCCGCTGCCGCTGGCCGCCGGACAGGTTGGCCGGCTTGCGGTCCAGGTGCTGGGTCAGGTCCAGGATCTCGGCCGCCTCCATCACCTTGGCGTTGATGACATCCTTGGGCGCCTTGGCCAGCTTGAGCGCGAAGCCCATGTTCTCCCGGACGGTCATGTGCGGGTAGAGCGCGTAGCTCTGGAAGACCATGGCGATGTCGCGGTCCTTGGGCGCCGCGTTGTTGACCACCTTCCCGCCGATGCGCAGCTCGCCGTCGCTGATGTCCTCCAGCCCCGCGATCATGTTGAGCGTGGTGGACTTCCCGCAGCCGGACGGC
Source organism: Streptosporangiaceae bacterium (assembly GCA_025934375.1). Taxonomy (GTDB): domain Bacteria; phylum Actinomycetota; class Actinomycetes; order Streptosporangiales; family Streptosporangiaceae; genus Trebonia. The sequence continues at coordinate 24,520 of JAICYD010000027.1, read as the reverse complement.
CCGACGAGGATGACGAACTCGCCGTCCTTGATCGCCAGGTTGAAGTCGCTCACGGCGAGCGCCCCGTCGGGATAGCGCTTGGTGATGTGGTCGAGCACGATTTCCGACACTTTGCCTCTCCTAACTCCGCTATCCCTTGACCGCGCCGGAGGTCAGCCCGGCGACGATCCGACGCTGGAAGAACAGCACGAAGATGATGATCGGGATGGTGATGACCATCGCCGCCGCGGCGATGGGGCCAGTGGGGACGGTGAACACCGATCCCCCGCTGAAGTACTGCATGGCGGCCGGCGCGGTCCGCGAGTCGATCGTGGACGTGAATGAGATGGCCAGCAGGAAGTCGTTCCAGCAGGCCAGGAACACCAAGATGGCCGTGGTGACCATCCCGGGCGTGGCGAGCGGGGCGATGACCTGGATGAAGGCCTGGAAGGGGGTCGCGCCGTCCATCTTGGCGGCCTTCTCCAGCTCCCAGGGGATCTCGCGGAAGAACGCCGACAGCGTGTAGATCCCCAGCGGCAAGCCGAACGCCACGTACGGGATGATCAGGCCGGGCCAGGTATTGAACAGCCCGAGCGCGCGCTCGATGGTGAACATCGGGGTGACCAGCGCGATGAGCGGGAACATGGCGATCAGCAGCGCCATGCCGATGAGCACGCTCTTGCCGGGGACCCGCAGGCGCGCGATCGCGTACGCGGCCATGGAGGCCAGCACCACGGCGATGACCGTGGAGATGATGCCGATGCCGATCGAGTTCAGCAGCGGCCGCAGGAACTGCGAACTGGTCAAGATGCCGCTGTAGTTCCCCCAGGTCCACTGCGCGGGCCACAGGGACGGATCCACGACGGCCGCGGGCGTCTTGAACGACAGCGACAGTAGCCACAGCACCGGGATCAGCGCCAAGGCGATGACGACGAAGTTCGCTGTCGTCCAGCCGGCCCGCTGGCGGGGCGTGATGACGGCCATCAGCGAGTCACCCCTTTCCCAGGTCGGATCCGGGGGCGGCGGTGCCGAAGCCCAGGATGAAGATGGTGGCGATGATCGCCACGCAGATGAAGATGAGGATCGAGATCGTCGATCCGATGCCCAGGTTCAGCGCGCTGAACAAGTTGTCGTAGCCGAGGTTGGACACCGCGCCAGTACCGTTGTTGCCGCTGGTCAAGATGAAGATGTTGTCGAAGATCCGGAACGAGTCCAGCGTGCGGAACAGCAGCGCGACCAGGATCGCCGGCTTCATCAGCGGCAGCGTGATCCGGGTGAAGCGCTGCCATCCGGTGGCGCCGTCCACCCGGGCGGCCTTCTGCAGGTCCTCAGGGACCAGCGACAGCCCGGCCAGCAGCAGCAGGCCCATGAACGGCGTGGTCTTCCAGATCTCCGCGATGATGATGATGATGATCGCCTCGGTCTGGCTGGTCAGTGGCGCGCTGTTGTTGAACAACGCTGACAGGTAGCCCTGGCTCGGCGTCCAGGCGTACTGCCAGCTGTAGGCGGCCGCCACCGTCACGATCCCGTACGGGATGAGCGAGGCGGTGCGCACCGTACCGCGGCCGAACGGGGTCCGGTGCAACACCATGGCCAGCAGCATGCCGAGCACTAGCGTGATGGCGACCGAGAAGACGGTGATGACCACCGTGACCAGCAGGGCGTGCCACCAGTAGGGCGAGCTCAGCACCGCACCGTAGTTGCCGAAGCCGATGAACTTCGTCGCCTGCGGCAGTGCGAGGTTGTAGCGCTCCAGGGACAAGAAGATGGCGTAGCCGACCGGGTACGCGGTGACCGCGATCATGACCAGTACCGCCGGCCCGCACAGCAGGAACCCCAGCCTGCGCTCGGCGCGCGCCCCCTCCGACAGCTGCGTCCTGCCCTTCTTCCTGGCCGGCTCGCCGGCCTCGGTGCCGGTAACGGCCTGGGTGGTAGTACTCATGGGACCAGCCCCTTCGACTGGAGCGCATTGTTGATCTGGTCGGTCATCGACGCCACCGTGCCGTTCGGGTCGATGCCCCTTGGCGGCGAGATCAGGTGCGAGATATCGATCGACACCACCTGGTAGACCGGGGCCTTCGGGCGCACGCTGGCGTTCTGCAGCGCCGACAGGATGTCTGCGTGGAACGGGTAGTTGGCGAATAGCGCCGGATTGTCATACAGGCTGGCGATCGTGGGCGGAACGCCGCCGACGTTTGCCGCGATGAGCTGGTTCGCCGCGTTGCGCAGGCACAGCGCGGCCTGGAAGGCCAGGTTCTGGTGGCTGGAGTACGCGCTGACCGCGAGGTCGATCCCGCCGATCGTCACCTTGGCGGGGACCCCAGGGGTGACCGACGGGTACGGCGCCCATTTGAAGACCTTGAACAGCTGCGGGTTGTCGGCCTTCATCGCCGGATAGACGAACGGGTAGTTCAGCTCGAACGCGGCGGTGCCGGCTTCCATCGCCAGCCGGTTCTGGTTCTCCATCTGCACCGACAGGGACGGATCGGCCGCCACCGACGTCGCCAGCTGCTTCATGATCGTTAGCGCCTGGACGGCGGGGGCACCCAGGGTGGGGCTGGTCGCGTTCGCGTTCAGGACGGTCCCGCCCGCGCTGGACACCATGGTGTTGAACCAGACGGTGGCGCCCTCGTACTGGGCGCCCTGGATCTCGATGTAGTGCGGCTTACCCTGCTTGGCCAGCTGCTCCGCGTCGGCGATCATCTCCGTCCAGGTGGCGGGTGGCTTGGGTACCAGGTCGGACCGGTACCACAGCAGCTGGGTGTTGGTGTTGTCGGGGACGGCGTACAGCTTGCCGTTCCACATCGCGGTCTCCAGCGCGGGCTTAAGCGTGCCGGCTTGCGCCTGGGCTAGGTTGCTGCCGGTCCACGGCAAGATCCAGCCGGCCTGGGCGAACTCCGCCTCCCAGGTCACGTCGAGGCCCATGATGTCAATGGATCCATCGTGCGCGGCCAGTCGGCGGACGAGCTGCTGCCGCTGGCCGTCGGCGGCCTGCGGCAGCTGCTGGTAGGAGATCGTGTACTGTCCGTTGCTTTGCTTGGAGCAGTTGGCCACCGCCGTCTGGGTCGCGATGGACGTGTCCGGGTAGAGGTAGAAGTTGAGCGTCACCGGCCCCCCGCCGCCGCTGGAGCCGCAGGCGCTCAGCGCCGCGGCGGCCACGACCGCGCTGGCCGCCGCGGTGGCCAGTCGCCAGCGCGAACCTCGCGCCCGGCCGGGTGGTGCCGTCCCGGGCCGGGTCCGGGGCCGGGGTGCGCCCCGCCAGCGGGCGCGTCGTGCCGATACTGTCGTTCCGCTTCCGTCGTCGATCACCGATGACCTCCTGCGTCTCGCGGATCTTTTCCTGTTAGCGCACACTCGCTCGTGGTCGCCGGGCTGTCCGCCGGGCGTTCGGCGCGGCCCGCGTGGACGGGGGCCGTGCTCGACCGCAGCACGACCTCAAGGGAAAGCTGCTGCCGCAGCGGGACGACCCGGTCGCCGCGCAGCACGGCGCAGAGCCGGCGGGCGCCCTCGGCGCCGCTTTCCCACAACTGCTGCCGGATGGTGCTCAGGCCCATCAGCGCGGCCGACTCGATGTCGTCGAACCCCATAACCGACAGCTCGCCGGGGACCTTGACCCCGCCCCGGTCGGCCGCGGCCAGGACGCCGATCGCCTGCCTGTCGGAGGCGGCGAAGATCGCCGTCGGCGGGTCCGGGAGGGCCAGCAGCTCGGCGGCCAGCGCCTCCGCGTTGGCCGGCCCGTGCGGGCCGCGTCGCACGAGCGCGAGGTCCTGGTCGGCTCCCGCAGCGACCAGCGCCTGCCGGTACCCGGCCAGCCGACGGTGCGATGAGGCGAAGCCGAGCAGGAGGCGCCCGGCCGCCGCCGCGCCGCGCATGGTGTCCCCGACGAAGCCGATCTTGCGGTGCCCCAGCGACAGCAGGTACCCGGTCGCCATCCGGCCCCCGGCCACGTCGTCGGTGACCGTGTGCGGCACCCCGGGAATGACCATGTCGATCGCGACGAGCGGGGTCCCGGAGCGGCGGAACAGCTCGGCCTGCGCCGCCGACAGCCGCAGCGACACGACGATCACGCCGGCGGCGCGGTGCCTGCCCGTCAGCGCGGCGAGGTGATGGTCGCGCTGGGCGGGCGTGTCGACGTTGCAGACCACCGAGTCATAGCCTTGCTCACTGAGCACCGCCAGGGCGCCGGCCAGCCTCGGGACGACCGACGGGCTGGTCAGGTGGGGCACCACGATCGCCACCGCGCGCGGCGTCCCCCGCGATAGCGCCACCGCTAGATGACTGGGCCGGTACCCCAGCCGCTCGATCGCCTGCTGCACCGTGGCCCGGGTCGACTCGCGCACATTGGCGGCACCGTTGATGACCCGGGAAACGGTGCCCACTCCGACGCCCGCGGCCGCCGCGACATCAGCGATCCTCGCTGGTCGCGAAGGCGGCATGGGCATCTCCCGGTGTGCGGCGCTGCATGGAACCGGTTCCATGACGAACTGCGCATTATCGTCACTCCGGACACAGCGCCCGTCAAGAGCCCTATCAACTAATTCGCTTAAGTCGCTCTTAGCATCTCCGAATTCACGTAAATCCCACTAGTCACGTTGACCTCAATGGCGTGCCGAAGTGACGGCTTTACCGCCTGGGTGCCGGTGAGAATAGAAAGCTTTGGCCTCCGCCTCAGGCGGAGATGCTGATGCTCGCCTCGGTGGTGTAGACGGCGAAGGTCAGCGACTCCTGGAAGTACAGCTCGACGCGGTCGCGGTCGTGGGACAGGTAGCCGATCGCCAGGTCCTCGCCGAGCCGCAGCTCGAAGTCACCGCCGCGCGCGGACAGCAGCAGCGCCCCGCTGATCGCCGGCGCCCAGATGATGTCGCCGTCGATGACGCGATCGATGTGCTCGTGGATCGGGTAGCCGTGGTCGGCGGTCTCGTTCACGGCGGTGTAGGCATCGGCCGACAGCAGCAGCGAGAACGGCCCGGCCACGCCGGCCAGCCGCAGCGCGGACACCGCCTTGCTCACCGCGGTGGGGTAGTCGCGGACCTCGCCCGGCAGCGCCAGCGCCGTGTTCGACGACGCCTCCCGGATGCCGGTGATCTGCGCGGCGGCGTACCCGTCGACGATGGCGCGGTCCTCGGCGAAGGCGATCTTGCGGGCAGCGTCCTTCACCGGCTGCCAGTCGGCGTCCTGCGCGCCGCGCTCGACGCTGTCGATCGCGGCGCGCTCCAGCGTGAACGGCACCCGCAGCTGGACCAGCGGCTGCCAGGCGCGCAGCCCGGCGATGACCCCGTCGGCGGGCGATTCGATGGCGGACAGGTGCCCGGTCCCCACCCCGGCCAGCGTCGCCCCGTCCGGGCCGGTCACGTCGACCACCTTGCGCCCGGCGCAGTGCGAGGAGAAGGTCCGCTTGGCCTCCTCCTCGATGCTGGCCCAGGCGGCGGCCGAGATCGGGGCAAGCTCGCGGTGCAGGTTGTTCATGCGCGTCCTTTCAGCGATCCAATGCCAAGCGATCCGTTGCCGGCGGTGGCGGGCGGCTGGTGCCGCGCGGTGTCGGCGACCGGGGCCGGGGCGCTGGCGCCCGCCGCGGTCCCGGCGGGCGGCGCGGGGAGGTCGTCGAGGAAGTCGGCCGCCGGCGCGAAGAACAGGCCGCCCGTCAGCGCCGTGGAGAAGTCGAGGATGCGGTCGGTGGTGCCCGCAGGCTTGCCGATGAACATGTTGGCCAGCATCTCCTCGGTGACCGCCGGGTCGGCCGCGTAGGCGATGTAGTAGGTGCCGAACTCCCCGCGCCCCACGTCGCCGAAGGGCATGTTCGCCCGGACGATCTGCCGCTCCTCGCCATCGGGACCGGTCAGCGTGTTGAGCGCGACGTGGGAGTTCGCGGGCTTCACGTCGTCGGGAAGCTCGATGTCGGCCAGCTTGGTCCGGCCGATGACGCGCTCTTGCTCCTCGACCGAGATGGCGTTCCAGGCGGCCATGTCATGGGTGTACTTCTGGACGGTGACGTAGCTGCCGCCGGTGAACTCCGGGTCCTCGTCACCGACGAGCGCCGCCCGGTTCCCCGCGTCGCCGCCGGGCGATTCGGTGCCGTCCACGAAGCCGAGCAGGTCCCGCTCGTCGAAGTACTTGAAGCCATGCACCTCATCGACGACGGTGACGGCCCCCGCCAGCCGGCCCATGATCTGGGTGGCCAGCTCAAAGCACAGGTCCATCCGGCTGGCCCGCAGGTGGAACAGCAGGTCCCCCGGGGTGGCGGGAGCGTGGTGCCGGGGGCCGGACAACTCGCGGAACGGGTGCAGCGCCGCCGGCCGCGGGCCGCCGAGCAGCCGGTCCCACGCGTCCGAGCCGATGCCGGCGACGCAGGACAGGTCACCGGGGATGCGGAATCCCACCGCCCGCTCCAGCCCGGAAAGGTCGGCGAGCAGCCCGCGGGCCGTTGCCTCGCCGCCGGGGTTCACCGTCACCACCAGGAACATCGCCGCAGTTGTCAGCGGCGTCACGATCGGCTGCGGTTCTGGCACCGCAACAGCGTAGCGTTGTGCTTATGGAGGAGGTTGCTGAGGGCCAGGGGCCAGAAGTAAGAGATCTCCCGGTGGGGATCGGCGCGACGGGGCACCGGCGCGAGTCCGACTCGATGGGCGTGATCGACGTGCCGGCCGACCGTTACTGGGGAGCGCAGACCCAGCGCTCGCTGGTCCACTTCGGGGACATCGGGCAGGACCGGATGCCGTTGCCGGTCTGCCATGCGCTCGGCTACGTGAAGAAGGCGGCCGCGCTGGTCAACGGGCGGGCCGGGCGCCTGCCCGCCTGGCAGGCGTACCTCATCGCGCGGGTCAGCGACGAGGTGATCGACGGCGAGCTCGACGATCACTTCCCGCTTCGGGTCTGGCAGACCGGCTCCGGTACCCAGACGAACATGAACGTCAACGAGGTCATCAGCAACCGGGCGATCCAGCTCATCGGCGGGCAGGTCGGCGGCAAGTCGCCGATCCACCCCAACGACCACGTGAACATGGCACAGTCCTCCAACGACACGTTCCCGACCGCGATGCACATCGCGGCGGTGCGCGCCATCCACGAGGACGTGCTGCCCAGCGTGGCCGCCCTGCGGCGGGCCATCGCGGCGAAGGCGGAGCTGTGGCGAGAGGTCGTCAAGATCGGCCGTACCCACCTGGAGGACGCCGTCCCGCTGACCGTCGGCCAGGAGTGGTCCGGGTACGCCCGGCAGCTGGAGCTGGCCGCGGAGAACCTCACGCGCTCCGCCGAGGGGCTGTACGAGCTGGCCGCCGGCGGCACCGCGGTGGGCACCGGCCTGAACGCCCCGCCCGGGTTCGCCGAGGCGATAGCCAGCCAGATCGCCGAGGACACCGGGTACCCCTTCCGCACGGCGGCCAACAAGTTCGCCGCGCTAGGCGGCGCCGACGCGATGGCCGCGGCATCCGGCGGGCTGCGCGGCCTGGCGGTGCCGCTGATGAAGATCGCCAACGACATCCGCTGGCTGGCCTCCGGGCCACGGGCCGGGCTAGGCGAGCTGACCTTGCCGGCCAACGAGCCGGGCAGCTCCATCATGCCGGGCAAGGTCAACCCCACCCAGTGCGAGGCCATGCTGATGGTCTGCGTCCAGGTGCTCGGCCATGATTCCGCCATCGCCGCCGCCGCGGCGGCGGGCACCCTGGAGCTCAACGTGATGCGGCCGCTGATCGTCGCCAACTTCCTGCACTCGGCGACGATCCTGGCCGGGGCGTGCCGCGCGTTCCGCGAGTTCTGCGTGGAGGGCGCGGAGCTCAACCGGGCGCGCATCGCCGAGCACGTGGACCGCTCGCTGATGCTGGTGACCGCTTTGTCCCCGGTGATCGGCTACGACAAGGCCGCCGAGATCGCGCACAAGGCGGACGAGTCCGGGTCGACGCTGCGGGATGCGGCGCTGGCGTCGGGGTACATCAGCGCGGTGGACTTCGACCAGGTGGTGGACCCCCGGCGCATGGTCGCGGACGACGGGACAGCGTAGCAGGACGCAGACGTTAGGGGACTGACCAGCATGACCGAAGAATTCGATGTGATCGTGCTCGGCGCCGGGCCGACCGGCGAGAACGCCGCCGACCGCGCGGTGCGCGGCGGGCTGACCGCCGCGGTCGTGGAAGCCGAGCTGGTCGGCGGCGAGTGCTCGTACTGGGCGTGCATGCCGAGCAAGGGGCTGCTGCGCCCGGTCGCCGCCGCCGCCGAGGCTAGCCAGGTCCGCGGGGTCACCGGTGCCCGGCTGGAGCCGGCCGGGGTCCTGGCCCGGAGAGATGACTTCGCGCATAACTGGAAGGACGACGGGCAGGTCAAGTGGCTCGACGGGGCTGGCATCGCGCTGTTTCGCGGGAACGGGCGAATCGCCGGGGATCGTTTCGTGTACGCGGGCGAGAAAAGGCTCACCGCGCGGCAGGCGGTGGTGATCGCCACCGGGACCGCCGCGGTGATCCCGGACGCGCTCGCGCCGGCGCGGCCGTGGACCAGCCGGGAGGCGACCAGCGCGCGGTCGGTGCCGGGCCGGCTGGTGATCGTGGGCGGCGGCGTCGTCGGCTGCGAGATGGCCACCGCCTGGTCGGCGCTTGGCTCGCGGGTCACGCTGCTGGCCCGCGGCCGGCTGCTGGACCGGCTGCCGGATTTCGCCGGCGACCTGGTGGCCGCGGGCCTGCGCGACGCCGGGACGGACGTGCGGCTCGGGGCGGACGTGACCGGCGCGGAGCGGGCGGCCGACGGAACGGTGACCGTGCGGCTCGCCGACGGGACGGCCATCGAGGCCGACGAGGTGCTGGCGGCCACCGGGCGGGCGCCCCGCACCGGCGACATCGGGCTGGAGACGATCGGCCTGCGGCCGGGAAGCTGGCTGGAAGTCGACGAGACGCTGCGGGTACGCGACGCGGACGGCGGCTGGCTGTATGCCTGCGGCGACGTGAATCACCTCGCCCTGCTCACCCACATGGGCAAGTACCAGGGGCGGATCTGCGGGGACGCGATCGCCGCGCGGGCGCGCGGCACCGAGCCGGCGGCGACCGACTGGTCCAGCACCCGGTGCGTTCCGCAGGTCGTCTTCACGGTTCCCGAGGTCGCGGCGGCGGGGCTGAGCGCGCCGGAGGCTGAACGGGCCGGGATGCGGGTCCGCGTCGTGGACTACGAGATCGGGGACGTCGCCGGGGCCGGGCTGTACGCCGACGACTACGCCGGGCACGCGCAGATGGTCATCGACGAGGACCGGCGGGTGATCGTCGGCATGACCCTGGCCGGGCCGGGAGTCGGCGAGATGATCCACGCCGCCACGATCGCGATCGCCGGGGAGGTGCCGCTCGAGCGGCTCTGGCACGCGGTCCCGTCCTACCCGACGATCAGCGAGGTTTGGCTCCGCATGCTCGAGGCCTACGGCCTCTGATCAACCGCCTGACCTGTGCAAACAAGAAAAATGAAAAAACCTTGGCGCACCTGTAACAGCCGGGGCGCCCGTGACGTTACACATGGCAGAGGGCTTTTCCCCTTAGCTAGGAGTCCCCGGATGCCCCCCCGTCCGGGGACTCCTTCTGTACTTTGCGGGACTCCCCCAGGCGCGCGACTTTGCGGGACTCCCCCAGGGGTGCGACCCCGGCAATCCGCTCGCCCGGGGACCCGCAATCCCCCACTTCCGTTCCGGGGCAGGTGCCACATCACCCCGGGCTGGACCGCGCCTGTTTCGGGGCGCGAGGGCCATCGACCCGAAGCGATTCCGGGGCTAGAGGGCCATCGACCCGCTCTATCCGTGTCGCAAGGGCCAACGACCGCCAGGCGATCCGTGGCGCGAGGGCCATCGACACGGCTCTTGCCGGGGTGGAGGGGCCAGCGACACGCGTGAACGTGACCCGGCACCGGGGCTGGCGCGCCAGCGACCTGGCTGGGCCAGCGGGAGCGCGGTCAGCTCCGCGATCAGAGCTCCCGTCCGGCAGGTGCGATTCCAGCTGGGCAGCCGCCGTAACTCACCAGACGCCGTCCCCACCATGGCGGGCGGAGCGAGCCATCCCGCTGCTAGCCGCGGCCCAGGAAGGGCATGGTGGTGGCGGTGATGGTGAGGGACTGGACGTTGGCGTCGAGGGGGAGGCTGGCCATGAACAAGACGGCCTCGGCCACGTGCTCGGGGTCGAAGGTCGGCTCCTGCCTGATGCTGCCGTCCGCCTGGCGGGCGCCGGCCGCGATCCACTCGGTCATCTCGGTCGCCGCGTTGCCGATGTCGATCTGGCCGCAGGCGATGCCGAACGGGCGGCCATCCAGCGAGATCGACTTGGTCAGCCCGGTGATCGCGTGCTTGGTCGCGGTGTAGCCGACCGACCCTGGCCGCGGTGAGTACGCCGAGATCGACCCGTTGTTGATGATCCGGCCGCCGCGCGGATCCTGCTCCTTCATGATGCGCACCGCGTGGTGGGCGCACAGGAACGAGCCGGTGAGGTTCACGTCCACGATGGACTGCCAGCCGCGCGGGGTGATCTCGTCCACCGCGCCCGCCGGGGCGCCCGTCCCGGCGTTGTTCACCAGCAGGTCGAGCCGCCCGTACTCCAGTTCAACCGCCGCGAACAGCGCGGCGACCGAATCCGGGTCAGTCACGTCGGTGGCGACGGCCAGCACGCTGCCGTCCGGCGCCCCGCTCGCTGTCTCCTCCAGGGTCGCCAGGCGGCGCCCGGCCGCGGCGACCCGCCAGCCCGCGCTGGCCAGGGCGATCGTGATGAGGCGGCCGAGCCCGGAGCCCGCCCCGGTCACGACCGCCACACCGTTCGGTGAAGTCATGGGCACTAACCTATGGCCGGGGGCCGTTCGGCATGAAGAGGGCTAGGCGCCGGTGAAGCGAGGCGCTCGCTTTTCCAGGAAGGCGGTGACGCCCTCCTTGGCGTCGCTGGTGGTGAACATCTCCTGCTGGGTCCGCGCCTCCAACTCCAGCTGGGTGTCGGCCTTGCCGAGCAGCCATTCGTTGAGCTCGCGCTTGATCCCGGCGTACGCCCGCGTGGGACCGTCGGCCAGCCGCTGGACCAGCGCCTGGACCTGCCCGGGGAACTCCTCGTCGGGCCAGGCGTAGTTGGCCAGCCCCCACTCGACCGCCTGCCGCGCGGGGAGCGGCTCGGCGAGCATGGCCAGCTGCGCGGCCCTGGTGAGCCCGACCCGCTCGGCGACGAACATCGACGAGCCCCCGTCGGGGACCAGCCCGATCCGGGAGAAGGCGAGCGCGAAGTACGCCGACTCCGCGGCGGCCACGAGGTCGCAGGCCAGCGCCAGCGACAGCCCGATGCCGACCGCCGGCCCGTTCACCGCCGCCACGACTGGCTTGGCCATCCGCCGGATCCCCATGATGATCGGGTTGTAGACCTCGGTCAGCACGCGCTGGGAGTCAACGGTCCCGCTGGCCACCGCCTCGCCCCGCGCCTTGAGATCGGCGCCGGAGGAGAACGCGGCGCCCGCCCCGGTGATGAGGACGGCCCGGACGGCCGGGTCGCCGCCCACGGTGCGCACCGCGTCGAGCAGGTCCTCGCCGAGCTGCGCGTTCCACGCGTTCATCCGCCCTGGCCGGTTGAGCTCGATGGCGGTGATCGCGCCGCTCGCGTACAGGTTGACAGTCTCGTAGCGGCGGGAAGGTTCCCCGCGGGAGGCAGGTGGCGTCACGATCGCCATGGTAACAGCGGGTGCACGACCGGAGGCGGTGTACAACAGAGGGTATGGCCAGCAAGGAAACACACGGAAAGCCCAAGGCAAACGGCAAGCGACTGCCCAAGGACGTGTACGAGAAAGAGCTCTACCGCCTTCAGGCCGAGGTCGTGAAGATGCAGGAGTGGGCGCGCACCTCCGGCGCGCGGATCGTGGTCATCTTCGAGGGCCGCGACGCGGCGGGCAAGGGCGGCACGATCGCCCGGGTCACCGCCTACCTCAACCCCAGGACCGCGCGGATCGCGGCGCTGCCCAAGCCGACCGAGCGGGAGGCCAGCCAGTGGTACTTCCAGCGGTACATCGCGCACCTGCCCGCGGCGGGCGAGATCACGCTGTTCGACCGGTCCTGGTACAACCGCGCCGGAGTCGAGCACGTGATGGGCTTTTGCACCAAGCAGGAGTACGCGCGGTTCATGCACCAGTGCCCGATCTTCGAGCGGATGCTCGTCGAGGACGGCATCTTGCTGCGCAAGTACTGGTTCTCGGTCAGCGATGAGGAGCAGCAGCGCCGGTTCCGCGACCGGCTGGATGACCCCATGCGCCGGTGGAAGCTGTCCCCCATGGACCTGGAGTCCATCACCAGGTGGGAGGACTACTCGCGGGCCAAGGACGAAATGTTCGTGCAGACCGACATCCCGGAGGCGCCGTGGTACGTGGTGCATTCGGACGACAAGCGGCGCGCCCGGGTCAACATGATCGCCCACCTGCTGTCGACGATCCCGTATCACGACGTCCCCGAGCCGACGCTCAAGCTGCCCGAGCGCCCCGGCTCCACCGGGTACATCCGGACGCCACTTGACATGCAGACCTTCGTCCCCGACCACGCGGCGACTTTGTAGAGACGGCAGACTAGGCGGGTGACTTCCGGGGAGCTGCGGCAGCGGGCGGCCGCCATGGGGATCGACGTCACCTACTGGGACTGGTCCGGGCGCGAGGTGAAGGTCGGCGATGACACGCTGGCCGCGATCCTCGACGCCCTGGGCGACGTTCCCGCCGCCGGGCAGGCCCTGGTGGCGCCGCGGCGTGCCGAGCACGTGGCCGCCCCGGTGCCGGGGGACCGTTCCTGGGGCTTCGCGCTGCAGCTGTACTCGCTGTGCTCCAGGGACTCGTGGGGGCATGGGGACCTGCGGGACCTGGCTGACCTGGCCCGCTGGTCGGCCCGCGACCTCGGCGCGGACTTCGTGCTCATCAACCCCCTGCACGCCGCCGAGCCGCTGCCGCCGGTCAGCCCGTCACCGTACCTGCCGATGACCCGGCGCTACATCAGCCCGCTGTACCTGCGCATCGAGGACATTCCCGAGGTCACCCACCTATCTCCGGCCCAACGAGCCCACCTCACCGCGCTTTCGGCCCCCCTCCGCGCGGCGGTCACGTCAGCGGAGCTGATCGACCGGGACTCCGTGTGGACCGCCAAGCGCGCCGCGCTGCAGGTCATCCGCACGGTGCCGCTGTCCCCGGCGCGGCAGGCGGCCCTGGATGAGTTCAAGGTCAGGGAGGGGTGCGCCCTGCGCGACTGGGCCACCTGGTGCGCCCTGGCGGAGGTGCACGGCGCTGACTACCGGTCCTGGCCGGCGCCGCTGCGTGACCCGCGCACGGCCGAGGTCGCCGTCGCGCGCGCGGGCCTGGCGCGGCCCGCGCAGTTCCACGCCTGGGTCCAGTGGCTGGTCGCCGAGCAGGTCGCCGCCGCGCAGCAGGCGGCGCGGGACGCCGGCATGTCCATCGGGATCATCCATGACCTCGCGGTCGGCGCGCACCCCGGCGGCGCCGACGCGTGGGCCGGGCAGGACACGTTCGTGCGCGGGGTCAGCGTCGGCGCGCCGCCCGACGCGTTCAACCAGCGCGGCCAGGACTGGACGCTGCCGCCATGGCATCCTGGTCACCTCGCCGCGGGCGACTACCGCCAGCTGGGTGACCTGATCGGGGCGACCGCCCGGCACGCCGGAGGCGTGCGGATCGACCACGTGATGGGACTGTCGCGGCTGTGGTGGATCCCCGAGGGGATGCCCCCCGGGGCGGGCGCGTACGTGCACTACAACGCGGACGCGTCGCTGGCCGCGCTGGCCGCGCGGGTCTCCGGCGCGGGCGCGGTCGCCATCGGCGAGGACCTCGGCACGGTCGAGCCGTGGCTGCGGGAGGCGCTGGCCGCCCACGGCGTTCTCGGCACCTCGATGCTGTGGTTCGAGCGCGGCTGGTCCAACGAGCCGCTGGCCCCGCAGTGGTGGCGGCGCAACGCCCTGGTCACCGTCTCGACTCACGACATGCCGCCGGCGGCGGCGTTCCTGACCGGCGAGCAGGTGACCGAGCGGGCCTCGCTCGGCCTGCTCACCCGCCCGCTGGAGGTCGAGCGCGCGGAGGCGGACCGGCTGGTCGCGGACTGGGTGGGCGCGCTCGCCGGGCAGGGGCTTATCCCGGGCGGCCGGCTGCCGAGCGCCGATGAGTTCACCGCGGCGCTGTACGGCTACCTGGCGCGCACGCCGTCGCTGCTGGTGGGCGTCTCGCTCGCGGAGGCCGTCGGGGAGCGCCGCTCGCAGAACATGCCGGGGACCACGACCCAGTACCCCAACTGGAAGGTCCCGCTGTGCGGCCCGTCCGGCTCGCCGGTGCTGCTGGAGGACCTCCCCGGCGTTCCCGTGCTGCGGGCCACTGTCCGCGCCGTCACCGGGAAGTGAGCATTACCCGAACCGCCGAAAGCTAATTTCTGGCAAATACTTTCGCGGGCCAACTTGACGGGCTGAGGGTTTCCCCGCCTGTACCCAGGTAGCAACCATAGGTGTGGAAGGATCGGCCTTGACGGGAAACCAGCGACGACGGGAGAAGTGCATCATGGCAGCGACTCCGCTGCGGGAGCGCAAGGCGTGGCAGGCCCTGGAACGCCATCACGCCGAGATCGCCGGACAGCACCTGCGCGACATGTTCGCTTCCGACCCCGGGCGCGGGGAGCGGCTGACGGCCGAGGCGGCGGGGCTTTACCTGGACTACTCCAAGAACCGGGTCACCGACGAGACGATGCGGCTGCTGGTCGACCTGGCGTCAGAGTCGGGGGTGGCGGACCGGCGGGACGCGATGTTCCGCGGCGAGCACATCAACGTGTCCGAAGACCGCGCGGTGCTGCACGTCGCGCTGCGCATGCCGTCCACCGCAACGCTGGTCGTCGACGGCCAGGACGTGATCGCGGACGTGCACGCGGTGCTCGGGCGGATGAAGGAGTTCGCCACCCGGGTTCGCTCCGGGGAATTCAGGGGCTTCACCGGCAAGCCGATTAAGAACGTCATCAACGTCGGCATCGGCGGGTCCGACCTCGGCCCGGTGATGGCGTATGAGGCGCTGCGGTACTACTGCACGCGCGACATCGCCTTCAAGTTCGTGTCCAACGTCGACTCCACCGACTTCGCCGAGGCAGTGCACGGCCTAGCCGCCGAGGAGACGCTGTTCATCATCTCGTCCAAGACGTTCGGGACGCTGGAGACCCTGGCCAACGCCAACTCGGCGCGCGACTGGGTGGTCTCCTCGCTGGGCTCGGCCGACGCGGTCGCCAGCCACTTCGTCGCGGTGTCGACGAACGCCGAGCGGGTCTGCGCCTTCGGCATCGACGTGGCGAACATGTTCGGGTTCTGGGACTGGGTCGGCGGGCGCTACTCGATGGACTCCGCGATCGGGCTGTCGACGATGATCGCACTCGGGCCGGAGGGGTTCGATGAGCTGCTGGCCGGGTTCCACGACATGGACGAGCACTTCCGGACGGCGCCGCTGGAGTCGAACCTGCCCGTGCTGATGGGGGTGCTGGCGGTCTGGTACCGGGACTTCTTCGGCGCCCAGACCGTCGGCGTGATGCCGTATGAGCAGTACCTCAAGCGGTTCCCCGCCTACCTGCAGCAACTGACGATGGAGTCCAACGGCAAGCACGTGACGCTGTCGGGGCGGCACGTCGACTACGACACCGGGGCGGTGTACTGGGGCGAGCCCGGCACGAACGGGCAGCACAGCTTCTACCAGCTGATCCACCAGGGCACCACGCTGATCCCGGTCGACTTGATCGGGTTCGGCAAGACGCTGAACCCGATCCGCGACCACCATGACCTGCTGTCGGCGAACGTGTTCGCGCAGGCGGCGGCGCTGGCCTTCGGCAAGACCGAAGACGAGGTGCGGGCCGAGGGCACCGCGGCGCCCATCGCGGCGCACCGGGTCTTCGAAGGCAACCGGCCGACGAACGTGCTGCTGGCGGAGGTGCTGACGCCGCGGCTGCTGGGGTCGCTGGTCGCGCTTTACGAGCACTCGGTGTTCACGCAGGGCGTCATCTGGGAAGTGGACTCCTTCGACCAGTGGGGCGTCGAGCTGGGCAAGGTGCTCGCGCAGCAGATCATCCCCGAGCTGACGACGGCCGAGGAGCCGCCGCTGGCGCACGACTCGTCCACCAACGCCCTCATCCGCAAGTACCGCTCGCTTAAGTCTTAATTTCGGGGAGAGTTAACTTCAATGCCTACTGACAAGCCGATGCAACTGGGCATGATCGGCCTGGGCCGGATGGGGGCCAACCTCGTCCGCCGCCTCATGCGAGACGGCCACCGCTGCGTGGCCTTCGACGTCAATCCGGCCGCCGTCAAGGTCCTGGAGGGCGAGGGTGCCGTCGGGGCGGCCTCGCTACCGGAGTTCGTGGCGAAGCTGGAGGCGCCGCGCAACATCTGGATCATGGTGCCGGCCGGGATCGTGGACTCGACGCTGGACGCGCTGGTGCCACTGCTCGATGCGGACGACGTGGTGATCGACGGCGGCAACTCCTACTACCGCGACGACATCACCCGGGCCAAGGCGCTGAAGGAGCAGGGCATCCACTACATGGACGTGGGCACGTCCGGCGGGGTGTGGGGCCTGGAGCGCGGGTACTGCCTGATGATCGGCGGCGACGACGCGGCGTTCGCGCGGCTGGAGCCGGTGTTCCTCACCATCGCGCCCGGCGTCAGCTCCGCGGAGCCGACGCCGGGCCTTGCGCCGGGCTCGACGGCCTCCCAGGGCTACCTGCACTGCGGGCCGAACGGGGCCGGGCACTTCGTCAAGATGGTCCACAACGGCGTCGAGTACGGCATGATGGCGGCGATCGCCGAGGGCCTGTCGATCATCGAGCACGCCGACATCGGCAAGCGCGTCCAGGAGTTCGACGCGGAGACCACGCCACTGCGCAATCCTGAGGCCTACCAGTACGACATCAACGTCGGTGACGTCGCCGAGCTGTGGCGGCGCGGGTCGGTCGTCTCGTCCTGGCTGGTCGACCTGACCGCGCAGGCGTTCGCCAAGTCCCCGGACCTGGACGACTTCAGCGGGCACGTGTCGGACTCCGGCGAGGGCCGCTGGACCGTGCTGGCCGGCGTCGATGAGGGCGTCCCCGTCTCGGTGATCTCCGCCTCGCTGTACCAGCGGTTCGAGTCACGCGACAACGGCGCGTTCACCGGGAAGGTGCTGTCGGCGATGCGATCCGGCTTCGGCGGGCACGCGGAGAAGAAGTCGTGAGCCCGGCAACCCCCCGCCGGGCGCGCAACGGCCACTTCCACAAGCCCGCCAACCACGTGATCGTGCTGTTCGGCGCGACCGGGGACCTGGCCAAGCGCAAGCTGCTGCCGGGGCTGTACCACCTGCACGTGGCCGGGCTGTTCCCGGACGGGGTCCGGATCATCGGCTCGGCGCCGTCGCAGTTCGCGCTGTCCGACGACGACTTCCGGGCGCACGCCCGCGACGCGGTAACCCAGTTCGGGAACACCAAGCCGACCGCGCCGGAGTGGGACAAGTTCGCGGCGGCGCTGTCGTTCGGGGCGGCCTCGCCGGACAACCCGGCCCCGCTCGTCGCCGCCGTCGAGGCGGCGGAGAAGGCTATCGAGAACGAGCACCACGGTCGTGGCCACGGGGCCGGCAAGACAGTGGAGCGGCTGTTCCACCTGGCGATCCCGCCGGTGGCGTTCACCTCGGTGGTCGGGATGCTCGGCGCGTCCGGCCTGGCGACGCCGGACTCGCGGATCATCATCGAGAAGCCGTTCGGCGTGGACCTGGAGTCCGCCCAGGCGCTGAACGAGGCCGTGCACGCGGTGTTCGACGAGACGCGGGTCTTCCGGATCGACCATTTCCTGGGCAAGGAGTCGGTCGACAACATCCTGGCGTTCCGGTTCGCCAACGGCCTGTTCGAGCCGGTGTGGAACCGGCAGCACATCAAGTACGTGCAGATCGACGTGCCGGAGACGCTGTCCATCGAGGGCCGGGCGGCGTTCTACGACGCCACCGGCGCCTACCGCGACATGGTGGTCACCCACCTGTTCCAGGTGCTCGGCTTCGTGGCCATGGAGCCGCCGGTGAACCTGTCGGCCAAGCAGCAGCGCGATGAGAAGGGCAAGGTCTTCGACGCGCTGCGGCCAATCGACGTCAAGCACGTGCTGCGCGGCCAGTACGAGGGCTACCACGACGAGCCCGGCGTCAAGCCCGACTCCGACACCGAGACGATGATCGCGCTGCGCGTCGAGATTGACAACTGGCGCTGGCACGGCGTGCCGTTCTACCTGCGCTCGGGCAAGTCCCTGGCGGGGTCGCGGCAGACGGTGACGCTGGGCTTCCACGCGCCGCCCCTGCGGATGTTCCGCGCGGCCAAGCTGGACCCCAGCGGCCGGGTGAACGAGATCGTCATCAACTTCGCCGACCCCGGGTCCATCCACGTGGAGTTCATGGCGAAGATGCCCGGCCCGGAGATGACGCTCGGCGCGGCGACGATGAACTTCCGCTATCAGGACTCCTTTGCCCAGGCCAACGCGCTGGAAGGGTACGAGCGGCTGATCTTGCTGGCGATGTTCGGCGACCAGTCGCTGTTCACCCGCTCCGACGGGATCGAGCGGGTGTGGGAGATCTCCAAGCCACTGCTGGAGAACCCGCCGCCGTGCCTGCCGTACAAGCGCGGCTCGTGGGGACCGGAGGGCATCGACAAGCTCATCGCCCCCTACCACTGGCACCTGACCCGAGCGGAGATGGGCAAGGCCTGATTCTCGCTCCGCCGCCCGAATCCGCCCGCCCGTACTCCCCCGCGCCTTTAGCCAGGCGAACTACGGGTAGCCTCTTGCGTGTCATGCCTGTTGTCGCGTTCATCATCAACGGCACGCTGGCGGGGGCCGGGCACCGGTTCCAGGGGCTATGCCAGGCGGCGGCGGAGCTTGCCGGGTGGAAACCGGAGTTCCTGGTCACCCACAAGTCCGAGGACGGGACGGAGACGGCCCGCGGGGCCGCCCTGTCCGGGGCCGACCTCGTCGTCGCGGCGGGCGGGGACGGGACCGTCCGGTGCTGCGCCGAGGGCATGGTCGGCACCGGCGTCCCGATGGGGATAGTGCCGCTCGGCACGGCGAACCTGCTCGCGCGGACGCTCGCAATCCCCGCTCACCCCCGGGCGGCGCTGCGCTGCGCCCTGAACGCGGGGCGCGGCGCGGACCGGCTAGTCGACCTGGCGCTGGCCGACGAGATCCCGTTCACCGCCATGGCCGGGATGGGCCTGGACGCGGCGGTGGTCGCCGCCACCCACCTCAAGCACCAGATCGGCTGGCTGGCCTACGCGGTGTCGGGGGCGGCTCACCTGTCGCTCCCGCCGGCCACGTTCACCATCAGGCTGGATGACGGCGAGCCGTTTACCCGGGTGGCCCGGTGCGTCGTGGCCGGAAACTCCGGCCTGCTACCGGGGGGGTTCTCCTTGCTGCCCGCCGCCCGCCTGGACGACGGCCTGCTCGACGTCGGCATCCTCGCGCCGGCCGGCCCGGTTGGCTGGGCCCGGGTGGCGGCCCGGGTCCTAGCCCGCAGCGACTACGAAGACCGCCAGCTGGAGCGGTTCCGCGCCCGCCGGGTGGAGGTCACCGCCGACGTGCCCTTGCCGCGCGAGGTGGACGGCGAGGTCATCTACGCCGGCCATTCGCTGACGATGGAAGTCCGCCCGCGCGCCCTGCTGGTCCGCGCTCCGCGCTGACGGCGCACGCCGTCCACGTCTGGTGACTGGAAGAATCAAGGCATGGCGGAGATTCCGGAAGCGAGCGCCTGTGACGTCATCGTGGTGGGCGCCGGCCCGGTGGGCATGTGGCTGGCCGCGGAGTTGCACCGCGGCGGCGTGCGAACGGTCGTGCTGGAACGGCGGGCCGAGCGGCCGCCGCATTCCAAGGCGCTGACGATCTACCCGCGCACGCTTGAGCAGTTCGCGATGCGCGGGATCGCCGAGCGCTGGACCCAGGAGGGCAGGCCGGTTCCCTCGTCGCACTTCGCGATCTTGACCAACCGGCTGGACTTTTCCTTCCTGGACACGCGGTTCCCCTACACGTTGTTCCTCCCGCAGCGTCGCACCGAGGAACTGCTGGCCGAGCACCTCGCCGAGCTGGGCGTCGCCGTCCTGCGCGAGCATGCCGTGACGGGCCTGCGGCAAGACGCCGACGGCGTGGACCTGGATGTCGTCACGCCGGCCGGGACGACGTCGCTTCGGGCCGGGTACGTGGTTGGCTGCGACGGCGGCAACAGCGTGGTCCGCGCCTGCGCGGGGATCGGCTGGACGGGAGAGCCCTCCACCTGGACGGCGATCCTCGGCGATACGCGGTTGACGGACCCGCCGCCGGGCGGGGCGCTCACGCTGAACCAGCCGGGCGGGTCGATCTACATGGTCGCCCTCGGCGATGGCCGCTGGCGGCTGGCCACGATCGACCACGCGATCATCGCGGATCCGGTTGGCAAGCCGGTGACGTTGGGCGACCTGCGGGCCAGCGCGCTGCGGCTGGCGGGCACCGACTTCGGCATGCGAGAAGCCGCCGATACGTGGCTGAGCCGGGTGGGCGACGAGACCCGGCACGCGGCGGCCTACCGGGCCGGCCGTGTGCTGCTGGCCGGCGACGCGGCGCACATCCATTTCCCGGCGGGCGGCCAGGGCCTGAACCTCGGCCTGCAGGACGCGACCAACCTCGGCTGGAAGCTGGCGGCCACGGTCCGCGGCTGGGCCCCCGAGGAGCTGCTCGACACCTACCACGCCGAACGGGCCCCGGTTGGCCGCGATGTCATCGCCGACTCCCGCGCGCAGTGCGCCTTGTTCGCCAACCCGACGCCCGCGGGCATCGCGCTCCGCGACCGGTTCAACGAATTCCTGGGCGCGCATGAGTCCCTGCGGCGGGAGCTGGCGCTGCGGCTATCCGGGCTCGCGGTTGGCTACGGCATCCCGGAATCCGGCCCGGCCAGCGCGGTCGGCGCCCGCGTGCCCGACCTGGAGTTGCGTGCGGCGCCCGCGCCCAGCGTGCACGGCCTGCTGAGGGCGGCGAAGTTCGTGCTGCTCGCGCTTTCCCCGGCGGATGGCCCCTGGCACAGCCCGGACTGGCTGGCCGGATACCGTGACCACCTCGACGTGGTGACCGCCGAGCTCGCGGACAAGCGCCCCGACTGGGCTGGTGTCCGCGCACTGCTGATCCGCCCGGACGGTCACCTCGCCTGGGCCCTGCGCGATCCAGACCCGCCGGCCGGGCCGCCGCTGGCCTCCTGGCTCGGCAGCCTGAGCGGGCCGGCGGGCCACTGAGCGGGACGGCCGGGCACTTCATTTACCCCTAACGCGTTCCTAACGGCGGCGCCTGCTGAGCGGCATTAGCGGGTGCTATACCGATTAATGGCACATTCGACTGCGAAGGCCGGTGAGATGCGTCCATGGGCGCAGATCGTGGTTCGGGCACTCACGACAGCCTGGTCGGCAAGACCGGCCGAGTGACTGTCTCCATCCCGCGCAACGGACCCGGCGAGGTGCTGCTGCCCGTTCGCGGCGGCACTGAGGCATTCGCCGCCCTGTCTGATGAGCCAATCCCCCGGCACAGTCGCGTCGTCGTGGTGGAAGTCCTGTCGGCGCGCTCCGTGCTGGTCACCCCTCTCCCGCTGTAAGGAAAGAACAATGCTGTTCTGGCATGTCCCGGCACCGAATGAGGCACTGCTCATCTCCGGGTCCAAGCGCCGCAAGGACGCGACGCAGTTCCGCATCATCACCGGCCACGGCAGCTTCGTCATCCCCGTTATCCGCAAGGCCCGCCGCCTGTCCCTCGCGCTGCGCGAGTCGGAGATCGCCGAGGAGTGCATCACCAACCAAGGCATCCGGCTGCACGTGCGCGCGGTGGCCGCGTTCAAGGTGGGCGATGACCCGGCGTCGATCGCCAACGCCGCCCGCCGGTTCCTGTCCGAGCAGGACCGCATGGAGATCCTGGTCGGCCGGGTGTTCGCCGGCCACCTGCGCTCGATCGTCGGGGGCCTGACCGTTGAGCAGATCATCCGCGAGCGCGACCGGGTCGCCCAGGAGATCAAGGACGGCAGCCACGCCGAGATGGAGAAGCTCGGCATCGTGGTCGACGCGCTGGAGATCCAGGAAATCGAGGACGCCAGCGGCTACATCAGCAACCTCTCCGCGCCGCACGCCGCGGCGGTCGCCAGCCAGGCGCGGATCGCCAAGGCGAAGGCCGACATGGAGGCGGCCGAGCGCGAGCTGGAAGCCGCGGCGATGAAGGCGCAGTTCGAGCGAGACTCCTCCATCAAGCGGGCCGGGTTCATCGCCGAGACCGAGCAGGCCAGGGCGACGGCCGCGCAGGCCGGCCCGCTGGCCGAGGCGGAGGCCAAGCAGCGGGTCATCCAGCAGCAGACCGCACTGGCGCAGCACGAGGCGGAACTGGCGGCGCAGCGGCTAGAGGCCGACGTCCGCCGGCCCGCCGACGCGGAGGCCTACCGCAAGCGCACCATCGCCGAGGCCGACCGCGACCGGGAACGCTTCGCCGCCGAGGCGGAGGCATTCCGCAAGCGGACCATCGCGGAGGCCGACCGGGACCAGGCCCGGCTCGCCGCCGACGCGGACGCCTACCGGCAGGCGACCCTGGCCGAGGCGGACGCGCGGGCCACCCAGCTCCGCGCGGACGCGGCGGCGCACGCCGAGCGGACGACCGCGCAGGGCGAGGCCGACGCGAACAACGCGCGGGCCGACTCGCTGCGCGCGGGAAACCAGGAGCTCATCGCCGCCGAGCGCATCGTGGAGAACCTGCCCGCGATCGTCGAGGCCGCCGCCAAGAGCCTGGCGGGCGCGAACCTGACGATCCTGAACGGCACCCAGGGCGTCAACGACGTGGTGGCCGGCCTGGTGGGGCAGGGCCTCACCGTCTTGGACCTGCTGCGCAAGACCGCGGCCGCTGCGACCCACGCCGGCGCGAATGGCGCCGCGATTACGGATGCCCGGCAGTCCGGCAACACCACCAGCGGAGGACTCCCGGCAACGCATAATCGCGGTTCGCTCCCCGGGTAGTCCCGCCGCGCGGGATGCCGGGGCACGCGGACCCGTAACAGGTGTTACAACCACGGGCGCGCATAAGGCACGCTTGAGGTATGGCAGACCCTCTTACCCTGATGGCAGTCCACGCCCACCCCGACGACGAGGCGTCCAGCGGCGGCATCCTCGCTCTCTACGCGGACCAGGGCGTCCGAGTCATCGTTGTCACCTGCACCAACGGCGAGTTCGGCGACGCGCCCGGCCGCATTAAGCCCGGCGAGGAGGGACACGATCCGCAAGCGGTCGCCCAGATCCGGCTGGCCGAGTTGCGGCAGTCGGTGAAGATCCTCGGCGTCACCGACCTGGAAACACTCGGCTACCACGACTCGGGCATGCCGGACTGGGAGTACAAGGACTCGCCCGAGGCGTTCTGGAACGTCCCGGTGGAGGAGGTGGCGGCCCGGATCGGCGAGCTCATCGAGAAGTACCGCCCGCAGGTCCTGGTCACCTACGACGACGAGGGCGCCTACCAGCACCCCGACCACGTGCACGCCAGCCGCGCCGGGCAGGCGGCCGCGGCCGCGACCGGGATCCCGGCCAAGGTTTACCTGTCCACCAACCGCAGCAGCTCCTGGCGGAGGATCTGGGAGGCGCTGCGCGAGCTCGGCGAGCAGGTGCCGCAGTGGGAGGAAGACGAGGAGCGCAGCCGCCGCTCGCTTGAGTCCGAGGAGCGGATCACGACAACCATCGACATCCGCCAGGTGCTGCCCAGGGTGCGCGAGGCGTTGTTCGCCCACAGCAGCCAGATCAGCGAATCCTGGTTCAGCAAGCTGCCGGCCGACGTCTCCGAGGAGGCATTCGGCTACCAGTACTTCATCCGCGTCGCCGACACCACGGGTACCCCGCTCCCGGAAACCGACCTGTTCACCGGGCTGCGAACTGGGGCATGACCCGCATGTGAACATGAGCGCGGGCGCAAGCACCGTCGATAGCGCCGCCGCCGAGCTTTACGCGGCGCCCCGGGAGGAGTTCACGGACCGTCGCAAGGCGCTCGCCGCGCAGGCGCGCGCGGACGGAGACCGGGAAGCGGCCCGGCAGATCACCGCGCTGCGCAAGCCGACCCGCGCGGCCTGGGTGGTCAACCAGCTTGTCCGGGCCGCACCCGAGGCGCCCGGCCTGCTGGCGGACCTCGCGGGCAGGCTGCGCGACGCCGAGCAGGCCGGAGACGGCCGCCTGCTGCGCGAGTTGTCCGGGCAGCGCCGCGCGCTGCTCGACGACCTCACCGCCCAGGCGTTCGCCGCGGCGGGCCCGCCTGACCCGCCGCCGGCCCTGCGGGATGAGGTCACCGGCACCCTGGCCGCCACCCTCGCCGACCCCGAGGTCGCGGCCGACTTCGCCGCGGGCACGGTGACCCGCGCCGCGACCTGGTCCGGCTTCGGCCTGGCCTCCCAGCTCCCCGACGACTCCCCCGACGACTCCGCCCATCCCGGCGCCGCACCCGGGCAGGGCTCGCCCGGCCCGGGCATGCCCGGGCCGGGCGAGCCCTGCCCGGGTGCGGCGCCGGGATGGGCGGAGTCGTCGGGGGAGTCGTCGGGG
>JAICYD010000213.1 GCA_025934375.1 Streptosporangiaceae bacterium | reverse complement strand
GGGGCTTCCGGCACCCAAGCTTACCTGGACGGATCGTCGGCTGCTGGCCTCTGCGGGAGGCGGCATCGCCTAGCATCTCGGGGCTACGGCGATAGCCTGGCCAAGCCGAGACAGCAGTCGCCGTGCCCTGCGGGCGGCCCGGCAGCCGGCGTTCGGCCTCTACGTCGAAGACCCGCAGGCCGGGATATCCCACGCGGCCGGGATGCTCGTGCTCACCCTCAGCGGCGACAAGGCCTGCGCGACGACTGGCTTTGACACCAGCGCGCTGTCCCATTTCGGGTTCCCCCGCACCCTGCCCCGATGACAACTATGAGTATATGCACGAAAGCACAGCGTAGTGGTCACGTGTTATCGGGAATTGTGGGTTTGGCCGGGGCCGGCGATGGATATGCTCTGACCCAGCGGTGCCTACGACGCAGGCACGTTCCACGCCGTCATGGCGTGCGTGTCCGCGCGGCCGCTTTTTTCTTTCCTCACTGGTCCCGGGTGGGCCCGCCGTGACGGTCCCCTTCCTGGTGAGGAGACCCCCCGATGAGGATCGCCCTGGTTGCAAGTAACGAAGTAACGGACGCTGCGGAACTGCGCGGGCTGGGCGCTGCGCTGCGAGACGCTGGGCAGCTAGTGTCGGAGCACGTGATGGACGACGCCGGGCCGGACGCCGACGTGCGGGCAGCGCTGCCGGGCTTCGCCGGGTCGCTGCGGTCGCAGTGGTCGCGCGAGCGGCCGGATGTCGTGCACGCCTTCGGGTGGACCGGCGGGCTGGCGGCCCTGGCCGTGGCGCGCGATGCCGGTCTGCCGGTCGTGACGTCCCTCGGGTCGCTGGCGGTGACCGAGCGGCGGCACGGGCTGGTCTCGCAGGTGGAGCGGACTCGGGTGGAGCGGGCGATTGGCTCGTCGTCTCGCGCGGTGATCGCCGCTAGTTCCGAGGAGGCGGACGACCTGCTGCGCATGGGGGTCAGCCGACGGCGCGTGCACCTGATCCCGGCTGGCGTGGACACCAGCGTGTTCACCGCCGACGGGCCGGTCACCCCGGAGGCGCGCGGGGCTGAGAAGGTCAAGCCGCGGATCATGACCGCCGCGGACGTTGACGATGAGCAGGCGGTGACCCTGGCGCGAGCCATGGCGGCGGTTCCCGGCGCGGAGCTCATCGCCTGCCCGCCGGCTGCCGCGCGGGACGGCCGTCGGCTCGCCGCCCTGCTGCGCTCGGCCGACGTGTTCGTGCACGCGCCCGCGCACTCGCCGCGCGGGACCGAGTGCCTGCAGGCCATGGCGTGCGGGGTGCCGGTCATCGCGTCCGCCGTCGGCGCGCACACCGACATGGTCATCGAGGGCACGACCGGCCTGCTGGTGCGGCCAGGGCGCCCGGACCTGCTCGCGGCCAAGATCCGGCACCTGCTCGGCCACCCGATCCTGCGCCAGGCGTTCGGCGTCGCCGCCGCCGACCGCGCCGAGTCCCGGTACTCCCGCGAGCGGGTTACCGCCGAGGCCCTGGCCGTGTACGAGGCAACGGCTCAGGCCCGGCCAGCCGCGGCCTAACGGGCACCGCAACCCCGGGAGCGGCAGCGTGGCCGATCCCGCATTCACAACGCGGGAGTGCCGGCTGACCCGGATCGGCCTTAACCGCTGGCGGCGACGTAGGATTCTCGCATCTCAGACAGGCGAGCCCTTGATTCACGCGGCGTCAGGGCAGGGTCCCGCAGGCGCCCAATCGCCTCGCGGTAGCGATCGACCTCCGCTTGCCTTTCGAATATCTGGTTGTCCTGCAGGCCTTCGACGAAGACGACCGGTGAGAGGACAGCGTCACCGAGTTCCAGCAGGACGAAATCGCTGTCTCGCGCGGCAATCGCGCCGGCACCGAACGGTACGATCTGCGCCGTTACCTTACCTTCTTCGACCAGCTTGAGGATCTTGTCAATCTGCGCGGCCATGACCCGGACCGCCCACCGGGCGGCGCAGCACAGCCTCGTCATGTGCCAAGGTATGGCACCGCAAAGATAACCCGCTCGCGCGGCATCCGGCATTATGTGGACATGGCGCTGAATCCTCCGGACCAGTACCGCGATGACCGCAACCTGAGTGCCCGGCAGCGTCTGTGGGCGCACCAGGAGCCGTACTTCGACATCGTCGGCTGGGTGCTGGGCCTGGCTGGCGTGTCAATGGGGACGCGGGTCCTGGATGCCGGGTGCGGGAACGGGATGTACCTGCGGGCGCTGGCGGCCAGGGGCGTGCGGGCGGTTGGGTGCGACCTGTCGCCGGGGATGCTGCGGGCGACCGGGCACGCCGCAGTGGCCTGCGCCGACGTGAGCGCCCTGCCGCTGCGGGAGGCCGCGTTCGACGTGGTGCTGGCGGTTCACATGCTCTACCACGTGCCTGAGCGGGAAGCGGCGATGAGCGAGTTGCGCCGCGTGCTGCCCCGGGCGGAGCGTGCACCGTGGTGACCAATGGGGCAGGCCAGCTGGTGGAATTGCGGGCGCTCGCCGAGCAGGCAGTCCAGGGCGCCGTTGGCTGGCGGATGCGCCCGGTGACCCACACGTTCACCGCCGAGAACGCGGCGGCGCAGCTGAGCACGGCGTTCGGCTCGGTGACCCGCGTGCGCCCGCCGAGCAGGCCACCGGTGGTGATCCGCGACTCCGGGGTGGCGGCCGACTACGTGGCCAGCTGGGGCAGCTTCTACCAGGAGGAGACGGCGGATGCCTGGCCGGACGTCGTCGGCGATGTCCGGGCGCGGGTGCAGGCCATCATCGACCGCGACGGCGCCTTCATCACCTACGGGGACCTCGCCGCGTTCGTCTGCCGGTAGCAGGCATGGCGTGGAGGTGCCAGCCGACCATGGTCGCTGACCCTGGTCATCGCGGACAGCGGCAACGGCGCCTCCCTGGAAATCGACATCGCCCGCTGGTACTCCCTCAACACCGAGCTCACCGTCCACCTGCACCGCGAGCCCGTCGGGGAATGGACTTGCCTGGACGCGCAGACCACCCTGTCCTCAGCCGGCGGCCAGGTCAACTCCGGCAGTCAGCATGGGAGGTGAGGATATCCAAGGTGACATCGCCGCCGGCGTCGCCGGGGCCGAGGCCAGCTGGGCCGCGGGGGTGAGCGGGTCGCCGGGCCCGCGGGCGCAGCGCGATCACCGCAACGACGATGGACGCGGCACCGAAGATGGCTCCGGCCATCCACGCGAGGTGGTAGCCGTTCGTGAGGGCCTGCGCGGTCTGGCTCGCGCCGGCCCGCGAGGCCGCCAGGGTCGTCAGCACCGCGAGGCCGAGGGCTCCGCCGACCTGCTGTGCGGTGTTGAACACGCCCGAGATCACCCCGGCGTCGGCGTCGGTGGCGCCGGACATCCCGAGGGTGGTCACCGCGGGCAGCGTCAGCCCGCCGCCGATCCCGAACAGCGTGAGCAGTGGCAGCAGGCGGGTGGCGTACGCCGCGTGCGCGGGCACCCCGGTGAGCAGGACGAGCGCCGCAGTGATCATGACCAGGCCGGCGACCAGCAGCCTCCGGGCGCCGAAGCGGGTGGTCAGCCGGCCCGACAGGCCGAGCGACACGATGGCGATCACCACCGCGGTGGGGAACAGCCCCAGGCCCGACTGGGCCGGGCTGAAGCCCAGCGCGCGCTGCATGTACAGGACCACGATCACCTGAAATCCCATCGCCGCCCCGATGATGAGCAGCTGGGCGAGGTTCGCGCCGGCGACGGTGCGGGAGGCGAGGATGCGCAGCGGCAGGAGCGGCGCGCGGGCGGTGGCCTGACGCGCGACGAAGCCGGCCAGCAGCGCGGCGGCGATGAGGCCGGCCCACCAGTCCGCGGGCTGGGCGATGGCGAAAACTCCCAGCATGACACCGGCCGTTGCGAGGAAGGCACCCAGGCCATCCGCGCCTGCCCGCAGGCCAATGCCCTGGTCGGCCGCGAGGACCCGCCATCCGGTTATCCCGGTAAGCAGGCCAATCGGGAGGTTGACGAAGAAGATCCAGTGCCAGCTCGCGTACTGGACGAGGATGCCCCCGATGATCAGCCCGACGGACGCGCCGACCGCGCCGGTGAAGGCGAACGCGCCGATGGCCCGGCCCTGGTCGGCGGGCTTGTCGTACAGCCGCACGATCATGCCGAGGGTGACCGCGGAGGCCATCGCGCCGCCGATGCCCTGCACGAACCGGGCGGCGATGAGAGCGCCCGGGCTGGGCGCCAGGCCGCACGCTAGCGAGGCGAGGACGAAGACGGCCAGGCCCGCCAGGAACATGCGCTTGCGGCCAAGCAGGTCACCAAGCCGGCCGCTGAGCAGTAGCAGCCCGCCGTAGGCGATCAGGTAGGCGGTCATGACCCAGCTGAGGCTGACGGGCGTGAAGCCGAGGTCGGTCGCGATCGTGGGCAGAGCGACGGTCACGATCGTGCCATCGAGGATGGTCATGAGCGATGACGTGCACAAGATGACGAGCGCCAGGACGCGCGAGCGGGTCATGCGGCCCTCCAAGGTCGAGAGAAACTCTTAGAGAGACCGTAACAGATAATCTATTCTTAGACAATCTCTTTGTGGACGGTTAAGGACGGCTGGGCCACGGCTCAGCCGGGGACGCGCGCCCTTCGCACGGGGCGGTCGGACTTGGCGGGCTCGGCGAGCAGGCCGGTCACCAGGCTGGAGAGGGCATCGGTGAGGGCCTGGCGCTGCCCTTCGGGCAGCGCGTCCAGGACTTCCTGGTGGACCCGGTCGGCGACCTTGTGGCCCGCGGCGACCGCGTCCGCGCCAGCCGGGGTGACCGCGATGATCCGCGCCCGCCGGTCGGTCGGCGACGGCGACCGCCGCGCGTACCCTTCGCGCTCAAGGAAGTCCATGGTGTTGAGCATCGTGGTCTTGTCCAGGTCGGACAGGGTCGCGAGCTCGATCTGGGTGTACTGGCCGCCCATCGCGTGGGCGAGCACGCAGTACTCGCGGGGGGTCAGCCCGATCTCGGCGAAGGCCGCGGTCATCCGGGTGGCCAGCACGTGCGCGGCGTGGTTGAGCAGGAAGCTGATGTCCAGGACCCGCCGTCCCTCGATCGGCGCAGCTGTCAGCGTCATGTGGCCATGGTACGTCTACTATTAGATAATTTCGTTTCGGAGCATCACCCCGCGGGCCGGCACACGCGCCACCCGGTCCCCTGACGCAAGCCGACTGCCGGACGCAACGTGCCAGCGTTTGACCACGGGTGTAACAATGTAATCATGGTTACACTGTATGAAGACGTGGGCGGTACCGGGGGGCTTCGCCGGCTCAGCAGCGCGTTCTACCAGCGGGTGCTGGCGGACCAGATGCTGGCGTCCGTGTTCGCCAACTTCACGCCCGCGCACGTTGAGCATGTCGCGATATGGCTGGCCGAGGTGTTCGGCGGGCCCGAAGAGTACACGGCGCGCCTCGGCGGGCACCATGCGCTGCTGACCAGCCATCTGGGCCTGGCGATCCGCGAAGAGCACCGGCAACGGTGGCTGGAGCTCATGGCCGAGACAATCGACGAGACGCTGCCCGGCCATCCGGAGCTGCGCGCTACCTTGATGGCCTACTTCGACTGGGGTACCGCGATCGCCCGGGACGTGTCCCAGTCCCCGGTCGGCACCGACCTCGGCAAGCCCGGCCCCACCCCGCGATGGGGCAACGACGGCCTCATCAGCTGACCGCCTCGCGGGGGCAGGACCGAGGTCGCGACCTGGACGCTGCGCGGTAGCCGGTTAGCGCCCGCGGCGCGGGCGCGCTACGGTATTGCACAAAAGGCAACCATCACGGGAGCTCGGGCCAACCGGGCTGAGAGGGCGGCTAACAGCGCCGTCGACCGTCGGAACCTGTCCGGGTAATGCCGGCGTAGGGAGGGCGCGGTGAGCGCGCAATTCACCAAGGTAACCGCCGACCGGCACGCGGAGGCCCCCAAGACGCTCGATGAGCCGGTCCCGCAGCCGCTGACCGCAATCGACCAATTCGGCCTGTGGGGCAACCTCGGCGTCAGCCTGCTCGGCTTCACCGGCGCCCTGTTCGTGCTGCGGCCAGGCGGGCCCGGAACCCCCAACCTGAGCCTGGCGGCCGCGCTGACCGCCATCGTCGCCGGCACCGTTCTCGGGACGCTGCCGGTTGCCCTGGCGGGAGTCCAGGGAGCGCGAACCGGGGCGCCGGCCATGGTCTTGCTGCGCGGCCTGTTCGGCACGCGGCTGTCTTACCTGCCGACCGCGCTGAACCTGGTCCAGCTGTTCGGCTGGGGCATCTTCGAGGTCGTCACCATCGCGACGGCGGCCCACACGATCGCCCCGGCGCTGCCCAAGCCCGGGTACGTGCTCATCGCCGGGGCCATCACCGGGCTGCTGACGATCCGGCCGCTCGGCGCGATCCGGGTGCTGCGCCGCTACGCCACCATCGCCGTCCTGGTGGTGGGCGGCTACCTGCTGATCCAGTTGCTGCGCCAGCCGCTGCCAGGGCTCACCGCCGGCAGCTGGTCCGGCTTCTGGCTGGCCACCGACACCGTCGTCGGGGTGGCGATCTCGTGGTTCCCGCTGGCCGCCGACTACGCCCGGCACTCCCGTTCCCCGAAGGCAGCGGCGGCCGGGACGATGGTCGGCTACAGCATCACCCAGGTGCTGTGCTACTCCCTCGGCCTGCTGGCGCTGCTCACCGTCGCCCGGCACTCCGGTGACATATACGGCGCGTTCATCGCGCTTCCGGCCGGCTCGCTCGCCTTCGCGGTGCTCGCCGCGCGCGAGCTGGACCAGTGCTTCGCCGACGTGTACTCGACCGCCGTCTCCCTGCAGAACCTCCGCCCGCGCTGGGACCGCCGGCTCCTCACGATCGTCATCACGGGCTGCTGCACGGCCGGCGCCCTGTGGCTGAACATCGCCGACTACGAGAACTTCCTCACCCTCATCGGCTCGGTCTTCGTGCCGCTGTCGGCGGTGCTGCTCACCGATTACTACGTCATCGCGCGGGGGGACTGGGACGTGTCGCAGCGGTCGGGCACCCGCTGGCTGATGCTGGTGCCATGGGCCGCGGGCTTCGTCTGCTACCAGCTGATCAACCCTGGCTACGTCTCCTGGTGGGCCAGCGCGTGGACCACGGTGGCCGCCTGGATCGGCTTCACCCCGGCGAGCTGGATGTCGGCGTCCATCTTGTCCTTCGCCGTCGCCGCCGTGATCACCTTGCCGGCTGGCCGCTGGCGTAGGTGATCTTGTACAGGTAGACCCGGGCGCCGCCGCCGGGGAAGGCCGCCAGCGTCTTCCCGTCCGGGCTGAACGCCAGCCCGCCCCAGCCGGTGCCGCTGACCTGGCTGCGGATGGTAGCCGCGACCTGCTTGGCGGCCACGTCCCACAGGTAGATCGTGCCGTTGGCGTCGCCAACGGCGAGGGTCGCCCCGTCCGCGGTGAACGCCACCGCCTCGGGCGCGCTGCCCGGGCCCTTCAGCGTGGCGCTCACCTGATGGGTGGCCAGGTCCCACAGTCGCGTGCCCTCCTTGCCCGCCAGGGCGACCGCGAGCGTCGCGCTGTCCGGGCTGAGCGCCATGGCGCCGGAAGCCGGATTGCTGGCCCGGGCGAGGCCCGTCGCGGTGATGACCGGGGACCTGCCCGGGATGCTCCACGCGTAGATATGACCGGAGGTGTCGCTGGCGGCGACGGTCTGGCCGGACGGGCTGGCGATCACCTGGTTGATGTAATAGCGGTGCCCGGCAGGCGTTCCCGGGTGATTGAATTCATTAACGGCGGTGGGATCTTTGAAGGTATCCGTCCACCGGTGATCGGCCAGGCGGAACAGGTGAACGTTGCTGAGGTTGTTGCCTTCGGCGATGGGTGCGGCTCTTTTAGGGTGAGCTGGTTATGCTGCGAGTTCGAGGTCGCTGCGGTGTTTCTCGTGGTAGATGCGTTGGCGCTCCTGGGCGAGGTGGAAACGCCAGTAGTCGTCGAGGTCGCTGCTGCCGGCGAGGG
>JAICYD010000095.1 GCA_025934375.1 Streptosporangiaceae bacterium | reverse complement strand
GGGCAACGGAGGTCTCCGGTACACGGGGCGTTTTGGTCGACACCCGTCCTACCGTGGCCTCCGTTGCCATGTCCGCCGAAACCCCGAACCCGCCAAACCCCTTGACCGCAGGCAGGAACCCCTTAACTACCCGGCATTGGGGTTAGCCCCGCCTTCCGCTGCTCACCGGCCGGGGATCAGCGGGATCACCGCCGCCCGACCGCCCGCGGGCACGCCGTCCTGGGGGACGATGAGCAGCACGTCGGCGGCCGCCACGCTACGCAGCATCGCCGGGCCGTCGAAGGGCAGCGGGACCGCGCGGGTGTCTTCGGCGAGCGCCGGCACGAGCCGGACATCGCCGGGATGCCCTTCGATCCCCTCATCCAGGAGCAGGGTCCGGATCGCCGGCCGGGGGTGGCCGCCGAGGCGGCGCAACAGCGGCTGGGCGAGGGTCATCAGCCCGGCGATCGCGGCCAGCGGGTTGCCGGGCAGGCCGACCAGCCAGCGGCGGGACCCGCCGGGCGGGGGCTCTCCCGCGCGGTGATGCCCTTGCGGAAGCCCGGCCGGGGCCAGCTCGGCCAGCAGCATCGGGTGGCCCGGGCGCACCGCGACCGAATCGACGATGAGCCGGGCGCCCGCCTCCTCCAGCGCGCCGTGCAGCAGGTCCGTGGGGCCGGCCGAGGTGCTGCCGGTCGTGATGATGACGTCCGCCGGGCACCCGCGGATCTCCCGAAGCAGCGGCTCGGGCTGGTCGCCCAGCAGGCACCATCCGTTCAGGCGCGTCCCGCAGGCCTCCAGCCACGCGATGAGCAGCGGGGTGAGCGCGTCACGGACCCGGCCGTCGCGCGGGATGCCGCAGGACGCCAGCTCATCGCCGGTCACCAGCAACTGCACCGAGGGCCTGCGGTGGACGCGCAGCTCGTCGTGCCCGGCGGCGGCGGCCAGCGCGAGCAGCGCCGGGGTGACCGTGGCGCCCGCCTCGATGAGCGTCATCCCGGCGGCGCATTCTTGGCCGCGCGGCCGGATGTCACGCCCGGCGGGCAGCGTGACCGAGCTGCGCAGCACGTCGCCGGCCACCACGCCGTCCTCCAGGCGCAAGACGGCGGATGCGCCGGCGGGCAGCCGCGCGCCGGTGGCGATCCGCCGCGCCGTCCCGGCCGCCAGGGAGCCGGGAACCTCCCCGGCCAGGATGCCGCGCTGGCCCACCGTCCACGGGCCCGGCCCGGCGACCGCCCAGCCGTCCATCGCGGCGGTGTCGAAGGCCGGCAGGTCGGTCAGCGCCGTCAGCGGGGCGGCCAGCGCGTGGCCCGCCGCGTGCGCCAGCGGGCGGGCGAGCACCGCAAGCGGGACGCCCGCCTCGCCCGCCGTGCGGCGGGCCTGCGCCCAGGGCATGGCCCGGACGTGGCCGTGGCGGGCCGCCCGGACGGCGAGCTCAGCCAACCGGCGCCTGCGCGGGAGTGACGGCGTCCTGGCGGTAGAACTCGGTGGTCCGCTCGGTGTGGTCGCGCATGAGCCGCTGCGCGCACTCGGCGTCACCGTCGGCGATCGCGGCGATCACGCTGGCGTGCTCGGCCCACGCGTCCGTGCCGCGGGGCAGGGCGGTCGGCATGAAATACCACCGTACCCGCCGCTCGACCTGCGAGATCAAGTCGGCGAGCACCTTGTTGCCCGAGATATGCACGAGGTAGGAGTGGAACGCGGTGTTGGCGTCCACGAGGCCGCGGGCGTCATCGGCCGCCAGCGCCGCCTCGCCGGCCGCCTGCAGCTCGCGCAGCCGGGCGATGTCGGCCGGTATGGCGTGCTGCGCCGCGCCGTGGGCCGAGTAGGCCTCCAGGACCGACCGCACCCCGAGCAGTTGCACGATCTCTTCCTCGGTGGGGGTGTGCACGAAGGCGCCGTGCGCCGGGCGCAGCTCGACCCAGCCGTCTCCTTGCAGGCGCTGCAGCGCCTCCCGGATGGGCTGGCGGCTGACCCCCAGGTACTCGGCCAGGTCCGACTCGACGAGATGCTGCCCCGGCCGCAGCGTCCCGTTGGCGATGAGCTCGGCGAGCGCGTCGTAGACGGCCTGGCGCAGCGGCGCCGGGCGGGCGACGGGACGGGTGCCAGTGCTAGGTGACTCGCGCATCGACGGTGGCTTCCTCCCCCTGGACCGGCTACCTGGCTCAGCGCTGAACGCGCTGCGTAGCGCCTCATCGACAACGATAAACGCTCCTTGTATGCAATGTACCCGCCCCCTGGCCGGGCACGCGGGCCAGGCCCGGGCCGGCGCTAGGGAATGAAGACGATCCGGCCGGTGGTGGTGCCGGCGGCCAGCCGCGCTATCCCATCGGGTACCTCGGCCAGCGACAGCCGCTCGCTGACCAGCGTGCGGATCTCGCCCGCGGCGGCCAGCCGCGTCAGCTCGGCGTGGCAGTCGCGGACGCCGGCCGGGTCGAGCCGCGCGAACAGCCCCCAGTGCACGCCGACGATCGAGTAGTTCTTGACGAGGGCGTGGTTCATCGCCGCCTGCGGGATGTCGCCGCTGGCGAACCCGATGATGAGGATCCGCCCATCGAACGCGATGCACTTGGTGGAGCGGCGGAACGCGTCGCCGCCCACCGGGTCGTAGACCACGTCGGCGCCGCGCCCGCCGGTCGCCTCCTTGACCACCGCCACGAAGTCCTCGGCGTGCCGGTC
Organism: Streptosporangiaceae bacterium; assembly: GCA_025934375.1. Taxonomy (GTDB): domain Bacteria; phylum Actinomycetota; class Actinomycetes; order Streptosporangiales; family Streptosporangiaceae; genus Trebonia. The sequence continues at coordinate 24,863 of JAICYD010000095.1, read as the reverse complement.
GATGACGACGTCGGCGCCGAGGTCGCGCGCCACCCGCGCCTTGTCCGGGCCGCCGGCGACGCCGATGACCCGCGCGCCCGCCGCCTTGCCGAGCTGGACCGCGCCGCTGCCCACTCCCCCGGCGGCGGCGTGCACCAGCAGCGTCTCCCCGGCCTTGAGCCCGGCCCGCCGGTGCAGCGCGTACCAGCCCGTGTGGTAAGTGACCTGGAAGGGCGCCGCCTCGGCGTCGTCGAGCGCCGCCGGGGCCGGGAGGACGGAGCCGGCGTCCATCAGGGCGTACTCGGCGAAGGCCCCGTGCGGCAGCACCGACCCGCCGATCACCCGGTCCCCCGGCCGGTGGCCACCCGCTTCCTCGCCAGCCTCGACGACCTCACCGCACAGCTCGACGCCGGGGGTGAACGGCAGCGGCGGGCGGACCTGGTAGGTGCCGCCCAGCATCAAGACGTCGGGGAAGTTCGCCGCCGCCGCCCGCACCTTCACCAGGAGCTGGCCGGGGCCAGGCTGGGGCACGGGCAGCTCGGCCAGCTCCAGCACGTCCCGCGGCTCACCGTGACTCGTGACCTGCCAGGCTTTCACGTCTGCTCCTCAACCTTGCGCTGGAGGCGGTTCATGCCCCGCAGCCACTTGTCCGAGCTGGCAGCCCGGGCGGCGTAGTAGCCGGCCACCTCTGGGTGCGGCAGGACGAGGAACCGGCCGTCCGCCAGCGCGCCGGCCAGCTCGTCGGCTACCTGCTCGGGCTCGATCGCAGCCGCGGCGAGGATGGCCTGCCCGGCCCGGCCCGAGCCGGCGAGCATCTGGGTGCGCACGCCCTGCGGGCACACGCAGTGCACGGTCAGGCCCTTGTGCGCGTAGGTGGCGGCCAGCCACTCGGCGTAGGCGACCGCGCCGTGCTTGGTAACCGAGTACGGCGCCGATCCCAGCATGGTCAGCAGGCCGGCCGCAGAGGCGGTGATTACCAGCGTCCCGGCGCCACGCTCCAGCCATCCAGGGAGCAGCTCGCGGGCGGCGCGGACATGCGCCAGGGTGTTTACCTCCCAGGCGCGCTGCCACGCGTCGTCGTCCGGCTCGGCGCCAGTCCCGCCCCCGGTCCCCGCGTTGGAGCAGTAGATGTCGATCTCGCCCAGGTGCTCGCGGGCGGCTGCGATCAGCACCCGGGCGCCGTCGGGCGTTCCGATGTCGCCGGGGACCGCGAGACCGCCGGTCTGCGCGGCGACGGCCCGGGCAGCCTCGGCGTCCAGGTCGTTGACTACCACCCGGGCGCCATCGGCGGCCAGCCTGCGCGCGATCGCCCGCCCGATGCCGCCGCCACCGCCGGTAACGACGACGCCGGCACCGCGTATGCCGGCCCCGCTTGTCTTGGTCATGACGCTGACGTTAGCGCGTTGGTCACGCGGTCACCAGGCGATGCTCACCGAGCCAGGCCTCCAGTGCCGCGTACGCCCGCGCGCGCGAGTCCGGTATCGACAAGAACACGTCGTGCCGCGCGTCCGCGACGGTCACGTCGGTGACCTGGCCGCCGAGGGACGGCGCCCAGCGCCCGATCTGCGCAGTGTCCAGGACGCAGTCGGCGTGGTCGCTGGCCTCCGAGTACTGGAGGGCGAGGTGGGACCGGGTCGAGCGCAAGACCAGCGTCGGCACGCCGACCTCCAGGCCCCGGTGCAGCCGCGCGTGCGCGCGGCGGATCGCGTGCAGCCAGCCGAACGTCACCGGGAAGCCGGCCAGCGGCTTCAGGTCGGTGTCGAAGTCCCACTCACCGGTACCGCTGACGTGCAGCGTGCCCCCGTAACAGCCCGGCCGCGGGTTCAGGCGCCCGAAGGGCCGGACCTTTCCCATCACCCGCAGCGCCTGGGTGAGCGGGCCGCGCGCCGTCCAGCCGCCCTGCAGGTCCAGCCACGGGCTGTTCATGACCAGGCCGGCGACCGGCGCCGTCGCCCCGGCGGCGTTGCGCCGGTGCTGCCACAGCGCGATGATCAGGCCCCCGGTGGAGTGCGCGGCGACGATCACCGGCCGGCCCGGGTGCGCCTCGGTGACGATCGCCAGCGCGCGGTCCATCTCCTCGTCGTACAGCCCCAGGTCGGACACGTAGTGCGCGGTCTGCCCGGGGCGGCGGGCGCGGCCGCACTTGCGCAGGTCCAGCGCGTAGAACGCCAGGCCCCGGCCCGCGAAGAAGTCGGCCAGCGCCGTCTGGAAGAAGTAGTCGGTGAACCCGTGAACGTACAGGACCACGCCCCCCGGGGGCGGGTCGTCCGGCTGGGGCTCCCGGCGGACGAGCACCGCCTCGGCCACGCCCTCCCCGTCCGGGTCGGTCCCCAGGTCCAGGACCGCCTGGGCGTACCCCGGGCCCAGGATGTCGGGCTTCCAGTCCACGTCGCTCATGCTCAAGGCCTCCGTCCGCGGCACGAGGGGTGATTCCGCGCTGATTCACCCCGAACTGCATCATGCAGCATGCACCGCGGCCTTGCCCACCCCCGGCCACGCGCGGCCGCGGGCTTACCGCATCCGGATCTTGTTCGCCTGGACGAAGCCGGCGTAGCCGCCGAACGCGCGCTCGACCTGGTCTTCGGTCAGCCCGAAGTCCGCCAGCGCATACTGGTGGCGCCGCTCGGCCCGGCGCCGCGCGGCCTGCCCGGCGTGCCAGCGCTCAATCCCGGGGAGGGGAGGAACTCGCTCGGCGAGCGGTGCGTCTGGATGAAGACCGCGTCGGGGTAGGCCGCCACCAGGGTCCGCGGCTCGGCGAGGTGGAAGGGCATCTTCAGCAGCCATTGCCGGGGCGCCTCGCCCAGCCGGGGCTGATCACGCCGAGCCGGGCGAACCCGGCGCTGGTCTGGGCGCTGCCCAGGTAGGTGGACGCGCCGACGACCGCCTGGTCGCAGTCACCGCGGGCGAGCGCCGTGACCGCCGCGTGCATCGCGGTCGCGCCCGACGAGCACGCGGTCATGTAGTGGCCGAGGGGCCGGTCAGGTTGAACGCGTAGGAGATCCGGTTGGGCAGCATGTCCAGGCTGGTGCCGGTGACCGCGAACTCGTTCGGCCCGTGCGGCGGCCGCCAGTTGCCTGAGGCGGACACCTGCGCCCCGACGAAGACCCCGGTGCGGCTGTTGCGCAGCCGGGCGTGGTCCCAGCCGGCCTGCTCGATCGCCTCCCAGGTGCAGGTCAGCAGCATCCGCAGCTGCGGGTCCATCACGCTGGCCTCGCGGGCGGACACCCCGAACAGGTGGCAGTCGAACAGGTAGGGCTGATCGCCGCGCATCAGGCCCTCGTACCCCGACCCGAAGCGGCCCGGCCCCGGCTGGCCGCCGACCGGCTCATACCCCGGCCCGTACCGGCCGGCGACCGGCTCGCGGACGATCGCGCGCTCGGTCAGCAGCCGCCAGAAGTCCCCTGCCGTGGCGATGCCGCCTGGCATCCGGAAGCCGTAGCCGACAATGGCGTAGCGATCCTGGTTCATTTCCGACTCCCCGCTGAGTCTCGATGCCCCGCGTCCCCGATGTCCGCGCGCCCATGCGTACTGCCCGGACCGGACACTAAAGGAAAATCCGCGCGCTGTCCGCCCCCGCATTCCGCGCGCTTAACGCTACATTTGCCCCAGTAGTCACATCGTGAAACTCAGGCCCCGGCAGGCGGGTCCCACGGGGCGCGGACGCAATCGGGACTCAATACGTCAGGGCATGACTCAATCCGCGCGCAACCCGCCCGGCCGCCCCGCTCAAATACCGCGGCCACCGGTGAGCACCGCATCCGCTGAAGGATCATGGGTCATTTCCGGGACTGTAGTCCCCGGAAATGACCCGATCTTGAAAGAGCGGCTTAGCTTGCCGTTTAACCTGCTCGGTTTTGCCTTGCCTTGAGGGTGGGTTCCCTCTTGGTGGTTTTCCCGACGTCGTGGCGGGGTGCGGGGTGGCGGTTCTTTGATCCTGGCGGGCGGCCGGGGCCGGGCTTGCCGGGTTTCGGCGCGCCGGCGGGCTGGGCGGCCTTCGCGCGGATGTTCCGGAATCCGCGGCGGACCCGGGCCGGGGTGAGCCGTCCGGGCGGGGCCGGGCGTTCCCAGGGGCGGCGCAGGTCAGCAGCCAGGGGGCGGGCGAGGCGGAGCTGGGCGTGGCAGGCGATGACCAGCCAGGTCCACCGGTCCGCGGCGGCGGGGTCGCGGATCTTCGGGGCGGTCCAGCCGAGGACCTGCTTGAACAGGCGGAAGGTGTGCTCCAGGTCAAAGCGGCGCAAGAACGCCTGCCAGGCGCGGTCCACCTCGCCCGGGGCGGCGCCGGTGCGGGAGTACCACAGCCAGGCCGGCTTGGGGTCGCGGTCGCCGGGCAGGTGACCGACCTGCAGCCGGATCAGGGTTCCCTCGATGACGGGCAGGTCACCATCGTGATCGAGCCAGGCGGAGCGGTGGGTCAGCCGCGGGTGCAGCCGGTCCCATGCCTGCGCTTCGGCGGTGCCGTAGCGGGAGGTGAGCGTGCTCGTGGTGACCTGCGGGGCCGCCACGTGCCCGGGCCGGCCAGCGCCAGTTCCCCGCCGTGCTTGCGCGGCCGGCCTTTGGCGCCGGGCGGGCGCGGCGGCGCCGGCAACAGCATCACCCGGTCGCTGCGCAGCCGCCCGGGCAGCTCCGCGGGCAGGTCCGCCAGCAGGTAAGCGAGCCGGGTCACGTCGTAGCCGGCGTCGAAGACGACCAGGACGGGCGGGTCGCCCTCACGCCAGTGCCCGGCCGCGACCAGCCGGGTGACGACATCGCGGACCTGCCCGGCGGTCACCTCCGCCTCGTCATCATCAGGGCCGAGGCGGATCGCGTCCAGCACCGCGGTCCAGGAGGCGCGGCCCGGCTCCAGCGCCGCGATCACCGAGTACGGCCAGCCGGGGATCATCTGCGCCTGGCCCTTGCCGCGCCCGTAGACGTGGCAGAACAGCCGCTCCGGGCTGGTCGCCGCGCCCGGCCGCAGCCAGTTGCTCACGTCGACGGCCAGCATCAGCCGGCCGTCCGCGGCCCGCGGCAGCGGCAGGGCAGCCAGCGACCAGCGCAGCCGGCCGATGACGAGCCGGCCGTGATTCACCGCGTCATACAGCGCGCCGTGACCGCGGCGGTGCTCCGGGGCCAGCGACAGCCCGGCCAGCGTCCTGACCGGCCCGTCCGCGCACAGCACCGCATCGGCAAGCTCGAACAGCTCATCACCGCGCGCAGTCAGGCAGGCATGGAAATCCAGCCGGAACCGCGACAGCACGGCAAGGGACTCGACATCAGCGGCATGCTCTAGCAAGCTGTCCATCACGGCCTTCGTTGTGATCACGTGTCCTTTGGCGAGAACAAATGATCACGCGGAGGCCGCACTCACGCCCGGCGACACGCCGGGCACAGCGGTTCAAGATCTGCAAAGCACACCAGCCTCAGCCCGGCAGGTTAAACGACAAGCTTAGGCCTCGTCAGTAGTGGTAGGGGAAGCGCTCCCAGTCGGGCGCGCGCTTTTCCAGGAACGCGTCCCTGCCCTCCGCGGCCTCGTCGGTCATGTACGCCAGCCGGGTGGCCTCGCCCGCGAAGACCTGCTGCCCGACCAGGCCGTCGTCGAGCAGGTTGAACGCGAACTTCAGCATCCGCTGGGCGGTGGGACTCTTGCCGTTGACCTTCGCCGCCCATTCCAGCGCGGTGTCCTCCAGCTGCGCGTGCGGCACGACCGCGTTGACCATGCCCATCCGGTGGGCGGCCTCGGCGTCGTAGGCGTCGCCGAGGAAGAAGATCTCCCGGGCGAACTTCTGCCCGACCTGGCGGGCCAGGTAGGCCGAGCCGAACCCGCCGTCGAAGCTCGCCACGTCGGCGTCGGTCTGCTTGAAGCGGGCGTGCTCGCGGCTGGCCAGGGTGAGGTCGCAGACCACGTGCAGGCTGTGGCCGCCGCCGGCCGCCCAGCCGGGTACCACGCAGATGACCACCTTGGGCATGAACCGGATCAGCCGCTGGACCTCCAGGATGTGCAGCCGCCCGCTGCGCGCCGGGTCGATGGTCGCGCTCGTCTCGCCCTCGGCGTACCGGTAACCGTCCTTGCCGCGGATCCGCTGGTCCCCGCCCGAGCAGAACGCCCACCCGCCGTCCTTCGGCGACGGGCCGTTGCCGGTCAGCAGCACGCAGCCCACGTCGGAGGACATCCGCGCGTGGTCCAGCGCGGTGTACAGCTCATCCACCGTGTGCGGCCGGAAGGCGTTGCGCACCTCCGGCCGGTTGAACGCCACCCGGACCGTGCCGGCGTCCGCGCCGCTGGCGCTCACGGCGCGATGGTAGGTGATGTCGGTGAAGGAAAACCCCGGCACCTCGCGCCACCGCTTCGCGTCGAAGATCTCAGAAACCATGGCGTCCATTGTGTCTTAGCCGCACCTGTGCCTTAGCTGCACCTGGCCTGGGGGCAGGGCCGCTCAGCGGGGCGCGGGTACCTCGCGCAGCACGCAGTCACCGCAGATGGCCGCGCGCGCGGGCCGGGCGTCCGGTGCCAGCCGGTAGAACAGGCAGCAGCTGGCCCGGCGGAACCCCGGGCCCGGCGGGCCCGGTTCGCGGGCCAGCCACGGGCTGGCGAACAGGGCCCGGGCCGCCGCCCACGCGGGGCAGGCCAGCCCCGGCCGGGCCGCCGCGAGCTGGCCGGCGGCGGCGTTGATCGCCGAGGCGACGTTGCCACGCAGGACACGATCGGAGACCGGGACCGCGCGGGATGTCGCGGTGGTCAGCGGGGCGATGACCTCGTCCAGCAGCTGATGGTGCCAGTCTCCGGGGACCGGGCGGGCCCCGGGGACTGGCACCGGGACCGACAGCGGCACCGGCCCGCCCAGCCCGGGTTGCCACCACAGGCCGTCCAGGCGCACGTCCAGGTGCCGGCCAAGCGCCGCCGCGGCGAGCGCGGGCGACACCAGCCGCGCGATCAGGCCCAGGTGGACGGCGGAGGCGGCCACCCGGGGGTCGATCGCGCTGGCCGGCCGGCCGCCGCGGGCCGCCAGCACCCCCCGGACCAGGGCGACGCGCTCCGCCAGCGGCGCTGGCAGGCCGGCCAGCTCGCTGGCGGGCCGCCACGGCGCGGCCGGCGCCTGCCCCGGCCGGTGCGCGCGGACCGCGAAGAACGGGCCGAGGGCGGCCAGGTCATCCAGCACCCGGGCGCCCTCGCCTTCCGCCGTCAGGGCTGGCCCGCTGCCGACGCCACCTGCTCGTTCGGCTCCGGGGCACCGCTTTGTCCGCCGGGTACGACGCGCGGCGGGCGGGGAAGGATGAACCGGTCCAGCAGGGCGCCGAACGCCAGCGCGATCGTCGTCCACACGAGCAGCTGGTTGATGACGGAGTACCAGCGGAACTTCCACAGCACGTCCGCGTCGAACCCCGGGTAGATGACCTGGCCGGGCGCGTACGCCTTGCCGTCGAAGACCACGGGCGTCGACAAGATGTTGAAGATCGGCTGGGGCGTCTCCGTGGCGGCGCGGGCGTACCCGAACTGGCCGCTGGCGGCCACGTTGGCGGCCAGGTCGCCCAGCGACGGCATCCAGCCGATCAAGATCGCGTACGCCACCAGGAACGACACCGCCGCTATCAGCACCGCCCGCAGCCCGCCGGCCTTGTGCCGCAGCTTGACGGCCAGGTAGGCCGCCAGGCCGAGCAGGAAAAGCGAGCAGCCCACCAGCGCCAGGTACAGCTGCCCGCGGGTGGTGATCGTGAACGGGTGCCCGATCGCCGGCGGGTTAGCCGGGTACTTGACGAACGGGAGCAGGTACACGCCGAGGAAGCCGAGCCCGGCGATCAGCCACGCCAGCCTGCTTGGCCGCGGCGTGAACCGCCCGTGCAGCACCAGGTAGGCCACCGCGACGAGCGCGCCCATCGCCACCGAGAACGCGATGATGCCGCTGGCCACGCCAATCGTCGACTGGATGTCGCGGGAGAAGACGTCCGCGTCGGGTGCCGCGAGCGGGCGATGCGCGGCCTTGTTCAAGGCGTTGACGACAGCGTCGCGGCCGTACTCATAGTTGACGGACTTGCTGATGAGCGGCTCGGCGAAGATCCGGGCGAAGATGAATCCCAGGACGCCCGCCACCAGGCCGGACAGCGCGCCGCGCAGGATGATGCGGATTTCCATCGCTGGCTTCCCCTATGTCCTGGTCGGCACTGCCGTTTAGTGACAGGGGAACCCGAGGAAGTGCCGGGCGTCGTGCACCCACTCGTGGACGGCCATCGTCTTGCCGAACAGCGAGACCATGCCCTCGTCGACGCCGACGAGGTAGTAGATGGCCAGCGCCAGGAAGGCGGTGGCGCCGAGGATGATCGCCACCCGGCCCCTGGACAGGGCCTCGGGGGTGACGCGCGCGCGAGTGGTGCTGCCGGGGACTGAAATGCTCGCCATGGCGGAGCCTCCTTCAGGATCGTGCGTCCCTACTGCGGTAAAAGGCATCGCGACGGCGAAGTGTCTGACTCACCAGCCCAGTGTTTCGGCAAGCACCGTGTTCTCGGCAAGCACTGGCTGGCTCACAGTGGCGCGACCGTGCTGGGCTTTCACCAGCTTCCTCGCGCCGTCACGCACGTTGGACGCTACCCGCGGCTGTGGCGCCGGTCAATATCAAGGCCGCTGTCGCGCGACGGCTATTCTTGCCCGGTGGTGAAAGGCGCCCTGCTGGTGGCGGGCACGTCGTCGGACGCGGGCAAGAGCGTCCTGGTGGCCGGGCTGTGCCGGTGGCTGGCGCGGCAGGGAGTGAAGGTCGCGCCGTTCAAGGCGCAGAACATGGCGCTGAACTCGGCCGTCACCGCCGACGGGGCCGAGATCGGCCGAGCGCAGGCGATGCAGGCGGCCGCGGCCGGCGTCGAGCCCGAGGCGGCGATGAACCCGGTGCTGCTCAAGCCGGGCAGTGACACCCGCAGCCAGGTCGTGCTGCTCGGCCAGCCGGTCGCCGAGGCGGGCGCGCTGGACTACCAGGACCTCAAGCCGATGCTCGAGCAAGCCGTCGCCGACAGCCTCGCCGGCCTGCGCCGCCGGTTCGACGTGGTGATCTGCGAGGGCGCCGGCAGCCCGGCGGAGATCAACCTGCGGCACCGCGACATCGCGAACATGGGGCTGGCCCGGGCGGCGGGCCTGCCCGTGGTGGTGGTCGGGGACATTGACCGGGGCGGGATCCTCGCCGCCATGTACGGGACGCTCGCGGTGCTCGAGCCGGCCGACCAGGCGCTGATCGCCGGGTTCATCGTGAACAAGTTCCGCGGTGACCTCCGGTTGCTGCGGCCCGGCCTGGACATGCTGCGCGACCTGACCGGCCGGCCCGCCCTCGGGGTGCTGCCGTGGCAGCGCGACCTGTGGCTGGACGCCGAGGACTCCCTCGACCTGGACTCCCGCCCCCGCGACGTGCTGGCCCCCCTGGGGAAGGACACGCTGCGGATCGCGGTCGTCCGGCTCCCCCGGATGTCCAACGTCACCGACGTGGACCCGCTGGCCGCCGAGCCGGGCGTCGCCGTCGACCTCGCGACCACCCCTGGCCAGCTCGCCGGGGCCGACCTGGTCATCGTGCCCGGCACCCGGGCCACCGTCAGCGACCTGGCCTGGCTGCGGGAGACCGGACTGGCCGCCGCGATCACCGAGCGCGCCCGGGCCGGCCAGCCGGTCCTCGGCATCTGCGGCGGCTACCAGATGCTCGCGCGCACCATCGACGATGACGTGGAAAGCCGGGCCGGCCAGGTCCCCGGGCTCGCCCTGCTGCCCGCGTCGGTGCGGTTCGCGGCCGCCAAGACCCTCGCCCGCCCGTCCGGGACCGCGTTCGGCGAGCCGGTGGCTGGCTATGAGATCCACCACGGGATCGTCACCGTCGACGGCGGCACCCCGTTCCTCGACGGCTGCGCGGCGGGCAGCGTGGCCGGCACCACCTGGCACGGCATCTTCGAAAGCGACGGCTTCCGGCGCGCGTTCCTCGCCGACCTCGCCGCCCGCGCCGCCCGCGACTTCACCGCCGCCCGCGACGTGCGGTTCGCCGCCATCCGCGAGCGCCGCTACGACGTGCTCGCCGGCCTGATCGAGCACCACCTGGACACCGCCGCCCTGCTCGCCCTGATCGGCGGCGGCGCCCCCGCCGGCCTGCCCACCGTGATCAGCCGCCTAGCTTCCCCCTAGCGCGGCCTGCCCCCGGCACCTGGCATCTCCCGCCCCTGGCACCACCGCCATCACCGTCTCACCAGATATCCCGCTCCAGCCGTCCCGCCTACCGGTCCTCGAGGTCGCCTTCGGTTTCCAGGTAGGCCTGGCGCAGCGCGGCCAGCGTCGCGGCGTCCGGGGTGTCCCACAGCTTCCGCTCGGCGGCCTCCAGCAGCCGCTCGGCGATGCCGTGCAGCGCCCACGGGTTGGACCGGGCGAAGAACTCGCGCATCCGCTCATCCAGCACGTACGCCCGGGTGAGGGTGTCGTACATCCAGTCCTCGACCACCCCGGCGGTGGCGTCGTAGCCGAACAGGTAGTCCACCGTCGCGGCGAGCTCGAACGCGCCCTTGTACCCGTGCCGCTTCATCGCCTCGATCCAGCGCGGGTTGACGACCCGGGCGCGGAACACCCGCGCGGTCTCCTCGGCCAGCGACCGGGTGCGCACCGTGTCCGGCCGGGTGGAATCACCGATGTAGGCGCGCGGAGATCGGCCGGTGAGCGCCCGGACCGTTGCAATCATCCCGCCGTGGTACTGGAAGTAGTCGTCGGAGTCGGCGATGTCGTGCTCGAGGGTGTCGGTGTTGTGCGCGGCCACCGCGATCCGCGCGTACGCGGTCTCCATGTCCGCGCGGGCCTCGCGGCCGTCCAGGTCCCGGCCGTAGGCGAACCCGCCCCAGGCCGCGTACACCTCTGCCAAGTCGGCGTCGTCGCGCCAGTTCCGGGCGTCGATCAGCGGCAGCAGCCCCGCCCCGTACGCGCCCGGCCGCGAGCCGAAGATCCGGGTCGTCGCCCGCCGCGCGTCCCCGTGCACCGCGAGGTCGGCCCGGGCGTGCGCGCGCACGAAGTTTCGCTCGTCCGGCTCCTCCAGCCCGGCGACCAGCCGCACGGCGTCATCCAGCATGGTGACCACGTGCGGGAACGCGTCCCGGAAGAAGCCGCTGACCCGCACGGTGACGTCGATCCGCGGCCGGCCAAGCTCGGCCAGCGGGACCGGCTCCAGCCCGCTGACCCGGCGGGAGGCCTCGTCCCAGGAGGGCCGGACGCCGAGCAGCGCGAGCACCTCGGCCACGTCGTCGCCGGACGTACGCATCGCGGCGGTCCCCCACACCGACAGGCCCACCGATTCCGGGTAGCCGCCCGTCTCGGCCAGGTACCGGGCGACCAGTGAGTCGGCCATGGCCTGGCCGGTCTCCCACGCCAGGCGCGAGGGCACCGCGCGCGGGTCGACGGAATAGAAGTTCCGCCCCGTGGGCAGCACGTTCACCAGGCCGCGCAGCGGCGACCCGCTCGGCCCGGCCGGGACGAATCCCCCGTCCAGCGCGTGCAGGGTCCGGGTGATCTCATCCGAGGTCCCCGCGAGCCGGGGCACCACCTCGGCGGCCGCGAACCGCAGTACGGCGGCGACCGCCTCGCCGCGCACCGCCCGGCCGGGCACTGCCCCGCCAGATACTGCCCCGCCGAGGACCGCCTCGATGACGCCGGTCACCGCCGCCGGGTCCCACCCGGCCGCCTCCATCGCCTCGACGAGCGCGCGGGCCCGCGCCGCGACCGCATCCGCGCCCGCCCGGTCACCGCCGCCCTCGGCGTACCCGAGCGCCTCCCGCAGGCCGGGCAGCGCCTGCGCCCGCCCGCCCCACATCTGCCGGGCGCGCCGGATCGCCAGCACCAGGTTGACCCGGTCGGCGCCCGCGGGCGCGGCCCCCAGCACGTGCAGCCCGTCGCGGATCTGCGCGTCCTTGATCTCGCACAGCCAGCCGTCCACGTGCAGGAGGAAGTCGTCGAACTCTTCCGTCTGCGGCCGGGCGTCGAGGCCAAGGTCGTGGTCGAGCCTGGCCGCCTGAATCAGCGTCCAGATCTGGGCGCGGATCGCGGGCAACTTGGCCGGGTCCAGCGCGGCGATCTGCGCGTGCTCGTCCATCAGCTGCTCCAGCCGGGCGATGTCGCCGTAGCTGTCGGCCCGCGCCATCGGCGGCACGAGGTGGCCGATCAGCGTGGCGTGCGCGCGCCGCTTGGCCTGCGTTCCCTCCCCCGGGTCGTTGACCAGGAATGGATAGATCAACGGGATGTCCCCGATCGCGGCGTCGATCCCGCACGCGGCCGACATCCCGGCGGTCTTGCCGGGCAGCCATTCCAGGTTGCCGTGCTTGCCGACGTGCACGACGGCGTGCGCCGCGAACTCCTCCCGCAGCCAGTGGTAGGCGGCGAGGTAGTGGTGGCTCGGCGGCAGGTCCGGGTCGTGGTAGATCGCGACCGGGCTGGCCCCGAACCCGCGCGGCGGCTGCACCATCACCACCACGTTGCCCGCGCGCAGCGCCGCCAGCACGATCTCGCCGCCGGGGTCCCGGCTCCGGTCCACGAACAGCGATCCCGGCGGGTCGCCCCAGTGCCCGGTCACCGCCTCCCGCAGCCGAGGGTCAAGCGCGGCGAACCACTCCCGGTAGCGGGCGGCGCTGATCCGCACCGGGTTGCCCGCGAGCTGCTCGGCCGTCAGCCAGTCCTCATCCTGCCCGCCGGCCGCGATGATCGCGTGCATCAGCGCGTCGCCATCTCCGCTCGCCACGCCGGGCAGCCCCTCACCCCCGATGTCGTAGCCGGCCTCGCGCATCGCGGCCAGCAACGCCAGCACCGACTTCGGCGTGTCCAGGCCGACCGCGTTGCCGATGCGGGCGTGCTTGGTCGGGTACGCCGACAGCATCAGCGCCACCCGCCGCTGCCCCGCCGGGACGTGCCGCAGCATCGCGTGCCGCATCGCGATGCCCGCCACCCGCGCGGTGCGCTCGGGGTCGGCGGCGTAGCTGGTCAGGCCGTCCGTCCCGACTTCCTTGAACGAGAACGGGACGGTGATCAGCCGCCCGTCGAACTCGGGGATCGCCACCTGGGTGGCGGCGTCCAGAGGGGTCAGCCCCTCGTCGCTGCCCGCCCACTGGGCGCGGGAGGAGGTCAGGCACAGGCCCTGCAGGATCGGCACGTCCAGGCTCGCCAGCGCGCCCACGTCCCACTCCTCGTCGGCCCCGCCGGCGCCGGCCGCGGCGGGCACCAGGCCGCCCGCCGCCAGGACGGTCACCACGACCGCGTCGGCGGCGCCCAGCGCGGCGGTCAGCTCCGGCGGCGCCGTCCGCAGCGACGAGCAGAACACCGGCAGCGCCCGCCCGCCGGCCGCCTCCACCGCGTCGGCCAGCGCGTGCACGAACCCGGTGTTGCCGGCCACGTGATGGGCCCGGTAGTACAAGATCGCCACGGTCGGCACCGGTCCCGCGTCCGCGGGCACGGCACTTCCAGAGACGGCCCGAGCCGGGCGCTCCAGCTCGCCCCACACCGGCATCGCCGCGGGCGGCTCGAATCCCTCGCCGGTCAGCGTGATCGCGTCGGACAGGAACCGGGCCAGCTGCCGCAGGTTCCCCGGGCCGCCGTGGGCGAGGTAGGCGTGCGCCTCGGCGACGATCCCGGCCGCCACGGTGGACAGCTCCATGAGCTCGGCGTCGGGCGCCTGCTCTCCGCCGAGCACGAGCGCGGGCACCCCGGACGCGAGCACCGCGTCCAGGCCCTCCTCCCAGGCCCGCCGCCCGCCGAGGATGCGCACCACGACGACGGTCGCCCCGTCCAGCAGCGCCGGAACGTCCCCGGCGCTGACGCGGGCCGGGTTGCCGAGCCGGTACCCGGCCCCGCTCGCCCGGGCCGACAGCAAGTCAGTGTCCGAGGTGGACAGCAAGACGATCATGGCGCGACGTGCCTCCTTCGCCGATCATGCGTCGACTACTAAACCGGGCGTCGCGACGGCACGGTACCTGACTTCGCCAGCCCCAGCTTCTTGAGAAGAACACCGTCTTGCGAAGGCTCCGGGCAGGCTCACAGTGGCGCGACCGTGCTGGACTCCCACCAGCTTCCGCGGGCCGTCACGCAGACGCGACGGTATCCGCGCCCGTCGTGGCTCGTCAACCTGACGGCTGCCGGGCGCTGGCGTACCATCAGCGCGTGCCCCTGCCCACCCATCGCGCCCAGAGCCTTTCCTCCCAGCGGTCACCAGGTGACCGCTGCCCTGGAATCCTTCGCCTGGCGCTGGCGGCCGACGGGTACCTTGCCCGCGTGCGACTGCCCGGCGGGCTGGTCACGACCGGGCAGCTGCGGGCACTCGCCCGGCTGGCGGCCGAACTGGGCGACGGCCGCGCCGAGCTGACCTCCCGGGCCAACGTCCAGCTGCGCGCCCTGCCCTCCGGCGCCGTCGCCCCGCTGACCGCCGAGCTCGCGGCCGCGGGCCTGCTCCCGTCCCTGGACCACGACCGGGTGCGCAACATCCTCGCCTCCCCGCTGGCCGGCCTGGACGGCGGTCCCGACCTGGCGCCAGTCGTCGCGGCGCTGGACGCGGGACTCTGCGCGCGACCGCGGCTGGCCCAGCTGTCCGGCCGGTTCCTGTTCGCCATCGACGATGGCCGCGGCGACGTCGCCCGCCTCGGCGCCGACATCGTCACCGGGGTGCGTCCCGCGGGCGCCTCCGTCAACGGCCTAGCGGTCACCGGACCCGTCGCGCCCGCCGTCGCGGCCGTGATGCTCGCGTTCGCCGAGGCGGTCCTCGATGACCGGGCCGCCCTCGGCTCCGCGGCCTGGCGGATCGCCGGCCTGCCCGGCGGCGCCGACCGGATCCGCGCCACCGTGGCCCGGCGTCTCGCCCTGGCGCCCGCTGCCCCTGTCCCGGCCGCCTCGGCCGCCGCAGCCCCGGCCGCCACTCGCCCCGTCGGCGTCATCGGACGCCACGCGGTGCTCCTGGCCCCGCTTGGCCGGCTCACCGCCGCCCAGCTTGACTGGCTCGCGGACCAGGTCCGCGGGCGCCCCGCGCGGATTACCCCGTGGCGCGGCGTGGTCCTGCCCGACCTAACCGACCCCGAGGCGACGCTGCGCGCGGCCGCCGGCCTAGGGCTCGGGGTGGACGCGCGGTCGCCGTGGCTGCGCGTCACCGCGTGCGCCGGGCAGCCCGGCTGCGCGAGCGCGCTGGCCGACGTCCAGGCCGACGCCGCCTCGTTCGCGCGCCGCTGGCCGGGGCGGACCGTGCACCTCAGCGGCTGCGCCCGCCATTGCGGGCGGCCCGCCGCGACCGAGATCGACGTGACCGCGACCAGCGAGGGATACCAGGTTGCCGGAGTTTGACTATGTCCGCGACGGCGCGGAGATCTACCGCCGCTCCTTCGCCACCATCCGCGCCGAGGCCGACCTGTCGCGGTTCCCCGCCGACGTGGCACGGGTCGTCGTGCGGATGATCCACTCGTGCGGGATGACCGACCTGCCCGCCGATGTCGGGTTCAGTGACGGCGCCGTGCGCGGCGCGCGGGAGGCGCTGCTGGCCGGCGCGCCGGTGCTGTGCGACGCGGCGATGGTCGCCTCCGGCATCACCCGGCGGCGGCTGCCCGCCGCCAACGAGGTCATCTGCACGCTCGGCGACCCCGGGGTGCCCGTGCTCGCCCAGCGCCTGGGAACCACCCGGTCGGCGGCGGCGCTGGACTTGTGGGGGCCGCGGCTGGCCGGGGCCGTGGTGGCGATCGGCAACGCCCCGACCGCGTTGTTTCGCCTGCTGGAGATGATCGGCGCGGGCGCCCCGCGGCCGGCGGCGATCATCGGCATCCCGGTCGGCTTCATCGGCGCCGCCGAGTCCAAGCAGGCGCTGGCCGCCTCCGGCCTGGACCACCTGGTAGTGCATGGCCGGCGCGGTGGCAGCGCGATGGCCGTCGCCGCCGTCAACGCGATCGCGAGCGAGGACGTCTGAATGCCCGCGACCTTGTACGGCGTCGGCCTCGGGCCCGGCGACCCGGAGCTGGTCACGGTGAAGGCCGCCCGGCTGATCGGCGCGGCCGACGTGATCGCCTACCACTGCGCGCGGCACGGGCGGTCGGTGGCCCGGTCGATCGCCGAGCCGTACCTGCGCGGGGACCAGGTCGAAGAGCAGCTCGTGTACCCGGTCACGACCGAGGCGACCGACCATCCCGGCGGCTACGACGGCGCGCTGGAGGAGTTCTACGCAGCGGCCGCCGCCCGGCTGATGGCGCACCTGGACGCCGGGCGCGACGTGGTGCTCCTCGCCGAGGGCGACCCGCTCTTCTACAGCAGCTACATGCACATGCACAAGCGGATCAGCGAGCGGTTCGCCACCGTCATCGTGCCCGGGGTGACCTCGGTCAGCGCCGCCTCCGCGGCGCTGGCGATGCCGCTGGTCGAGGGCGACGACGTGCTGACCGTGCTGCCCGGCACGCTGGGCCGCGACCAGCTCGCCCAGCGGCTGCGCGACCCCGGTGCGGCCGCGATCATGAAGATCGGCCGCAGCTTCGAGGCGGTGCGCGGTGCGCTCAAGGACTCCGGACGCCTGGCGGACGCGTACTACGTTGAGCGCGCGTCGACCGGTTCGCGTCAGGTGATCGAGCGGGCCGGCGCCGTCGACCCGGCCACCGTCCCGTACATGTCGCTGCTCATCATGCCCGGGCCGCAGGCGTCCGGCCAGCCAGCGGTGGCGCGGCGGCCGGAGCCGCACGCGTCCCGGACGGGCGCCACCCCTGGAACCGGGCGGGTGGATGTCGTGGGACTCGGCCCCGCTGGCCGCGACTGGCTGACCCCGCGGGCGGCGGCGGTGCTGGCGGCGGCCGATGACATCGTCGGCTACCAGCCCTACGTCGCGCGGGTGCCGCCCAACCCCCGGCAGCGGCGGCACGGCAGCGATAACCGGGTGGAGGCCGAGCGCGCCGAATTCGCCCTGGACCTGGCGCTGCGCGGACGGCGGGTGGCCGTGGTGTCCTCCGGTGACCCGGGCGTGTTCGCGATGGCCTCGCCCGTGCTGGAGGCGGCGGCCGCCGACGCGCGGTTCGCGGGGGTGCCGGTCGGCGTCGTCCCCGGGATCACCGCCGCGCAGGCCGTCGCGGGCCTGGCCGGGGCACCGCTCGGTCACGACTACGTGATGCTGTCCCTGTCCGACCGGCTCAAGCCGTGGGAGGTCATCGCGCGCCGGCTCGCCGCGGCGGCCGAGGGCGACTTCGCGATCGCGATCTACAACCCGGCCTCGCGGTCGCGCCGCCAGCAGCTGATCGACGCGCGGGACCTGCTGCTGGCCCGCCGGGACGCGGCCACCCCGGTCGTGATCGGGCGGGCCGTCGGGACCGACGAGCAGCAGGTCACGGTGACCACCCTCGGCGAGCTCGATCCCGCGCAGGTCGACATGCGCTGCCTGCTGATCATCGGCTCCAGCCAGTCCCGCGTCGTCCCCGGCCCCTCCGGCGCCCCGAGGGTGATCACCCCCCGCCGCTACCCCGCCTGACGCTACCCGGGCCGGCACTGCCCGGGCCGGCACTGCCCGGGCCAGCCCAGCGGACTGCCTCGTCGACCGTCGCCACCACGGTGACGCCATCCGGCAGCGGCGGGCGGGCCACCATGACGACCCCCGCGCCGAGGTCACGGGCCGCGCGCAGCTTGGCGACGGTCATCGGGCCGCCGCTGTTCTTGGTCACCAGCAGGCCAACGCCGTGCTCGCGCATTAGCGCCCGCTCCGCCGCGTCCGTGTACGGGCCGCGGTCCATGATGAGCGTCATGCGCGCGGGCACCGGCCCGTCGGGCGGGTCGACGGTCCGGACCAGGAAGCGATGCGCGCTATCGCCCGCGAACGCGGCCAGGTCACGCCGGCCCGTGGTCAGGAACACGCTGTCCCCCGCCCACGCGCGCACCGCGGCGGCGGCCGCGTGGATGTCGGCGACCACGTCCCAGGACGGGTCGGCGTCCCACTCCGCCCGGCGCAGCACCAGCAGCGGGATGCCCGCCTGCCCGGCGGCCCGCGCCGCGTTGGCCGTGATGCCGCTGGCGAACGGATGGGTCGCGTCCACGACCGCGGTGATCGCCTCGGCGCGCAGGTAGGCCGCCAGGCCGTCCGCGCCGCCGAACCCGCCGATCCGCACCGCCCCCTCGGGCAGCCGCGGGTCCCGCACCCGCCCGGCGAGGGACGACACCACGTCCAGGCCCGCCGCGATCAGCGCGCAGGCCAGCTCACGGGCCTCACTGGTCCCGCCGAGGATGAGGATGCGCACCCCGAAGAGGCTAACGACCGACCGGGACGGCGTGGAACTCCACCCGGTACAGCAGCGTGTCGTCGTCGATCGGGCCCGCGTGCGCGGCGCGCCGCCGCAGTGCCTCCCGGTCCGGCTCCCCGGCCCGCCGGACGTCGGCGGCGGTGATCGCGGCGAACGGCACCCGCTCGAGGTAATCCACCTCGATCAGGTCCTGGCCCGGCCCCACCGGGTAGCGGCCGCCGACCTTGACCTTGGGCCGTTTCCATAGCCGGAACGACACGGTGATCTCCCCGGCCAGCACGTCATCGCGCAGCTCCTGGCTGAACATCACGCTTTGAGGCTACGCCCGGCCCGCCGCCCGGTCACGCAGGCCCTGGCGGCGGGTCTTCCGGCTTACGGCCGGATCACGCGGTCCTCGGTCACGATCGCGGTGACCAGGTCGGCCGGGGTGATGTCGAAGGCGTAGTTGAGCGCGCGGGTGCCCTCCGGCGCGGCCCGTACGCCCTGGAAGGAGGTGACCTCCTCATCCGCCCGCAGCTCCAGCGGGATGCTCGCCCCGCTCGGGGTCTGCGCGTCGATCGTGGACTCCGGGGCGGCGACCACGAACGGGATGCCCGCGCGGCGCGCCGCGAGCGCGAGGGAGTACGTGCCGATCTTGTTGGCCACGTCCCCGTTGGCCGCCACCCGGTCGGCGCCGACGACGACCGCGTCGGCCTGCCCCCGCGCGATGAGGAACGGCCCCGCGCCATCGGCCGCGAGGTAGTGCTCGATGCCTAGCTGGGCCAGCTCCCAGGCAGTGAGCCGCGATCCTTGCAGCAGCGGGCGGGTCTCGTCCGCGATCACGTGCGCGAGGGCGCCCTGGTCCCGCAGCGCCCGGATGACGCCGAGCGCGGTCCCCCAGCCCAGGCAGGCGAGTGCGCCGGTGTTGCAGTGCGTGTGCACCTTCAGCGGTCCCGTCCGGCATTCCTGGACCAGGAGCGCGGCGCCCCGCTCGCTGAGGCGCTTGCTGACCTTGACCGCGGTGTCGTGGACGGCGCGGGCGGCGGCCTCCACCGCGGCGGCCCCGTCGGGGATCACCGCCGCGACGGCGAGTACCTCGCGGCGCAAGTTGACCGCGGTCGGGCGGGCGTCGGCGATCCGCTGGACCTCGGCGTCCAGCCGGCTGGCGTCCCATCCCTCGCGCTCGGCCTGCCGGACCGCGAGCGCCACGCCGAGCGCCCCCGCCACCCCCAGCAGGGGCGCGCCCCGCACCACCAGCCGGACGATCGCGTCGACCAGCTCATCCACCGTGCTAAGGCGGATGATGGAGAGCTGATGCGGGAGGGCCGTTTGGTCAATGGCGATGATGTGGCCGTCCCGCCAGCCGATAACGTCATCCAGCACGTGGTTGCCCATGGCACCGACGCTACCCCGGAGGCCCGTGATGTTGCTCCCCCGCGCCCGCCAGGCGATCGTGGCGACCTGCCAGGAACTGTCCCGCGCCGGGCTAGTGGTGGGGACGGCGGGCAACGTGAGCGTCCGCGAGGGCGACCTGGTCGCGGTGACCCCGAGCGGCGTGCGCTACGCCGAGCTGACCCCGGAACTGGTCGGCGTGCACCGGCTCGACGGCACCGAACTCGACGGAACCGAGCTCGACGGAACCGCCGTCGAGGCGCCGCTCGCGCCGACCAGCGAGCTGCCGCTGCACCTGGCGATCTACCGGGCCCGGCCCGAGGCGGGCGCGATCGTGCACACGCACTCGCCGGCCGCGACCGCGCTGTCCACCCTGGTCGATGAGGTGCCGGCGCTGCACTACTACGTGGCGATGTTCGGCGGCCCGGTACCCGTCGCCCCCTACGCCACGTACGGCACGCGAGAGCTGGCCCGCAACGTCGTCCACGCACTGCACGATCGCACTGCCTGCCTCATGGGAAACCACGGGGCGGTCGCCATCGGCCCCGACCTGGCGACCGCCCATGACAAGAGCGTGTACCTGGAGTGGCTGTGCGACGTGTACCTGCGCGCCGCGTCCGCGGGCACCCCGCGCCTGCTGCCCCTGGCTGAGATCACCGCCGTCGCCGGCAAGCTGACCGGATACGGCCAGCAGCCACCGGCCCCGTGAACCTGGCCAGCCCCGCGTACATCAGCCCCTCCTGACCGTTAGCCGAACCACCCCTGCCGCGCATGCCACAAGTCGGCCGCCGCGCCGGCGCCGCCCGCGCACACGGCCCGGCGCCGGCTCATCCCCGGGCCCGCCCGCGTCATTCGCTGGCGGCGGTGCCCGCGAGCTCGCAGACGATGTCCAGGTGGCCGAGGTGGCGGGCGTACTCCTGCAGCAGGTGGAACAGCACCCGCTCCAAGGTGGCGGGCGGGGCGCCATCCCAGCGCTCGCCCGGCTGCCCGACCTCGTCCAGGCCGTGCGCCGCGATCACGGCGTCGCTGCGCCGCGCCTGGGCGTCCAGCGCGGCTAGCAGGCCGTCGAGCGACTCCCCGGGGGCGACGAACCAGCGGTCGTCGCGCCGGTCGCCCCACGGGTCGGGCACCGATCGCCCCTCGAAGCCCCACTCCAGCCATCGCATCTCGACGTAGGTGAGGTGCTTGAGCAGCTCCAGCGGGGTCCACCCGGACGCCAGCCGGCTGCGCCGCAACTCGCCGGCGGGCAGCTCACGCAGCTGCGCCGCCAGCCGGTCACGGAAGAAGCCCAGGTAGCGCTCGAATACCTCCGTGCGCGACTCCGCCGGGGCTGTCGGGTCGGGAAAGGGAATAATCATGGCCTAACGTTATTCTGCTCTCCGCTGAGTTCTGGCCACCTTGATCGCGGCGCCGACGCCGTGCGCTATACCCTCCCGACCTGTAGGATTTCCGCTGAGCGGGAGCGTGAGGGGATGACCAGTTCTGCACCACGCGGCGTCGATCCGGCCACGCCGAATGTCGCCAGGATTTATAACTGCCTGCTCGGCGGCAAGGACAACTTCGCCGCCGACCGCGCGGCGGCCGCCCAGCTGATCGCCGCCATCCCCGACATCCGCGCGATAGCGCGAGACAACCGGGCATTCCTGGTGCGGGTGGTCCGCTACCTCACCGCTGAGGTGGGAATCCGGCAGTTCCTGGACCTCGGCGGCGGGCTGCCCACCCAGTCCAATGTGCACGAGGTGGCACAGCGGATCGCGCCGGATACCCGTGTGGTCTACGTCGACTATGACCCGGTGGTCTGGTCCCACGGCCAGGCGCTGCTCGGCAGCGCCGAGGGGGTCGCGATGGTCCTCGCGGACCTGACCAAGCCCGCCGACGTGCTCGGCGACCCCGAGGTCAAGCGCCTGATCGACTTCTCACGGCCGGTCGCCCTGCTGTGCACCGCCACCTTGCACTTCGCCGCCGACGAGGACCAGCCGCACGCGGCCATCGCCGCCTACCGGGACCACGCGGCACCCGGCAGCTACCTGGCCATCACCCACGGGTCCCTGGAAGCCGACGATCCCGAGGATGACAACAAGCACGCGACCAGCGTCTTCAGCCAGGCGTCGGCCAACTTGCACCCGCGCCCCCTCCCGGAGATCTTGCGCTTCTTCGACGGCTTCGACCTCATGGAGCCCGGGCTGGCCTGGCTGAGCGAATGGCGGCCCGATCCCGGCGCCCCGCCGACCGCCCGCCTAACGTCGCTGCGCGCCTGCGTGGGCCGCAAGCCCTGACCCGCGCATTTGCGCTCCCGCCCCGGGAATGCCATCGGCCCGGGTGACCTTTACCGTGAGACGGCTTTGCTCCTCAGGCGGGGACGGTGCGGTGATGCTTGCCAGGTGGCCACGGGGCGCGCCCAGCGCGCTCGGCTGGGCCGCACTGTCGCGGGCAGCAGTGTCGTGGGGAGCACTGTCGCGGGCAGCACTGTCGCGGGCAGCACTGTCGCGGGCAGCACTGTCGCGGGCAGCACTGTCGCGGGCAGCACTGTCGCGGGCAGCACTGTCGCGGGCAGCACTGTCGTGGGCAGTGGCGCGGGCGGCACCGGTCGCGGCGTACCTGCTGGGCCAGCGACTGCTCGCCGACGCCCCGTTGCTCACCGGCACGGTGCTAGCCGATACTGTGCTTGCCGATACAGTGTCCCCGCAGCGGCTGGCCGCGCTGGCCGTCGCGCTGCTGGCCGTCGCGCTCGTCGGCTCCCTCGCCGCCGGCGCCAGCTTCCCCCGGGCGCTGGCCGGGCTGCCCCTCGCCAGCCGCGCCACCGCCCTTCGGGACAAGTCCTGGCACGTCGCCTTCCTCCGCCAGCGGGACCCGGACGCCGCTGGCCGCCCCCGGCCCAGGGCACCCGGACTGGCCCCGGCGGCCGCCTGATCCTCGTCCCTGTCACGGGCCGCCACGCGGCCGCCTTCAGATCGCAATGACCCAGCGACCTGGAAGGCCATCGTCATGTCCAGCTTCCTTGGCGTCCCTGTGGACGCCGCCTATCACCTCGTCTACGCCCTCGCCGGGGCACTGGCCCCCGTGCTCGGCGGCCTCGCCACCGCCGCCGGCATCATCATCTTCACCATCGCGGTGCGGCTGCTGATCGCCCCGCTCAGCTTCCGCGCCCTGCGCGGGCAGGCGGCGCAGGCCCGGCTCGCGCCGGAACTGCGAAGACTCCGCCAGCGGTACGGCAAGCAGCCCGAGCGCCTCCGCCGCGAGCTCACCGCGCTGCAGGCCCGCGAGGGAACGAGCCTGCTCGCCGGGATCTGGCCCCTCCTGGCCCAGTGGCCGTTCCTCAGCGTGATGTACCTGCTGTTCCGCTCCGCTCAGGTGGCGGGCGGCCCGAACGAGCTGCTCACCCACCGCGTGCTCGCCGCTCCCCTGGGCGCGCACTGGCTCTCCGGGCCGGGGGCGCTGAGCGCCCAGGGCGGGGTCTTCCTCGGCCTCTTCGCCATCCTGGCCGTCCTGTGCTGGCTCTCGGCGCGCATCGCCCGCCGGATGGCGCCCGCCACTCCGAAGAGCACCGCGCCGACGAGCACTGCTTCAACGAGCACTGCTTCAACGAGCACCGTGTCGAAGAGCACTGCGCCGACGAGCCCCGGGCCGGCCGCGGCGTCCGGCGGCGCGCGGCTCATCACCGCCGTCCTGCCGTACCTCACGGTCGCGTTCGCGGCCTTCCTGCCCCTGGCGGCCGGACTCTACCTGGTGACGACGGTGGCCTGGACCACCGCCGAGCGCTGGCTCTTCACTCACCGGGCAGCAACGACCGCGGGGCCCGCGCCCGCCGGCGAAAGCCAGCCGGCGCGGCGCCCGCGGGCGAAGGCCCGTGTGTGATGGGGATGCCGCGTTACGGGATGCTGTACAGGTAAAGCTGCTTGAAGTCGTTGTCCTTGTCGGTGCCGTTACTGCCGAACAGCGCCTCGTTCCCGCTGGGGCCGATCGCCGCCACCAGCCAGTTGCCGCTGCCCGGAATGGTGACCGTGGTGATGTGCGAGCCGAGGGAGACGTTCCACAGGTCGGTTGACGGCTCCCCGGCCGCGCTGGTCGCCACGACCTGGCCATCGGTGCTGAAGATGACCCAGCCGTTCTTCTGCGGCCACAGCTTATTCGGCGGCGTGACGTCAGTCCTGCTGTCGACGCTCCAGATCTGGCTGGGGGCGTTCGCGGCGGCGGGGGCGAAGACCGTCTTGCCGTCCGGGCTGAGCGAGGGCAGCTGCCGGGCGTTGGGGTCATAGTGATAGCTGAACGTCGCCAGGGTCTGCCCGGTGGCCACGTCCATCACGTACGTCTTACCCGTGACGTCGCTGATGAGCATCCGGGAGCCGTCACTGGAGACGTACAGGCTGTAGGCCACGGTCGAGGCCGTGGTCGGGTTCCGCCAGTGGTGGACGGGGTGATTGCTGCCGCTGGTGAGGTCGTAGACGTCGATGAACTTCGCGTTCAGGGTCTCGTTGGCCTCCACCGAGCCGTCGTCGTTCACGGCGTAGGTGGCTCCCGGCTCCGGCGCCGACCCGACGACCTTCCCGGTGTGCACATCGAACTCGTACAGGGTGCGGTTGCCCTTGCTGTCGGTGGCGCCGTCCACCGCGATCAGCCACTTCTCACTGGGGGTGAAGCCGAGCGGGTACGCCTGCCCGCCCTTGGGCATCGCGATCGTGATCATGTACTTGCCGGTCTTGGCGTTGTAGAGGTAGATGTTGGACTTGTGGTCGGTCCCGCCTGGGGCGGCGATCAGCGAGCCGTCCGGGCTGAAGATCGCGTACGCCATGGTCCCGCCGACCGGCGGGGTGAACGTGGCCACCTTGGTCGCCCCGCTCAGCACCACCGGCGGCTTCGGCGGCTTGGGCGGCGGGTTGGGCTTCCCGCCGCCCGACAGGGCCACGGCGGCGGTGATGCCGCCGATGACGAGGACCGCCGCCCCGGCGATCGCGCCGACGATCGGCCCCTTGCGCCTGCGTTTGCCCGCTCCCCCGCCGGGTCCCGAGGGACCCGGGTAGCCCGGCTGGTATCCCGGGTACCCGTAGGGCACCTGGCCGCCCGGAAGCGTTCCCGCCGGCACGAAGTTGCCCGGTGGCGTGCCGCCGGGCGGGTACCCGCCGCCCGGGTACCCGGCCGGCGGGTACCCCGAGGGGACCGGGGGAACCGAGCCTTGCTGGCGCGGGACCGGCTGTCCCCACGCTGGAGATCCCGCCGGGGATGCTCCCGGGTATGTCCCCGGGGGCGCCGCCGGGGGAACCGACCCCTGCTGGTGCGGCACCGGCTGTCCCCATGCTGGAGATCCCGCCGGGGACGCCGCCGGG
>JAICYD010000020.1 GCA_025934375.1 Streptosporangiaceae bacterium | reverse complement strand
CCCCCGCAGGCTGACCAGGGCCTCCCGGGCCCCCGCCACGCCGGAATCCGGAACCGCGAAGCTGCCGCCGGGGCGGTCAGGCCCGCAGACGTGTCCGGCCCTCATTCGTGGAACCCAGGGTTGTTCAGCGGCGTCCTAGGCCTGCCCCGGTTCCCGTGCCCACAGGCCAGTCCCTTCTCTCCCGTACCGGCCTTAACGATCCTCGCCATCTCGCCCGGTTCCCCCTGACTGCCCGACCGTGGGCGAACCTGATCGTTTGCCGCGATACCGGGGGAGGGCAGAATGTCCAACATGAGTCTGAGCGGGACGCCGAACGCGCCATCAGAACGTGCATCAGCGGGCCAGACGGCCAGCCGGGCTCGGGCGAGCAACGGGCGCTGGATCAAGGCGAGGGACGTGGCACCCGCTCAGGCGCTGACCGCCAGGTCACCCTCCGCTGCGGTCCCCGCCGGCGCCGACGGCCTGGAGGCCCGCAGCGCCAAGCACCTGCCCGATGACCGGTACCTGGACCGGGAGCAGAGCTGGGTGCTGTTCAACGAGCGAGTGCTGGAGCTGGCTGAGGACGAGTCGATCCCGCTGCTAGAACGTGTCCGCTTCCTGGCGATCTTCGCTTCAAACCTTGATGAGTTCTTCATGGTCCGCGTCGCGGGCCTGACCCGCCGGATGGTGGCGGGCTTCCCGGTTGAGGGCGCGGGCTCGCAGATGGCGAGCCAGGTGCTGCGCGGCACGCTGGCCGCGACGCGCGAGGCGACCCTGCGGCACGCCGGGGTGTTCCGCGACGGAGTCCGCCCGGCGCTGGCCGCCGTCGGCATCGAGATCCTGCGGTGGCGTGACCTCACCCCCGGTGAGCAGCACGGCCTGAGCGAGCTGTTCCGCAAGCGCATCTACCCCGTGCTCACCCCGCTGGTGGTCGATCCCAGCCACCCGTTCCCGTTCATCTCCGGTCTGTCGCTGAACCTCGCCGTCGTCTTGGCCGAGCCGCGCGCCACCGGCGCCGGCAGCTACCCGCACCGCAACGGCATCGCCGCGGGCACCGCCGCGCTGAACCGGGCCGTCGCCGCCTCGTCGGTGCCCTCCAATAACGAGAACCGCCTGTTCGCCCGGGTCAAGGTACCGCCCCGGCTGCCGCGCTTCCTCAAGGCCAGCGAGGACCGCTACGTGCCGATCGAGGACGTGATCGCGGCGCACTTGGACCAGTTGTTCGGCGGCCTGGAGATCATCGAGCACCACCCGTTCCGGGTCACCCGCGTCCGCGAGCTGGAAGTCGATGACGAGGTCACCGAGAACCTGCTGCAGGCGATGGAGCGGGAGCTGACCAGGCGGCGGTTCGAGCCGGCCGTCCGGCTGGAAGTGCTGGACGACATGTCCGACGACGTGCTCTGCCGGCTGGTCAAGGAGCTCGGCGTGGACGAGCAGGCCGTCTTCAGGATTCCCGGCCCGCTCGACCTGACCGGCCTGAACGCCATCGCCGACCTGCCCAGGGGCGAGCTCAGGTATCCCGCCTTCGTGCCGTCGACGCGGGCCATCCCCGAGGACGTCCCGATCTTCACCACGCTGTCCGAGCGCGACGTGCTCGTCCACCACCCCTATGACTCCTTCGCCGCCAGCGTGGAGCGGCTGCTGGAGGAGGCCGCCGCCGACCCGTACGTTCTGGCGATCAAGCAGACGCTGTACCGCACCGGCGGCGAATCGCCGGTGGTGGACGCGCTCATCGACGCCGCCGAGGCCGGCAAGGAAGTCGTCGTCGTGGTCGAGATCACGGCCCGCTTCGACGAGCGCGCCAACATCGCGTGGGCGCGCAAGCTGGAGGAGGCTGGCTGCCACGTCGTCTACGGCTTCGTCGGCACGAAGACGCACTGCAAGCTCATGCTCATCGTCCGGGAGCAGCAAGACGGCTCACTGCGCCGGTACTGTCACATTGGCACCGGTAACTACCATCCCACCACGGCCCGGCTCTACGAAGACTACGGGCTGCTTACCGCCGACCCGGTGGTCGGCGAGGACGTCACCGACCTGTTCAACCACCTGACGGGCTACGGCCGCAAGAACTCCTACCGCCGCCTGCTCGTCGCCCCCGAGGCGCTGCGGGCCGGCATCGCCGGCCGGATCGGCCGCCAGGCGTCCCGCGCCCGAGCCGGGAAGCCGGCCAGGATAGCGTTCAAGGCCAACGCCATCGTCGATGAGGTGGTCGTCGACGCGCTGTACCGCGCCGCGCAGGCGGGCGTCCCCATCGACTTGTGGGTGCGCGGCATCTGCTCGGTCAAGCCCGGCATCCCCGGCCTGAGCGAGACCATCCGGGTGCGCAGCGTCCTGGGCCGCTTCCTGGAGCACTCACGGATCTACGCCTTCGGAACCGGCGAGCCGGACCCCGACGAGCCGCCCGATGCCCGCATCAGCGCGAATGAGGTCTGGATCGGCAGCCCGGATATGATGCACCGGAACCTGGACCGCCGCGTGGAGGCGCTGGTCCGGGTCACCGACCCCGCGCACGCGAGGAGGCTCCGCGGCCTGGTCGACGTCGGCATGGCCGATACCACCTCGTCTTGGTGGCTGGCCAGCGACGGGGCATGGACCAGGCATTCCCGGGAAGCCGACGGCAAGCCGCTGCTCGACGTCCAAGAGGGCCTGATCCGCAAGCGCCGGGGGCGGACCGCTGATGGATGACCCTCCGGGAGACGACATGCTGATACGGGCGGCAGGCGCGGTCGCCTGGCGACCGGGTCCGGAGGGCACGGAGATCCTGCTCGTGCACCGGGCCAAGTACGACGACTGGTCCCTGCCCAAGGGCAAGGTGGAGCCCGGAGAACCGCTGCCGGTAACCGCGCGCCGCGAGGTCGAGGAGGAAGGCGGCGCGGTCATCACGCTCGGGAAGCGCCTTGCCCCGGCCCGGTACAAGGTGAACGGGAACCCCAAGCAGGTCGACTGGTGGACGGCGCGGGCAACGAGCGTCGATGACGGCGCCGTCCCCAACCACGAGGTGGACCAGGCCATCTGGCTTCCCCTCGCGCAGGCGCTCAAGCGGGTGTCCTACAAGCAGGATGTCTCGGTGCTCGGCGACTTCGCGGCCCGCCCGGCGGACACCGTCCCGCTCATCTTGCTGCGGCACGCGAAGGCGCTGCCTCGCTCGGAGTGGAGCTCCGACGACGGTGACCGCCCGCTGGACAAGGCGGGGACCGCCGACGCCGCCTCCCTGGCGCCGCTACTGGCCTGCTTCGCCCCGGCCGCCGATGTCGTCTCATCGCCCACCGCGCGCTGCCTGGACACGGTCAGGCCCTACGCGGACCTATCGGGCTCGAAGGTGCGGGCGGAGCAGGCCCTGGCTCCCTCGGCCAGCAAGGGACCCCGCGCGGACAGCTATTCGCTCATCTCCGCGCTCGTGGCCGCCGAAGAGCCGGTGATCGTCTGCGGTCACCGCGAGAACCTCCCGGCGCTGCTGGACGTCGCCTTGGCCGCGGCCGACGCCGTGGCCCCGCAGCGGGCCGGGTCCCCGGAACCGGACGTGGCCCGGGGAAAGCCCTCCCCCCGGCCGGGGACCGGCAAGCGGGCGGCCGTCATCGCCGGTACCCGCGTCCCCGAGGCGGTCACCCGGCCACTGCCCAAGGGCGCCTTCCTCGTCTTGCACCTAGCCCGAGGAACCCTCGCCGGGATCGACCGCTACGAGCTGAGCTGAGCCTCAGGCCGCGCCGGGACGGCGGTCGGCGGTGTCCTCACGATGGGCGGTGTCCTCACGATGGGCGGTGTCCTCACGATGAGCGGTGTCCTCACGATGAGCAGTGCCTTCATGAGCAGTGCCTTCGCGGGCACTGTTTTCATGGGCACTGTTTTCATGGGCGCTGTTTTCATGGGCGCTGTTTTCATGGGCACTGTCTTCGCGGCCGCTGCTTTCATGGGCGGTGTTTTCGCGGGCAGTGTTTTCGCGGGTACTGTCGGCGCGATCGTTCCCGGCCATCGCCGCGCGCACGCGGCGCCGCTTGCGCAGGTGCAGCCAGATCCAGATGACGACCCCGGCCACGGCGGCGATCAGCACGTACAGCGAGTACTGCGTGATGTAGTCGTAAATCGTGGTGATGTTGCGCCCGCCGAAGTAGCCCACGCTGACCCAGCAGCCGACCCACAGCGCCGCGCCGAGCATGTTGAACGCCACGAAGCGCAGCCAGCGCATCCCGCTGATGCCCGCGATGATCCCGTTCGCCTGTCGCAGTCCCTCGACGAACCGGGCGATGGTGATGATCTTCCCGCCATGGGAGGCGAAGAAGCGCTCGGCCTTTTGCAGGCGTTCCTCGGTCAGGAAGACGTACCTGCCCCAGCGCAGCGCCAGCGCCCGGCCGCCGAAGTGGCCGATCGCGAAGCCGATGTTGTCACCGGCGACAGCGGCGACGAAGCCAAGGACACCGACCGCGACGATGCTGAGCCGCCCGGTTCCCGCGTCGACCGCCCCGGCGATGAGGACCGTCTCGCCCGGAAGCGGGACGCCGAAGTCCTCCAGCATGACGAACAGGAAGATCACCCAGTACCCGTACTCGGCGATGTACCTGCCCACGGGGGCCAGGAAGCCAGGCAGTGGCGTCGGCTGACTCACGGATGCGGCTGCGTGGTCCAGCAGCGCGGCATTCAACAGTGCGGCGACGGCGTGCACGCCCGTCATCAACCCCCTAAGGCCTTCAGGTTTCCCCCAGGCTAGCGGGCGGTTCCGGTGCTTCCGACGTTTCTGGGCGCTTCGCCGGGGCCGGGTTGGCCCAGGCGCGGGCGACCTGGCCGGCGATCAGCTCCGTCTGCCACGGCCGCGCCCCGTAGCCGGCCAGGGCGGCGGCG
The DNA here is from genome assembly GCA_025934375.1 of Streptosporangiaceae bacterium. Classification (GTDB taxonomy): domain Bacteria; phylum Actinomycetota; class Actinomycetes; order Streptosporangiales; family Streptosporangiaceae; genus Trebonia. Next base: position 62,012 of record JAICYD010000020.1, on the reverse strand, counting down.
ATCGCGGCCTCATCGGGCGGGTCGGGTGGCTCCCAGCTCAGGCGGCGGACCGCGTCGGGCGAGATCAGGTTCTCGGCGGGCGTCCCGTGTTCCGCCGACAGCGCGTTGACCACCTCGCGCGCGGCCGCCAGGCGGGCCGCGGCGTCCGGGTCCCGCTCGCCCCACCGGTGCGCGGGCGGTGGCCCGGTGTTGACCCCGGTCCCGGTGATGTCCGGCAGGCCCGCGTCGGGCAGTTCGCGGGCACGCCGCACCGCCGCCAGCCACGCGGTCGCCTGCCGCCGCGCGTGCCGCGCGCTGAACCCGGGGATCCGGTCCAGTTGCGCCCGGTCGGTCGGCTGGAGCCGGGCGGCCTCGATAATCGCCGCGTCAGCCAGCACCCGGCGGGGCGACACGTCCGCCTCTTGGGCGACCGCGTCCCGCGCGTCCCACAGTTCCCGCACGATCGCCAGCCCGCGCCGGCTGCGCACCCGGTGGATGCCCGAGGTGCGCCGCCACGGGTCGGGCCGGGGCAGGGAGGCCGGGGCGGCGGCGATCGCGGCGAACTCCTGCCGCGCCCACTCGTCCTTGCCCTGCTCGGCGAGCTGGACGGCCAGCGCGTCCCGCAAGTCGGTCAGCACCTCGACGTCCAGCGCGGCGTACTTGAGCATCTCCGCTGACAGCGGCCGGATCGACCAGTCGGCGGCCGAGTGCTCCTTGGCCAGCCGGAACCCGAGCACCTCTTCCAGCATCGTGCCCAGCGCGACCCTCGGGTAGCCCAGCAGCCGTCCGGCCAGCTCGGTGTCGAACAGGGCCCGCGGCCGGTAGCCGATCTCGGCCAGGCAGGGCAGGTCCTGCGACGCCGCGTGCAGCACGGCCTCCACGCCGGCCAGGGCCGCGTCCAGCTCGCTGAGGTCAGGGCAGCTGACCGGGTCGATCAGGACCGTCCCGGCCTCCGCCCGGCGCAGCTGCACCAGGTAGGCGCGCTGGCCGTAGCGGTAGCCGGAGGCCCGCTCGGCGTCCACCGCGACCGGGCCGCGGCCCGCGGCGAGTCGGCTGATGGCCTCCGCGAGCGCCTGCGGCGTGCTGGTCACCGGGGGCAGGCCCTCACGTGGTTCTCGCAGGTCAATGATGTCCCGCTTCGCGGGCTCTTCCTCTAGGGGCCCGGTTTCCGCGAGGATCCCGGCATCGCCAGCGGAGCTGCCGTCCAGCCGGCCCGCGTCCCGCGGCGGGTCGGGTTCGCGGTGCTCGGGTTCATGCTGCGCTGGCCGGGTGGTCTGAGGGGGCCGGTCCGCCATCACCGGCGCCGCCGCTGGCCAGGTCGCGGTCCTCCTGGCCGCAGCGCCTTGGTCCCTGGCGGCTGAACCGGCAGTCCAGCCGCGGCGACCAGCAGGTCGCACCAGGCCACCACGTTCACGCCAAGGTCATCGTCTTGCGGCGGGGACCATGAAGCGCGCAGCTCAAAGCCGGTCGCCGGCAGCTCGCCGGACTTGGAGCCGAAGCTCTCGGTGATCACCCGGGTGACCGTGCCGCTGGGCGCGCTGTACCCCGGCGCGTGCAGTTCCAGCGCGTCGGTGAGCCAGCTCCAGCCAACCTCCCCGAGCAGCGGGTCGGCCGCCATCTCTTCCTCGATGTCGGCGCGCACGTAGGCGACCAGCCGGAAGACTCCCGTCCAGCCCTCCTGGCCGTCCGGGTCATACAGCAGCACGAGCCGTCCAGTGCCCGCCTCGCCGTCGCCGGGCGGGCCGTCGCCGCGGTGCGCGACGGCGCCGATCGCGGTGGCGTAGGGGGCCAGCCGCCGGGGCGCGGGCGAGTCCTCGAAGGTGATGTCATCCCGCTCGTCGAGCACGGCCTCCCGGCCCGCCTCGAACCCCGCGACCGCGATCCGGAAAATGGCGTCGCTGTCGAGCGAGGTATCGTCAGCCGGAGGGGAACTGGCTTTCGTGGCCGTGCTATCCGTGGCCGTGCCATCCGTGGCGTCACTGTCGGTGGCCGCGCTCTCTAGGGCGGCGTCTGCCAACCTCATGGCCTGAGCGTACGTCGTATCTGGCTACTCGCCGATTCCGGCCACCCGCTACGCGGCACGGACGGGCCGTCTGGACCCCGCGACCGCCGCCGCCATGGGCGCGGTCGCCATGATGAACGCCGCCCCGCACCGCGGGCACGCCCACTCCGGGCACTCCTCGCCAGGAGCGTCCGGGCACTCGCCAGCCACCGCGTGAATCTGCTCCAGCGGCTGGTCACCACCACAATCGGGGCAATTACCTTCTGGCAGGCTCATCGGGCTCCCTCACGGCTCTTCATCGACTGCGTCCGATCCTGGCACGCAGGACGTCCCAAACGGTGGATCTCGGGCGGCGTGTCGGGTACGCAGTATCATCCGAGGGTGACCCAGCCGAAGACGAGCTCACCCTTCATCCGCGCGTGCCGCCGGGAGCCGGTGTCTTTCACGCCGGTGTGGTTCATGCGCCAGGCCGGCCGGTCGCTGCCGGAGTACCACAAGGTACGCGAGGGCATCCCGATGCTCGAGTCCTGCACGCGCCCGGAGCTGGTCACCGAGATCACGTTGCAGCCCCTGCGTCGTTACGACGTGGACGCGGCGGTCTTGTACAGCGACATCGTCGTCCCGCTGCGCGCCGTCGGCGTCGACGTGGACATCAAGGCGGGCATCGGACCGGTCGTCGGGCGGCCGTTCCGGGACGCGTCCGACGTAGAGCGGCTGCGCCCCCTCGAGGCCGGCGACGTGCCCTACATCACCGAGGCGGTGCGGGCGCTGGTCGCCGAGCTGGGCGATAAGCCGCTGATCGGGTTCGCCGGCGGCCCGTTCACCCTCGCGTCGTACCTGATCGACGGCGGGCCGTCGAAGAACCACGACCGCACCAAGGCCCTGATGTACGGCGACCCCCCGCTGTGGCACGCGATCTTGGGCCGGCTGGCCGACATCGCGATCGAGTTCCTGAAGGTGCAGGTCGAGGCAGGGGCGGCGGCGGTGCAGCTGTTCGACTCCTGGGTCGGGGCGGTTAGTCCCGAGGACTACCGCAAGGCGGTCCTCCCGCACACCTCCCGGATCTTCACCGCCCTGGCCGTCTACGACGTGCCGCGCATCCACTTCGGCGTCGGCACCGGGGAACTGCTCAGCCTGCTCGGCGAGGCCGGGGCGGACGTCGTCGGCGTCGACTGGCGGGTGCCGCTCGACGAGGCCGCCCGCCGGGTCCCGCCCGGCAAGGCCCTGCAAGGGAACCTGGACCCGGCGGTCCTGCTGGCCCCGTGGGATGTCGTGCGGGACCGCACCCGCGAGGTGCTGACCCGCGCCCGCAGCACCGAAGGCCACATCTTCAACCTGGGCCACGGCGTCCTCCCCGAGGCTGACCCGTCGGTCTTGGCGCGGCTGGCCGACCTCGTCCACACCGAGACCTCCGGCAGCGCCTTCTAGGCGCGCGGCGAGAGCCCGGGCCGGTGGCCGAGTTCGCGGTGCGCGCGGCCGCGGTGGGTGACGCGCGGGCGCTGGCCGAGCTGTTCGCGGCGGTGGCCGGGGAGCGCGACGGGATCGCGACCGAGCCGCCGATCGACATCGCCGAGCGGACCGCCCAGTTCGCGGCCACCATCGCCGGCTCGGTCGTGGCGGTGGCCGGCGGCCAGCTCGTCGGGATGATCCATGTCGAGGCCACCCGGCACGGCTTCGGTGAGGTCGGTATGTGCGTGGACCGCGACTGGCGGGGCCGCGGGGTCGGCTCGGCGCTGATCCGGGCGGCGATCAGCCTGGCCCGCGAGCAGGGCCTGCACAAGCTCTCCCTCGAGGTGTTCGCGCACAACGCGGCGGCGATCGCCTTGTACCAACGCGCGGGCTTCACCGAGGAAGGGCGGCGCGTCCGCCAGTACCGACGATCCAGCGGCGAGCTCTGGGACACCATCATCATGGGCCTGGCCCTCCAGGCGCGTCCCCGGTGAGGGTGCTAGCCGCCCGCCGGGCGGAACACCGCCAGCGCCAGCGCGAGCGCGGAGTAGTAGCCGACCAGCCAGGTGACCTCGGCGAGTCGGCCAGCTCCCAGCGAGGTGACGGCCGCGTCGTAGTCCGCGTCGGGCAGCGACCGGTCCCGGGCCATCGTGGCGGCCAGCCGGAACACCATCGCCTCGGCGTCGCTCAGCCCATCGGGCACCCGGCCGCCGGCGATGGCGTCCAGCTGGGCGTCGGTGATCTCCAGCGCGCGGGCGGCGGCCTCGTGCGACCGCCACTCGAAGTCGCTGCGGTGAGCCGCCGCGACGGCGAGGATGCCAAGCTCGCGCTCCCGGTCGCTGAGGCCGGTGGCGAACCGCAGCGCCGCGCCTACCTCCTGCAGCGGGGCGCCGACCCTCGGGGCCAGCAGCATGACGGCGAACGGGCCCAGCAGCCGCCCGGCGTCGTCCATGATCGGCACGGTTCCCTGATGGTGCTGCCCGCGTCGCGGCCCGTTGGCGATCGCCTCGTGGACAGCCCGCTGCGCGGCGTCCATGTCGGGTACCGCGATCAGGTCCAGTCGCGGCGGGTCCTGGCTGAACATAGGGGCACCCTATCCCGGTGGCCTCGCCCCCGCGGCCTCACCCCTGTGGCCACATCCGGTAACTGCGGGCGGCCCACGTCCAGGCGGCCTTCCACGATGTCGGCGGCCACCGCGGTGAGCCTGCGGTTGTTGGCGCGCGCGTAGCGGCGCAGCACGCCGAAGGCCGCGTCCACGTCGATCCCGAGCCGCTCGGCGAGGAACCCCTTGGCCTGCTCTATCGCGATCCGGCTGGTGAGGGCGACCTGCAGCTGCTCGGCGAGGACCTCCTGGCGGGCCAGGGTGCGCTGGTGCAAGATCCCGATCGTGGCGGCATCGGCCAGCGCCTGGCCGAGCGCCACGGCGTCGCTGTCGAAGGGACCGGGGGCGGCGTTCAGCAGGTTGAGCGCGCCGAGGCGCTCCTCGCGCAGCCGCATCGGCAGCGCCTGGACGGCGCTGAACCCGGCCGCCTGGGCGGCCGCGGTGAATGCTGGCCAGCGCGGGTCACCATCACCGAGGTCGCCGCGCTGGACGGGCACGCCCATGGTGAACGCGTCCAGGCACGGGCCCTCGGAGTTTTGCACCTGGGACAGCTCGAGAACCCGCGCCTCCTCCGTGGACGCCGCGACCAGCGTCAGCTGGCCGTGGTGGTCGGCCAGCAGCACGCCGCACGCGGTGACGCGGAGCAACTCGGTGCAGCGCGTGGCCAGGCGTCCGAGGAAGTCGATGATGTCGAAGTCCGATACGAGAGTGTCGGTCAGCTCGATGAACGCCTCGCGCACCTGCCGGTCGGTGGCGGCCATGTTATCCCTGCTCTCGCCGTCCCTCGGGTCCAGCTTGCGGTGACGGTCTATCTTCGCCCACGTTGCCTCTTGTTCCTGGGAACTCCGGAGTAATCGCCCTAGTCGGGGACGATGCTGGAAGGTGGCGCGGGCGGGTCCGCGTCATCAGGGGATATGCCGCCCTGGGGCGCGTGGCTGGGGGGCATGTCGCCAGCGGACAGCCGCACCCGGCGAGCGACCACGTCGGCGGCCACCTCGCTCAGCCGCAGGCCCCGCGCGTAGGCGTGGGCGCGCAGCGCGGCTAGGGCGTCGGCCATCGGCAGGTTCAACTGCGCCGCGACCATGCCGGTCGCCTGGTGCACGTGCGCGCGCCGCGTGGCCAGCGCGGTGTCGTGCAAGTCGTCCACGTCGGGTACGATGCCGCTTTGCTGGTCCAGGGCGAGGACGAGCATGGCGTCCGCGAAGACCAGCGCGTTGGCTAGCTCCTGCCGCGGCAGCGACCCCGCCTGGGCCCGGTAGACGCCCAGCCCCCCGATCAGCGCGGTCCCGGCGGTGACCGGGAAGGCGAACATCGCCCGGATACCGTGGTCCACCGCGGCCGGCGCGAAGGCTGGCCACCGGCCCCGCGCGCTGGCGTCGGCGAGGTCGGGGACCAGCACGGGGCTGCGCCCGGCGGCCGCGTCCACACCGGGTCCCTCGCCCAGGGTGAACTGGAGCTCTTCCAGTTCACCGGCGATCGCGCCGCAGGCCAGCAGCGGCTCGCCGCGGATCCCGGCGGTCCCCACGGACAGCCGGTATGCCATAGAGAAAACGGCGCCGGCCGCGCCCAGTGACTGCGCGCAGGCGAGCACGGCGTGCCGGAGCGAGGCGGGCGCGCCCTCACTGCGGGCGAGGGCGACGATCGCCGTCCAGACCCCGACACTGCCAGCTTGCTCCACCGAAAGGGCCCCTCTGCACACCGCCGGGCCCGGGCAGGGCACGCGCCGGCCTGGCCAGCATGACGCTGGACGCCACCGCCGAACCCGCTCCCTGCCATCAGCCGAACCCGCCCGAACTCAACCAGATACTCCTGTCAGCGCACCTGCACCGTCACCGGCCAAATGTCCCTGGCCGCCGTGACGCATGGCCCGCGGCGGGGGGCCCCAAGTCCCCTCCGCGGGCAGCCTCCTGGCAGCCCGGGGGTAGAACGCGTGAGGTACACGAGCAAGCGTATGCTCACTGGTGGCAGGGTTGCGGCTAGATTGCCCGCGATCCTCGTCCCAACTTTTCGCGACGGCGGGGCCAACAGCCGTAAAATGCATACGATTACCTGGAGAGGCATCCGCCCGGTCTCTGAGCGAATAGGGCAATTCACCTTAATAGGAAATCGCGATCGCCCGTGCGCCCAGTCCCCGCGCCGTTCCCGATCGGTCGAGTTTGGAGTGCAGCTTGACCACTTTGAGCGTGTCGGTCCGGGATCGCAAGGCCGTCATGCCGCCAGGGGAGTCGATGACGATCGCCGTCGCTGGCGAGCTGGACATCGCGACCGCGCCCCGGTTCTCCGCCCGCCTCGGGGAACTGCTCCGGCGCGGTTGCCCGCGGGAGCTTGTCATCGACCTCAGCGGGGTGTCCTTCATCGACGCCAGCGGGCTGCGCGCGCTGACCGACCTGCGCTCGCGGGTGGAGCAGCAGCAGTCAGTCCTGGTCCTCGCGGAGGTGCCGGCGCAGATGCGGCGGGTGATCCAGCTCATCGGCCCCACCCGCCGATTCCGGATCAGGAGCTAGCCGGCCGCGGCGCGGCTCCCCAGGGGGCGGCCCGAACCGGGGCAATCCGGGCTGCGACAATGAATTCATGGCGTGGATAGACCTCGACGGTGCCGTGAACGTGCGCGACCTGGGCGGGCTGCCCACCGACGATGACCGGCGGACGGCCCCGGGAGCGCTGCTCCGCTCGGACAACCTGCAAGACCTTTCCCCTGCGGACGTCGCCAAGCTGGTTGATAGCGTCGGCCTGACCACGGTCGTTGACCTGCGCAGCAGCGCCGAGGCGGAGTCCGAGGGCCCTGGCCCCCTGGACGCCGTGCCGTCCGTCACCCACCTGCACCTGTCGGTGCTGCCCGAGGTGGGCCGCCGCACTGACGTCGTCGCCGACGCGCTGCTGCTGCGGCGCGCGCAAGACCACGATCGCTATCCAGACGACGCGATGTGCGGCCACTACCTCGGCTACCTGGAGGACCGGCCGGAGTCGGTGACGGGTGCGCTGCGCGCCGTCGCCGAGGCCCCCGGGGCGGCGATCGTGCACTGCGCGGCGGGCAAGGACCGCACCGGGGTGGTCGTCGCGCTCGCGCTCACCGCGGTGGGCGTCCCCGCGGACACGGTGGTCGCCGACTACGCGGCCACCGACGAGAAGATCGAGGCCATCTTGCGGCGGCTGATGCGGTCGCGGACCTACGAGGGCGACCTGAAGGGCTCGGCGATCGACCGGCACCGGCCGCGGCCGGAGACGATGAAGGCGTTCCTGGCCCAGGTGCAAGCCCGCTACGGCGGCGTCACCCAGTGGCTCGCCGACCATGGCTTCGGCGAGCAGGACCTGCGGCGGCTGCGCGCTAAGCTCCTGGCGAGCTGACCGCGTGCCCCCCCTCAGAGCATGCCTGGTCGACGTTTACGACACGATCCTCGCCTCCGCGTTCCCGCAGCGCCAGCGCGAGCTCGCCGCCATCGCGGGCGTTGCCGACGACCTGTGGCGCACCGAGTGGCTCCGGCTCTCCCTCGACCGGGACGTGGGCGCGCTCAGCATGGCCGCAGCCTTCGAGCGGGCCCTGGCGGCCTGTGGCCGTGACCCCGACCCGGCGCTGGTGAGCCGCCTCGTCGCCCGCGACGCCGAGCTGATCATCAGCCACACGACCGTCTTCGCCGACACGGTCCCGTTCCTGGCCAAGGCGCGCGCCGCGGGACTTGGCATCGCCCTGGTCAGCAACTGCGCCGAGAACACCCGCGCGCTGCTGGCCGCCAAGGGCCTGCTCGACCTGACGGACGCGGCGATCTTGTCCTGCGAGGCCGGCCTGGCCAAGCCCGACCCCGAGATCTACGTGCTCGCCGTCCAGGCGCTCGGCGTCAGCCCGGGGGACGCGGTCATGCTCGATGACCAGCCCCGCTTCTGCGCGGGGGCGACCGCGGCGGGCCTGCGCGCCATCCAGGTCGCGCGGCCCGAGGTCGGCGGGCAGCCCCCCGACCCTCGCTTCACGCCCGTCACGAGCCTGCACGACGTGCTGCCGCTGCTGTCGTTACGCTTCCCCGACCAGGTGCCGGGCGCCGGATGGAGTACCCGGCCTGCCATTCCTGGTGAACGTGCGGGTCGGCGGAGCGTAGCGGGATTGCCGACGGCATCCGGGGGATGGTGCGGGCCCCACGCGGAAGGGCGCGCGGATCCCCGGGACAATGACTCCATGACGACGACTGGTAGTGGCCCGCACGTGGTGGTGGTCGGCGGGGGGATCGCGGGGCTGGCGGCGGCGTTCTTCTTGCGCGGCCAGGTGGTGAACGGGGCGGCGGTTCGCGTCACCGTGCTGGAAGGGTCGCCCCGGCTCGGCGGCAAGCTCGCGGCGTCGCAGGTCGCTGGCGTCGGCGTGGATGAGGGCGCGGAGGCGCTGCTCGCCCGCCGTCCCGAGGGCACCGACCTGATCCGGGCCATCGGCCTGGGGGCGAGCCTGGTGCCCGCGGGGACCACGTCCTCGGCGATCTGGACCCGCGGCGCGATGCGGCCGCTGCCGCGCCGCCAGTTCATGGGCGTGCCCGCGGACATGGACGAGCTGGCCGCGACCGGCGTGGTGTCCCCGGCGGGCGTCGAGCGCGCCCGGCACGAGGTCCGGCTGCACCGGGACGGGGACATCTCCGTCGCCGGCTACATTGGCGGCGCGCTGGGCGGGGAGATCGTCGATCGCCTGGTTGACCCGCTGCTCGGCGGCGTGTACGCGGGCCGCAGCGAGGACCTGTCCTTCGACGCCACGCTCGCGCCGCTGGCCGCGGCGACTCGCGGGCAACCGACCCTCACCGCCGCCGCGGCGACGCTGCTGCCCCCGCCCCAGCCGTCGGCCGCGGGCGCCGGCTCGCCCGCGCCGGTCTTCGTGACGCTGACCACGGGGCTGGGGACGCTGCCGCAGGAGCTGGCGAAGGCGTCCGGGGCCAGCGTCCAGACTGGTGCCATGGTCCGTGAGCTGACCCGCACGCCGGGCGGCTGGCGGCTCACGATCGGGTCGGCCGCCGACCCGGAGTACCTGGACGCGGACGCGGTCATCCTCGCCTGCCCGGCCCCGCCCGCCGCGCGCCTGCTCGCGGCCGTCGTCCCGGGGGCCGCACGGCCGCTCGGCGAGATCCCGTACGCGAGCATGGCCATCATCACGCTCGCCTACCCGGCGGAGGCCTTCCCGGAGACGGCGCGCAGCGGGTACCTCGTCCCGGCGGTCGACGGGAAGGCCGTCAAGGCGGTGACGTTCTCCACCGTCAAGTGGCCGCACCTGGCCAAGGCGGCCGCTGATGCCGGAACCGCGGTGCACGTCGTGCGGTGCTCGGTCGGCCGGGCCGGCGAGGTGGCCGTCCTCCAGCGCGACGACGCGGACTTGGTGGCCCTGGCCGCCGCGGAACTGGCCGAGGCGAGTGGCGTCACGGGCAAGCCGGCGGACTCCCGGGTGACCCGCTGGGGCGGTGGCCTGCCTCAGTACAACGTCGGCCACGTGGACCGGGTCGCCCGGATCCGGGCGGCCGTCGAAGGCCAGCCGGGCCTCGCGGTCGCCGGGGCCGCCTACGACGGGGTCGGCATTCCCGCCTGCGTCGCGACCGCCCGCGCGGCCGTCACCCGGGTGCTGGCCGGCCTCTAGGAAGCGCGGGTCGTCCGGCGGCGTCCGGCGCGGCGGCCCGCAGGCCGGGCACGTGCCCCGCTGACCGGGGCTCAAGCCGCACGCGCGCGCCAGCCAGGACCGGGACGCCGAGCGAGGCCATAGGCGACAAGCCTAGACGGCCGTGATCGTCAGGAGGCGAGGGGCTGCCCGTACTGGCCGCTGAGGGACGCGAGGTCCGGATCGCCGAACTGCTCGCGCAGCGCCTCGAAGGCGGCCACCTTGTCGGCGCCGAAGCGGCTGACCCTGGCCGCGTACCCGGCCGCGGTCAAGAACGCGGGCGGGGCTGCCTTGGTGTGGAACTTGTCGGCGTACATGACGATGGCCTCCTCCTGGGTCTCCGCCATGTAGTCGCCGGGCGGGATGGGCAGGCCCTGGCGGATCACCTCGTCGCGGCTGATGCCGACCCCCGTGTGATGGGAGGCGAACCGGCAGATCCGCTCGGCGAGCCCTTCCTCGGCCAGCAGCTCGTGGCCGAGCACCCCGTGCCGGATGTAGTTCGCGTGATCTAGCTCACCCGCGTCGTCATACAGCCGGTACGCCCCGATGTCGTGCAGCAGGGCGCCGGCCCGCACCAGCTCGCCGTCGACGTCATCGGCCCGGTCGAGGATCTGCTCGGCTATCGCGCGCACGACCAGGCAATGGCCGTAGACCATGTCGAGGGCCGCGGGCGTCGGGGAGTGCTTGGTATGGAGGGCGAGGATTTCCGCGTCGGTCGGGATCCGCATGGCCTGGAGCCTAGCGGCCCAGGCTGGGGGCATGCTGGGGCCCGCGTACGATGAGCGGTATGGGAGAAGGGGACGCGCAGCGACCGCGGGCTCGCGAACTGAACGAGCTTATCCGCTACACCATGTGGTCCGTTTTCCGCGTGTCGGACCGGACGGCGCTGGACGGCTCGCGGGAACTGGCCGGGGAGGAACTGGCGGGCTTCGTCGACCAGGCGACGGAGAAGGGGATCGTCACCCGGGGCTGCTACGACCTGCAGGGGATGCGGGCCGACGCCGACTACATGCTGTGGACCGTGGCGCCGAGCCCCGATGAGCTGCAGGAGACTTACGCGTCGTTCCGCCGGACCCGGCTGGGCCGGGCCAGCGAGCCGGTCTGGTCGGCGATGGCGCTGCACCGTCCCGCGGAGTTCAACAAGGGGCACATCCCGGCGTTCCTAGCTGATGAGGAACCGAAGAACTACGTCAGCGTGTACCCGTTCGTCCGCTCCTACGAGTGGTACCTGATGGACCCGGCGCAGCGCCGCCGGATGCTCGCCGAGCACGGCATGATGGCCCGCGAGTACCCGGACGTGCGGGCCAACACCGTCGCCTGCTTCTCGCTGAATGACTACGAGTGGCTGCTGGCGTTCGAGGCCGACGAGCTGTACCGGATCGTCGACTTGATGCGCCACCTGCGGGGCGCGGACGCGCGGCGGCACACCCGGGTGGAGATCCCGTTCTTCACCGGCCGCCGCAAGGCGCCCGCCCAGCTCGTCGCCGACCTGGCCTGACGGGCGCCCCGCGCCTTGCCGGCGCCCGCCACCTACGACCCGGCGGGCGGCTCCGGCTCGGGAGCGGACGGGACCACCGGGCGGCCGGCGCGACGGCGAAGCCGCCAGCCGGCGAATGCCAGGATCGCGATCACGACCACGAACGGGGCGACCGCGCCGAGGATGGCCAGCAGCCAGTCGATCGTCAGCTTGAACGCGTGCCAGCCGCCGGACAGGCCCTTGGCCAGGCCGGGGGGCGGCGCGGCCTTGGCGGGCTTGGGCGCGGCCTTCGGCCCCACGACCGTCAAGGTGAGCGTCGCGAACGAGGTCTCGTGGTTAAGTGCCCGCTGCTGGGCCTGCATGCCCTCCAGCGCGGCCTCCTGCTGGTTGATCTGGTTCTGGACGTCCAGCAGCTCTCCCACCGACCCGGCGTGCTTCAGCAGCTCGCGCAGCTGGGCGATGGCGGCCAGGTCCGAGGTCACCTGGCTGTCGACGTCGGCGACCTGCTGGGTGACGTCCTGCGCCTGCTGCCGCAGCGACAGCTGCGTGCCCAGGCTGCCCCCGGACAGGCTGGCGAGGGTCTGCTGATAGACGGCGACCGGGATCTTCACCTCGATCGTCGCGGTGGCGCTGGCCGGGTGATCGGGGTCGCTCGTCGCGTTCTCCGACGAGACGTAGCCGCCCGCCGTCGTCACGATCCGCGTCGCACCGGCGACCGCCGAGTCCACGTCCTTGGACCGGACGGTGAGCTGCGCCGTGTAGATGATCTGCTGGCTGGACGGGGCCAGCTTCCTCGCGGCGGCCGAGTCTGGCTGGCCGGGCGCCGAGCGGTCCGCCGAGCCGCTACCCGCCGCGCCGTTGGCGGCGGCCGGGGCGGCGGCGGGGGCCGCGGACTGCGAGCCACCCTCCGGCGTGCTCCCGGCCGCGCCGCTGGACGCCGCCGACGATGAAGACATGCTGCCCGAGCAGCCCGCTAGCGCGGCGCTGCCCAGGACCGCGCTGCCGATGACGGCCATCGCGGAGATGGCCAGAAGGGGCCGGCGCCCGCGTCCGCGACGTCCCCGGCGGGGCAGGCGGGCGGCCGGACCCGCGGCGGTGGGCCGCGGGTCACCGGGGGTAGTGCCCCCGGGAAGTTGCTGTCGCATATCCGTTGGACGACGCGGCGCCCGGCCCGCGTTGACGCTGGTTGGTCACGATTGCGCCCATACTGCATCCTTGATGGGTGGCTGAAGACTTGCGGGTGAGCCCCTGGCTCGTGATCCCGGGCGGGGAGCTGCGCGAGCGCTTCTCGCGATCGTCGGGGCCGGGCGGGCAGTCGGTGAACACCGCCGACAGCCGGGTGGAGCTGTCGTTCGACGTGGCGGCCTCGGCGGCGCTGCCGGACTGGGCACGCCGCCGGGCCGTGGACCGGCTCGGCGGCCGGCTCACCCACGGGGTGCTCACCGTCGCCTCCTCGGGGGAGCGCAGCCAGCTGATGAACCGCCAGGAGGCCCGTGCCCGGCTCGCTGACCTGATGCGAGATGCCGTCGCCGCGCCCCCGCGGGCCCGGGTGGCGACCAAGCCGAGCCGCGCCGCCCGCGAGCGCCGCCTCGCGGACAAGCGGCGCCGCTCTCAGGCGAAGCGGGACCGGAACTTCAACGCCGGCCGGCCAGACTAACCACGCGTCCCGCCAGACAACAGCAACGATCAACAGCACCATCCGGTAACGGTGTGGGAACCATGACGCCCGCCGGCGGGCCCCGCTTGCCGGCGGGCGCTACTGTGTGCATGAAATTTACTTTTTCGGGGGACATATCCCCCTCTTCACGAGAGGGTTCGGGTTCCATGCGAGGTATCGCCCGATATGCACCACTAATAGCACTCGTGCCCATTATCACGGCGTGTCACATCGTTCCCCAGTTCTCCTCGTCCTCGAGCTCGTCATCGGCGACAACACCCACCTCGGGGTCCTCGACATCCGGGGGCGGTGGCTCCACCCCGAGCACGCCGGCCACCACGCCCCCGCCGAACACCGGCCCGCTGGGCGTCCTGCCGATGCCCGCGGGCGCCAAGCCCTGGGACGACAACAAGAGCACGCCGATGGGGCTGGACGCCTTCATCAAGGCGTTCTACGTCGAGAGCGCCTTCACCAAGGAAAAGGCGCTGTACACCCAGCGCGGGTTCGTGTCCGGCACCATCCAGGGCTGGATCAACGCCGACGGCTCGCAGCAAAGCATCGCCATCATCAAGTTCAAGGGCTCCTCGGGCGCCGTTAGCCTGTTCGACGGCCTGACCGGCACCCTGAAGGACACCCCGAAGCCGGCGACGGCGATAACCGACCCCGCGGACGGCGGAGTTGGCATCTCCGACCCGACCATCGACTCCCTCGGGAACGCCAACGCGGAGATCGCCGCGCACACCGGCGTCTACGTGATCGACGTGCACGAGTTCACGGCGAGCACCCCCGACCCGGCGGCCGCCAAGACGCTGTTGCTGCGGCAGTACCAGAGCCTCAAGAGCTAGACCGGATAGTGCCTCGGGTGGTCCCGGCTGTCCTCGCTGCTTGAGTACCCGCGGGTGCGCGGCTAGCGTGGCGGGTGGGACAACCGCGGAGGGAGGCGGCGATGGGGCCGCGCGTGAACAGCGAGTTGCTGCTGGTGGGCAGCCTTCCGGCGGACTCGACCGACAGCGCGCTGCGCGCGGCGGCGGGGTTCTTCGGTGACCTGGTGTTCGCGTTGCCCGACGGGGAGACTGGGGCGCGGGCCGGCTGGGTCAGCTATGAGCGGGAGCGACTCGTCCGCCCGAACCCAGGCATCGTCACGGTCAGGGAGACCGACTCTCCTACCGGGCTGCCCCGGCACGCCTACGAGACCCCGGTGTTCACGGTCCGACCCGGGGTCACCGGGCTGCACTGGGACACCTGGCCGCGCATCGACGACGCGATCGCCGGCTACCAGTCGTTCCGCGCGCTCCGGGACGCCGGCGTCATCCCCGCGCACCTGCGGTTCCAGGTCGGCCTGCCGTTCCCGGCGAGCGCCCTGAACGCCTTCAAGCACGACTTCCAGGCCGACTACCCGGTCGCCGCGCGGGCCTTCGAGGATCTCGTCGCCCGCGAGCTCGGCCGGCTGACCGATGCCATCCCGCCGCGGGACCTGGCCATCCAGTGGGACCTCGCCTACGAGACGCAGGACCTGGAGGGCGTGCTCGCGTGGACGTCCGAAGGCGCCTGGGAGCGCTTCGCCGGCCCGGTGGCGCGGCTGACCCGGCTGATCCCGGCGGACGTTCTCGTCGGGTACCACTTCTGCTATGGCACGTTCCCCGAATGGCCGATGTACGAGGCGCGGGACATGGCGCTGATGGTGCGGATGGCCAACTTCGCGGTCCGTAATTCCGGCCGGGTCGTCGACTGGCTGCACCTGGCCGGCCCGCGCTACCTGCGCAGCGAGGACCGGAGCTTCTTCCGCCCGCTGACGGACCTGGAGCCGGGCGGCGCCCGGGTCTTCCTCGGCATCGTGCTGCCGATCGACGGGGAGACCGGGCTATGGCGCCGGCACGCGACCGCCTCCCGGTACATCACCGACTTTGGCGTCGCCATGTACTGCGGGTTCGGCCGGCAGCCGGGCGTGGACGGCGCCGAGACGATGCGCGAGCACCAGCGCGTCGTCCGCACCCTCCAGAAGGGATAACGATCCGGGGAAGTTGTCCGCGTGGGCGTGGAATTCAGCGAGGCGGCCGTGATCGGCGAGTCGCACGGGGCCCGGCACCTGGCGGCGACCCTCACCGACGGCCGGACGGCGTTCGTCAAGCAGGTCACCGGGGCCGGCCGATCCGCCGAACTGGCGGCGGAGGCGAGCGGGCTGCAGTGGCTCGCCGAGGCCAGGGCCGCGGACGGCGCGGCCGCTCCCGTCCCGGAGGTCATCGCCGTTACCGGGGACACGCTCGTCATCGAGATGCTGCCGTCCGGCCGGGCCACGCCGGAGGCCGCCGCGGGATTTGGCGCCGCGCTGGCCCGCACGCACGCCGCCGGCGCGCGGGCGTTCGGTGCCCCGTGGCCCGGCTACATCGCGGGCCTGCCCGTGCCCACCACGCTCAGCGCGCCCCCAACGAGATGGGGTGACTGGTACGCGGAGCACCGGCTCGTTCCGTACCTGGCCATGGCGAGGGACCGCGGGTTCCTGGCGGCCGCTGACGCCGCCGCGGTGGAGGCGGTGATCGCCCGGGCCGGGGAGCTAGCCGGGCCGCCGGAACCGCCGGCCCGGATCCACGGTGACCTGTGGTCGGGGAACATCGTGTGGTCGCGCGGGATGGGATGGCTGGTCGACCCGGCCGCGCACGGCGGGCACCGTGAGACCGACCTGGCGATGCTGGCGCTGTTCGGCGCGCCGTACATCGCGGAGATCCTGCGCGGCTACGACGAGGTCGCGCCGCTGGCCGGCGGCTGGCGATCACGGGTGCCGCTGCACCAGTTGCACCCGCTGCTGGTGCACGCGTGCCTGTACGGCGCGTCGTACGCGGGCCAGGTCGGGGCGGCCGCGCGGGCCGCCCTCCGGTCAGGGTTACCCCGGGCCGGGCGGGGTAGCCCCGCAGGATCGCCGGCGAGGTACGGTGCGCGAGCGGCAGGCAACCAACCACCGGGAGGACGCAATGGCTGAGGAGCTGAAGGGCATGAAGGTCGCGTTCCTGGCGACCGACATGGTTGAGGAGTCCGAGCTGACCGGTCCATGGCAAGCGCTGCGCGACGCGGGCGCTGACGTGGAGCTCGTCTCGGTCGAGCCCGGTGAGATCCAGATGGCCCGTCACCACGACAAGTCGGGCACGGTCCGCGTGGACCGGCTGGTCACCGGGGTCAGCGGAGCTGACTACGACGCCCTCGTCCTACCCGGCGGCGTCGCCAACCCAGACGCGCTGCGGACGAGCCCCGACGCCGTCCGGTTCGTCCGCGACTTCTTCGACCAGGGCAAGCCGGTCGGGGCGATCTGCCACGCGCCGTGGATGCTGGTCGAGGCCGGCGTCGTCAGCGGCCGCACCCTGACGTCCTGGCCGTCGCTGGCCACCGACTTGCGCAACGCCGGCGCCAGCCGCATCGACCGGGAGGTGGTCGTGGACGACCTGCTCGTCACCAGCCGCTGGCCGGACGACATCCCCGCCTTCGCCCGCCAGCTCATCGAGGTCTTGAGCCGGTGGCGCCGCGAGACGCTGGCGGGCCGGCCCTTACCGGGCAGGGCTCACCGGGGCCAGGGCTTACCGGGGCAGGGCTTACCGGGGTGGAGGCTGGTCGAACTTGATCGCCTCCATGATCATTGACTGGCCGCGGAAGATCGGGGTCTCCCGGACCTGCTGCTCGATGGCCGCCGCGGACATCGTGTAGCCCAGGAACAGCAGTAGGGACGCTGCCTGAACCAGGATCACCAGCCACGGAGAGGTGCCCGCGAGCCAGTCGTTCAGCGCGTGCAGCAGGGCGGGCGTCCCGATGCCCAAGAGGATCAGCTGCACCCGGCGGCGGCGGTAGTTGATCGCCATGCCGATGAAGAAGCCGGAGATCCCCGCCCACACGGCGTGCTGGAACCCGTCCACGAACACGCGCTCGGCGAAGGCCAAGATGGCGGTGACCGCCTCGCTGGGCGACTTCGCGATGTTGATCAAGATGATGTCGTTGGAGGTGTAGAAGGCCTGCTCGGCCACGCCGAAGGTTAGCCCGGCGACGGTGCCGAGGAACATCCACATGCGGACGTCCAGCTTGACCTTGCGGTACTTGAGCAGCAGGAGCCCGGCGATCAGCACCGGCAGCGCCTTCGTGACCTCCTCGTTGATCCCGATCACGATCGCCGAGCCGACGCCGATCCCGTTCTTGACGGGCAGGGCGTCGTTGATGGTGATCGTGACGACCCGGATCCAGATCAGCGTCCAGATCACGATGCCGACCCCGATCAGGATCTCCTGCTTCTTCAGGTGCTCCGGCGGGCGGATCAGCATCCAGAAGCCGGCCGCCCATAGCGGCGCCACGTAAAGGCTGTAAGCCCAGCCGGGCGTGGACAGGTCGCTCGAGGAGCTGAGCACCGTCAAGAAGATCAGCGGGAGCAGCGCGTACGCGATGACCGCGAGCCGCAGCCCCTGCCGCCACCCGGAGTTGTGCAGCCAGCTCTGCACGGGGAACAAGACCCGCAGCACCGTCGCCAGCTCCGCCTCCCCGCCCTGGGCGCCCGGCGGGACGGGCGCCGTCCAGCCGGGCGCGTAGCCGGGGGGAAGGCCCTGGCCCACGGGGGAGCCCCAGCCAGGGGGGATCACCGGGGGGCCTTGAGGGGCGCCATAGCCGTACGCGGAGGGAGCCCCTGGGACGGCGTTCCAGCCGGCCGGCTGAGCGCCGGGGAGGCTGGCCGGAGCCGGAGCCGGAGCCGGAGCCGGAGCCGGGACCGGGGCCACGGGTGCCGCTGGCTGCGGGGCGGCGGCGGGCGCCGGCTCCAGGCGCAGCACGGGGCCGTCCGCCGAGCCGAGGGTCACCTCCTGGACGTTGTCCAGCAGGACGCGGGTGACCTGCTGGCCATCCAGGTAAGTCGGAGCGGAGCCGAGGTTGGCCAGCTCCCATCCCTCGGCGCCGGCGCGGACCACGGCATGCTGGCGGGACACGGTCGGGTCGCTCACCACGACGTCATTGTCGGGCGAGCGCCCGATGCGAGCCTCCTGGCCCGGCCTGACCGTCATCGCCTGGCCGGCCAGGGACAGCCGGATCTCGGTCCCGCCCCTGCCTTGCGGCAGGCCACCCTGCGCAAGGCCGTCCTGAGAGAGCCCACCCTGAGAGGGCTCGCCCGGCATCGCATCCGGAGGCGGTGCTTCCAGAGGACGTGCTGCCAGGGGTGGTGACTCCCGGGCCAGTGCGCCCGGAGGCACGGCCCCCTGGGCGGGCACCCAGAAGTTCCACCCGGCGGGCGCGGCGGGCCAGGCCGGGTCAGGCTGCCAGTCCGGCGGCGGCTGCCACCCGGCAGGCGGCGCCGGCCATCCAGGTGGCGGGTTGAACGTCCACCCTGCGACGTCAGCAGCGCCCGCGCCCGGCGCCGCCCCGGGAAATACCATGGTTCCGCCCGTCCAAATGTCGATGCCGATATGCCGCACCATCCCCAGGTGCATTAAACCTCACTGATCATGCCACGGCCACCGTTGTCGGCCACAGTGGAAGGGACCGTGACGGCGCGGGCCGGGGTTCAGCGCGCGGGCGGGGCGAGCGCGCCCCACGGGAGGGTCACCTCGCCCAGGCGCCAGCGGCGGTGGCCGCCGAATGGCGGGTGGCCCATGACCGGCCACGTGGCCGATAGGGAGGTGACCGCGGCCAGCCAGCGCTGCCGCTGGCCGAAGGGGGAGTAGGGCGCGGCGCGGTCCCAGGCCCGGTCGAAGTCCAGCAGGAACTGGTGCACCGGCTCCCCGGGCACGTTGCGGTGGATCAGCGTCTTGGGGAGTCGCTCGGCCAGGTCCGAGGGCCGCTCCAGCGAGGCCAGCCGGGCCGAGAAGGTGATCAGCCCCTCCCCGCCGCCGGGCACGGCGGGAAGGGCGACCCAGACGGCGCGGCGGCCGATCTCGTCGCAGGTGCCCTCGACCAGCAGGCCGCCGTCGGCCAGCCCGGAGCGGAGCCGGGACCAGGCAGCCCAGGCCCGCTCCTCCGGGTACTGGCGCAGCACGTTGAACGCCCGGATGAGCATCGGCGGGCGGGGCAGCGGCAACTCAAAGCCCCCGACAGCGAAGGACAGCCCCGGCAGGTCGTCTCCGGCGGCCCGCAGTTCCGCCAGGCGGCGGCTAGCGGAGGCAACCCGGCCCGGGTCGATCTCCAGGCCGGTCACCTCGGCGTCCGGGGCCACCGCGCGGACCCTCCGGTACAGTTCCAGCGTGGTCACCGGCGAGGCTCCGTAGCCCAGGTCGACGATCAGCGGGCGCGTGGCCGCGCGCAGCGCGCCCGCCGTCGCCTGCGCGATCCAGCGGTCCACCCGCCGTAGCCGGCTGGGGTTGGTCGTTCCCCGCGTGATCTCCCCGTCCGGCCGCACGCCCGCGGGCTACTCGGCTGGATCCAAGGTCAGGGAGATCGAGTTGATGCACCACCGCTCGTCGGTCGGCGTGTCGTAGCCCTCGCCGGTGAACACGTGCCCTAGGTGGGAGCCGCAAGCGGCGCAGCGCGCCTCGACCCGGAGCATCCCGTGCGACCGGTCCTCGATGAGCGTCACCGCGTCCCCCTCGACGGGCTGGTAGAACGACGGCCAGCCGCAGTGGGACTCGAACTTGGCCTCGGACCGGAACAGCTCCGCCCCGCATGCCCGGCAGTGGTAGACCCCGCGGGTCTTGGTGTTGGTGTATTCCCCAGTGAACGGCCGCTCGGTGCCCGCCTGCCGTAGCACCCGGTACTCATCGGGCGTGAGCCGCTCCCGCCACTGCGCCTCGGACCTGTTCACCTTCTCCATGCCGCCAGTCTAAACGCCCGCGGCCATACGGGAAGTAGCGCGCGCACGCGCCGGTTATTCGTTCGAGAACGGCACTTCCGGATGGGATAATCACGGCATGGCGGCATTCGTAGGGCGCGAGGCGGAGTTGGCCTCTCTGCTGGCGTTGCTTGACGACTCCGCGGGTTCGGCTGGCACCGCGGGATCGGCTGGCACCGCGGGATCGGCTGGCACCACGGGATCGGCTGGCACCACGGGATCGGCTGGCACCACGGGATCGGGCGCAGTTGCTGGCCGCGCGGTCGCCGCGCTGGTCAGCGGCGACGCCGGCATCGGCAAGTCGCGCCTGGTCAGCGAGGTCGCCGCCATCGCCGGGAGGCGGGGCGTCACCGTCTTGTGCGGGCAGTGCGCCGAGATCGGCGACAGCGTCCCGTACCTGCCCTTCGCTGACGCCCTGCGCGGCCTCCTGCTGCCCCCCGACAAGGCCGCGCGGCTGGCCGAGGCCGTCCGCGCGCGCCCGGTCTTGGCCCGGCTGCTGCCCGACGGCTCCGGCGGGCCGCAGGCCGAGGCGGACTGGGCCGTGCTCGCGCGCCAGCAGATGTTCGGCGCGACGCTCGGCCTGCTCGCCGAGCTCGCCGAGCAGGCCCCCGTACTGCTCATCCTGGAAGACCTGCACTGGTCCGACGCTTCCACCCGGGATCTGCTCACTTTCCTTTCCCGCATGCTGCACCGCGAGCGAGTTCTCATCATCGGCACCTACCGCGCCGACGACCTGCATCGCCGCCATCCGCTGCGCGCCGTCGCGGCGGACCTGCAGCGGCTCCCCTCGGTCACGTCGATCGAGCTGCGGCCACTGCCGCACGCCGCTGTCGCGCAAATCATCTCCGCCACGCCAAACGGGCTCGGCAGCCTGCCCGCCGCGACCCTTAACCGCATCGTCGAGCGGGCGGAGGGCAACGCGTACTACGCGGAGGAGCTCAGCGCCGCCGCCTGCGACGCCGCCGAGCCCCTTCGCCCCATCCCCTCCGGCCTGGCGGCACTTCTGCTGTCCCGGGTGGAGCGGGTCTCGGCGGCGGCCCAGCAGGTGCTGCGCGCGGCCGCGGTGGCCGGGCGGCGGGCCGGAGACGATCTCATCAGGTCAGTGGCCCGCGATGAATGGGGGCTAACCGACCAGGAGTACGACCACGCCGTCTGGGAGCTTGTCGCGCACCAGCTCCTGGTGACCGACGACGTGGGCGATGGCGGGTACTTCTTCCGGCACGCGCTGCTGCGCGAGGCGGTTTACGCCGACCTGATGCCGGGGGAGCGGACACGCCTGCATGGCCGGATCGCCACGCTGCTGGCGACCCGGGCGCCGGGCGTGCCCGGAACGGCGGCCGAGCTGGCCCACCATGCCCTGGCCAGCCACGATCTCCCTTGCGCGCTGGAGGCGTCGGTGCTGGCGGGGGCCGAGGCCCAGCGCCTGGGCGCGCCGGCTGAGGCGCACCGGCACTACGACCAGGCGCTCGCGCTGTGGGAACGGGTCGATGACGCCGAGAAGCTGGCCGGCATGTCGCGCGGCAAGCTGGGCCTGAAGTCCGCGCAGGCCGCCGACGCCGGCGGCGACCTGCCGCGCGCGGTGGCGCTGCTGCGCCGGATCCTGGCGCTGCTGCCCGCCGCGGATGACCCGCTGGCCGACTTGGAGCTGCGCAGCCGGGTGGGCGAGCAGCTGGCCTACTGCCTCATGGAAGGCGATGACAAGGAGTGGTTCACCGAGGCGGTCCGGGTCGCCCGGCAAGCCGTTCAGGAAACGCCGCCCAGCCCGCCGACCTGGTACCTGGCCCGGGCGATGGCGACGTACGCGATGGCGCTGATCACCGAGGGCGGGTATGACGCCGCCCGGGAGTGGGCCGACCGCGCCATCGCGGCGGCGCGCGAGGCCGGCGCGCCCTGGGTGGAGGCTGACGCCCAGGTCACGATCGGCATGCTGGCCCGCCGGGAGGGTAACGCGGACCAGTCCATCGCATGGTTCACCGCCGCCTTCGAGCAGGCGGCGGAGGCCAAGTCGCTGCGAACGGAGCTGCGCGCGGCCTACCATCTGGCGACCGAGCGGCTGGCGCGGGGCGATCTGGCCGAGTCGGCCCGGATCGCGCACATCGGCGTCCAGCGGGCGGACGCCGCCGGGCTCGGCCTGGCGCCATACGGCCTGGACCTCATGCACCTGCACTTCCAGGCGCACTACGCTGACGGCTGCTGGGATCACGCGCAGGAGATCGCCGACGACTTCCCGGTCCGGGTAACCCGCCAGCCGGAGGCGGTCCTGTCGGCGATGGCGCTGTTCCTCGACGTGGCGAGGGGCAGCGCGGTCGTCGATGAGCGGGGGACCTGGCTGGCGCCCTTCTGGGGGGACACCTTCGTCGCCTACATCGGGCGGGGGCTGCTGGCCGAGCAGGCGCTGTGGCGCGGCGACACCGACCGGGCGCTGGCCGAGGCGGAAGCCGCCATCAGCGCGGACAAGTCCTGGCAGCACACGCCGGGAGTCATCCGCCCGGCCGCGATCGCGCTGGCCGCACGGGCGGACCGGGCGGCCGCCGCGCGGGCGGCCGGGGACGCCATCGCGCTATCCCGGGAGACCGACGACGCCGCCCGGCTGCTGGAACTGGCCCGCGAGGGCGCCCGCTACCCGGCCCGGCCCAAGAGCTTGCTCGGCCCTGAGGGCCGCGGCTGGCTGGCCCGCTGCGAGGCCGAGTACCAGCGAGCACTGGGCGTGGCCGCCCCGCAGGCCTGGGAGAAGGTGATCGCCGAGTTCGGGCCCGGGTACGTGTACGAGACCGCGCGGGCCCAGTGGCGGCTGGCGGGGGCGCTGGCGGCCGGCGGCGGCCGCGATGAGGCGACGCGCGGGGAGGCCGAGCGTGTGTGGCGGGCCGCCATCACGACGGCCGGCGAGCTCGGGGCGGCGCCGCTGCACGCGGCGCTGGAGGACCTCGGACGCCGGGCGCGGCTAGGACATGGCACCGACGGGGAGCGCGGTGGCGGCTACGTACCGCCCGGCCCCGTCGCCGGGCTGACCGACCGCGAACGCGAGGTCCTGGCGCTGGTCGCGCGCGGCAAGAGCAACCGCGAGATCGCCGCCGAGTTGTTCATCGCCCCGAAGACAGCCAGCGTCCACGTCTCCAACATCCTCGCCAAGCTCGGCGCGGCCAGCCGCACCGAGGCCGCCGCCATCGCCCATCGCGAAGGAGTCTAAGGCGCCGCCGCGCTGCCCGGCGGTCTCACGAGCCGACGGTCTCGCGGGTCATCGCGAGGCGGCCCGCGCGGCATAACGCCGGATACTGCCAGGGTCCCTGCGTGTAGGCGCGGCCGGAAGGAGTCATCCACTGGTGCCAGCCGGGCTTAGGTGAGGTGACGCCCCACCCGGGTCGCTGCTTGACCTGGTGGCAGGTCCGGCTGCAGGCGTGGCAGTTGCACGCGCAGGTCTTCCCGCCTTCCTCATGCGGGGTGGCGTGCTCGAAGTCTGACTCGCGGGCATGCCTCCCGCAGGAGGGAAACGAGCACTTGCCGTCGCGGACCTGGACGACGTGCCGCAGCCAGTCACCGGGGTCGTGGCCGGCCGTCTCGTAGGCGTGGTCGCAGGCGTGAGTGGGGACAGGCCTGAGGTCCACGGTGAACGTGGTGCCCATGCCGGGCAGGGTGAGTGCCCATGACCCGAATCCGCCGGGCGGGCCGGGCCGGTCGCGGCGGGTGAAGGTCGCCTGGCGTGCGGGCGGGGCGGGCCCTGGCGGGGGCTTGCCCGTTGGCTGCCTGCCATGGCTGGTGGTCTTCGCGGGCCGGCCGGGCTTGGCGCAGCCGTGGCCGACCGCGTACCCGTGCTCGTCGGTCACGGTGACGCAGAACTCGCTGCCGGGGCTGCGGGCGGCCGCCGCGAGGAGCTGGCGGGCGAGGTCGGGGTCGAGGGCGCCGAGCTCCCAGGCTTCGCCGGGCCGGTTGTCCCGCCCGGTGGCGGTGCCCACCGGGATGGTCAGGTTCACCTTCGCCCGCAGTTCCGGCCCGGCGCCGGCATCAGCGGGGCGAGCGCCACCGGGGGACCCGCCTTCGGGGGAACTGTCGCGGGGACCGGTATCAGCCGGGTGAGCGTCGGCGGGGCTGGACGCGCTGGGATGGTCGGTGCTGTCGCCGCGGCCGGGACGGCCGTCTTCCGGCGGGTCGCTATTGCCCTGGCCGGGAGTCGCGGTGCCTTCCTTCGCGGCGGCCTCGGCCGTCCACCGGGCGATCCGTTCCCCGGCGGGGGTCCCGGTCAGCAGGTCGAGGTAGGCCATCACCCGCAGCAGGTCGATGTACTCCCTTATGCCCTGGGCACGGTAGTGCTGGGCGCGGGCCTCCACGTGCCCCCACGCGGCCAGGGCCTCATCGGTGGGCAGCGCGTGCCCGGCCAGCGCGCACGCGCCAGATGATTCCCGCCACAGGCGGACCCGCGCCGACTCCCGCTCGGCCTGCTCACGGCGCCTGCGGGCGCCGTCGGGATCCACCGTGCACACCGCCCGCTGGACCAGGCGCAGCAGGTCGGCCCAGGTGCGGCAGTCATCGAGGCCGGCCAGGATCAGTTCCTCGGCCGCGGCCGCCTTATCGTCGGGCAGGGCGTCGGTCTCGGCAATGATCATCGTGGCCTGCCCGGGATCGAGCCGGCCATCGGCCAGGGCGTCGCCGACGCGGGGGAGCCGGGCCCCCAGTGACCAGGCGAGGTGCAGCAGCTTACCTGCGGCGATCAGGGAGACGCGTAGCTGGGCGGCCACCTCGTGCTGAAGGTCTGGCTCCCATTCCCAGGGCAGGTCCGCCGTCGCCATGCCCTTCTCGGGGATGGCGCGGCGGCGGATCATCTCCCGCACCACGCCGAGCTTGCGCGCCGCCGCCCACGACTCGGCCGCCTTCCAGCGGCCCATCAGCCCGAGGGCCTCGTCGTCGGTCGCGCCCGGGCACCGATCATCCGCGCCGGTCAGGTCGCTGAGGACCATCACGTGCCACGCGTTCGGCCGGGCAGTGTCCCCGTACCGGTCCTGCGCGAATTCCGCCAGCCGGTCGTCGCGTCTATCGCCGGCGAGGCGCGCGCGGGCATCGCCCGGCTTCTCGGCCATGAAGTCCACCCACGCACCTCCGCTCAGCTCATCCACTCTCGCCTGTTCGAAATGATCAGCACTGGAAGCTACACCAAACACTATCATTAATAGATCAGATATTCGAGTCTCTTGCGTCAATTATTGAACGTTCGCTGAGAATCAGTCGCGGCGGGACATGACTCGTAGCTGCAGCATGGCGGCGAAGCGCTGCTCGGGGTCGGTGAGATCGATGCCGCTCACCTCGGCCAGTCGCCGCAGGCGGTAACGGAAGGTGTTCACGTGCACGAACATGGCCGCCGCGGCCACCGAGACGTCGCCGAAGGCGTCCAGCCACGCGCGGAGCGTGTCGACCAGGTTCGTGCCGTGCTCGGCGTCGTAGCGCAGCAGCCGCGCGACCGCGCCGGTTGGCTGGTCACCGTGGGCGGCGGCCAGGTCGCGGAGTTCCATCAGCAGCGCCTCCGCGTGAACGTCGGACAGGCAGGCGACCCGCCGGCCGCCGGATGATGCTCCGCCCAGCAGCACCCGCAGGACCCGGTCGGCGTGCGCGCGCGCCGCCGGCAGACCGGCCGCGTCGCTGGCCACGTGGCCGATGGCGATCACCGCCTGGCCACGACCGCCGATCCGGTCCAGGAAGTCCGCGGCGATCCGGGCCGCGCGCTGCTCCCCGTCAGTCCCCGCGGTGACCGGCAACAGGCCGTAGGTGACGTCGCCGATGAGCGCGATCGCGCACCGCGGATGGATCGCGTTCAAGTGCATCGCCAGCCCGTCGCCGAGGCGCTGCCGCTCGGTGGCCAGCGCGGCGCTAGTCCCGGCCGTGCTGGCCCCGGCGGCGCTGGCCCCGGCGGCGCGGTGCTCGGTGAGATCAGCGTTCGCGATCCCGGGGACGGCTAGGGCGAGCACCACGACGGGCTGGTCAGCCAGCCCCAGCCGGCTGACCGCCTCGCCCGCGCCGGTCCCGCCTTCCAAGGCGGTGCTGACCAGGTCGGTGCGCAGCCGGCGGCCAACGTCGGCGCCGGCCCGGATCCGCAGCATGTGCAGGGCGACCAGGCGCGCCGCGTCCCGCATCGCCTGCTCCCGGTCCGGGGTAAGCGGCTCGCGGACCGCGGCCCAGATCGAGCCGAGGACCTCATCGCCGGCCCGGACCGCGACGGCGGCGCGGGGGACGATGAAGTCGGCCAGCCCGCCGGGGGGCTCGATGTAGACCGGCTGGTCGCTGCGGTACAGGTCGCGGAAGACGCCGCGCTCGGTGAGCATGCGGGAGTACCGTTCCGGGACCTGGCGGCCCAGGATCGTCTCCACCCGGGACAGGTCCGCCTCGTCCTGCCGCCCGGAGAAGGCCAGCACCCGCGATGACCTGTCCTCGATGGTGACCGGCGCGTCCATGAGCGCCGCGACCGCGTTCGCCACCGCGAACAGGTCGCCGGAGGGCAGGCCGCCGAGCGTCTCGGGGCCGTCGTCGCCGACATCGCCCTCCGCCAGCAGGGACCGCAACAGCGCGGCGAGCTGCGCCCACGACGCGCCGCGGGTCAAGCCGAGCAGCGGCACGCCGGAGGCGGCGACCGCGTCGAGCACCGGCTGGGGAGCCGGGACGGGCAGCCGCAGCACCAGGCCCGCGGCCTCGTGGCGGCCCAGGGTCCGCAGCAGAGCGGCGATCTCGTCCGGCTCGCGCACGCCGACGCCGAGGACGAGCGCGTGCCGCGGCAGCGCCGGCTCATCCACCGGGTCGTGGATCACCACTCCGCCGATCTGGGCCGCGGGCGGTTCGCCGGCGACAAGCTCCAGCAGCGTGACGCCCAGGTCATCAAGGACCCGGCGCAAGCTAGCCTGCGGGCGCATGCTCACCAGCCGAAATTACCTGGTCCGGCGGGGCGGTGGGGGAGGGACGGGGCGGGGAGAGCGGGGTGACGGGGGAAGGGCGGGGCGCGGAGAGCGGGACGGTGGGGGAGGGACGGGGCGGGGAGAGCGGGGCGGCGGGGGAAGGGCGGGGCGCGGAGAAGGGAGTTACAGCGAAATCCACTCAGTCGAGGTGGTGACCTCCGCCAGCCGGTCGGGCAGCGGCGCCAGCCCGAGCCCGGGCCCGGTGGGCACGTCCAGGTGGCCGTCGCGGAGCTGGAACGGGGTCGTGATGTCGGACCGGTAGTAGCGGTCGGAGGCTGAGGTGTCGCCGGGCAGCGTGAAGCCGGGCAGCGCGGCCAGCGCAACGTTCGCGGCCCGGCCCAGGCCGGTCTCCAGCATGCCGCCGCACCAGACCGCTATCCCGTGCGCGGCGGCGACGTCGTGGATCCGGCGGGCCTCCAGGTAGCCGCCGACCCGGCCCGGCTTGATGTTGATGACCTGGCAGGCGCCGAGCGTGATCGCCGCCGCGGCGGTGCGCGCCGAGGTGATCGACTCATCCAGGCAGACCGGCGTGCGCACCACCTTGGCCAGCTCCGCGTGCCCGAGCACGTCCTCCTCGGGCAGCGGCTGTTCCATCAGCAGCAGGCCGAAGTCATCCAGCTTGGCCAGGTGCCGCGCGTCGGCCAGGGTGTAGGCGGTGTTCGCGTCGACCTGCAGCAGGATGTCGTCGCCGAACCGGTCGCGCACCGCCCGGACCGGCTCGACGTCCCAGCCGGGCTCGATCTTGAGCTTGATCCGGACGTAGCCGGCCTCCAGGTAGCCGGCGACCGCGTCGACGAGCTCGCCGATCGAGTTCATGATGCCGACCGACACCCCGCAGGGCACGCGGTCGCGGGTCGCGCCCAGCTCCCGGGCCCAGGAGCGGCCCGCCAGGCGCAACTCGGCGTCCAAGACGGCCATCTCCAGGGCGGCCTTGGCCATCCAGTGGCCCTTGAACGGCTCCAGGGCGGCGCCGACCCCCGCGCCGTCGAGGTCGGCGACGCTGGCGACCTTGGGGATCAGGAAACGGCGCAGCACGTCGGCGGCGGCGTCCACGTACTCCGAGGAGTACAGCGGGTCGGACATCGCCACGCACTCGCCCCAGCCCTCGGCCTCCCCGGAGGATCCCGCGCTGGCGACCGCGCGCAGCAGCAGGATGTCGCGGGCGGTCTCGGTGCCGAACGACGTACGGAACGGCGCCACCAGTGGCATCTGGATCCGGCGGAGTTCCACCCCGGCTAGCTTCATCGTGAGCCTCCTTCAATCACGTACCATCCGGCCCGGTCGAAGCCGGTCACCCGGCCGCCCGCGGCCATGAGCTCGCCCAGCGTGTCCCGGACCACGGACCGCCAGGCGGCGGCGGCGCCGGGGTCGCTGACCCGCAGCCGTTCGACGTCGGGCGGGATGGCCACCAGCACCGTAGTGGCCAGCGACCCCGATCGGCCGGGGGACAGCGCCGGGTACCCGTCGGCGGCGACCGCCACCGCCACGTGGGCCCCGGCGGCGATCCGCGCCTGCGCGCTGGCCGGGCTGGGCTTCCCCGCGCACGCCGCCGCGACGTGAGGGGCGCGCAGGTCCCAGCTGACCAGCACCCGGTCGGTGTCGCCGCCACTGTTGATCTGGTCCTGCATGCCGCCATAGAAGTTCGGCAGGTACTCGGTGGCCCGGGCGCCGAGCTTGACCAGGTTGAAGTAGGCGTTGCGGCGGATCAGCGGGTCGTAGGTCCAGGCGATCTCGGTGGTGTCGTGCTGCAGTGCCCAGGCCCGCTGGTGCACCTTCAGCGCGAAGCCGACGCTGCGCCCCAGCCCGGCCGCGGACACGCCGGCGATGTGACTGTGCAGCGAGGCGTGCGACGGCGGGCCGAAGAACCCGACGCACGCCCCCACGAGCTGCCCGTCGTCGGTGTCGTAGGCGCCGGTGATGTAGTTGCCGGCCTTGCGCAGCGCCTTCATGAGCTCGGCGCTGATCGGCTGGGTTCCCGGCTCGGGGTGCCAGATCTCGTCGAACACGGCGACGGCGGCCTCCAGGTCCTCAATGCTGTCAAGCTCGCGGATGCTCACCCTCGCGGCGTCGGCCGCTCGCCGGGCGGCTTCCTCCGCCGGAGGAAGGTCCGTGATGATATCCGGGGTCATGAAGCCTCATTCAACAGGTCGTGGATCAGTGCGGCCAGCAGCGCCGCCCGCCCGGGCAGCTCCGCGACCTGGACATGCTCATGGTCGGCATGCGCCCCGCCGCCTACCGCGCCCAGGCCGTCAAGTGTGGGGGTGCCGACCCCGGCGGTGAAGTTGCCGTCAGAGGCCCCGCCGACCGCGGCCTGCTCCAGCGGCGGCAGCCCCAGCCGGGCGGCCAGGGCGGACGCGCGGTCGAACAGCGCCGCCGAGGACGACCGGGCCAGCGCCGGGCGGTTCGGGCCGCCGGTCACCTCCAGCCGCGCGCCGGGGGTCGCCGGGGCCAGCGCCCGCATCGCGGCGTCCACCCGCGCTTGCTCGGCGTCGTCCCAGACGCGCACGTCCACGTCGAATGCCCCGTCATCGGGCACCGTGTTGAGGGTGCGGCCCGCCGCGAGCAGCGTCGGCGTCACCGTGGTACCGCGCCCGGCATCGGCGATGCCGGCCACCGCCAGCACCTGGCGGGCCAGCTCGACGGTCGCGTTCACGCCGCGCTCGGGCTCCAGGCCGGCGTGCGCGGCCCGGCCAAGCGCCCGGACCCGGTACATCGACGTGCCCTTGCGGGCGGTCTTGACCGCGCCGCCGTCGGCGGACGCCTCCAGCACCAGGGCCGCGCGGCAGCCGGCCGCCTCGGCCTCGATCAGCTCGCGGGAGGTCCGCGAACCGACCTCCTCATCGCCGGTCACCAAGATGGTCACGCCGCACGGGCGCAGCTCGGCCGCCGTGTGCAGCGCGAGAACCAGCCCGGTCTTCATGTCGAAGCAGCCGGGGCCGCGCAGCACGCCGTCATCGACGGAAAACGGGTGGGTTGCCAGCGACCCGATTGGCCACACGGTGTCATGGTGGCCGAGCAGCAGCACCCGCGGCAACCCCGCGCCCCGCGAGGCGTCGCCGAGCCGCCAGCGCAGGTGCGCCCGCCCGTCGATCACGATCCGCTCCGGTGCCGATCCCACCAGCCGCGTGCCGACCCGGGCGACCACGTCGGCGCTGGCGGCCACCGCGGCCAGGTCGGCCGACGGCGACTCGCAGCGCACCAGCTCCTCGATGTCGGCCAGGATCCGCGGCAGCCGCTGCGCCATGGCGGCGGGCAGGCTGGTCAGGTCCACTGGTCAGCTCACCTTCGGGGTCGCGCGCGCGCCGAAGTGCACGTACTTCTCGCCGGTGGCCAGCGAGTAGAAGGTGACCGGGATCCAGGTCTGCGCCTCGGGCTCGCGGACCACGAACAGGTCCGGCGCCACCGCGACCATCGGGTACTGCGAGACCGGATCGGGAGTGAGCTCGGCGAGCGGTCCCAGGACCGTCGTGCGCAGCACCGGCCCGTCCTGGCCGGCCTCGACCTCCATCCGGACGCTGGCCCGCTCGTAGGTGCCCAGGTGCGGCGTGATGTCGGCCTGGGCCGGCGGCGCCGGAGGCTGGATCGGGGCGGGCATCGTGACCCCGGCCAGCTCGGCGACGATCTCGGCGTACAGGTCCTGGTACAGGTCGCGGGGGTTGCCGCCGTTGGTCAGCAGCGTGACCGCCAGTCCCGCCCCGGCGACCTCGGGGTCCGGCAAGACGCGCAGGAACGCGGCCTGCCCGATCGTGTTGCCGTCGTGGCCGACCAGCCGCTGCCCGTCCCAGCCGAACCGGATCCAGCCGATGCCCCACGAGTCGCCCAGCACGTACTTGTCGGGCAGGTCGGCCTGGTGCTCGGTCATGGCCCGGGCGGCGCCCGCGCTGAGCACCTGGGTGCCATCGGCGGCCTTACCGCCGGCCAGGTGCATCCGCGCGAACGCGAGCACGTCGGCGGGGGTAGAGCAGATCAGCCCGGCCGGGCCGAGCGAGCGTGGCAGCGTCCAGACCGGGGCGACGTGCCGCTGCCCGGTCACGTCCACGTGCCCGACCGCCGTGCGGAACAGCAGTGCCTCCTCCGGCAGCGTCACCGTGCGGGCCAGGCCGAGCGGGGTGCAGATCCGCTGGCGCAGCGCGGCATCCCAGGTGCCGCCGGTGATCTTCTCGATCACCCGCCCGGCCAGCGAGAACCCGGAGTTGCAGTAGGACCAGGTCGCGCCGAGCGGGTGGTTTTGCCTCACCTCGGCCAGCAACGCGACGTACCTCTCCAGGCATTCATCGCCGCGCCCGGTGTCGGTGAACACGTCCCCGTCGATGCCGCTGGTGTGGGTCAGCAGGTGCCGCATCGTCACCGTTTTGGCGACGTCGGCGTCTGCGAGCTCCAGCTCGGGCAGGTAGTCGGCGACCGGCGCGTCCAGGTCCAGCCGCCCGTCATCGACGAGTTGCATGGCCAGCGTCGCGGTCCACACCTTGGAGATCGAGCCGATCTGCCACACCGAGTCGGTGGTCGCCTCAACTCCGGCGTCGGCGTTCAGCAGCCCGTAGGCGGCCTCGACGAGCTCGTCCTCGCGCCCGGGCCGCAGTCGCAAGATGCCCAGCGCGGCCCCGGGGACGTTGTGGCGCTCGGCGAGGGCGGCCAGCCGCCGCCGCCAGTGCGCGGCGTCGACCGGGCGCGGCGTTCCCGCGGCGTGCTCCTCGACCCAGTCCACGACCCGCTGGTTCCAGTCGGCCCGCTGCGCGGCCGGGCCGGACAAGATGAACAGGTGGGACGCGCCCGGGTAGAGCACGAGCTGGGCGGGCACGCCGCGCTCACGCAGCGCCGTGTGCCACTGCTGTGCCTGCCCGGCCGGGCAGGTCGCGTCGTCGGCGCCGTGCAGGATCAGGGTCGGCGTGCGCACCTGGTCCACGTGGGTCAGCGGGGACATCGCGGCGAACCGCTCGCGGTCGCCGGCCGCCCACCACTGGCCGCCCAGCTCCCAGGCGGACAGCGCGTGCCCTTGGTCGGAGGTGCCGGCCATGCTGGTCAAGTCGGTGGCCACGCCTCCGGGCACCGCCGCAGCGAACCGGTCATCGTGGCTGGTCAGGTAGCAGGTCATGTAGCCGCCGTAGCTGTAGCCGGTCACCGCCAGCCGGCCCGGGTCGGCGATGCCCTCCGCGACGAGCGCGTCGACCGGCTCCAGGAGGTCCTTCGCGTCAACGTCGCCCCACCGGCCGATTGCGCCATTGAAGAACGCCTCGCCGTAGCCGTCGCTGGCCCGCGGGTTCAGCAGCAAGACGGTCCAGCCGCGGGCCGCGAGCTCCTGGTGGTACAGGTGAACCGGGTCGGCCGCGCCGTTCCAGGCGTTGTGCGGCCCGCCGTGGATGTCCAGCAGCAGCGGGCCCGGCTCGCCGGCGGCCGGGTCGCGGACCAGCCAGCCGTGCACGGTGGTCCCGTCGGAGATCGTGAACTCCCGCTCCTGCCGGCTGAACAGCGTGACGGCGGCGTGGCTGGCGCCATGGTCGGTGAGCACGGTCTCGGTGCCCGTCGTGAGGTCGACCGCGACGACCTCGCCGTAGCTGGCCGGCGTGGCCAGCACGACCACGGCAGTGTTCCGGGCGCCGGCCACCGACAGCCCGGACACGACCCGGCCCGCGCCCGCGATGACCGGCCCGGGGACGCCAGAGCCATCGGCGGGCGCCGAGTAAAGGTGCGTGCACCCGCGGTCCCGCACGCAGAACAGCACCGTCTCGCCGCCGGCGCCCAGCTGCGGCAGCCCGCCCGGGTACCCGGGGCCGCCTGGCATCACGTTGCGGTCCAGGGCCGCGGCGATGTTGACGGCGGCACTGTTGATGGCGGCACTGTGGGGGGCGGCACTGTTGATGGAGGCACTGTTGATGGCGGCACTGTGGGGGGCGGCACTGTTGACGGCGACGCTGTGGGGGACGGCGCGACTGGCCGCCGGGGCGCCGGCTGGCGAGGCGCCGGCTGGCGAGGCGCCGGCTGGCATCAGGGGAACGCGCAGCAGTCCGGCGTGCCCGACCGGGGCACCGGTCATGCCGGCGACGAGCAGCGCCGTTCCGTCGGCGGTCCAGGTAAGCGGGCCGCCGGTGCCGGCCGGCAGGCCCGCCAGCTCGGGCCGCGCGCCCGGGCGGGCGGCCTCGATGACGTACACGGCCGCCCGGTACTCCAGGTCGGCGTCCGGCGCCGTCGCCGCGCTGAAGGCCAGCCTCGCGGAATCGGGAGACCAGGCCGGCGGCCCGGCGTGCCAGTCGCCGGAGGTGACCTGGCGGACCTCCCGGGACGCCACGTCCAGCACGTGCAGGTGGGTGCGGATCGCGCCGATCAGCCCGGCCCCGTCGGCCTGGTAGTCCAGCCGGTCGGCGACCACCGGGGCCTTGGCCCGCGCGGCGAGATCAAGGCCTTCGGCGTCAACCGGCGCGCTGAACGCGATCTTCGTCCCGTCCGGTGACCACACCGGCGCGCCCGCGCCGAACGGCAGCGTCGTTAGCGGCCCGGGCTCGCCACCGTCCATCGGCAGCAGCCAGACCTGCGCCGGACCGTCGCCGGCGTTCTCAACGGCACCGCGCAAGAACGCGACCGACGTCCCGTCCGGAGACCAGGCCGGGGCGGCGTCGGCGCGGCCGCGCGTCAGCGGCCGGGCTGTGCTCGCCCCGCTCCCCGTGCCCCCCGCTGTGCTCCCCGTAGCCCCCGCTGTGCCCCCTGTGGCCCCGGCCGTGGCGACCCGCCACAGGGACCGCACGGTCTCGCCGGTCGCCTCATCGGTCGTCGCGAGCACGTACACGACCTCGCGGCCGTCGGGGGACAGCGCCGGCTGCTCGGGCAGCGCGAGGGTCGTCAGGTCAGCGATGCGCTGGCGTCGGGTCACGGGTCACTCCTTGTCAACGAACGTCAGTCCTCGGCCGTCAGCACCGAGCCGGGTCGTGGCACGGCGGCGAGCAGCTCACGGGTGTATTCATGCCCAGGAGCGGCGAGCACCTGCTCGGCCGGGCCGCACTCCACGATCCGCCCCGCCCGCATCACCGCGACCACGTCGCACACGTAGCGCACGACGGCGAGGTTGTGCGAGATGAACAGCATGGACAGGCGCAGCTCCCGCTGCAGGTCGCGGACCACGTTGAGCACCGCGCCCTGCGTCGACACGTCCAGCGCCGAGGTGATCTCATCGGCGATGATCACCTCCGGCCGCCCGGCCAGGGCCCGCGCCAGCGCCACCCGCTGCCGCTGCCCGCCCGATAGCCGCGCCGGGTAGCTGTCGACCACCCCATCGGGGAGCCCGACGAGCAGCCCGAGCCGGCTGGCCTCTGCGCGCCGGGATGCCCGGCCGCCGGGGAAGCCGCGGGGGATGGCCTCGGCGACCGACTCCCCGACGGTCATCCGGGGATCCAGCGACGCGAACGGGTCCTGGAACACCATCTGTACCGGGCGCCGCCCGTGCCGGGGCACCGGCTGGCCGCCGACCAGCACCCGGCCGGCCGTCAGCGGGGCCAGTCCCACGGCCGCGCGGGCCAGCGTCGACTTGCCCGACCCGGACTCGCCCACCAGCCCGACCACCGCGCC
The DNA here is from genome assembly GCA_025934375.1 of Streptosporangiaceae bacterium. Taxonomy (GTDB): domain Bacteria; phylum Actinomycetota; class Actinomycetes; order Streptosporangiales; family Streptosporangiaceae; genus Trebonia. Next base: position 27,474 of record JAICYD010000020.1, on the reverse strand, counting down.
CGAGGGCACCACCAGGTCAACGTGGTCGGCCGCCAGGTGGCCGTGCCGGCGGGAGCCGAACCAGACGGTAGCGCCCTCAAAGCGCAGTTCGCTCACGTCGTCTCCCGCGCGTCGGCCGTCGCGGCTGGGGTGGCGGCTCCGGAAACCAGGGTGATCGGCACCGGCGAGGCCTGGGGGTGCCAGCAGGCGACCTGATGTCCGTCCCCCGCTGAGGTCAGCACCGGGTCGGCGTCGCGGCACTGGTCATCGGCGAAGGCGCACCGGGGCGCGAACGCGCAGCCGGGCCGCACGTCGGCGGGGTCGGCCGGGCGGCCGGGCACCACCGCCAGCGGCTGCTCACGGTCGGTCTCCATCGACGGGACGGCGGCCAGCAGCGCCCGCGTGTACGGGTGCCGCGCGCTGGCGGCCAGCGCGGCCGAGGGCAGGCTCTCCACGATCCGTCCCGCGTACATGACCAGCACCCGGTCGCAGACCTGGCCGACGACCGTGATGTCGTGGCTGATGAACAGCAGCGCGAGGTCTTCGGCGGCCTGCTGGGACTTCAGCAGCCGCAGCACCTCCCGCTGCACGGTCACGTCCAGTGCCGTCGTCGGCTCGTCGGCGATCACCAGCGCGGGGCTGCCCATCACCGCCATGCCGATCATCGCCCGCTGCCGCATGCCGCCTGACAGCTCGTGGGGGAACTGGCGGTAGCGCCGCTCGGGGCTCGGGATGCGCACCGCGCGCAGCCGGTCCACCGCCCGCGCGGCGGCCTGGCGGCGGGTCATCCCCTGGTGCTGGGTGGCGACCTCGGCGAGTTGCCCGCCCACGTGGCGGACCGGGTTGAACGAGGTCATCGGGTCCTGGAACACCATCCCGAGCGACGTGCCAAGGAAATGCCGCTCCACCCCGTCCCCGGGAGATAGCAGCAGGTCGTGGCCGAGCAGCCGGACCTGGTCGGCGGTGATGGCGGCGGGCGGCTCCAGCAGCCGGGCGATGGCCAGCGCGGTCAGGCTCTTGCCGGACCCGGACTCGCCGACGACACCGACCGCCTCGCCCCGGCGCAGGGTGAGGCTGACGCCGCGCACGGGATGCACCCCGCCGGGGAAGCTGACCTGCAGGTCGCGGACGGAAAGGACGCAGTCGTCGGGTTCCGTTGGGCTGAATGGAGGGGCCGTTGACGGCAGTGTCGTTGACGGCAGTGTCGTTGACGGCGCTGATCCGGGGGATGCCCCGGCCCCCGCGCGCCGGGTACCGCGCCCGGCCCGGGTACCGCGCCCGGCCCGGGCGGCGCGCACGATCGCGCCGCCGGCCAGCTCGGGGACGCCGAGGGCACGGGCCATCGCCTCGCCGAACAAGTTGAAGGCCAGGCCGGCCAGGATGACGGCGATGCCGGGGGCCAGCGCGGCGACCGGGTGGACGTAGATGCCGTTGAGGCCGTCGTACAGCAGCTTGCCCCAGTCATACGACGGCGCCTGGACGCCAAGGCCGAGGAACGACAGGCCCGCGAAGGCCAGCAGCGCGTCGCCCGCCGCGATGGTGGCGTTGACGATGAGGGTCTCGCCGATGTTCGGCAGGACGTGGCGGGTCAGCAGCCGCACGCGGCCCACCCCCGCGATCCGGGCCGCGGCGATGTAGTCCAGGCCCGCCACGGAGGCCGACAGCGTCCTGGTCAGCCGGGCGAACGTCGGGGCGGACGCGAAGCCGATGGCCAGCAGCGCCCCGCGCGCCCCGACGCCGAAGATCACCGCGAAGAACAGCGCCAGCAGCAGCGCCGGGAAGGCCACCGCGATATTCACCACGGCGGTGATGACCCGACCGGCGCGGCGGCCGAGGACCAGCGGCGCCGTGCCGAGCAGCAGCCCGGTGCCCACGCCGATCGCGGTGGCGGCCAGCGCCAGCGCCGCCGTTAGCCGGGTGGCGACCAGCACCTGGTAGAAGACGTCCTGGCCGAGGTTGTTGGTGCCCGCCCAGTGCGCGGGCGAGGGGCCGCGCAAGATCGCGGACGTGTCGAAGGCGTTCGCGGTGCCCGTCCACAGCACCGGGGCGAGGATGGCGATCAGCGCCATCACCGCCAGCAGCGCCGCCGCGCAGGCGCCAAGCGGCGTGCGCAGGGACCTACCCCACCGGGAGGTGCCCATCAGCTCTCCCTGATCGTCGAGCGCGGGTCCAGTAGCGCCAGCGTGACGTCGACGACGAGGTTCACCAGCAGCACGCCGGTCCCGTACACCAGCACGATCCCCTGGACGACGGGGTAGTCCTTGCTGATGATCGAGACCACCATGGTCTGGCCGAGGCCCGGCCACGCGAAGACGTTCTCGATGAGCACCGTCCCGGCGACTAGCCCGGCCAGCAGCAGGCCGCACACGGTGATCGTCGCGGTCAGCGCGTTCGGCAGGACGTGCCCGAGGTACAGTCGCGCGCTTGGCAGCCGCTTGGCGCGGGCGGTGCGCACGTAGTCGGCCTGCAGCGCGGCGAGGACCTCCAGGCGCAGGATGCGGGCCAAGATCACCGACGGGCCGATCGCCAGCGACAAGACCGGCAGCACGTAGGAGGAAAAGCCGCCTTGCAGCGCCACCGGCGTCCACCCCAGCTGCACGCTGAACACGTCGATCAGGCCGAAGGCGAGCAGGAACCCCGGGATCGCCCCGAGCACCACGGCGACCGCGGTGAACGACAGCTCCGCGCCCCGCCGCCGGCCGCCCCGGGTCACCACCCCCATGGTCAGGCCGAGCGGGACCGCGACGGCGATGGCGACCGCGAACGCGCACCCGGCCAGCTCCAGGGTGGCGGGCAGCCGCTGGCCGATCGTCTGGGCGACCGGCAGGCCGGAGGTGATCGAGTCGCCCATCTTGCCGGTCAGCAGGTTGCGCAGGTAGTGGACGTACTGCAGCCACAGCGGGTCGTTCAGCCCGAGCGCGGCGCGGCGGGCGTTGACCACCCCCTGGCTCGCGTCGAGCCCCAGAGCCGCCCGGACCGGGTCCCCGGGCACCAGGTGGATCATGAGGAAGGACGCGGTGACCAGGATGAGGACCGAGATGAGGAGCTGCCCCAGGCGGCGGGCCGCGAACCGCGACCACGGGCTGGCCGCCGCGGCGATGAGCGAGTCAAGCCCGCCGCCGGAGGCTGAACGCTCAGGCGCGGTGCCATCGCCGCCTGTTTCAGGCAGCGCCGCCGGGGACATGGCCCGGGGGGTACGGGGGGTCGCCCCCCCGGGAGGTAGAGCCATTAGCCGATTATCTCCGCGGGATGTGGGTTACCGGAGGGCCTAGCCCAGCATCTTGACGGTGGTCGGGAGCAGGCTGCCCTGGCTGAGCGAGAACGTCGCCCCGCGCCCGAACCACGGCACCGTCGAGTCGACGAACGGCACCAGGTCAAGGTTCTTGAACAGCGCGGTCTCGGCGGCGTTCCAGCTGGGGCAGCCGGCCGTCCCGGCGGTCGCGGACGCCTTGGCGACGTCGGCTGAGTAGGCGGCGTTGTTGATGAAGGCGAAGTTGGTGCCCTTCGGCGGCGTCGCGCCGGACACGAACGGGATCACCTGGCTGGGCAGGGTCAGGCCGAGCGGGATGAACCCGGCGCCCCACGCGGCCTGACCGCCGACGATGTCGGTGGACAGCTCCGGGTCGGTGATGGGCTTGAGCGTGACCTGGACGCCGAGCGCTGACCACGCCTTCTGTGCGAACTGCGCGCCGGCCGCGGATCCGCTGCCGATGCTGGTCGGGTAGTACAAGGCGATCGCGAGCCTGGCGCCGCCCTTGGCCACGATGCCGTCCGGGCCGGCCTTCCAGCCCGCCGCCGCCAGGCCCGCCTTCGCCGCCGTCAGGTCATAGCCGGGCAGGCTGGACCCGATCGTGTTGCCCTTGCACGGGCTCAGCCCCGGGGCGACCAGGCCGGTCGCCGGGCTGCCGGTGCCGCTGGAGAATACCTGGGCGAGCTGGTCAAGCTGCAGCGCCTGGGTCAGCGCGGTGCGCACCGCGAGGTCGGCGCCCGGCATGCCCTTCTTCTCGTTGAACCACAGCTCACCGTAGGGTGCCACGACGTCCTGCTCATTCAGCTTCAGCGCCTTCAGCCGGGCGGTGTCCGGGCCGAGGACCTCGGCGATGTTCGCCTGGCCGGACTGGAGCAGGTTCGCCGCGGTGGTCATGTTGTTGACCACCTTGAGCACGACCTGCGCGGGCGTGCCCTGCGCGGTGGCGCTAGCCCCGCCCGGGCCCCACGTGTAGTCCTTGCGCAGCGTCAGCGTGTACGACGAGCCGGGCACCGCCGAGGTCAGCGAGTACAGGCCGGTGCCGCTGGAGCCGTTCTTCAACGTGGAGCGGTCCTTCATCCCGGCGCCGCAGACGATCTGCGTCTGGCCGACGTTGCGGACCAGGAACGCGTCGGGAACGGGGGACTTCACCGTCACCACGCCGGCGGAGTCATCGGCGGTCGCGGTGGCGGTCGGCGGCACCCAGATGCCGATCTTGGGGGAGGCGTTCTTCGGATTGCCGATGAAGTTGATGTTCGCCGCCACGTCGCTGGCGGTCAGCGGTGAGCCGTCGGAGCAGGTGACGCCCTTCTTCAAGGTGAACGTGGCGCTGGTCGTGTCCCCGGTCCAGGAGGTGGCCAGGCCGGAGACCAGGGTGCCGTCCGGCTGGATGTTGACCAGCGGGTCGTACAGGAAGTAGTCGGCCTGGATCGCCACCGACAGGGCCGTGAGGTCCGGGTCCAGGGTGCCCGGGTCCGACGGCAGCGTCATCGTCAGCGTCTTGCCGTTGGCGTACCGCTGGCCGCCGGTGGCTCCGTTGCTGGAGGCACTGCCAGGGGTTCCGTTCGTGGTGCTGGCGCCGCCGCTGCAGGCGGCGACGGCGAGCGCGGCCACGGTGCAAGCCGCCGCGCTGGTCAGGGCTCTTCTCAACTCATGCCTCCGCTTGGGCAATCAGCTGCTGGGTGATAAGTCGGCGCGCCGGATCGCCCGGCCGCTGTGGATGAACAGGGCGCGGCCGTGGCCGTCATCGCCGGCGAAGACCTGCGGGATGTGGATTCCGTACTTGGGCTCGACCGGGATCAGGGTGTCCCCGGTGAGGTGGACGAGCTCGGTCTTCTCAGACTGGCCGACGAGCTCGGCGAGCTCGCCCAGCGGCTTGTCCTCCATCCAGATCCGGCCGTCCTCATCCTGGGTGACGGTGGACTGGCCGACCGAGTTCGCGTAGGTGCCGACGTACCGGGCAGCGTCAACGCGCTCCGGGTGCTCCGGCGGTGCGGGGAACTCATTCAGGTGGATGCCCGTCAGCTCGGACAGCAGGTGGTCGAAGACCTCCCGGTAGACCGCGATCGGGTTCCCGCCGTTGGTGAGCAAGGCGATGGCGACGTCGTGGCCCGGCACGATCCGCAGGAACGCGTTCTGCCCGATGGTGCCGCCGTCGTGGCCGAAGACCGTGCCGCTGGGCCAGTGGAACATCTCCCAGCCCAGTCCCCAGTGGGTGCCCATCAGGCCCAGGGGAGGCACGTCGACCTGCGTTTCCCGCATGGCGGCGACGCTGGCCTCGCTGAGTACCCGGGTCCCGTCGGCGGCGACGCCGCCGGCCAGGTGCATGACCGCGAAGGCGAGCAGGTCGCGGGGGCGCATCGCCAGCGCCGCGCCGGCCGGGGCGTTGGACTTCACTAGCGACCAGACGGGCGCCGGGGCCGGCCGCGCGTCCGGGTCGGCCGGGTCGCCCGGCAGGTGGCCGACGGCGGCCCGGAACAAGATCGCCGACGCCGCGTCGGTCGCCGCGTGCGCCAGCCCCAGCGGCGCGAACAGGTGCTCGCGAAGCGCCTGGTCGAACGGCTTGCCGCGCAGCACCTCGACGAGCCGGCCGAGCACGCAGTACCCGGCGTTGTTGTAGGAGAACATCTGGCCGGGCGGGAAAAGCTGCGGGTCGGTCGCCAGGGTCGCGACGTACTTCTCGACGCAGTCGTCGTTGTTGCCGGTGTCGGTGAAGATGTCACCCTCGAACCCGGCCTGGTGCGACAGCAGCTGCCGGGTCGTGATCGCCTGCGCCGCCTCCTCGTCGGCGAGCGTGAACTCCGGCAGGTAGGCCCGCAGCGGCTTGTCGATGTCGAGCAGGCCGTCGTCGGCCAGCTGCATGACCAGCGTCGCGGTCCAGGTCTTGGTGATCGAGCCGACCTGGAACACCGAGTCGGTGGTGGCCTCGACTCCGGTCGCGTGGCTGAGCACGCCGAAGGCGTAGTCGATGACCTGGCCGCCGGCGTACACGCCGATCGCGGCTCCGGGGACCTTGTGCTCGGCGATGAGCTCGGGTAGGCGCTTGGCGATCCAGCCGCCGATCTCGTCCAGTTGTGGCATGCGCTGACGATAGGTCCTGGTTTGTCGCGGGTATTCGTCCTCCACTACGAATCGGGGGTGCCTTGTTGGTTCCCCCAGACGAAGGAGCCCGGCCCCCGCGGTCGGCTAATGATCATGCGACAAGTCGCGGGCGGGGCGCTTGCGGGCCGCGCCCAGTGGCGCGGCGGCGTGGCTGGCGGCTCTTTAACCAGGTGGCAGCCGCGCACTACGGTGGGCCGCATGCACTTTGACTCGGTCACGATGGAGTTCTGCGAGGCCATGCGGAACGCTTCCCGGCAGATACCGACCGGGCACCCGGACTACGCGAGGGTGTCGGCCGCCGCCCGCCGGACGCTGTTCAACGTGCTCGGCACCGCGATCAGCGCGGCCGGCTCCGACGCGGTGACCATCGTGCGCGGTGTGGGCGGGCAGGCCGGGGGCGGGCAGCGCGCGGGTGGGCAGGGGACCGGGGAGGGCGAGGCCACCACGGCTGACCGCGGGGTCATCCCGGGGCTGGCCGGGACCGCCGGCCCGTACTGGGCGGCGCTGGCCACCGGCACCGCGGCGCACCTGGACGACTTCGACGACACGCACCTGGCGACGGTCATCCACCCGGGCGCGTCGATCCTCGCCACGGTCCTGGCCTCGGCACTGGTCACCCCCGCGGTCCCCGGGGCCGGCCACGCCAGCGTCTCCGGGGACGTGTTCCTGGGGGCGTTCGCCGCCGGGTGCGAGGCGCAGCTGCGGATCGGGAACGCGATCTCGCCCGCGCACTACGACCACGGCTGGCACATCACCGGGACCTGCGGGGTCTTCGGCGCCGCGGTGGCGGAATCGGTGCTGCTCGGCCTGGGCGCCGGCCACATGGCCAGCGCGTTGTCCCTGGCGGCGGTGATGACGGTCGGGCAGCGGGAGGCGTTCGGCTCGATGACCAAGCCGCTGCACGCGGGCAAGGCGGCGGCCAACGGCATCCTGGCCGCCCGCCTGGCCAGCGCGGGCCTGTCCGGTCCGGCCGACCCGCTCGGTCCCGGCGGCGTGCTCGACGTGCTGGCCGGGGGCGCGGAGCACGTCGACCGCTCCGCCCTGCTGGAGGCGTCCGCGGGTGGCCACGACTGGGAACTGGAGCTGAACACCTTCAAGACCTATCCCTGCGGGGTGGTCGCCCACCCCGCGATGGACGCCGCGATCGAGGCGTTCGCGCGGATCCCAGGCTCGCCAGCGATCACCGGCGTCGCGGTCACCTGTAACCCGCTCGTCGTGGAGCTGATGGGCCTGGTGCACCCGGACAGCGGCCTGCGCGCCCGGTTCAGCGCCCGGCACGGCATCGCCGCCGGGCTGCGCTACGGCCGGGCCGGGCTGGCCGAGTTCAGCGACGTGGTCGCGGCCGACCCGGAGATGACCCGGCTGCGGGACCTGATCTCGCTCGATCCCGACCCGGGGTGCTCCCGTGACGCGGCGGTGCTGCGCGTCACGCTCGCGGCGGCGGAGCCGGTCGAGGTCCGCGTGGCGCACACCCGCGGCAGCACCGTCCGGCCGCTCACCGACGCTGACCTCCTCGACAAGGTGGACCAGCTGGTCACGCCGGTCCTGGGCGCGTCCGCGGCGGCGCGGATCCGGGACGCGGTCAACGCGCCGCCGGGCATGTCCTACGTCATGGACCTGCTGGCCGCCGCCCGCCCGGAGCCGGAGCCAGAGCCGGAGCCGGAGCCAGAGGCGGGGCCGGGGCCGGGTGCCGCGGTGTCCGGGACCGCCCGCGCCGGGGCGGCCTCCGCTGTCTTCGCGGACGCTCCCGCCCCCGCCCCGGCGGACCCGCCCGCCGCGGCGGACGCCGCGGCGACCACCGACGCGGTCCTCGCGCTGGCGCTCGCGCCGCCCGCCCTGGCCGATGAGATGCTGGTCGCCGATCGGGCCACGGGCACCGCCAAGGACGCCCTTTCCCTCTTCAACGACGCGGTGACCGCCGGCGAGCGGGCCCGGGTGCCGCAGGCCGTCGAGTGGGCCGCCCGCAGGGGCGTCCTGCCTGGTGGCCATGGGCTCACCGCGTTCGTCCGCGCGGCGGCGGCGCTGGCCGGGTCGGCCGAGATCGACGCCGGCACCGCGGTGGTCTGCGCGGCGGCGACGGCCCTGGGGGAGAACTGCGCCGAGGCCGTCGCCGCCGGCGCCGCAGTGTCCGACCTGGTGGCCGCCGGCTTGCCGGATGCCCGTGCGCAAGGCTGGTCAGCCGAGGTGGTCGCTGCCGTGATCGGCGGGTGCGTCGCGGCCGGCCTGATGCTCGGCCTGCCCGAGCCGCGCCTGCGGGCCGCGATCGGCATCGCCGCCACCCAGGCCGCGGGCCTGCGGTCCGCCGAGGGGACTGACCTCGGCCAGCTGCAGGCGGGCAAGGCCGCGTTCAACGCCGTCGAAGCGGCGCTGCTGGCCCAGCGCGGCTTCACGTCATCACCCCAGCCCCTGGAAGGCCGCCGGGGCCTTTACGCCCTCTTCGCGAGGTGATCCGGAGTCGGGGCCGCGCCCGGGATCGTTAAGATCGCCAGACATGGAGCTTGGGCTGCGCGGGAAGCGCGTGTTGATCACCGGGGGAAGCAAGGGCATCGGGCTGGCTATCGCGCAGGCGCTGGCGGGGGAGGGCGCCAGCGTCGGGCTGGTCGCCCGGGACGCGGCTACCCTGGCCGGCGCCGCCGAGAAGCTCGCCGCCCATGACGGCGTGAGCGTCGCCACGGCCGACGCTGACGTGACGGACCCGGCCGCGCTGGGCGGTGCCGTCGAGGAGATCGCGGCCCGCCTCGGCGGCCTGGATCACCTGGTCGCCAACGCCGGCGGCACGATCGGCCGGGGGGACCTCACCACTGCGCAGCCAGGGGAGTTCACCGCGACGTTCGCGTTCAACGCCGGGCACGCCGCCGAGCTGATCCGGCTCGGCCTGCCGTACCTGCGCCCGGGGGGGACTGCCGACGGGGGGAAAGCCGTCGTCATCATCTCCTCGGTCACCGGCATGCACCCGGCCCCGCGGACCGCCTACGCCACCGCCAAGGCGGCCGAGATCCACCTGGCCGCGACCGCCGCGCAGGAGCTGGCGCCGCTCGGCATCCGGGTCAACGCGGTCAGCCCCGGCTCCATCATGTTCCCTGGCGGCGGGTGGGAGTGGTTCGCCGGCAACAACCCCGGCCTGTTCGCGGACTGGCTCGCGCGGGACTTCCCGCACGGCCGGCTCGGCCGCCCGGAAGAAGTCGCCGACGTCGTGGCGTTCCTGCTATCGGAGCGCGCCTCGTGGATCACCGGCGCCAACATCGCCGTCGACGGCGCCCAGATCTACCCCAGCGCCCGCCGCTTCGGCTGAGCCGCGACGAGAGGATCCGCATGTCATCGCTGGACGCCTTCCTCGGAGAGCCACGCAACGTCATCGTGGTCGGCATCCGCAAGGACGGCCGCCCGCACGCCAGCCCGAACTGGTACGGCTGGGACGGGGAGCGGTTCTACGTCTCGACGACGCGCGGGCGGGCCAAGTACAAGATCTTCAGCCGGGACCCGCGCGTGGAACTGGTCTTCGACGACCCCGAGGGCTTCCGCTACGTCGCCCTGTCGGGCACCGTGGAGATCCTGGAGGACGTCCGGGCGGAGCTGGCGCGCTTCCGCGCCATCCGCGAGAAGCACGGCCGTGCCGTTCCCGCCGACGACCAGTTCGCCGCCGAGCTGGAAGCCGACGGCCGCGTCCTGCTAGCCATCACCCCTAGCGGCCCGCGCTCGACCTGGACGACCTTCCGCTTCGACTAACGCGCCGGTCCGGGTGAGCGCGTACTGGATCACCTCAGTGCCCGGCCCGTTGCTGCCGGAGCACCCGCTGGACACGGTCAGTATCTCGATGCCGGCCAGGTCGGTGACGGGCGTCGCGGACGTGGCGGGCTCCAGCGCGATCTTCAGCGTGGTCTGGAAGCCGGCGCCGGTGGCCTTGCCGGCCTTGGTCAGGCAGTGCGAGGTCCCGCCGCCCGTCCCCTCGAACTGGCCATCCTTATAGGTGAGGGTGAAGGTGGCGTGACTGGTGGACGTGGCGCGCGCGCACGACCCGCCGCAGGAGGGCGCCACGTGCCAGGTGTAGGCGTGCGCCGCGCCCAGGTCGTGGCTCAGCGAGCCCTCCGCGGAGATGACCAGCAGCTGCGCCCGGTACGTACCCCGGAAGGCCATGGCCGCGTGCCGGGCGTCCGGGAATCGCGCGGCGCCCGAGCCGGCCACCGCCGGGCGCGCCCCGCCGGAGCTGGCCGGCGTGCTCGCGGGCCCGGCGGGCGAGGGCCTCGTGCTGGAGGGGCTGGCGGCCGAGGACAGGCCCGCCCCCGGGGTTGCGGAAGCGCTGGACTGAACAGGATGAAAGGTCAGCGACGGCGGGGGAGTGCCGCAGGCGGCCAGGCCGGCGGCGGCACTCGCGAGCGCGGCAACCACGGCGAGGGAGCGGGCGGCGGTTCCGGGCCTCATGGGCCGAAGGCTAGTCGCTCACCCCTCGTTGCGGATATGTCCGTTTCTATCTTGTGATGGGATGGCGGGGCTGTTCACGCCGGGCCCCGGCATGACGGATACTGGTGTGCATGTCGGCTAGTGACGAGGAACTGCTGCTCCAGCTGGCGCTCAAGCAGCGCCAGGCCCGCCGGTCGGGCCGCACCCTGATAATCACGGTGGCCGCCGCCGTGGCCTGCGCCGTCGTGGGCTGGGCGGTGCTATTCCAGCTGCGCCCGCTGATCAAGTCCATCCCGCTGCTGCCGCTCGGCTCGGTGACGACGGCGCTGCTGTGGATCGGCATCGTGGCCTTCGCCGCCGCGGCCTTGCTGGTCGCGGGCGGCTGGGCCTTCGCCCGTCCGGGCAAGCCCTGGGGCAAGGAGATGCCGGGCGTCTGCCCCCGGTGCGAGAACCTCACCTTGCGCGAGGCGCTGGTGGAGGTCGAAAAGCGCGACGGCGCGGGCCTGAACGTAGGCCCGAAGGGCATCGTGATCCTGTGCGACACCCGCCGCTGCGAGTACACCAGCGTGAAGGTCACCACCCGCACCCGCGCCTGACGCGGGGCCGGGGACAGCGCGCTTTCATTCCTTGTTCCCGATCGGCGCGCGATATTAACTGCGCGTTAACGGTCTTGGGCTTACGTTTGCCTTGGAGCTTCTTCACCGTCGACGCGAACTCCCCGGGAGCGAACTGTGACCTGGCCTGGCCGTACCCGTCTCGTCGTGGCGGCCGCCGCCACCTCCCTCGCGCTCGCGATCCCGATCGCCGCCGCCAGCCCGGCCGGGGCCACGGTGCAGGTTGGCACAGTGCCGGCGGCCAGCGTGGCGCCGGGTGCGCCCGGCGCGCCGTCGTACTTCGACCTGGCCCGCAAGGACTGCGTGGGCACGGCGGCGGGCACCGGGTCCAAGGTCTGGTACACGGTCGCCGGCGGGGTGCTGTCCGACGTCTACGAGCCGACGATCGACAACACCAACGTGAGCACGCTGCAGTACATCGTGACCGACGGGGCCACGTTCACCGACTTGCAGACGCGGGACATGAGCTACACCGTCACCGCCGACGCCAGCGGCATGTCCTGCACCGTGACCTCCACCGACGCCGCGCACGGCTTCCAGCTCGTCACGACCTACCTCACCGACCCGGCGCGGGACACCGTCGTGATGCGCACCCGGCTGCGCGACGCGCCCGGCTTCTCGGCCGGCGGCGGCGCCAGGAAGGCGAGCCTGGCCGCGCTGAAGCTCTACGCGCGGGTCGACGCCCACGTCAACGGCAACGGAGGCGGAGGCGGTGACAACGCCGGCGCCAACACCGGCGTCATCGACACCTCGACGGGCGGGCCGGTCCCGGTCATCTACAGCACCAACACGACCACCAATGCGGTGAACCGCGACTACGCGGTGCCGACCTACATGGCGCTGGCCACCGACGCGGGCAAGCAGGCGGGTACCGCCAGCGTCGGGTACGCGGGCACCGGCAGCGACGGGCTCAGCCAGCTGGACGCCACGCGGACGCTCACCGCCTACGACTCCGCGCCGGACGGGCACGTCACCGCGACCCGGGACGTCACCCCCCGGCACGGCGACTCGGTGACGCTGGCGCTGGGCTTCGGCCGGACCCAGGCCCAGTCGGTGTCGGTGGCCACCCAGTCGCTGCGCATCCCGTTCCCGCGGATCCAGGCCGGGTACCGGGAAGGCTGGGCGCGCTACGACGCGGGGCTGCGGCGGCCGGCCTCGCTGGCGGGCGCGTACTACCTGTCGGCCAACGTGCTGAAGGCCAGTGAGGACAAGACCTACCCCGGCGCGATCGTGGCGTCGCTGGCCAGCCCGTGGGGCCAGTCGGTCCCGGCCGGGGTGTTCTCCGGCGGCGCGCCGTCCTACTTCGGCTCCTACCGTGAGGTGTTCGCCCGGGACCTGTACGAGGCGTTCACCGGGCTGCTGGCCGACGGGGACATCGCCACCGCCCAGGCGGCGACCAGGTTCCTGTTCGACCGCCAGCAGCTCCGGGACGGCGCGATGCCGCGCAACTCCCTGGTCAACGGCAAGGCCGCCCCCGACACGGGCGGCAACCAGCTGGACGAGACCTCCTACCCGATCCTGATGGCCTACCTGTCCGGGCTGGGCGGCGACAACGCGCTATGGACCGGGCACATCCGCCCGGCCGCGGACTACCTCGTCGCCAACGGCCCCTCGACCGGGGTGGAGCGCTGGGAGGAGCAGTCCGGGTACTCCCCGTCCACGATCGCGGCCGAGATCGCCGGGCTGACCGCCGCCGCCGCGATCGCCGCCCGGCACGGCGACACCGCGCGGGCGCGGGTCTACCAGGCCACCGCCGATGACTTCCAGCGCACCATCAAGGCGTGGACGGTGACCACCAACGGCCCCGACGGGCCCCGTTACTTCATCCGGCTCTCGAAGACCGGCGACCCGAACGCCGCGATCAGCTACAGCCTCGGCAACGGCGGCCCCACCCTGGACCAGCGCTCGGTCCTCGACGGCGGTTTCCAGGAGCTGGTCCGGCTGGGCGAGCTGCCGGCCACCGACCCCGACGTGCAGGCGTCGCTCGCGGTGTGGGACAGCCACATCGCGGTGACCACCCCGAGCGGGACCGGCTACTACCGCTACGGTGATTCCGCCGCCAACGGCAGCGCCGACGGGTACGGCGACTGCTACCAGCCCAGCCAGACCTCCTGCTCGCCGAGCGGGGCGCCGTGGGCGCCGACGGGCAAGGGCACCGGGCACCTGTGGCCGGTGCTGTCCGGCGAGCGCGCCGAGTCTGGCCTCGCCGCCGGGGACTCCCGCGGCGCCCGGGCCCTGCTGCAGGCGATCACCCGCTTCTCCTCCGGCGTGGGGCTGGTGCCCGAGCAGGCCTGGGAGAACCCGAACCTGGCGGCCTCGCCCTACGGCAGCGACCCGGCGACCGCCTCCATCGGGTTCACCGACGGTCAGGCGGCCGGCTCGGCGTCCCCGCTGAGCTGGGCCCAGGCGCAGGAGCTGCGGCTGATCACCTCGCTCGGCGCCGGGCGCAACGTGGACACCCCGGCCGTCACCACCGCTCGTTACGTCGCTCATGGCGCGCCTGGCAGCCTCCCGGTGACCATCACCGCGCCCTCGGCGGGCGCCACGCTGGCCGTCACGTCCACCACCGTGACCGGCACGACGAAGCCGGGCGCGGCGGTGACGATCGCGACCTGCGACACCACCACCGGCGCCCCCGCCACGCTGGCCACCACTACCGCGAAGGCGGACGGGAGCTTCACCACGACGGTCCCGGTCAGCTTCGGCAGCAACGTGATCACCGTGGCGGCCACGGCAGCCGGCGGACGGAGTATCCGCAGCACCGGGTACGCGCAGGTCACCGTCACCAACGAGGGCGGCGGGGCGACGGTGCTGGACGTGAGCGACGCAGCCGGTGACGACAACGGCCCGGGCACCTACCAGTACCCGACCGCTTCAGACTTCGCGGCCGGGTCGTTCGACCTGACCCGGTTCCAGGTCCTCAGCGACGGCACCTACGCCTACCTGCGGGTGACGCTGCGCACCCTGGTCCCCACGTTCGGGGTGCTCAACGGCGCGCAACTGCTTGACGTCTACGTGCACGTGCCGGCCGCGTCCGCCACGTCCACCCAGGCCCCGTTCGCGAGCCGTAACTACGAGATCGCCCCGGCCGGCGCCTGGAGCCAGCGCGTCGAGGTGCAGGGCTTCGCGCCCGCCCAGTGGGTGGACGCGACCGGCGCCAGCCTCAGCGGCGTCCTCACGCTGCCCGTGCAGGCCGACAAGACGATCACGGTCGCGCTGCCGGAATCGGCGCTGGGCACCCCGGCCGCCGGGTGGGGGTTCAGCGTGGTGCTGACCGGCCAGGACGGCTTCAGCCCGGACCAGGCCCGCGGCTTCTCGCCCACGGCGCAGGGATTCTCGTTCGGGGTCTGCGCGCCGGGCGGGACCGCGCCGGTGTGCGCGGCTGACCCGGGAAGCGTGCCCAGGGCCGTGGACGTGATCACGCCCGCGGGGACCTCGCAGGCCACCGAGCTTGACCCGACGACCGGCCCGGTGGTGATCCAGCCGGTCACCGTGGGCGGGCCGTAACGCGAAACTCAGCTCGCCCGCGAGGCAATCCTGGCAGGACGGGATATCGGCGTCCGGCCCGGCCCCTATCCTCGGGCACATGGCAATTCAGCGCATGGACAACGTTGGCATCGTCGTTGACGACCGAAGACAGCTTTCTGCTCTGCTATCTGCGCGGGCCGAGCGGAATCATCCTCGCCCTGGCCGAGCAGCTGAGCTGAGAAAGGCGCCAACCGCCTGCCGCGACGAACCGGCCCCTGCTTTTTTGTCTTGCTTGACCAGGCTTGCATGTGCTAAGTTTTTCTTGCATGTGCTAGCGCGAGTGCGCATGGCCTACCCCGCGGGGAGCGACTGGGAGCTGATGGTAGGGACATGACCGGGGACACCTTGCTGAAGGTGCTGGCGACACTGGCCAACCCGCACCGGCTACGGGTGGTCGCCGCGCTGGCGGGCGAGCGCAACTACGTCAGCGCGCTGGCCCGCGACCTGGGCATTAGCCGTGCGCTGCTCCAGGTTCACCTGCGCAAGCTAGAGGCCGCCGGGCTGGTCACGTCAACCGTTGAGGTCTCCGCGGACGGCAAGGCGATGAAGTTCTACGAGGTGGCCCCGTTCACGGTCGGCCTCACCCCCGACACCATCAGGTCCGCCGCGCGGACCCTGGCTACTGAAGACACCGACCTGGAAGCGGAGATCCGATGAGGAACCGGACGACCCTTGAGACCGTGATCATCTGCGTCGCGGCCATCGCCATCGTGGGGATCTTGAGCGGCAACGCCCACGAGCAGAGCGCTAAGTCGCTGGTGCTGATCGTCTTGCTGGGGGTGCTCGGGCTCGGCGTGACCCTCGGCTTCCGGTACCTGACCGTCAAGAAGCGGGGGCAGCTGGAGCTGACCGGCAACCAGCATTACCGGGGCCTGGCCGAGGAGTACCGCCGCCTGGCCGACCTGGCCATCACCGCCCAGGAGCACACCGACCTCAAGCTCGGCGAGGTCAACGTGCAGCTGGACTACCTGCGGACCCAGAACGAGTCGTTGCAGAAGATCCTGCGCGACGTGGAGTAGGTCGTCCCTGGCCGCCCGGATGCCCCTTTCTACGATCCGGGCGGCCAGGGACGGCTCACGATCCGGGCGGGAGGGGCGGGGCCGGCATGTCGGGCGGGCCCCACGGGCCGTCGCCCTTGCCGACCGGAAGCTCCGACGAAAGCGACGGGAACGGCGGCAGCGGCGGCAAGGTCGCGGCGGTCGGTGGCTCCACCTGCAGCGGGCCGCCGGCGGTGGTGACCGTGATCGAGTGCCGCGCGGCGGGGCTGGTGGCGACCGCGATCACCTGGACCGCTCCGTCGCTGTCGGCCGTCAGCGCGTAGGGCACGGGCGGCATCGCGAGCAGCGCGTCGCCGCCGTCGGTGCTCGCCGTCAGCGTGGCCGGCGCGGCGGTGAATCCCAGCCAGGCGTCGCCGCCGCCGGTGATGACGGTGGCGGTCGAGGTGGCTAGCCGGTTGCCGTCCACCGAGCCGCCTGAGGTGTCGGCGTACAGCGAGCCGGCCAGCCCGTTGACCATCAAGGTGCCGTTCTCGGTGACGGCGCTGAGCGGGCCGCGCAGCCCGGCCGCGTACACATTGCCGCCGCCGGAGTCGACCGTCGTGCCGGCGGTATCGGACACGATGACGTCGCCGCCCCCGGTGGACACGCTGACGCGGGTGCCGAGGGGCACCGTCAGCGCGAAGCCGGCCGCGCAGGCGTCAGTGTCGCAACTCGTCGCGTTGATGGTGAGCAGGTGGTCCGATACCGCCACGGGCACGGCGGGCAACGCCGGCGCCTGCGGACCGGACTGCCCGGCCGGTTCCGCGCCGGACTGCGCGGGCGCGTTCGGGCCGGACTGCCAGGTTGCATTCGGGTCGTACAGGAAGGCCTCAGTGACCTGGACGCGCTTGCCCGGCCCGGCGTTCACCTGCACCGGCAGGCCGGAGGTCAGCACGCGCACCCCGGTCACTGGCTGCGGGACGGTCAGCGACCTCGTCGCGACGCTCATCGGCCCGGCGAACTGGGGGACCCCGTCGTTGTGGGTGATGATGGCGGCGCTGGCCGCGGTGAGGGCGGCCACGGTGGCGACGCCGCTGACCCGCCAGATCCACCGGCCGCGGGGCGCGGCCGGGCGCTCGGGCGGGGCCTGCGGGGGCGCGGTCAGCGACTGCATGGGAGATCCACGGTGAGCAAGGTCGGTCCTCCTGGTGGGCTGGTGACCTCGAGGGTCCCGTCTACGGAGGCGGCGCGCCTGGCCAGCCCGGCCAGGCCGGTGCCGCGCTCGGGGTCGGCGCCGCCGACGCCGTCGTCGCTGACGATGATGTGCAGCCGGTCTCCCGCGCGCTGCACGATGACCTCGGCCTGGCTGGCCTGCGCGTGCTTGGCGATGTTGGCCAGGCCCTCGGAGACCACGAAGTAGGCGACCGCCTCGATCACGGCCGCGGGCCGGCGCGGCATGTCCACCGTCAGCCGGACCGGGATCGGCATCCGGGCCGCCACCCCGGACAGCGCGGCGTCCAGCCCGCGGTCCTCAAGCACGGCCGGGTGCAGGCCGCGGATCAGGTCCCGCAGTTCGGAGAGCGCGGCCTTGGCCTCCTCGTGCGCCTCGGCGATGGCCAGCCGGGCGTCTTCCGTCGTCGTAGCCTGCACCCGGGCCATGCCCAGGTTCATCGCCAGGGACACCAGCCGCTGCTGGGTGCCGTCGTGCAGGTCGCGCTCCAGGCGGCGGCGCTCGGCGTCGGCGGCGTCGACCACCCCGGCGCGGGTCTGCGCGAGCCGCTCGACGCGGTACTGCAGTTCCTCGGCGCGGCTGGGGCCCAGCAGCGGCCGCGCGATGAGGCCATCCAGCGCGGCCACGCCGGCGGTCAGCCAGGGTGCGGCCATCAGCAGCCCGATGCCGGCCAGGGTCAGGTAGACGCCGGACGGCCAGGTGTAGGCGGTCCGCCGTAGCCAGGCATCCGGAGGCATTCCCAGGGCCAGGGCCATGGACAGGGTGAAGATAATGCCGGCCAGCCACGCGCTGAGGGCGGCGATCCCGGCCAGGGCCAGCAGCGGAGCGGCGACCAGGTGGTACCCCAGCTGCCGCCAGGTCGCCTGCGCCCGGACGGCGGCCGCAACGCCGTGCGGGGAGAGTCGGCCGGGGGCCGGCGGCTGGCGCGGTACCTCGATCGCGGCGGTGGCCCGCAGCCGGTGCCGGTGCATCCCGGTCAGCGCCGGCAGCATCAGGTAGCCCAGTAGCAGTGCGGCCAGCAAGGCAAGCACGCTGAGCAGGAGCAGCACGTCCGGCTGGCGGTGCCCGACCGCCAGGGCGAACAGCAGCAGCGGGACGGCCATGGCGAGCTGCGCCGGGATCGCGCCGGCCAGGTTGAGCGCCTGCCCCCACGCGCCGGGCGACCACGGGCGATGGCGGTGGCGCCGGGCCGGCCGCCCGGCCGGGGCGATGGTGGTGGTCATGCCCCCTACGGTATTTCCGCTGGCCGGCCGGGACCATCCAGCGGAGTTCACGATCAATGGTGAAGCTGGCTATACCGGGGATCGCCCGGCGGCGCGCTAGCGTGGGGACATGCCACTGCGGGTCGTGATCGGCGAGGACTCCGTGCTGCTGCTGGCGGGCCTGACCAAGCTGCTGGAAAGCGCCGGCTTCACCGTCGCCGCCACCGCCGCCAACGCCACCGAACTGCTCGCCGCGGTCGCGGAGGCGCGGCCAGACCTGGTCATCGCCGACGTCCGGATGCCCCCGACCCATACCGACGAGGGCATCCGGGCCGCGCTGGCCATCCGCGCCCAGTGGCCGGAGATCGCGATCCTGGTCCTGTCGCAGTACGTGGAGGAGCGCTACGCCGCCGACCTGCTGAGCGCCAACACCAGCAGCATCGGGTACCTGCTCAAGGACCGCGTCGCCGACGTCACCGAATTCCTCGACGCCCTGCGCCGGGTGGCCAGCGGCGGTACCGCGCTCGACCCCGAGGTCGTCGCGCAGCTCCTGGTCCGCAGGGGATCAGACCCGCTCCAGGCGCTCACGCAGCGGGAGCGGGACGTGCTCGCGCTGATGGCCGAGGGCCGCTCCAACGCCGAGATCGGCGCGGCCCTCGTCATCACCGACAGCGCCGTGAGCAAGCACATCAACTCGATCTTCGGCAAGCTCGGCCTGCACCCCGGCGACACCGGCCACCGGCGCGTCCTGGCGGTCTTGCGCTACCTCGGCGCGGCCCCCGCCTCATAGCCCCGCTAACGCCTCACCACCACTTGTCGCGGCGGGCCGCGCTGGTGCCGCCGGTCTCGTCGAGGGCGTCCAGGGCGGCCATGTCCGCCTCCGGCAGCGCGAAGTCGAAGACCCCGGCGTTCTCCTCGATCCGCTCCCGGTGCGTGGACTTGGGGATCACGGGGAGGCCGTGCTGCAGGCACCACCGGATCAGCACCTGGGCCGGAGTGCGGCCAGCCCGCGCGGCGACGTCGGCCACGCGGCGGTCCCGCAGGTGCCGCCCGGTGCCCAGCGGGCTGTAGGCCTCCGTCACGACGCCATGCGCCTCACCCGCCTCTAGCAGGCCACGCCGGTACTCCACGGCGCTGAACTGCACCTGGTTAACCACGGGGGGCACCGAGGCGGCCTTGATGACCTGATCGAGGTCGGCGGCGCTGTAGTTGGAGACGCCCACCGAGCGGGTCAGGCCGCGCTCCTTCGCCTGCTCCATGCCGGGCCAGGCGCGCAGCGGGCCCCCCTTGGGCCAGTGCACCAGGTACAGGTCAACCTGGTCGACGCCCAGCCGCTTGAGGCTGCGCTCCAGCTCAGCGACCGGGTCCTTGGAGTTGGGCTGGAACTTCGTGGTCAGGTAGACCTCCTCGCGAGGCACCCCCGACTCCTGCAGCGCCCGCCCGACGCTTTCCTCATTGCCGTACAACTGGGCGGTATCGATGTGCCGGTAGCCAAGCTCAAGCGCCCACCGGACCGCGTTGACGGCGGACTTGCCGTTGCGGACCTGCCACACGCCGAGGCCGAGCATCGGGATGCTCGTGCCATCGCCTAGCTGCCGCGTCCGTTCTGCTGTCATCGGTCTCTCCCCTTGCCATCGCTGAGGTTCCTGCGACACGCACTGCCCGTGAAGGCGCGCCAGCCCCTGATAACCCGCGCAGGATCCCCGTGATTTCCGCGACCGCCGCCGCGTTGTCGCCGCGGAACCAGACCGCGCGCATCCCGGCCTCCATCGCTCCCGCCACGTAGGGCTCCCGGTCGCCGAGCAGCACCGCCTCGCCGGGAGACGCCCAGCCGGGAGCACGACAGGGCGTAGACACGCGGATCCGGCTTGGCCATGCCCAAGGCCAGCATTCACATTGCCGCCAGCAACGAATGGCTCAGATCCTCACCCGTGCCCTAAAACACGCCCTAATGCTGGAACGGCTGAAAGGTGGTAGAGTAAAAAATCCTGCCCGCATTCAAAGAATGGCACAAGTATGCCTAACCTTAAATCTAGCACGGCTCGCGCGATGGCGTCAAATAATGGCGAGCTGGCGGCCGAGCAGGCGTACGTGACGGCGCTGTACGAGCGGCTGGACGCGCTGCGCGCCGCGACGAAGGGCCGGCTCGCCGGGGTGTACGCGGGGCTAACGGCCGAGAACGACCAGGCGTACTCCGAGCGGGAGGACAGGTCGCAGGAATACCGGGACCGGGCCGCCGAGCTGGACGCGGCCGAGCGGAACCTGTGCTTCGGCCGACTCGACTTCGAGGAGGACGACACGCTGTACATCGGGCGGATCGGGCTGCGCAGCACGGAGCACGAGACGATACTGGCGGACTGGCGGACCCGGGCCGCCGAGCCCTTCTACCGCGCCACCGCCAGAGACCGGATGGGCGTGACCCGCCGGCGGCACCTGCGCCTGGATGGCCGCCGCGTGGCCGGCGTGGACGACGATGTCCTCGACCTGGACGCCGTCGACGAGGGCCGGCTCGCCGGGGAGGCCGCGCTGATGGCGTCGCTGCGGCGGCACCGGACCGGGCGGATGGCCGACATCGTCGCCACCATCCAGGCCGACCAGGACCGGGTCATCCGCGAAGACCGGCGCGGGATCCTCGTCGTCGAGGGCGGCCCCGGCACCGGCAAGACCGTCGTCGCGCTGCACCGCGCCGCCTACCTGCTCTACACGCACCGCAAGCTGCTGGCCGGCCGGGGCATCCTCGTCCTCGGCCCGTCGGGGGCGTTCCTCCGCTACATCGACCAGGTGCTGCCGTCCCTCGGCGAGAGCGACGTCGTCCTCGCGACCACCGGGGAGCTCTACCCGGGCGTCGTCGCCGACGGCACCGACAACCCCGGCGCCGCGCGCGTCAAGGGCGACGCGAAGATGGCGGGCGTCCTGAAAAGGGCCGTCGAGGACACCCGCCAGGTCCCGGCCGCCGACATCGAGGTGCAGGCCGACGGGACCGGCTACCGGATCACCCCCCGGATGTGCCGCGAGGCCAGGGCGGAGGCGGAGGGGGCCCTCGACCGGGAAACCGACGAGCCGTTGCGGCATAACCGGGCCCGCCTGGTATTCATCGCCTCGGTCGCGATCGCCTTGGCCCGGCAGGCCGCGCGGGGCAGCGGCCGGCAAGCCAGCGCCGCCGACGCTCGCGAGCTGGCCGCCCACCCGGCGGTCCGCGTCGTCCTCGACGCGCTGTGGCCCGAACTGGAGCCGCGGGCGCTGCTCGCCCAGCTGTACCGCAACCCCGGCCGCCTGGCGCTCGGCCCCGGCGAGCGGGCGGCCGTCTCCACCGCGGCGGCGAGCGGGCCGCCGCGGTGGACTGCGGCGGACGTTGCCCTGCTGGATGAGCTGGCTGAGCTGATCGGCCCGTCGGATGCGGCCGCGCGGCGGGCCCGGGCCGATCGGGACGCGGCGGAGGCCGGGCAGGCCACCTGGGAGCAGTCCCCCGCGGCGCTGGAGGCCCCCATCGGGTCCGTGCCCCGCGGCGCGCCGGCATCCTCCGCCGAGATGGAATACGCGGCGCAGACCGTATCGCAGCTCGTCGCCGACGGCGCGATCGTCGTCCCGCCCCTGGAGCTCGGCGCGTTCGTGACCTGGATCGCCGGGCGGAACACCGAGCGGGAGTCCTTCGGGGACCTTGCCGAGCGGGCGCTGGGCGACCGGACCTGGGCGTTCGGGCACGTGATCGTGGACGAGGCGCAGGAACTGTCGGCGATGGACTGGCGGATGGTGGCGCGCCGCTGCCCGGCCCGGTCCATGACCGTCGTCGGGGACCTGGCGCAGACCACTGCGCCGGGCGGCGCGGACGACTGGGCCGCGATGCTCGACCCGGTCGCGGCCGGACGGTGGCGGACCGCGCGGCTGACCGTGAACTACCGCACCCCGGCGCCCGTCATGGAGGTCGCGGCCGCGCTCCTCCCGGACGGCGTCCCGCCTCCCGTCGCCGCTCGTGACTCCCGCGAGACGCCGTGGGAGGCCGGGATCCCGTCCCTGAGGGAGATGGCGGAGCGGGAGTCGGCGCTGGTGGCCGGGGGGCGGGTCGCCGTCATCGCCGCGGCGTCCCAGGCCGCGGCGGCCGCCGCGACCCTCGGCGTCGAGCCGGGGGCCGACCTCGGCGCGCCCGTCGCGGTCCTCACTCCCGGGCAGGCCAAGGGCCTGGAGTTCGACTCCGTGATCGTCGTGGACGCCGCCGGGATCGAGGCGGCGTCGCCCCGCGGGCGCGCCGACCTTTACGTCGCGCTCACCCGGGCGACCCGGCGCCTCGGCCTCGTCGGCCCCGTCCCCGAGAAGGTCCGTGCCGTGCTGGAGCGGCAGCAGGCAGCCGGCGGATAAGCCGGTTGCCCCCCGCCGGGGAGCCCGGTTGCCTCACCCGGCGGGCTGGTGGCGGTCGGCGTTGGCGTGGAACGCGTCGTGAACGTACTGGGCCAGGCCCGGTTCAGCGGACTCGTAGTGCCCGGTGAAGCGCGGGTCGGCCAGGTACATGTCGGCTAGGCCGCGGTGCATCGGGTAGCCGCACTCGTAGAAGTACTGCGAGATGTGCTGCCGGTGCCGCTCGGCCAGGTCCATCGCCCGCGCCCCGGAGGCGGGCAGCCCGGTCCGAAGCGCCTCAGCGAATCCGTCGCGCACCGCGTCCGCCTCGGCCTTGATCCGCGTCCAGTCCTCCTTGGTGTAGCTGGCCGTCCGGCGCTGCGACACCTGGTAGGCGTCGGTGTCACCCCAGCGCTCGCGGGCCTCAGCGGCCCACTCGCCGCCGACCTTGTCGGTGCCGAACACTTCCAGATGCTCTTGCGGCGTCAGCTTGATGCCCATCGCGCGTGCCTCCAGTTCCTTGTCGATGGCCGCGATCAGCGCGGCCGCCTGCTCTCGCTGCCCGACGAGCAACTCGCGCTGCCGTCGCAGGTGGGCGACCGCGTCCGCGCGCGGGTCGCTGATCAGCTCCGCGACCTCGCGTAGCCCGAAGCCGAGCCGCCGGTAGGTCAGCACCTGCCTTAGCCGCTCCACGTCAGCCGCGGCGTACGCCCGGTACCCGGCGGCGGTGCGCGCGGACGGAGTGACGAGCCCGATCTCGTCATAGTGGTGCAGCGTCCGCACGGTGACCCCGGCCAGCTCGGCCAGCCGCCCCACGGTCAGGTGATCATCCACGTCCCCGACTATGCGCCATCACGTCACGTGAGGGTCAAGGGATTTGCGCGTTCAGGCGTCGCGCAGGCGCAGGACCACCGCGCCGAGGATGAGGGCGCCGAGGGCCCACAGGGCTAGCACGCCCAGGCCTTGCCAGGGGGCCAGCGGCAAGGCCTGGAGGCCGACGGTGACCTGGACGTACAGCCCGGCCGTCATCGGCGCGACCTGCTCCAGGTGGCGGGCCAGCACATGGTCGGGGAGCGCGGCGGCGGCGATCGGGAACAGGTACAGCAGGCCAAGGACCAGGCCGATGCCGGCCGCGGAGTCGCGGACGGCGGTGGTGACGCCCACGGCGAGCAAGGCGATCAGCGCCAGGTACAGCACCGAGCCGAGCGCGGCGCGCAGGACGGGGCCGTTGCCCAGGGACACCAGCAGGTACCCGTTCGCCGCCGACAGCCCCCGGCCGGGCAGGATCAGCCCCCCGGCCAGCACCGACCCGAGGACGGCGACCGTGCCCGCGATGATCGCCCAGCAGGCCACCACGGCCGCCTTGGCGGCCAGCATCACCAGCCGCCGCGGCGTGGCGGCCAGCGTCACCTTGATCATCGCGTGGCCGTACTCGCCGCCGACCGCCAGCACGGCCAGCAGCGCGACCACCACCTGGCCCACGTCCACCCCGGTCAGGCTGATCTTCACCGGGTCGGCCCCGGTCTGCGCGGGCGCGCACCCCAGGGGACCGCACGTGGCGCCCGCCGCCGCTGCGGCGCTCACCGCCACGGTGATCGCCGCCGCAGCGGCCAGCAGCCACCAGGTACTGGCCAGCGTCCACAGCTTCGTCCACTCCGCGTGCAGCGCGTCCGGCAGGGCGCTCCAGCCGGCCAGGGCCAGGCGACGGGCCGGGCGCGCCGCGGCGGGCGAGGCGACAGCGTGCATCACGCGTCCCGGCGGCGCAGCAGCCACGCGGCCCCGGCCAGGGCAACCGCCGTCCACCCGCACAGCACCGCGAACCCGGCCCCCGGCGCGAGCGGGAAGTAGCCCGACAGGGCCGAGTAGATCGCGGTGACCTGGGGGTAGGCGGGGTACGGTCCCTGGACGGCGAAACCCGCCGCGGGCGTGATCCGCAGCAGCCAGTCCGCCGCGCCGAGCGGCACGACGGCGGCGACGGCGAGGAAGTACGGCAACACGATGGCCGCGATGACGATCGCGACGGCGGTCGCGCTGCGCCGCACCATGGCCCCGATGGCCAGGGCGAGCACCGCGCTCACGGCGGCCAGCGCCGCCGTGCCGATCACGACGCGCACCACGGTCGGCCCGGCCACCGGGAACTCGTAGTAGCCGCGGGCATGGGTGATCGCGGTGCCGGCCATCAGCGCCACGATGGCGCTGACCAGCCCGGCGGCGAAGGAGACGGCGCCGATCACGACCGCCTTGGCGGCCAGCGTCCGGCCGCGCCGCGGGCTCGCGGCGAGCGTCACCCGGATCAGGTCGCGCCGGTACTCGGCGGTCATGAACATGGCGGCGACCACCGTCAGCGCGATCAGCCCGGCGAACGTGCCCAGCAGGTAGCTGGTGAGGGTGGCGGCGGCGTCGGCCGGCCCGCCGTGCCCGGCCGGGATCGGCGCGATGTCCCCGGACCCGGTCACCGTGTACCGGCCGCCGGCCTGGTGATAGCCCCCGGTCCCGGGAATCTCGGCCGACCCGACGTAGCCGCCGGTGAAGGAGCCGCCGGGCGCGGTCACGTGGTCGAAGACAGCCGTGGCCTGGGTGGGGCCGCCGCCGGCGTTGACCCCGCCACCGAGGTGCTGGGATTCCTGGTTGTCATCGGGGGAGGCGGTGAACAGCCCGGCCTGCACGGTAGAGGGCAGGCCGGGCAGGGTGACGGTGCCGACCTGGGCCCAGCGCGTGCCGTCGGCCGAGTCGTAGCCGGTGATCACGTCGCCGGCCCGGGTCAGGCGCAGCCAGCGCGGGCTGGCCGGCCCGACGATCCCGGGCAGGCCGGGGGTGTCGGCGGTGTAGTTCCACTGCATGCGCACCCCGTGGCCGCCGGCGACCATCAGCGCCGCGTACCGGGAGCCTTGCCCGGTGTCCTGCTTGATGATGATCCCGGCCTTGGCCCACTCCTGGAGGCCGGGTCGCGTCGGGGCAGGCGGCCCGTTCGGGTTCGATGACGGCAGCAGGCCGGTCAGCGAGGTTACCCGGACCGTGATGCTGCCGTTCCCGGCCAGCGGCTGCCGCACGAAGAAGAAACTGTCGGAGACCGGCTCGCCGTCCGGCCCTAGCCGGAAGACAGGCAAGCCGCAGTCCGCTCCGCTGCGGGCCGGGCCGATGCTGGCGACCTGCTGGCAGAAGTGCTGGCCGCTCCCGGTGCCGAGCAGCCCGATCCCGGCCGCCACCACGACGGCGACGATCGTGCCGATGACCCAGCCGCGGACCGTGCGGAACTTCGTCCACTCGGCGTGCAGCAACTGCGCGAACCCGTCCGGGCCAGGGCGCTGGCCCGAGCGGTAGGGGGCAATCACGGTCATCGCCGCGCACCCCCTGCCGGGAATTCGACCGCGTCCCTGGTCAGCTCCATGTACGCCTCCTCCAGCGTCGCCCGGTGCGCGGCGACCTCGGTGAACGGGACGTGGCCGTCGGTGAGGGCCGCCACGATCTTCTGCGCGGGGAGGCCGGAGACGGTGAGCTGGTCCGGCGCGGTGGCGGCGACGGTCGCCCCCGCGTGAGCCAAGACCGTCATCGCCTCGGTGCGCGCCGGCGTGCGCAGCTCCACTCGCTCCCCGGACGCGGCCTCGATCAGGGCGGCCACGCTGGTGTCCGCGATGACCTGCCCTCGGCCGATGACGATCAGGTGACCGGCGGTGTCCTGGAGCTCGCTCATCAGGTGGCTGGAGACCAGCACGGCCCGTCCCTCGGCGGCCAGCGACTTCAAGAAGCCGCGCATCCAGACGATCCCCTCGGGGTCCATGCCGTTGAACGGCTCGTCCATCATGATGACCGGCGGGTCGCCGAGCAGCGCGGCGGCGATGCCGAGCCGTTGCCGCATGCCGAGCGAGAAGCCGCCGGCCTTGCGGCGGGCGACGGACGCCAGCCCGGTCAGCGCCAGGACCTCATCGGCCCGGCGCCCGCCCATCCCCTGGGAGTGGGCGAGCCAGAGCAGGTGGTTGCGCGCGCTCCGGCTCGGCTGCAAGGCCGCGGCGTCGAGCAGCGCCCCGACGTGGCTGAGCGGGTGCCGCAGCGTACGGTACGCCACCCCGCCGGTCAGCGCGGTCCCCTCATCGGCCGCGTCCAGGCCGAGGATGATCCGCATCGTGGTGGACTTGCCGGCGCCGTTCGGGCCGACGAAGCCGGTCACCTGTCCGGGAAGGACAGTGAACGACATGCCGTCGAGCGCCTGCGCCGACCCGAACCGCTTGCGCAGCCCGGACACTTCGATCGTCGCTTCCATGGCCGAAAATCTAGGGCTGGCCGCCGGGCGCGGTCATCACGCGGCAGAGCGGACTTCGGCGGTCCCATTCAGGGGGTGCCCGGGGGCGGGCCGTCCCCCTGGAGAGCTACCGCCGGTTGCCCGGCACGGGGGACGCGGCCGCGCGGCGCCTGCGAGGACAATGAATGTCATGGCCCAGGACTTGCGCGCGCGCATCGGGGCCGCCCGGCACGCGGCGGCGCTCGGCGGCGCGCTGCTCGCGCTGGCGGCGTGCGGGCAGGCGATCGGCCAGGCGCCGGGGCTGGCTGGCGCCCCCGCCGGGTCAACGGGGCTGACCGTGTTCGTGGAGTACGTCCTGCCGCTGGGCACGTTCGCCTTGCTGGCGACGGTGCCGTTGCCCTTCTTCCGGCCGGTGGCGGCGGCGGTCGTGGTCACCGCGGCCAACGTGGCGTCGCTGGCGGCGTTCGGCTTCGTCTCCGTCGCCGCGATCGCCGCGCAGCTGATCGCGGGCCACCGGCTCGGCCGCGCGGATGAGTCCCGCTGGCCGAGCGCCGCCGGCCGCGGGCTCGGGCAGCCCATGGCCATCGGGCTGGCGGTGCCGTTCGGCGCGCTGGCGCTCACCAGCCATGG
>JAICYD010000072.1 GCA_025934375.1 Streptosporangiaceae bacterium | reverse complement strand
CTCCCGCTCCAGCGCCGCCAGCTGCTGCGAGACCGCAGACGGCGTATATCCCAGCGCGTCCGCCGTTCGCGCGATCGAGCCCCGGGCCGCGAACTCGTGCAGCATCCGGAGCCTTCGGATATCGAGCATTACTAAATCTTAGCCTCTCCCCCCTGCTCCAGCGTAAGAGCTAACGCTGGCACATGGCTAGCCCTGGCGGCCCGGCGCGCCTTGAATGCCTGGTCACGGGGGGGCGCCGGATCAGCCGAGCGCCTCGAAGGCGCTCGTGCCGGCCAAGGCGACCATGATGACCGCCGCCCCGCGGGTCAGCCAGCGGAACGGGATGACCTTCAGCAGCTTCCAGCCGACGATGACCGCCAGGGCGCAGGCGGTCCACAGCGCCACCGCGGCGCCAGCGCCGACGCCGAGGGGGTCGTGGTACTTCGCGGCGAGCGACGCGGTCAGGATCTGGGTGAGGTCGCCGAACTCGGCCAGGGCCACCACGATGAACGAGGTCATCGCGACCGGCCAGAAGGTGTTCCGGGAACTGTCCCGCGTGACGTCCTCATCGCCCGGCTTCTGCCGCCACAGCAGCACGGCCCCGACCAGGAACGCCACCGCCGTCACGCCCGCCACGACGCGGTGCGGCAGCAGGCTGAGCGCTCCCCCGGCGGCGACGGCGATCACCACTTGCACCAAGAACCCGGCCGCGGCGCCGACGAACACGTATCGCGGCCGGTACCGGCTCGCCAGGATGAGAGTCGCGAAGATGGTCTTATCCGGCAGTTCGGCTGGCAAGATGACGATGAAGGTCGTCAGGGCGGCGGTCAGGCTCATCCGGGAATACTCTCCCTGCGTTGGGTCACGCCGTGCCCCTGGCCTCCATCGACCCTCGGCACGGCAGCGACAAAAAGCACAGCTGCGGCCGAAGGTCTCGCTCAGGCCGAGCCGGAAAGCCGGCTGACCCCCGGGCGCCGGGCACCGCACGGTAACGCGCGTGGCCGGGATTGTCGGCGTCCCGGCGATGGAGTTACTCCCCTTCGCTCCTAGAAGTATAACTCAGGTGAATCGCGTGTCCCCTAGGCAGGCCATATCACGGATGGCGACTTCGCGGTAGCCCGTGGCGATGATCCCTTCCCTGCGGAAGTCGGCCAGGACCCGCTCGGTCGTCGACACGGCCACGCCGGCGAGCTCGCCGAGCTCCATCTGGGTGAGCGGCAACGGGATGACGACCTCACCGCCATCGGACTTCTCCCCGTATCCGGAGGCCAGCTCGTAGAGCACCTGGGCCAGGCGCCCCCGCGCGCCCCAGTTGCGCTCGGCGGCGTGCCGCTCGGTCTCCGACCGCACCTTCGCCACCAGGGAACGGGCGATGGCGGGCAGCGCGGCGGGGTGCGCCTCGGTGAACGCCGCGAACCGGGCCGCGCTGATCCGCACCGCCCCGACCATGCCGACCGCGCGCACCGTAGCCGAGCGCGGCATCCCGTCCAGGACGGCGAACTCGCCGATGAGGTCGCCCCGGGACCGCACCGCCAGCATCGTGTCGGTCCCGGTCTCGGCGCTCACGCTGATCTTGACCATGCCGCCCGTCAGGACGTAGAGCACGTCCCCGATGTCGCCCTGCATGACCAGGATGTCGTCGTCGTTGAACTGAACCCGACTGCCGGCCGCTAGCAGCGCGGCCCGATCACCCGGCGTGAGCGATCCCATCAGGCTCGCCTGCGGCCAGGAGGCACGGTCAGGATGTCGCGGGAGATTCACGGTACACATAATGCCAGTTTCCGGCTGGTCGCTATCAGTCATCTGCGGAATCCGCCGCCAGGAATGTAGCGCCTCATTCTTCCCAGTGGCATACTCAACTATTACCCTGAGGAATCAGGGAGCGTGGGGAAATGGGTGACGGGGTGTCCACCGAGTCCCGGGGACAAGATCATGCACGGCCGGCACGGGGACGGTACGGCCGGACGCTGCGAATGGGATTCGTGCTCGACGTAGCCGGGTACGGGGCGCGATCGGCGCCGCTGCGCACCGATGTGCAGAGGCGGCTGCCATCGATGGTGAGCGAGATGCTCGCCAATTGCGGAATGGACCTGCACGGGGTCGAGCACGAGTGGACCGGGGACGGGATCAACGCGATCATGCCGGCCGACGTCGATCCCAGCACGGCCCTGCCGATCCTCATCCGTACCCTCGCGGGGCTGCTCAGCGAGCACAACGAGCGGGCCAGTGACCGCATCCGGGTGCGGATGGCAGTCGGAATCGGGCTGGTCGAGAACAGCACGGCGGGCTTTGGCGGCCCGATGATCATCGACATGAGCCGTCTCGTCAACAGCGCGCCGCTGCGGGCCGCGCTCGCCGCGTATCCGGGCGCGGATCTTGTCGCGGCGCTTTCCGATCAAGTGCATTCGGCGATCATCCAGCCCGGTTATCCCGGGATTCCCGGAAGCCAGTTCACCCGGGCCGAGGTATCGGAGAAGGAATTCAATGGGACCGCGTGGATATGGATTTCCGCCCGCCAGTGGACCAGGCCGGCGTTCGGCTCGCTTACCCCCGCAGACCCGCGTCGCGTTGGTGAGGGCACGTTCCGTTACCGCCTCCTCGCGCGCCTGGGCACCGGCCCGGCCGCGACGGTATACCTCGCCACCCCGGCGGGCGCCGCCGCCCGCGCGCTCCCGGCCCCGCCGGCCGAACCGCGGCACGGCCTGCTCGCCGTCAAGATGTTCCGGCCTGAGGTCACCGCCGACGCCGAAGCCCGGGGACGCCTCGTGGCCGGCGTCAAGGCCGCCGCCTGCGCCACCGGGCCCGGCGTGGCGGGCATCGTCAGCGCGGACGCGGAGTCGGGCATCCCGTGGATCGCCAGCGCGCTGGTCCCCGGGCCGTCGCTGGCCGAGGTGGTAGCGGAAACCGGGCCGCTGGCGACCAGGCCCGCCCTGTGGCTGGCCGCCGAGCTCGCGCGAGCCGTGCGCGACCTGCACGCCGCGGGCGTCACCCACGGGTCGCTGCGGCCTTCCAACGTGCTGCTGTCCGCGGACGGGCCGGTGGTAACCGATGCCGGCACCGGATCGACGGTCATCACCGTCGCCGACGGCGGCGAGCTCAGCCCCGCCGCGGACGTGCTCGCGCTCGGCTGCGTCGCGTTCTTCGCGGCGACCGGGCGGGTCCCCTACGGCGGCAGCCTGGCCAGCACCGACCGGCTCCCCCGCCCGCTCGACGAGCTCGACCTGGCCGGCTGCCCGCCCGGCCTGCTGCCGGTCGTGCGCGCGTGCCTGCTGCCAGCGCCCGACCGCCCCACCGCGCAGGCGATCGCGATCCGCCTGGAGGGCGTCGCCGGCCCGATGCCGCGCACCTGGCTCCCCCCGGCGGTCGCCGCGCGCCTGGCCGACTACGCGGACCCCCCCGGCCCGCCCGCGACCGGCCGCCGGCGCCCCGACTGGCGGTCGCGCGCTCGCGGCTTGGTCCGCTGGCCGCGGTGGCCGCGCAAGCAATCATGAAAACAAGGGGCAGCGTTTTCCCGGCCAGGCGCTCACCACGCAGGCGCGCCCGGGCATTCGCGCAGGCCACGCACTCGCCAAGCGGCCGTCTGGCTGCCGGCAAGATCAGCGCGAGCCAACCGGGCACAGCCTGAAATATTTCTTAACTTTGCTGCATATTGACTGAAAATGTCCTGGGACGCTACGTTACGCGCGAGTAGGGATACCCCCCGTGCTCTCTGGTGCCGCCAATCCCCCTGGCGCGCTGGACGATCCCGCACCCGAAGGGACCGGAATGACCCCCAAGCCCCCCTTGCGACACGTGCTGCACGGCGCGATAGTCGCGCTCTTGGCCCTCGCGACCACCGGCGCCATGGCCGCCACCGCGTCGGCCGCGCCCCCGGCCGGCCATCCAGGGCAGGTACGCAACCAGGCATCGCCCGCCTACCAGCACACCTACCGGCACGGCCTGGTGCCGACCCGGGCCACCGCCCAGAAGATGGCGGCCTGGGCGCAGGCTCACCCCACTGCGGCCGCCTCGGCCAATGACCTCAACTACGGCGGCGGCATCGACGGGATCGGCGTGACCACGGGCGCCGAGAAGGTCTACCTCGTCTTCTACGGATCGCAATGGGGCACCCAGGGGACGAACAGCGCCGGCAACGTCACGCTGTCGGGAGACACGAGCGGGGTGGCGCCCGACCTGCAGGCGTTCTTCAAGGGGCTCGGCACCAATAATGAGCTGTGGTCCGGGGTCATGACGCAGTACTGCCAGGGCGTCGCGGCCGGCACCCAGATCTGCCCGGCCGGCAACACCCAGCACGTCGCCTACCCCACCGGCGGCGCGCTGGCCGGAGTGTGGGCGGACGAGAGCACGTCCTCGCCCGCGACGGCCTCCGGTCATCAGCTGGGCGTCGAGGCGGTCAGCGCCGCCTCGCACTTCGGCAACACGACCGCGGCCCTTAACCGGAACGCCCAGTACGTCATCGTCTCCCCGCACGGGACGAACCCCGACAACTACAAGACCCAGGGCTTTTGCGCCTGGCATGACTACAACGGCGACACCACGCTCAGCGGCGGGGCGGTATCCTCCTCCGTCGGCGACGTCGCGTTCACCAACCTGCCCTACATCCCCGACGCGGGCACCTCGTGCGGCCAGAACTTCGTCAACGGCAACGGCCCGCTCGACGGCGTGACCATCGTGGGGGGCCACGAGTACGCTGAGACCATCACCGACCAGAACCCGGCCGGCGGCTACACCGACTCCTCGGGCGAGGAGAACGCCGACAAGTGCGCCTGGATCACCCCCGGCACCAGCGGCGGCTCCTTCGACCTGACCACGTCCACCGGCACGTTCGCCGTCCAGACGACCTGGGGCAACGACGGCAACAACAACGCGGGCACCTGCCAGGCCAGCCACGCGATCGTCGGCAACGGCGGGGGCGGCAACATCGTCACCGTCACCAGCCCCGGCAACCAGGCCTCGACCGTCGGCACCGCGGTCAGCCTGCAGATCAGCGCGAGCGACTCCGCCTCCGGCCAGACGCTGACCTACACCGCGTCCGGCCTGCCGGCCGGCCTGTCGATCAGCTCCTCAGGCCTGATCTCGGGCACGCCCACCACCGCTGCCACCAGCAGCGTCACCGTCACCGCCAAGGACACCACGAACGCCACCGGCTCGGCCAGCTTCAGCTGGACCGTCAACCCGCCGGGCGGCGGCTGCACCGCCAAGCAACTGCTCGGCAACCCGGGCCTCGAGACCGGGTCCGCGGCGCCGTGGACCAGCACGGCCGGGGTCATCAACGCCAACGGCGCGGGCGAGACCTCGCACTCCGGCACCTGGTACGCCTGGCTCGACGGTTACGGCACGACCCACACCGACACGCTGGCCCAGTCGGTGGCCGTCCCTAGCGGCTGCACCACCTACACGGCCAGCTTCTGGCTGCACATCGACACCAGCGAGACCACCACGACCACCGCGTTCGACACCCTGAAGGTCCAGGTGGTCAACAGCTCCGGCACCGTGCTGGCCACGCTGGCCACCTTCTCCAACCTCAACCACGCCACCGGCTACACCCAGCACAGTTATAGCCTGTCCGCCTTCGCCGGGCAGACCGTCTCCTTGAAGTTCACCGGCGCGGAGGACGCCAGCCTCCAGACGTCGTTCGTCGTCGACGACGCAGCCATCAACGTGAGCTGACCGCTCGCTAACGAGGGTGCCGCCCGGCCGCCGCGCCGGGCGGCACTCGCGACAGCGATAGCCTTGGGCGCATGACCGGACTGCCCCGTGACCTTGTTGACTCGCTGTTTCCCGCCGACTTGGCCGAGCCGGCCGAGCTGGAGGAGCGCTACCCGCCGCGGGAGCTGCCGCCGGCGGCTGAGGTCACCCGGTTCGCGCCGAGCCCGACCGGCTGGCTGCACATCGGCGGGATCTTCACCGCCAGCGTCAACCTCGACGTCGCCCGCCACAGCGGGGGCGTCTACCTGCTGCGCGTGGAGGACACCGACCAGGCCCGGTTCGAAGCAGAGTCCCTGAGCCAGTTCGAGATGGGGTTCCAGTACTTCGGCATCCAGGCTGATGAGGGGGGCGAAGGAGCCGACGCCACCGGGCGTTACGGGCCATACCGGCAATCAGCCCGTGGCGACCTGTACATGGCCTACGTGCGCGACCTGATGCGCCGGGGGCTGGCCTATCCCTGCTTCGAGACGCCGGAGCAGGCCGAGGCGCGGGCCGCGCGGCAGAAGGCCACCGGGGCGCTGCCCGGCTACTACGGTGAATGGGCGACCTGGCGGGACGCGCCGCAGGACCAGGTGCGCACGCGGCTGGCGGCGGGCGACCCGTACGTGGTCCGGTTCCGGTCGCCGGGCCTGTCCGGGCACCGGGTCAGCTTCACCGACGTAATCCGCGGCGAGATCACCGCCGACGACAATCGCAACGACATCGTCATCCTCAAGCGCAGCGACTCACCGCTGCGGCTGCCCACCTACCACCTGGCCCACGTGGTCGACGATCACCTGATGCGGGTGACGCTGGTGATCCGCGGCGAGGAGTGGGTGTCGTCAGTGCCGCTGCACCACCAGTTGTTCGACGCCCTCGGCTTCGACCGGATCCGCTACGCGCACGTCGCGCCGCTGATGAAGCAGGACGGCGGCAGCCGCCGCAAGCTGTCCAAGCGCAAGGACCCAGAGGCCAGCGTCGGCTTCTACCTGGAGCAGGGCTTCCCGGTCGAGGCGGTGCAGTACTACCTGCGCGGGCTGGCCAACGCGCGGCTGGCGGAGATGCCATTGGGCGAGGCGCTGGCCGAGCCGCTGCGGCTGGATGAGTTCGGCGTCGCCGGGCCGCTGTTGGACATGGTCAAGCTCGATGACATCAGCGCCGACTTCGTCGCCTCGCTGAGCGGGGAGGAGATCCTGGAGCGGGTGGGGTCGTGGGCGGACGCCCACGACGCCCCGCTGGCCGCGGTCGTGCGGGCGCAGCGGGCGCTGGCGCTGCGGGCGCTGTCGGTCGAGCGCGGGCAGGGCGTGGCCAGCCCGCGCAAGGACCTGCGCAAGTGGGCAGACTTCCGCGCCGTGTACGGGTACTTCTTCCCGGAGGTCTTCCAGCCGGTGACGGACGCGGCCGACCCGCGCTTCGGCGGCGTGTCGCCGGACCTCGTGCGCGCCCTGGCGAAGGGGTTCGCCGACGGGTACCTGCCACCCTCGCCCGGGGTGCCATGGTTCGACCAGGTCCGGGCGCTGTCGGCTTCGCTGGGATTCGCGCCCAGCCAGAAGGCCTACCTGAGGGACCCCGACGCCTACCCCGGGTCGATCGCGGACGCCTCCGGGGCGATCCGGGTGCTCATCACCGGCACCCGGAAAAGCCCGGACCTCGAGGCGGTCTGCGCCGCGCTGGGCACCGACGAGGTGCTGCGCCGGGCCCGCGCGGTGGGTTGAAGGGCACGCCGCGGCAAGGGAAAGCGGCTTAGGCAGTGCCCGGGGCAGGGCACCATGGAGTAGCCATGACGCTCACCGACTTGCTGCCGCCGCCCGCCCCCTCATCATCCGGCACCGCCGCCCCCGATCCTGACGCCGTCTTCACCGCCTTCGCCGGGTGGGCCAAGGAGCGGGGCCTCGACCTGTACCCGCACCAGGAAGAATCGCTCATCGAGGTCATGACCGGGGCGAACGTCATCTTGTCCACGCCGACAGGCTCGGGCAAGTCCCTGGTCGCGATGGGAGCGCACTTCGCGGCGATGGCGACGGGTCTGCGTACCTTCTACACCGCCCCGATCAAGGCGCTGGTGTCGGAGAAGTTCTTCGCGCTGTGCGATGCCTTCGGTGCCGCCAACGTCGGCATGATGACCGGGGACGCCAGCGTCAACGGCAAGGCCCCGATCATCTGCTGCACCGCCGAGGTGCTGGCGAACATCGCGCTGCGCGACGGCGCGGACGCCGACGCTGGCCAGGTCGTGATGGATGAGTTCCATTTCTACTCCGACCCCTCCCGGGGCTGGGCCTGGCAGGTGCCGCTCATCGAGTTGCCGCGGGCGCAGTTCGTGCTGATGTCGGCCACGCTCGGCGACGTCTCGTTCTTCCGAGATGACCTCACCCGGCGCACCGGGCGGGAGACGGCCGTGATCACCAACGCCGAGCGGCCCGTCCCGCTCGTGTTCTCCTACCTGGTCCAGCCGCTGCACGAGACGCTGGAGGAACTGCTGTCGACCGGCCAGGCCCCGGTCTACATCGTCTACTTCACCCAAGCGCAGGCCCTGGAGCAGGCGCAGGCGCTGATGAGCGTCAACGTGTGCAGCAAGGAGGAGAAGGCGCGGATCGCCGCGCTGATCGGCGACTTCCGGTTCGCCTCCGGGTTCGGCAAGACGCTGTCGCGGCTGGTCCGGCACGGGATCGGCGTGCATCACGCCGGGATGCTGCCCAAGTACCGGCGCCTGGTGGAGACGCTGGCGCAGGCCGGCCTGCTGAAGGTGATCTGCGGCACCGACACGCTCGGCGTCGGCATCAACGTGCCGATCCGGACCGTGCTGTTCACGTCGCTGTCGAAGTTCGACGGCAAGAAGACCCGGCTGCTGCAGGCCCGCGAGTTCCACCAGATCGCCGGCCGGGCCGGGCGGGCCGGGTACGACACCGTCGGGCGGGTCGTCGTGCAGGCCCCCGAGCACGTCATCGAGAACGAGAAGGCGCTGGCCAAGGCGGGCGATGACCCGAAGGCCCGGCGCAAGGTCGTCAAGAAGAAGCCACCCGACGGCTTCATCGGCTACGGCCAGCCGACCTTCGAGAGGTTGCGGGATTCCAGCCCGGAGCCGCTGACCTCCAGCTTCATCGTCACCCACGCGATGATCCTCAACGTGATCGAGCGGCCCGGGAACGCGTTCGCGGCCCTGAAGCACCTGCTGCGCGACAACCACGAGCCCCGCGACCGGCAGCGCAAGCACGTGCACCGGGCAATCGAGATCTACCGGGCGCTGCTGGCCGGGGGCGTGGTGGAGCGCCTGGCGGAGCCAGATCAGGAGGGACGGTCCGTGCGCGTCACGGTCGACCTCCAGTACGACTTCGCGCTGAACCAGCCGCTGTCGCCGTTCGCCCTGGCCGCGATCGAGCTCCTCACCAGGGAACAGCCCATACAGAACGAGGGCGCCGCGGCGGCGGGATACGCCAGCGCCTACGCGCTGGATGTGCTGTCGGTCATCGAGGCGACCCTGGACGACCCGCGCCAGGTGCTGTCCGCGCAGCAGTTCCGCGCCCGCGGCGAGGCCGTCGCGGCGATGAAGGCCGACGGCATCGACTACGAGACCCGGCTGGAGCTGCTGGAGGAGGTGACCTGGCCCAAGCCGCTCGATGAGCTGCTGACCGCCGCCTACGAGATCTATCGGCGCGGCCACCCGTGGGTCGCCGACTACGAGCTGTCGCCGAAGTCCGTCGTCCGCGACATGTACGAGCGGTCCATGACGTTCGGCGAGTACGTGCACTTCTACAGCCTGTCCCGGTCTGAGGGCATCGTGTTGCGCTACCTGGCCGACGCCTACCGGGCGCTTCGGCAGACCGTTCCCGACGAGGCCAAGACCGAAGAGCTCCTTGACCTGATCGAGTGGCTGGGCGAGCTCGTCCGGCAGGTCGACTCCTCGCTGATCGATGAGTGGGAGAAGCTGACCCATCCCGATGACGACCCGGAATCCGCCCTGGCCGCGGTGAAGGCGCCGCCAAAGGGCGTGACGGCCAACCCCCGGGCGTTCCGGGTGCTGGTCCGCAACGCGCTGTTCCGCCGGGTCACCCTGGCCGCGCTGCGGCGCTACGACGAGCTCGGCGAGCTGGACGGCGCCGACGGCTGGCGCGCGCGCGACTGGGAGTCGGCGCTGGAGGAGTACTTCGGGGAGTACGACGAGATCGGCACCGGCCCCGACGCCCGCGGCCCGGCGATGCTGGTGACCGAGGAAGGACCGCGCGAGTGGACGGTGCGCCAGATCTTCGATGACCCGGCGGGCGACCACGACTGGGGCATCAGCGCGCTCGTCGACCTGCCCGCCTCCGACGCCGAGGGCACCGCCGTCATCCACGTCACCGCCGTGGGCCCCGCTTCGTGACCATGCCCGCTCCCGCGCCCGGCGTCGTCGGTCGCCTGCGGGCCGCTGGATGCGTGTTCGCCGAGGATGAGGCCGCGCTGCTGGCCGGGGCGGCCGGGTCGCCGGGTGAGCTGGAGGCCATGGTCGCCGCGCGGGAGCGCGGGCTGCCGCTGGAGCAGGTGATCGGCTGGGCCGAGTTCCGGGGCCTGCGGATCCTCGTGGACCCGGGGGTGTTCGTGCCGCGCCGGCGCAGCGAGTTCCTCGTCCAGACGGCGATCTCGCTCGCGACGGGCCCTGTCATCGTGGACTTGTGCTGCGGGACCGGGGCGCTGGGGCTGGCCGTGCTGGGGGAGCTCGGCGACGCGGGCGGCTGGCCCGCCGAACTGCACGCCGCCGACCTCGACCCGGCGGCGGTGGCGTGCGCGCGGCGGAACGTGGAGCCGGCCGGGGGGCACGTCTATCAGGGGGACCTGTTCGCGCCGCTGCCCGCCCGCCTGCGGGGACTGGTCGGTGTGCTGATCTGCAATGCCCCCTACGTGCCGACCGGGGAGATACCGTTCATGCCACCGGAGGCCCGTGACCATGAGGCGCGGGTCGCGCTCGACGGCGGGGACGACGGGCTGGCGGTCTTGCGCCGTGTCTGCGCCCAGGCGCCGGGATGGCTCGCGCCCGGCGGCGTCGTGCTGGTCGAGACGAGTGAGCGGCAGGCCGCCACGATGGCGGCGGCGATGACCGCGGCCGGGCTGCGCGCTTGCGTGCACGGCGACGAGGAGACAGGCGCTACCGTCGTCACTGGAAACGCGTCAACGGCACCGCCGCACGGACCGTGAGGCGCCGGCATCGCAGTCACCCCTGGAGGCGAGCATGACGCCGAAGGTCAGCGTGGAGCAGCGGCGGGCGCGGCTGGTCGCCCGCCATCACCTGAGCCAGCCCGCGGAGTCGGTGACGAGCGCCGTCAGCGCGATGATCGTGCTGCACGCCACCGACCCGGTGACGGTGTACCTGTCCGCGTGGGCGCGGACCCGGCTGGCCGGCGCCGATGAGCTGGATGAGGCGATCTACGCCCGGCGCGAGGTCATCCGGATGCTGGGCATGCGGCGCACGATGTTCCTGGTCCCGGCTCCGCTGGTCCCCGTGGTGCAGCGGGCCTGCACCGATGACGTGGCCCGGCGGATGCGCCAGGGGCTGGAGCGGGACCTGGAAAAGGGCGGGGTGGGCGACGGTGACGCCGCCGCCTGGCTGCGCGACGTCAGCGAGGGCGTGCTGCGCGCGCTGACCGCGCTGGGCAGCGGGTTCGCGGCGGACTTGTCGGCGCAGGAGCCACGGCTGCGGACCACGCTGGAGTACGCGCCCGGCAAGTCTTACGGCGGCACGGCGAACATCACCAGCCGGGTGCTGATGCTGCTGTCCGCCGAGGGGCTCATCGTACGCGGCCACCGGCGCGGCGGCTGGTCGTCGGGCCAGTTCAGGTGGTTCCCGGCGCAGTCGTGGATGCCCGAGCCCCGGGATTACGCGGGCAGCGTCGGCGCCGCGGCCGCGGGCGGTGACCCGGCGGGCCTGCTCGGATCGACGCTGACCGCCGCGGCGGCGCGGGCCGAGCTGGCCCGCCGGTGGCTGCTCGCGTTCGGGCCCGCGCCCGCCGCCGACCTGCAGTGGTGGGCGGGGTGGACGGCCGGGCAGGCCAAGGCGGCCCTCGCCGCGCTTCCGGTCACCGAGGTGGACCTGGACGGGCGGCCGGGCGTGGCGCTGGCCACCGATACCGAGCCGGTGCCGGCCTGCGCGCCGGGCGCGGTGCTGCTGCCCGCGCTGGACCCGACGCCGATGGGGTGGCAGTCGCGCGAGTGGTTCCTCGGCGCGCACGGCCCGGCGCTGTTCGACCGGACCGGGAACGTCGGCCCGAGCATCTGGTGGGATGGCCGGATCGCCGGCGGCTGGGCGCAGCGCGCCACCGGCGAGGTCGTGTTCCGGATGCTGGAGGACGCCGGCGCGGACGCCGTTAAAGCCGTCGAAGCCGAGGCCGCGCGACTGCAGGCGTGGCTCGGCGACGCTCGGGTAACCCCCCGCTTCCGCACTCCCCTGGAACGCGAGCTGACGGCGTAGCGGTCAGGCGTACAGGTCGTCGATCTCCTGGGCGTAGCGCTCGACGATCACGCGACGGCGCTTCTTGAGGGTGGGGGTGAGCTCGCCGGTCGCCGAGGTCCACTCATCGGGCAAGACCTTGTATCGCCGCACCTGCTCCACCCGGGCCAGGTGCGAGTTGGCCTCCGTCACCGCCTGGTCGATCTCGGCGAGCAGCCGGGGGTCGGCGGCGAGCTCGCCGGGGCTGGCCGCCTCGATCCCGTTCTCGGCCGCCCAGGCGCTCACCGACTCGGTGTCGAGGACCAGCAGCGCGCTCAGGTAGTTCCGGCGGTCGCCGATGGCGCAGGCCTGGCCGATCAGCGGGTGCCGCTGGAGCTGGTATTCCACCAGCGCCGGGGAGATGTTCTTCCCTCCGGAGGTGATGATCAGCTCCTTCTTGCGGTCGGTGATCTTCAGGTACCCGTCGGCGTCAAGTTCCCCGATGTCGCCGGTGTGCATCCAGCCGTCGGGGTCCACCGCCTCGGCGGTCCGCTCCGGGTCCTTGTAGTAGCCGCTCATCACCAGCGGGCCGCGGATCAAGATCTCGCCGTCGTCGGCGATCCGCGCCTCCATCCCCGGCAGCAGCGTGCCGACCGTCCCGACCCGGGCGCGATCGGGCGCGGCCAGGGTCGCCGCGTTGGACAGCTCGGTCATGCCCCAGCCCTCGGTGAGCGGCACGCCCAGCGCCCGGAAGAACTCGATGATCGCCGGGTCGATCGGCGCGGAGCCGGTGGAGGCGATGCGGCAGGCGTCAAGACCCGGCCGGGCAAGGATCGCCTGCTTGACCTCGGCCGGGAGGCCCGCGACGGCCTCGGGCTCGACCGGCAGCCCGAAGGCGGCCATGCCGGCCCGCAACGCGGAGTGCAGCTTCTCCCACACTCGCGGGATGCCGAACATCAGCGTCGGCCGGGCCTGCGCCGCCACCTCGATGACCTTCAGGTGGTCGGGGCAGTACCACAGCGTGGTCGGGATGGTCATCGGCCCCCAGTGGTCCACGCTGCGCCCGGTGACGTGCGCCATCGGCAGGTACGTGACGATCCGCAGGTCGCCCTCGAGGTCGCTGCGCAGCTCCGACGGGAGGATCTGGTCCACCGCCACCTGATAGGCGCGCACGCTGCGCTGGGTGAGCATGACGCCCTTGGGCTGCCCGGTGGTGCCCGAGGTGTAGATCAGCGTGACCAGGTCATCCAGGGTGACCTGCTGCCAGGTGGCGTCGAACAGTCCCGGGTCACGCTCATCGTCGGCGCGGCCGAGCGCGAGCACGTCTTCCCAGCCGCGGGTCCCGTCCTGCTGGCCGTCGATGAGGACGATCTCGCGCAGCGCGGGCAGCTGGTCGCGGACGCTGAGCAGCTTGGCCAGGTACTCGCGGTCCTCCACGATGGCGACGGTCGCCGCGCAGTGCCCGGTGATGTAGGCGGCCTGCTCGGGGGCGAGGGTGTTGTAGAGGAACACCGGGATGCCGCGGGCGTGCATGACCGCGTAATCGGCGATGGTCGCCTCGGAGCGGTTGCGGGACCAGATCACGGCGAACTCGCCGGGCCGCAAGCCGATGGCGCGCAGGCCGAGCGCGGCGTGCCTGACCTTCTCGCGGACCTGCCGGTAGTTCAGCGATTGCCAGCCGCCGCTGGCATCCTGCCAGCGGTGGGCTTCGCTATCCCCGTGCGCCTCGGCCGTTTCCGCGTAGACGGACATCAGGGTCGTTCCGGCGATCTCCGCGAGGATCTCCGCGCGCTTGGCCGCCACATCAGCAGGCGGCTGGCGCCACTCCGTCGTGGTCATGCCGACATTCTTATCGTGGCCGGCTTGGGATTACCAGATGGTAACCGCAGATCGCCGCCAGGCCCGCGAAAGCGCGGCGGCGCGGGTAAGCCTCCCCGGTTGGCTCCCGCACCGCCGCTGCCCCTGGCTGGCGACTGTCCCCCCGGAGGGAGCCAGCGCCAGCCTTCCCCACTCACCGGTTAAGAGGAGGCGGGCCGCCGCTGGATACGTTGAAATCCACGGAATACGGGCGGCTTCGCCCAGGTGCCTCAGCCTAGGTGGCTCAACCTGCCCCGAAGCAGACGAACGGGGAGAGGGGATCGGCGGCGGAGGCGTCGGCCAGGGCCTCCGCCGGGCGCAGGCCCTTGCGGAGCGCGCGATGGTAGGCGGTCATGATGGCGGGGGCGATGTCATCGGCGACCCGGGTGACGCTGGAGATGACGGTGGGGGTGCCGGCATGCAGGAGGGCGGCGGTGAAGCCGAGGATCTCATCGCCCGGCCGGACGACGGCCCGGCCCACGTCGCAGGCCGACAGGACCACCTGGCGGGGCGGCATGCGCAGCGTCTGGATGTCGTAGGCCATCAGCGGCCCGTCGGCGAGGTCGAGGCTGGAGAACAAGACGTTGTCGCGGTCGTGATGGCCGTGCACGGCCAGGTGCCCCAGCTCCGTGCCGTCCAGGGCGCTCAAGGTCGCGTCCACGGTCGCGTCGTCGCCGGTGAGCGGGCTGGTGCCCGGGTACACCTGCGCTAGCTCGGCGACCTCGGGCACCGCGTAGGCCAGGCCCGGGCCGGCTACCAGCGCGGGGGCGGCCGCCAGGGCCGGGTGCGCGGCGGTTCCGGTGAGCCGCCGCCAGCTCTCGAGCCAGTGCGTGGCCGACGGGCTGACCGTGACCGGGCGGGCGTGCAGGCTGGGGAGCATGGACCACGGAACGCCGGCCAGCGGGCCGGTCGGGATGAGGACAAGGCCGTGGTCCCCGAGCACCGGGCGCAGCGGCTTGATGATCTCCGCTTCCAGGATGGCGGTCTGGTTCTTGATCGAGTCGCGGATGACCGCCGCCAGCCGGGCCGGGAGCGTGCGTCCGGCCAGCGCGTCGAGATCGGCGGTGAGCTTGCGGGTGGCCTCGGTCGCCCTGGCGAAGTCGCCCAGCGTGACCAGCTTGACCTGCTGGCCGCTGATGGTGACCGCGAGCATGTCGTCGTCTCGCGTCAAGAGCGCGGCCAGGACCTGGCCGCTGGCGGCCAGCGCCTCCCCCACCCGCGCCGGGGTGGCCACGTCAATGGCGGTGCCCGCGCCGCTGGAGCGCCACCGGCGCTGCCGGACCCGGCGCCGCAGTTCGGCGCGGCGCGCGCTTGCCCTGGCGTCAGGCGCCCCGTTGAGCTCGGCGGTCCTGATGAGGATGGCGAGCTGGCGCAGCTCGGCGAGCAGCGCGGCCTCTTCGGGGTCATCGGGTGGCCGTACCGGCTTGACCCGGAAGGCCTGGGCGCGTGAGCGCTCCATCCAGGCGAATACCTGCCGCGCCGAGCCGTGGTCAAGGGTGCAGCGCAGCCCCATGTCGGCGAGCTGGGTGCCGAGGGCCGCGGCCCCGGTTTGCAGGTCGAGGCTGCCGGATTGCCCGCGCCGGTCGTGCAGCCTGGCCAGCCCGGCGCGCAGTTCGGCCAAGACGATGCCCTTGTGCCCGCCGCGGGCGGCGAGCTCGGCCCGGGCCAGCCGGCGCAGCAGCGTTATGTCGAGCGGAAGCCCCCGGGCGCCGACCGCGGCCAGCCGGC
This sequence comes from Streptosporangiaceae bacterium, assembly GCA_025934375.1. GTDB lineage: Bacteria > Actinomycetota > Actinomycetes > Streptosporangiales > Streptosporangiaceae > Trebonia. The sequence goes on along the minus strand of JAICYD010000072.1, from coordinate 20,818 downwards.
TGGCGGCGTCGTCGAGGCGCCCGGCCGCGATCAGCGCGCGGGCGGCGATCAAGGTGGCGAGGGTCGCGTCGGCGCGCAGGTGATGGCCGCGCAGCCGCTGGGCCAGTTCCCCGGCCTCGGCCGCGACCCTGGCCGGGCTGCGCACGCGCGCCCCGTGGCCGCCGCTGGGACGCCGGCCGGCGTCATCGATGCTCGCCCGCAGCCGGGTGAGCTCGGCGAGCCCGGCCCAGGCGTGATTTCCGCGCGCGCGGAAACGGCGCATGGCGATGTTCGCCCAGCGGCGGGCGGCAGTGAGGTCACCGGTCGCCAGCGCCGCCTGCGCCCGTTCCAGCTCAGCCTCGGCGCAGTACTGGTCCTCGCGCTGCTTGCGGAACGCGCCGATGGCGCTATCGAGCTCGGCTGAGGCCTCCCCCGCCATTCCGGCGGCGAGCAGCACCCGGGCCCGGTCGGTGGCCAGCACCGGCAGGTTGCCGGGCGCGTCTCGCTCATAGATGGCGGCCGCCGCGTCCAGTAGGCTGAGGGCCGACGGGATATCGCCGCACAGCAGGTCGCAATAACCGAGGTTATGAGTGGCCTTCGCCGCGATCAGCTCCTTGCCGGCGATCATCGCGACGTCGCGCGCGCGCAGCAGGTCGCTGCGGGCGAGCTGGACTTCCCCGGAGGTCAGGTGCAGGACCCCGCGGTTCAGCAGCACGATGGCCAGGCGCTCCGGTTCGCCACCAAGCAGCGGCTCGGCCGCCGTGAACTGGGCGAGCGCCTCGGCCAGGCGGCCAACGCGCAGCAGCAGCAGCCCCCGTTGCGACAGCAAGATCCCGTCATCGGGGGCGGCGGCGTGACGCTGCGCCTGATCGAGCAACGCCAGGCCGTAACGGACGTGCCCTTGCTCGGATTCCATGTACGCCAGGCTCATGAGCATCCGCCCCGCCAGCGCGCGGTGCCGCGGGAGCACCTCGCCGTCGCCCTGACCGGGGTCCGCGCGCCAGCCGATCTCAGCCAGCCCGTCGCGCAGCAGGCGCGCGGCTACGGCGGGATGACCGGAGTTGCCCGCCTGCACCCCGCTGTCGTATGCGGCCTTCGCGCGTTCCTCGGGTGTCGTCACTCGGCCGCTAACAGAATCAACGCTGGGGTGATCACCGATTTCTCACCGTTCGGGCGGCCGTTATTGCCCTCGCCCAAGAGCCCGACGATGAGCCGGGCCGTGCCCCGCGGCACGCTGAGAAAGGCGAACCTTCCCGCCTCGTCCGCGGTGACCGCGATTGAGTTGTCCACCCTGCGCATCTCCACCCGGCCCGCCTGGGCCGGCGCCAGCCAGCCATCGACCCGCACGGTCCCGTCAGCGTTGCCATCGATCCTGATCATGATCGTGAGGCTGTCGCTGTCGAAGGTAATCGTCCGGCTTTCCTCCATGCCGCGAACCGCGATTGCCGCCTCATCGGACTCACTCGCGAAGCGAGCGAGCTCCGCGTCCAGGTCGCGCAGCGCGATCGCGAACTGGATGCGCTCCGGCAAGCCAGCGGGCATGGGGTCCACCGACTCGAACACGTCGCGTATCGCGGCGGTCAGGCCAGCGTCATCGGCGATCATCGGATGCCCTCCTCTGGCCCCAAGGCGGTCCGCAGTTTATCCAGGCACCGGCCACGCGTCGGCCCGACGCTGCCGCGTGGCATGTGAAGGGTGGCCGCCACCTCGTCGTAGTCGGGACGAGGCACGAAGGCCACGATTCGCAGCAGTTCCTGACATCGCTGCGGCAGCGTGAGGAAGGCCGCCCACAGCTGGCGGTACTCCTCAGCCATGATCACGCTCTCTTCGGAGCCTGGCCGCGGGTCCGGGATCGCGATGAGCCACTCCTGGTCCGCCGGCGACTGCTTGCGATCCGCCTTCTTGACCCTCCAGGCCTCGCGCCGGGTGGTGATCACCAGCCAGGCCGTGAGGGCGGCCGGGGTGTGGATGCCCTCCAGGTGCGACAGCAAGGACATCCACACGGTCTGGATGACGTCCTCGGCGTCCGACTGGCCGAGCCCGGTGGCCCGGGCCACTTGCCACAGCACTGGCGTCAGCTCGGACACCAGCTCGGAGACCGCCTCCGGGTGACCGTCGCGGGCGGCGCTCACCAGGCCCGCGATACGCGCGCGGCGATCGTCTTCGCTGACCCGCCCGGGCACCGTGACTCCGTTGTCCACCATGATCATGCCGACGGTTGCAGGTGCTGGATGGCCCGCAGGGCCCGGTCGGTGGCAGCCCGGGCACCCGGCTTGTCCAGGCGCAGGCTGGCCTCGGGGGCGGGCGCGCTGAGCGGGTCGAGCATGGCCCGCACCACGTACGCCGCCAGCACCGGCGCCGAGAAGGACGTGCCGCTCCACACGACGAACCCGCCGCGGAAGTCGTCACGGTCCAGTGACTGGACGGTGGCCGACAGCGTCTCCCCGGGAACCTCGATGTCGGGGCTGCCAGGGCCGTTCACGTCGGCCGGGAAGGTGCTGACCACCGCCGCGCCGGAAGCCCAGGCCCGGACCCACCGGCCGGCGTCGCTGAAGGCGGTCCGCGAGCCGTTGGGGTTCAGCGCCCCGACGCTGAGCACCGGGAGGTGCCCGTCGGCGACGGGCCTGCCCGCGAACGCGGCGGGGTAGTACCTGCGGCGCGAGGTGGCGTTCCCGGCCGCCGTGACGACCACGACTCCCAGCCCCAGCAGCCTGTCGATGAGCCGCCGCAGCTCTGACGTGTAAGCCCGGCTGCCGTAGGAATCGTTGTAGTAGCCAAGGGACAGCGACACCGCGTCGATCATGAGGGCCGGGTCGCCGCTGTCGTGGGACCTCTGCACGCGGGCCGCGACCAGGGCCAGGGCGTGCAGCAGGTCACCCTCGTAGACGACGCCGTCGCCGTGCATGATCCGGATGCTCAGCACCGTGGCGTCGGGCACCACCTGACGGACGATGCCCGCGATGAACGTTCCGTGCCCGGTGTGGGAGTCGACCACGGGAAGCACGCTCTGAGTCTCCACCGACTCATCCCACGGGTACCTGATCCGGGCCGACTTCACGTCCCTGACGTGCTTGGAGCGCGCGTAGATGGCGTCCTGCATGCCCTGGTCGACCTGGATGAACCCGTCGTCCACGCATCCGAAGGTGTCTCGCTCGGACGCGTACCCGTACGCCTGGTAATCCGGCCCCGTCTTCACGTCGAGCCAAGGGTGGGCCCGGATGCCGGTGTCCAGCACCGCGATCACCGGCCGCCGCCCGTACTGCCGGGCGGACTGCGCGGCTGACTTGCGGGCTGGGGCCGGCATGGCGATGTCGACCGGGGTGCGCGCGTCTTGGGAGGCGTACAAGTACGAGGCGATGGCGGCGTTGCTGTGCACGATCGGCTCGCCGTCCGCGGCGTTGCTGTGCACGATGGGCCCGCCCGCGATGTTGCTGTGCACGATGGGCTCGCCCGTGATGGCCGCGCTCGTGAGCACGTGCTCCAGCGAGATCCGCGCCACGTCCTCGGCTCTCAGCGCCGGCTGGCCGTCGCGGCGCCCGGCCCGGGCGGCCGCGCGCAGCGCGGCCAGCGCCTTCCCGGCGTCGACGTCGCCGGTGTTGTCGGCGGCGTGCTGCAGCACGGCGGGGCGGGCCACGGCGATCCCCGCCTCCGCGGCGGGATCGGGCTCGGCCGGGACGGGAACAAGGCTCATGCCGACGTCGCGGAGAACCTCGTTGATCTTGCCCAGGCTCTCCTCATCGTGCAGGTCAGGCGGCAACAGCAAGGTCCGCGCCCGGTACACGGTAGGCAACGGCGCTGGCCATTGCGCGTCGTCATCGTCGGCGTCGGAGTCCAGCACGCGCGCCGCGTGCCGCTGGAGGATCGCCGGCGCCGCGTACAGGGGCGCCGCGCCAGGCTCTACTTCCTCGTCTGGCGCTGCTTTCCTCAGGTCCTCGGGCGAGACGATAAAGCACTTCTGCATCGGTTAGCTCCCCGCATTCCCGACGTTGATTGCCCTTTCGCCGACTGCGCAGCAGCGTAGCGGCACTGCGAGCCGTCTACCAGGCCAGAGGAACCCCAGTGACTGGAGATACCCATATGTTTGTCACGATCAGATAACGTCATGCGGCGGGCGGCTCGGCTTAGCCGGCGATCGACCGCGCCCGACTCTCGACACTCGGTCGCGAATCGGGCGAAAATCGATAACTGCGGCCGTCGGCTCACCTGCTAGTTAATCACGGCGGCCCAGAGCACGCCATGAAGGCATACCGATCAACACGGGCGCTTCGGCGCGCTTGTCGCCTTTCCCGGCCAGACGATGCCATGATTGCCCTGAAATCAGGATGCCTTGGGAGGTTCGCCTCGATGTGGGAGCGGCTGGAGAAGCGGCAGATCCAGCGGCGGGCGCTGCGGGCACCGTTCGGGACGCGGCCGCGGCCCGACCTGCCGTCCGGCACCGACCTCATCCCCAAGATCAAGCACATCGTGGTGCTCATGCAGGAGAACCACTCCTACGACAATTACCTGGGCACCCTCACCGGGCCTGGCCTGTCCAGGCGGGGCGACGGGCTGCCGCTTGGCCCCGACGGCGCGCCCAGTGCCGTCAATGTCTTGCCAAACGGGCAGCGGGTTCCCCTGCATCACTTCACCGCCACGACGCAGTCGCCCGGCGACCCGACGCAGGCCTGGAACGCGAGTCACGTCCAGTACGCCGGGGGGGCCAACGACGGGTTCGCGACCAGCGTGTACGCCCAGGTACCGGGGGGCGACCCGGCGGTTCCGATGGGGTACTGGACCGAGGAGGACCTGCCGTTCTACCACGGGCTGGCGCGGACGTTCCCGCTGGCCGACCGGTGGTTCTGCTCGTGCCTGGGCCCGACCTTCCCCAACCGGCGGTTCCTCATCGCGGGCACCGCGCACGGGCTCATCGACGACCTGCCCTGGGACATGGTGGACTACCCTGCGGCCGGCACCATCTTCGACGCGCTGTCCTCGCATGACATCTCGTGGGTCAACTACCACAACGTCCACCCGGTCACCGTCATCATGCGGCGGCTGCTGGGCACCGGCGGGCTGCTGGCGCTGCGCCGGCTCGCCCAGGTGGGCCACTGGCTGCCCGGCGTGGTGAACGCGGCGCGCGGCAACAAGTCGTTCACCGCCGACCTGTACCCGCTCGGGCTGGCCCGCGCCGCCCGGCACCTGCGGTCCACGCAGGCGTTCTTCGCGGACGCGGCCGCCGGGACGCTGCCTGCGGTGTCGATCGTGGACCCCGACTTCGGCTTGTACTCCGAGGAGAACCCGCAGGACATCACCGAGGGCGAGGCGTTCTCGGCCGCCGTGGTCAACGCGGTGATGCACGGCCCCGGATGGGCGGACACGCTGCTGATCTGGACCTACGACGAGCACGGGGGCTACTACGATCACGTCCCCCCGCCGGCGGCGGTCCCGCCGGACGACGTCGAGGGCCGCAACTGGCAGCTCGGCCTGCAGTCCTGGCTGCGGGCGGCGGCCAGCGCCATCCCGTGGGTCCGCGTGCAGCTGGCCCGGCTGGCCAACGCCGACGACGGCCCGCCCGCCTTCGACCGGCTCGGGTTCCGGGTCCCGACCGTGATCGTGTCCCCCTACGCGCGGCCGGACTTCGTCGACTCCACCGTCTACGACCACACCTCGGTGCTGCGGCTGATCGAGGAGAAGTGGAACCTGCCCCCGCTGACCCGCCGCGACGCGGCCGCGGTCGCGCCGCTGGCCGCCGTGGACCTCGAAGGCGAGCCCGCGTTCGCGACTCCCCCGGTCCTCCCGGCCGCCGGCGGCGCGACGTTCCAGCCGCGAACCCGGCCCCTCACCCGCCTTCTGGCCCGAGCGCGCGTGCGCTGAGCCCTGCGCGCCGACGGGTCCAGTCAACGGAGCCGCTGCCCGGAAGCCATCCGCCATTCCGTTTCAGCCAAGCTCCTCGACTATATGTTTGGGTTTTCCGGTGTAATAGCACTGGAAAACCCAAACATATATGAGTTACCGGCTTGAGGGTCGAGGAGGGCGAAGCCCCCTGGGAAGCAGAGCCTGGGGGTGGTGCGTATCCCCGGGTAAGCAGAGCCTGGGGGGGTGCGTATCCCCGGGTAAGCAGAGGAAATCCGCGCAGCGCTCGCCGATCATGACGGAGGCGGCATTGGTGTTGCCAGAGGTGACCGCGGGCATCACGGAGGCGTCGGCGACGCGCAGGCCGTCAACTCCGTGGACGCGCAGGTCCGGCGTGGTGACCGCCAGCCGGTCGATGCCCATCTTGCAGGTGCCGACCTGGTGGTGGTAGCTGATCAGGTTCCGCATGCCGTACTCGGCGAGCTCCTCCCGCGTCCGGACATCCGGGCCGGGCGCGATCTCACTGGCCCGCCAGTCCTTGAGCGCGGCGCCCGCGCCGACCTCGCGGGACATCGTCAGCGCGGCCAGCAGTGCCCGCACGTCCGCCGGGTCCTCCAGGTAGTGCGGGTCCACGGCAGGCGCCTGCGCCGGGTTGGCCGAGCGCAGCCACAGCCGGCCGCGGCTCAGCGGCCGGATGATCCCGGCGACGATCGCGTAGCCCCAGCCGTAGTCGGGCACCGGGTAGCCCTCCACCGGCATCGGGAAATGCGACATCAGCGGCTGCAGGTCGGGCGCGACCATCGCCGGGTCGCTGGCGGCGAAGAAGTGCGCCTCCAGGTTGTTCGCGGTGCCCGGCGGGATCTCCCTGGCGGAGGCGTACAAGGTGGTCGCCAGCGCGTGGTCGTGCAGGTTCTCCCCGACGCCGGGCAGGTCCGCGCGGACGTCGATGCCGAGCGGGCTCAGGTCGTCGGCCGGGCCGATCCCGGACAGCAGCAGCAGCTGCGGGGAGCCGATGACGCCGCTGGAGATGATCACGTCGCCCGCCGACCAGACCTCCGCGGGGGCGGGTTGCGACGCGTCCGCGGCCGGTCGCGTTGGGGATGACCATATCGTTCCGCCCTCCGCCACCCGCACTCCCGCTACCCGGCCGGCCCGGTCGAACAGCAGGGACTGGGCCTGGGTGCCGGTGATCACGGTGAGCAGCGGGTTGTCGATGACGGGCAGGACGAAGGACGTCCACGCGCTCATCCGGCGGCCGCCGCGGACGTTCAGGTGGGCCAGGCCGACACCGAAGATGGACTCGCCGTTGCAGTCGTCGTTGCGCGGGATACCGTACTCGGCGGCCGCGTCGATGAAGGAGACCGTGGCCGGGTTCGGGTCGTGGTTGCGGGTGACCGGGAGCGGGCCGCCGGCGCCGTGGAAGGCGTTCGGGCCGTCCTCGAAATCCTCGGACCTGCGGAAGAACGGCAAGACGTCCTCATACGCCCAGCCGACCGCGCCGTTGTAGGCCCAGTTGTCGAAGTCCTCGCGGGCGCCGCGGACGTAGATCATGCCGTTGAGGCAGCTTGACCCGCCGACCACCTTGCCGCGCGGCCAGAAGACCTGCGCCTTGCGGGAGTGCTCTTGCGGTTCGGTGGTGTACGCCCAGTCCTGCGGGGAGTTCCACAGCTCCCAGGCCCGGCCGGGCACGTGGATCGCCGGGTTGGTGTCCGGGCCGCCTGCCTCGATGAGCGCGACCTTGCGCCCGGCGTCAACCAGTCGCCGGGCGATGACACAGCCGGCCGAGCCGGCGCCGACGATCACGTGGTCGAATTCCGCGAACCTGCCGACCTCGCCGCTCATGCCGTCCTCCGCTGCTGTCCGCCCTGGCTTGAGGGGCTCCGCTGTTATTGGAGGCGCTGCCCATTGGAGACGCTGCCCTTGGAGGCATAGTGCACGAGTTGCGGGCGGACGGGAACAGGCGCGGCCACAATTTCACGGATCCCGCTCTGAGCTGCGGGCCTAGCCGGCTAGAGCTTGCGCAACACGGTGACGACCTTGCCGATGATCCTCGCGTCGTCCCCGGGGATGGGCGCGTAGTCGGGATTTTGCGGGAAGAGCCAGACGCGGCCGTCGATCTTCCGGAACGTCTTGACGGTGGCCTCGTCGTCGTCCGACGTCCCGCTGCGGAAGGTCGCGGCGACGATGTCGCCGTTCACCACGTCCGTCTCCTTGCGGACGACGACCATGTCGCCGTCGGTGATCGCGGCGTTGATCATCGAGTCGCCGACGACCCGGAGCATGATGAGATCGCCGCCCCCGACGAGTTGCTCAGGCAGCGAGATGACCTCCCCCAGCTCCTCGCGCGCGAGCGTCGTGTCGCCGGCGTGGATGGACCCCACGAGCGGCACCGGGACTGTCCCGGCGTCACCCTGGCCCGGGGCGGCGACCCGGACGACGGCGCTGCGGGACCGCCGTGCGGAATGGCTCAGGTATCCCTTCTTCTTAAGCGCCGATACCTGGTAGGCGACGCTCGACGGGCTGGCCAGCCCGACCCCGCTGGCGATTTCGCGCATGGTCGGCGGGTATCCGTTATCGCGGATGAAGTCCCCGTTGAACTGGAGGATCTCCCGCTGACGGCGGGACAGCTCCTGGTCGTCGGAGTCAGCCGAGTGCGCCATTGGCATTGTTAGCCCTCCAGTTCGATAGACCATGATGTCGCACCATACCACCGAGGGCCGATGTTCCTCAAACATCTCTTCGATAACTGCCGAACCGTGACCAGGCTGTCCCCGAGGGGCGTCCGGTAGTACAGCACCGACCGGCCCGCGCGGCGGCGGCTGGCCAGCCCGGCCTCGTGCAAGACCTTGAGGTGGCGGCCCACCGACCCGAGGGGTTGCCCGGTCAGCGCGACGAGTTGCGTCGTGCTCTTCGGGGTGCCCAGCCGGATCAGTATCCCCGCGCGGGCCGGGCCGATCAGGGCGCCGAGCGCCGGCGGCACGCGCGCATCGTGTCCTGGGGTGGCGCGGTGACCTGGCGTGCCGCGCGCCGGCGGGCCGGGGTCCGGCGGGCCGGCCAGGATGCCTGAGCACGGGTACATGACCGCATACCGGTAGGGCTCGTCCCACGACACCCAGCCGTGATCCTGGGTCACGGGGACGAAGAACAGCGCAGACCCGGAGATCTCGCGGGGCGGGTAGTCCCGCGCGTTGACCTGCAGCCGGCCCTCGCCTAGCCAGCGCATTCCCGGCCGCATGTCCGCCAGCGCGGCGGCCCAGCCCCCCTGGGCCAGCCGCACGGTCCGGGCGACGATGTCGGCCTCCAGGACCCGGCGCCGGTGCGGCCAGTACGGGAGCACGGCCTCCGTCCAGACCCACCGCAGGAGGTCAGCGGCTCGCCCGGGCAGGTCCGGGCGGCGCAGGAAGGGCGGGACCGCGCTGCCCATGTCGACGGACAACTCGGCGAGCGCCCGGTCGGGCGGCAGCTCGCGGATGCGCGCGAGCTCGGCGGTGAAGGTTTCCTCGGGAGTCCCCGGGAACCCCAGGGGGCCGGCCGGGAGCCCGAGGGGCGGCATGGTGAACAGGCTGGCGATCCAGCGGGGCGCCACCGCGGCCGTCACCAGGGCCGCAGTGACCGGGTCGGCCGCCAGCAGCGCCAGGTAGGCGGGCCGGTGCGCGTTAAGCCAGGCGCGGCCCTGGGCGTGCGGCGCGGTCCCCCGCACCAACGTGATCAGGCTCGCCGTGACCTCAGCCAGCGGCGAGACGATGAAGCGGCCGCCCGCGAGGGTGTCCGCGCTGACCTGCCACCAGCCCATCGTCGCCGCTCCCGTGCGTGATGTTTCGCCTCCACGCGAAACATTACGCTCCTGGCCCGGCCCGGCCGAAGCTGGACGGCGTGCGCACCTACACCGAGGTCTTCCGGGCTCCTGAGTTCACGGCGCTGTTCGCGTCGTCGTCGGCCCAGGTGGCGGCGTCGACGATAAGCGGGCTGGCGATCGGCACGTACGTGTACGCGCGGACCAGGTCGCCGCTGCTGTCCGCCCTCGCCATGTTCGGGCCGTCACTGGCGCAGCTGGCCGGCGCGTCCGCGCTGCTGTCGGCGGCCGACCGGCTCCCGCCGCGCGCCGCGATGGCGTGGATCTCCCTCGCCTACGGGCTGGGCACGGCCGCCCAGGCGATCCCCGGGCTCCCGGTGGGGGCCATCTTCGCGATCGCGGTGGCCCTCGGGGTGCTCAACTCACTCGGCGGCGGGGTGCGGTACGGCCTGCTGGCCGAGATCTTGCCCGCCGAGGGGTTCCTGCTGGGACGCTCGGTTCTCAACATGTCCGTCGGCTTCTTCCAGATCTGCGGCTTCGCGGCGGGCGGCGTCCTGGTGGCGCTGTTGTCGCCGCGCGGCACGCTGATCGCCGGCGCCGCCCTGTACGTCGCGGCCGCGGCCGCCACCCGCTTCGGGCTGCGCCGCCGGCCGCCCCGGGTCGCCGGGCGGCCCTCGGTCGCCGCGACCTGGCGGGCCAACCGGCTGCTGTGGTCGTCGGCGGCGCGCCGTTGCGTGTTCCTGGCGCTGTGGGTGCCGAACGGGCTGATCGTCGGATGCGAGGCGCTGTTCGTCTCCTACTCTCCCCGGCACGCGGGGCTGCTGTACGCGTGCGCCGCGCTGGGGATGCTCGCCGGGGACACCGTGGCGGGCCGGTTCATTCCCCCCGGATGGCGGGAGCGGCTGGGGCCCTGGCTGCGGCTGCTGCTGGGCGTCCCCTACCTGGCCTTCATCGCCAGCCCGCCGTTGCCAGTCGCGGTGGCGGCCGCCACCGTGGCGTCGGTGGGCTACGCGGCGAGCCTGCTGCTGCAGGAGCGGCTCGTGGCGCTGACCCCGGGCGAGCTCAGCGGGCACGCCCTCGGGCTGCAGTCCTCCGGCATGCTCGCCATGCAGGGCGTCGGCGCGGCGCTGGCCGGGGCGGTGGCCCAGTGGACCTCCCCGGCCACGGCGATGGCGATCATGGCGGCGGCCTCCGTCGCGGTCACGCTGGCGCTGGCGCCGGGCCTGCGTCCGGCCGCGCTGGCCGCCGAGGCCCCGTAACGCGGCTGGACGCGATCGGCCACGACGGCGACTCGGTAGTTACCCCTACGCGCGCGGCTCGCTGGCCGCCGGCCCGCCCCCGGTAAGGCCGGGTCGCCGGCATTTCACCCGATAGCGGCCTGCGCCATGCCGCTCGTAGCGTGGGGGCATGTCTCACGTACGCACACTGCCCACTCCCTGATGACCGGTTCGCGGCGGGTCGGCAGGCAGCCATGTCATGCGGCGGACGGAGGGCACCGCGACGACGGCGAGGGTGCCGAACGCCGCCCACGCGGCGCCGAACCCGAGCACGGCGCGCGCGCCGAACGCGGCGGCCACCGGCCCGGCGGCCGCGAACGCGACGGGGCCGAACGCGAATGCGCCGACCAGGTTGAACGATCCCACGCGGGACAGGGCCTGCTGGGGTACCCGCTGCTGCGTCACGGTCGCGTCGAGCGCGCCGCCGAACGCCGATCCCAGCCCGGCCAGGAGCGCCCCGGCTGCCACGGCGACGGCGGGCAGGTGCAGGGCAAGCGCGAGCGGCGGGAGCGGGAAGCCGAGCGTGGCCAGTTCGGCGACCACGAGCGGACGCCGGGGACGGCGGCCCAGCGCGAGCAGGCCGCCGAGGATGGCGCCGCCGCCGTAGCAGGCCACGATGGCACCCCAGGCGCGGGCGCCGCCAAGGTAGTCACGGGCCACGACCGGGCCCAGCACCAGGTACGGTCCCCAGGTCAGCAGGTTGAACAGCGCGAACTGGACCGTGCCGGCCCATAGCCAGGCGTGCGCGGTGAACTCCGCCCAGCCGTCGGCCAGGTCGCGCAGCAGCGACCGGGACCGCGACCCGGGCTGGACCGCGACCGTGAACCGCAGCATCGCCAGCGCGGCGGCGCTGACCGCGTAGGTGGCCGCGTCGACCGCTATCACCGTGGCCGGGCTGGTCGCCGCGATCAAGATCCCGGCCAGGGCGGGCCCGGCAACCTGGCCGGCGGGCTGGGCGATGGCCAGCAGCGCGTTGGCGTCACCCAGCCGGCCAGGCGGCGCGATCTGCACGGGAAGGCCGGCCAGGGCGGGCTGGAAGAACGCGTTGCCGGCGCCGACGACCAGCGCGGCCGCCACGAACAGCCACAGGCGCGGCTGCTCCAGGTACAGGGTGGCGGCGAGGGCGCCTTGCGCCGCGCAACGGGCCACGTCGGCGGCCAGCATGACCGGCCGCCGGCCGAGCCGGTCGGCGAGCGCGCCGCCGCCGAGCGTGAACGCGATCATCGGGGCGATGTTCGCGGCGAACACGACACCGAGCTCCGTCGGCGTCCCGCCGCTGCCGAGCACCGCGAAGGCGATCGCCACCGATGACATCGCGGTGCCGAGCAGCGACGCTGAATACCCGACGTAAAAGAGGCGGAAGTTACGCTCGGCCAGAACCCCCATTCTTCCGTTGCGGAATTTACTGCGGTAATTCAATGAATAAACCCCGAGGCTTCTCATGCGTTCTACCATGCCAAACATTTCTATTAAAAGGCAAAACATAGCTGTCAGTAACGGACCGTTGCCGCAGTAAATGCGCATTCAGAATCGGTTATGATGGGTAAATGGGATTGTCAGCGCCGGTGGAGTACGCGGTCGCGATGGACCGTTACCTCGACCAGGCGGCGCTAGGCGGCGCGTCGCGCCGGGTGTACCGGATCTCACTGGCCGGCTGGGCGTGGCCGCTGATCGGCCAGCCGATCCCGCGCGGCCCCGAGCGCCGGGGGGCGGCGCCGCCTGTCGTGCCCCTCGCGCTGCTGGACGACCCGGACGCCGCGGCCAGGCTGGCCGAGGCGTTCGCGGCCCGGGTTGCGCTGGCCGGAGCGCGCACCGCCAACCGGGAGCTGTCGGCGTTGCGCGGCGCCGCCGGCTGGTGGCAAGAGCAGGGCTGGATCCGGGCCGACCCGACCGCCGGCCTGCGCCACCAGCACCCGGGCCCGCTCGGGGCGCCGCTAAGCGCGGAGCAGGTCGACGCCATCCTCCGGCTCCCCGCGAGCCTGCGCGAGCACGCGATGTGGCGGGTCCTGCATGACTCGGGGGCGCCCGCCGCGCAGGTGCTGGCACTGGACGCCGACCATCTTGACCTGTCGCGGCACCACGCCCGGCCGCGCGCAAGCGGCCAGCCGCCCGGCCCTGGCATCGAGTGGCGTGAGGGAACCAGCCAGGTGCTGCGCTGGCTGCTGGCCGGGCGGACGTGGGGACCGGTGTTCGTCACCGAGCGGCGAGCGCCGGCCCGGGCTACCGTCGCGGACGTGTGCCGGGTGACCGGCCAGGCCCGGATGTCCTACCGGCGCGCGGCGGAGATCTTCACCGCGCTGACCCTACCGCTCGACCCGGCGGGCCGCGGCTGGACGCTGCACCAGCTCAGCGCGGCGGGCCGGGCACGCGTTCCCGGACGAGTCTAAATTGCCGGTGCTACTTCATTGACTCCACTTGTATTCGATGACATAATCGAATGCAGATGCCACGGAACGGGCCTCGGGGGAGGTGATCCGCATGTGCACTGAAGGCGATACGGCACCGGTGACCGTCACTGACGCGCTGCGCATGGCGGAGGCCGCCCTGGGCTACCTCCGTGACCCGGGCACGGCGTCCCTGTTGCCTGCCGAGCTGGGCGGAGTCTTGGAGTCCGTGGGCGTGCTGAGCGGCAAGCTCGCCGCCGCTCGGGCAGCGATCCTGGCCCGGTTTGAGGCCGAGCGGGCCTACGCCGCCGACGGGCACGGGTCGGCCACCGCGTGGCTGAGGGCCCGGGGCCGGATGACCGGCCAGGCGGCTGCCGCCGAGGTACGGCAGATGCGCCAGTTCCGCGACCACCCGGTCATCGAGGACGCCGTCGCCGCTGGCGAGGTCTCGCAGTCGTGGGCCGCGAAGCTGGCCGAGTGGACCCGCCGACTGCCCGGCGACTGGCGCCACGACGTCGACAAGCTCTTGGCCGACACCGCCTCGGCTGGCGCCAACCTCGAAGACCTGGCCATAATCGCCCGCGCTGCCTACGAGACATGGCGCCAGCAGTCCGGCCCCGACCCCGACGAACCCGACGACGGGTTCGACGACCGGTTCTTGAAGCTCGGGACCACCTTGGACAACGCCGGGCGGGTGAACGGGAGCCTCACCCCCGAGTGCACCGCCGCCCTGCAAGCCGTCCTGGACTCCCTCGGCAAGAAGGCCGGCCCCGAAGACGAGCGCACTGAGGCCCAGCGCTACCACGACGCGCTGCAACTAGCGTGCGAGTTGCTGCTGCGGTCGCGTCTGGTGCCGGACCGGGCCGGTGCCGATACCCGCGTCGACGCGGTCATCGACCTGGCCCGGCTGCTGGGGCTGCCCGGTGCATCCGAGCTACATGAGGCGTGGCTGGCCGCCCTGACGGGCGAGCACGGGTACCTGGGCGGCCTGCATGCCGAGGCCGCCGCGTGCGACGCGCTCATCACCCCGGTGGTCACCGGCCATCTTGACCTGGCGGTCGTGGACCAGATGATAGACGTCATCGTGGCCCATCTGGACCGCGCAGGCGGGGACCATGTGAGCAGCGGTGCCAGCGACCGATCCCAGGCCCTGTCCCCGCAGGCACGGCAGGCGCTGCGCTACGCCATCGCCCGGCTGGCCGTCGACCTGGTCGCCGGCCCGGACCGCCTTGCCTCCATCCTCCGGCGCGGCCTGCTGGATGCCCCCTACAACAGCAAGTCCGTCATCCTCGACGTCGGCGTCTCCGCCGCCATCCCCGGCGCCCTGCGCCGCGCCATCCAGCTGCGCGCCCGGCACTGCGAATGGCCCGGCTGCCGCAAGCCCCCCGCCCACGGTGATATCCACCACCTGCGCCATCAGGCCGACGGCGGCGAGACATCTATTAGCAATTGTGTTCTACTTTGTCAATTCCATCACGATATTTGCATTCACCGGTGGGGCTGGAGACTTGTCTTGCACCCTGATGGGACGACCACCGCATACGGGCCCCGAGGGCAAGTCCAGCACAGTCACGGACCTCCGGGCGGCACTGGGCCACCAGGCACCGGGCCACCCGATGATCAAGGCCCGTCACGGAGACGGGCGGCGTAACCGCACGCGACTGGTCACTGAGTCGAGGAACTCGGCCGCGCGGGAGCGGGACTTGCCCTCCTCGGGGAGCAGGGCCCACCCGGCAACGTAGACCGGGATCGCCACGTGGGCGAGGACGGCGGCCGCGGCCAGGCCAACTCGCGTCGCGGTCACGTCGGTGCCGAGGTAGTTCGCGACGCCGGCGCCCACTCCCGCGAACATCCGGTCCTGCGAGGAACGCCGCAGCGTCCGCTGGCCGTCGTGGTTCCCGGTGCTCTCGCTGTCGCGGGCACCATCCTGCGGGGGAAGGTCGTTCATTACGCCCGGGCCCCCTGCAGGCCCGGGCGTGCGGCGTTTTCAGCAGATCAGATACTCAGCCGCTCTCGCGAGCGCTTGTTGCTTCTGGTGCAATACCGCTCACTTTTAGCTGCAGCCGCTGGTGGAGCCGCAGCCTTCGCAGACGTAGCAGCTGCCGGCCGGGCGCATCTTCGTCCCGCAGGTGAGGCACAACGGGGCATCCGCCGTGCGGCCCTGCTGGAACTCGATCAGCTCAGCGGTGCTGTGCGGGCCGCCGCTCTTCGTCGCTGTTCCCGGCGTTGCGGTGCCGGGCCCCGGCGGCGTGGCCGGCGCCTGGGCGCTGGCCGGCGGGGCCGCCGGCCGGTCCGCCTGCGGCGCGTCGACGCCCGCGGACTGGGCTAGCTCCACCGGGTCGATGTCCTCGCCCAGCGTCGCCGGGTCCTGGCCCGCGAGTTGCGCGGCCCGTTCGGCGGCCGACAGGATGCCGAGCTCGGCGCGCTGGTCGTAGGGCAGGTGGTCCAGCGCCAGGCGGCGGAAGATGTAGTCCATCATCGAGGTCGCGATGCGGATGTCCGGGTCGTCGGTCATGCCGGCCGGCTCAAACCGCATGTTGGTGAACTTGGCGACGTAGGAGTCCAGCGGGATGCCGTACTGCAGGCCCACCGAGATCGCGATCGAGAACGCGTCCATCACGCCCGCCAGGGTGGAACCCTGCTTGCCGAGCTTGAGGAACACCTCCCCGACCCCGTCGTCCGGGTACGTGGAGGCGGTCATGTAGCCGCTAGCCCCCGCCACGTCGAACTTGGTCACGGTGGCCGAGCGCTTCTTCGGCATGCGCTTGCGGACCGGCCGGTGGCCGTGCGGGTCGACCGGGGCCACGGCCTGCACGGGGGCCGGGGCGGCCTCCTCAACGGCCTTGTCCTTCTTCTTCGCGATCGACAGCGGCTGGCCGACCTTGCAGTTGTCCCGGTAGATCGCCAGCGCCTTCAGGCCGAGCTTCCAGCCCTCGAAGTAGATCTGCTCGACGTCCTCGACGGTCGCCGACTCCGGCATGTTGACCGTCTTGGAGATCGACCCGGACAGGAAGGGCTGCACCGAGGCCATCATCCGGACGTGGCCCATCGGGCTGATCGAGCGCTCGCCCATCGCGCAGTCGAAGACCTCGTAGTGCTCCTGCCGCAGCCCCGGGGCGTTGACGACGTGACCGTGCTCGGCAATGAACTCGGTGATCGCCTCGATCTGCTCGCCCTGGTAGCCGAGGTTCTTCAGCGCACGCGGGACGGTCTGGTTGACGATCTGCATGGACCCGCCGCCGACGAGCTTCTTGAACTTGACCAGCGCGAGGTCAGGCTCGATACCCGTGGTGTCACAGTCCATCATGAAACCTATGGTGTTGTGGCTGACCATGCCGTTGGCCACATAAGTGACGTTATCCGGCACGGACAGGTCGTACGTGAGCTGGAGGCCACCGTCCTCGTTGACCTCGACACGCTCGAAGAGATAATCGAGCGCGGCGGCGAGCCTGACGTCGAGGGTCTCTTCGAAGATACGGGTGGCGAGCATCCGGGGAACGCCGCCTCCGCTCTTGCGGATCGACTGCGTGAGGGCGCTGTACGCGCGGTGGCTTGGCGGAACCAGTTCGCTCCACACCCCGCGCGGCAGGAACACCTGGTCCTTCTTCGCTGAGGTTTCCGGCTCCAGCTCAACGATCAGGTCGTCCTTGCGCCGGCCGATGAAGCCGATCAGTTCGGCGAAGTTTAGCGCGTGGTCGACGTTACGAAGGCGGACCTGGTAGATGGCACCGCCCCAGCCGCTCCTGGTGATGCGGGTCGTCGTTGCCAGGCCCTTGGTCAGCAGCATGGTGCGAACCTCGGCGGCAAATGACTCATGCGCGGTGCTGAAGCTCGGCACGCCTTCGAGAACAGTGCCATCGGCCTCGAACAGACCCCGGATGAACGCGCTGTAGACCTCGGGGTCGTTGGCCTCCAAGATGGCCGACGGGACGCGCGGTACCCAGCCCTTGCCGCTGTGATCGGCGTCCGGCAAGGTCTTCGCGAATCCCGCGGCTTGCCACCAGCGGGCCAGCCGGACCGACTGGAGCGTGAACTCGTGGTAGCCCTCCTGCTGGGTAACCATGGCCTCGATACCGAAGAGGTCCTTAGCCAGAACGCTGAGGCGAGCCACTACATCCAGGTCAGTGTCCGCGACGCAGAGCCGGACGCCCTTGGCGTGCAGGCTTCCGTCTCCCATGAAGTAGCCGACAATCTCGGCGAGGTCCGGGGTGACCGCGTCCGGAACGCGGACGTGACGGTCGCCGGCGTAGTACGCCTGGTCCAGGACGGGCAGCGGAACCCGGCGCGGCTCGCCGACCAGCGTCCGCATCTGCATCGGGAGCAGGTCTCCCGAGGCGATGTCCGCGAGGCGCTTCCACTCCCACTCCATCGTCTCGGGGTTGACGACCTTGACCCGGTGGGCGAGCGTGCCCTGGATGCTGTAGCCGCCCTTAGTAGTGATGCAGCGGGTGGGCTCCTCGCCGTTGACGAAGAACTTCGTCGCCTGCCGGGGTCCCTCGTCAGTGGACACGGTGAGGTCAAGTTCCTGCCAGCGATCGCCGTACATGTCGCCGAGTTCGCCGAGCCGGGCCAGTCCGCGGTCGGTCGTGACCAAGGTGTCCGCAGTCAGGCATCCAGTGGGCGCGAGCAGTGAAGCCTGGGCGTTGCGGTAGCCGTGCTCATCGCCTAGCTCGGCGCACTCCTGCCAGGTCTTGTTGGCTAGGTCGAGAATGTCGCGCTCGATCGTGCCGGCCGGGCGGACCTTGGCGCTGGCGGCGGTGTGCTTGCCGATGACGCGCTTGTGCGCCGCCGCGTTCTTCTCATAGCCGACGTACGGCCCGACGACGGCCGCGAGCTCGGCCGACTTCTTGTAGGCCGAGGCCGTCATGAGCGAGGTGATCGCGGCGGCGATGGCGCGGCCGCCATCGGAGTCGTAGGCGTGCCCCGTGGCCATGAGCAGCGCGCCGAGGTTGGCGTAGCCGATGCCGAGCTGGCGGTAGTCCCGGGTGGTCTGGCCAATCTTGTCGGTCGGGAAGTCCGCGAACGTGATGGAGATGTCCATCGCGGTGATGATCAGCTCGCTGATCCGCGCGAACTTCTCGGTGTCGAAGGTGTCGTCGGCGCGCAGGAACTTCAGCAGGTTGATGCTGGCCAGGTTGCACGACGAGTTGTCGAGGCTGAGGTACTCCGAGCAGGGGTTACTTGCGGTGATTCGCCCCGATTCGGGATTGGTGTGCCAGTCGTTGATCGTGTCGTCGTACTGGATTCCGGGATCCGCGCACTCCCATGCCGCCTGGGCAACCTTGCGGAACAGGCCCTTGGCCTCGACGGTCTCGACGGTCTCGCCGGTGAGCCGGGCGCGCAGGTGGAACTGGCCGTCGTTTTCGACCGCTCCCATGAACTCATCCGACACCCGGACGGAGTTGTTCGCGTTCTGGTACTGGACGCTGACGATGTCCTGGCCGCCGAGGTCCATGTCGAAGCCGGCGTCGCGCAGGACGCGGATCTTGTCTTCCTCGCGCGCCTTCGTCTCGATGAACTCGGCCACGTCGGGGTGGTCCACGTCGAGCACGACCATCTTGGCGGCGCGGCGGGTCGCGCCACCGGACTTGATCGTCCCGGCCGAGGCGTCCGCGCCGCGCATGAAGCTGACCGGGCCGCTGGCGGTGCCGCCGCTGGTCAGAAGTTCCTTGCTGGACCGGATCCGGGACAGGTTCACGCCCGCCCCGGAGCCGCCCTTGAAGATCAGCCCCTCCTCGCGGTACCACTCCAGGATCGAGTCCATCGTGTCGTCAACGGCGAGTATGAAGCAAGCGCTCACTTGCTGCGGGGAGGCGGTGCCGACGTTGAACCAGACGGGCGAGTTAAAGGAGAAGACCTGGTGGATCAGGGCCCACTTGAGCTCGTGGTCGAAGATCTCAGCGTCCTCGTCGGTGGCGAAGTAGCCGTGCTCGCGGCCGGTTCGCGTGTAGACGTTCGTCACGCGGTCCACGAGCTGCTTCAGCGACCATTCGCGCTGCGGGGTGCCCACGGCGCCGCGGAAGTACTTGGTGGTCACGATGTTCCCGGCGTTCACCGACCAGGACTGGGGGAACTCCACCCCGCGCTGCTCGAAGTTGACCGAGCCGTCCCGCCAGTTCGTCATCACGACATCCCGCCGCTCCCAGGTGACCTGCTCGTACGGGTGCACTCCGGGCGTGGTGTTAATGCGCTGGACGGTCAGGCCCTTGCGCGGCCGCTTGGCCTTACGTGCCGCCGGCCCACTGGTCGTCTCCGTCATGACCTTCCTTCCCCGTGATCTTATCGTCACTTCTCGTCCACTCTCGCGGGGCCATGCCCCGCGCGGCGCGAGTCCCGCGCGACATGGCTCCGCTCGCCGGCGCGGCGCGTGCCGCCCGGCTAAGCTCTCAGCGCTGTTCTGCTTCCTGGTCCCGTGATCCCTGATCGCGGGACGCTAGCCAGGCGGCTTGCCCGGCTGCCCGCTGGCCGCCGACGGGACGTCCGTGTCCTGCTGGTCGACCCGCCGGTCCCGCAGCGCGATGATTTCCTTCTCGAAGTCGTCGAGCGACTCAAAGCCCCGGTACACCGAGGCGAAGCGGAGGTAGGCGACCTCGTCCAGGTCGCGAAGCGGCCCCAGGATGGCCAGGCCGACCTCGTGGGATGGCACTTCCGCGAGGCCGCGCGCCCGGATCGTCTCCTCCACCCGCTGGGCGAGCATGGCGAGCTGGTCCTCATCGACCGGCCGGCCCTGGCAGGCCCGTTGCACGCCGCGGATGATCTTGTCCCGGGTGAACGGCTCGGTCACGCCACTGCGCTTGGCCACCATCAAGATGACCGATTCCTGCGTGGTGAACCGACGGCCGCACTCCGGGCAGGACCTCCGCCGGCGGATCGCGGTGCCGTCCTCCGTGACTCGGCTGTCGATGACTCTGCTATCGGGATGCCGGCAGAACGGGCAGTACACGCGATCACCTCCTGGCGCGGCTCACTCTCGTACCCTTATCCACTGCGGTTATCCACAAGCTGTGGATGAACCACACCGGTGTAAGTACTAGATGTTGTGGTCAACCGTAGAACACACCCGCGCCGGTTGCAAGTTGAAGACGAGCATCGATGCAGAACGCGTCATAGTCAGGCGCGTTCGGCGGAGATCGCGGCGTGTCGCCGGTGACCCCGGCGAGCCGCGGCCCTTAGCCCCGGACCGAGCCGGCAGCCTGGACCGCCGCCTGGACGGGGAGCGCTGGGCGCGGGGGGACCCCGGGATGCGCCGTAGCGCGGGCCGTTCCCGCGATAGCCATCGACGCGGCCATCGATCCGGCCGCTATGAGGACGACGACGCTGCTGGTGATCGTCAGGCGCCCGCGCCTGGTCAGGCGCAACCGCGCCTCCCCCCGCGCGGCCGGCTTCGCCTTCACCGCGCGGTCGCCCGCTCGCCGCCCGGCGGCAACGCGCCGGCCCGGGGCGGGATGGACGTGCCCGGCCGGACGGGCCACCACCCCCGGACGGGCCACGGGCTGCGCGCGGGACACGGCCACCGGCGGGGCCACGGGCTGCGCGCGGGACACGGCCACCGG
>JAICYD010000224.1 GCA_025934375.1 Streptosporangiaceae bacterium | reverse complement strand
GCTCGAGCAGGCGCTTGGTCGCGTCCGTACGCCCGGCGGCCCGGTAGGCGAACGTGACCGGCCGCCGGTCGCGCACCGCCTCCCACAGCGGGCCGAAGGCCGGCTCTTGCGTCGTCAGCCTCGGCTCGATGCCGGGGAAGCAGGCGATCGCCTCCTCGGACGCGGCGTCCGCGTCCTGTCCCGCGGCGCCTAGCGCCCCCGGGTCAAGCACGTCCTGGCCGAGCGCCCCCGCGCCCAGTGCCCCCGAGCCCGGTGCCTGCGAGCCCGGTGCCTGCGAGCTCAGGGCTGCCGCCTTGAGCTTGAGCACCGCGCCGATCGCGGCGCCCGACAACTCCGCGCTGCGCCAGACCCGGGCCGCGATGCCCAGGACGGCGGCCTCGTCGGCGGTCAGGTGGATCTCCGGCAACTCGTATTCCTGGGGCCGGATCCGGTATCCCGGCTCGTCATCCAGCGGGTTGTTCGTCCCGACTTCCAGCGGTATGCCCAGATCGCGCAGCTCGTCCTTGTCCCGCTCGAACATGCGGCGGAACGCCTCTTCCTGCTCCGGGTACCCGATCACCGCGTCCCTGATCTCCTGCGGCACCAGGTAGCGCCGTGACGACAGCAGCAGAACCACGATCGACAGCAGCCGCTCGGTCCTGCGCTTCGACATCAATGCCTCCTGGTGTGCGGGTGAGCGGCTACCCTGCGGTCGTGATCAGGTGGCGACGCGGAATTGTCACGGAAGTGCGGCGGGAATGGACCGGGGCAGCCGAAATCATGGTAACCGTGGACGACCCGTCACGCGGCGCTGGCGGCACTGTTGAGATGCCGTCAACGGTGCGGGCGCTCGCGTACCCGGCCCTGACCGGGCGGCCGCGGCCCGGTGACCGGGTGCTGCTGAACACCACGGCGCTGGACCAGGGGCTCGGCACCGGCGGGTACGCCCTCGTGGTCGCCATCCCTGACCGGCTGCCCGCCGACCCGGAACTGCCGGGGCACATGGTCAAGGCGCGCTACACGCCACTGCAGGCCACCGTGGCCAGCGCGGATGAGCAGGGCAGCGAGTTCCACGACCTGCTACGCGACGCCGACTCCCTCGACGGGATGCCCGTCGTGGTGGCCGACCTGCACTCCGCCCTGCCCGCCATCCTGGCGGGGATATATGCCCCCGGCCCGGCAGGCGGCGAAGCCCGGGGGCCCGGTGGTCTGTGCCGGGTTCCCCCGGGAAGGGGGGTATCAGGGGGGTCTTCCCCCCTGAGGGCGCTCGAAGGGGGCGCCAGCCCCCTGGGCAGCAGAGTCGCCTACATCATGACCGACGGCGGGGCGCTGCCGGCCTGGTTCTCCCGGACGGTCGCCGGCCTGCGCGCGGCGGGGTGGCTGGCCGCGACGATCACGACCGGGCAGGCATTCGGCGGCGACCTGGAAGCGGTAACGGTGCACAGCGGGCTGCTCGCGGCCCGGCACGCGGTGCGCGCCGACGTGGCGATCGTCGCCCAGGGTCCGGGCAACCTCGGCACCGGGACCCGGTGGGGGTATTCCGGGGTCGCGGCCGGCGAGGCGGTCAACGCGGCCGCCGCGCTCGGCGGCCGGCCGGTCGCGGCGTTGCGGATCTCCGCCGCCGACCCCCGTGCGCGGCATCAGGGGATCTCCCACCACAGCCTGACCGCCTACGGCCGGGTGGCCCTGGCGGCGGCTGACGTCGTCGTCCCGCGGTTGCCCGGCGAGTTCGGCGCCCGCGTGCTCGCGCTGGCCACGCGGGAGCTAGGCAGCCGCCACCGGATCGTTGCGCGGAACATAGCGGGCCTGACCGAGGCCCTGCGCGCCTGCCCGGTCCCCCTGTCCACGATGGGCCGGGGCCTGGACGCCGACCTGGAGTACTTCCTCGCCTGCGCCGCCGCCGGCCGCCACGCCGCCCGCCTCCTCGCCACTTAAGCCCTATTTGGCCGCGCCGGGCTTGTAGGCGCCGAGGATGTCCACGACGAAGACCATCGTGTCGGACTTCCCGATACCAGAACCGCTCGGCGGGCTGGCGCCGTAACCGTCCGCGGGCGGCACCGCGAGCAGGACGCGGCTGCCGGCCGGCTGGCCCACCAGCCCGTTGTCCCAGCCCTTGACGACCTGCCCCCCGCCGATGGTGAACGCGAACGGGGCCGAGCGCGACCACGAGGAGTCGAAGACCTTGCCGGTCTTCCAGATGACCCCGTCGTACTGGACCACGACGTAATCGCCCTTGGCGACCCTCTGCCCGGTGCCCTGGGCCAGGACCTTGACCGTGAGCTTGGCCGGGGGCGCGCTCGCGGGGACCTTCACCGTGGGCGCCTTGCCCGGGTTCACGATGACGGTCGGCAGGTTGCCGCCGCCGCTGGAGACCTGAGCGCCGCTCGCCCCGTCGGTGTTGCCGATCACCGCGACCATGTCGATGACGAACACCAGCGTGTCGGTGCCGCCCACGCCGATCTGCGGGTTGCCGGACGCGCCGAAGCCGTCCTTCGGCGGGAGGACCGCCAGCACCCGGCTGCCCTCCTTCTGGCCGATGAGCGCCTTCTCAAGGCCGGGCAGCAGCTGTCCGGTGAACAGCGTCGGACTCGAGGTGTACGTCGAGCTGACGAGCTTGTTCGCCGCGCCCTTCCAGTCGTACAAGGCGAAGTTGCCGACCAGCGAAGCGGTCGCGGTCAGCGGCTTGCCGGTGCCCTGGATCACCGCCTTGGTGAACAACGCCGAGCCGGGGCTGGCCTTCGGGATGCTCACCTTCGGCGCCGCGCCGAAGGCGCCGCTCACCCCCACCGCGCTGCCCGGGCCGGCCGCCGACGATGAGGTACCGCTGGTCCCGTGGTGGCCGCTGCCATTGCCCTGGGTCAAGATGAGCGCGACCGTGACGGCGGCCACCGTGAGGACGGCTCCGCCCGCCAGGAGCAGCCGCTTGCGGCCCCGGTCGGCTGGGCGCCCCCGCGCGCCGCCGCGCGCGGTCCCCCGCGCGCCGCCCGAGCGGGTGGCCGTGGTGACGCTGGTGGCCCGGCGGCGGGCGGCGGGCGAGGCGGTTGTCACGGTGGGCGGGTAGGTGGCGGTGTCCGGCTGCCCGGTGTCCGGCTTGTCCGCGTCCGACGCGTTCGCGTCCGATGAGTCCGCGTCCGATGAGTCCGCGCTGGGCGAGCCCGCGCCGGACGCGCCTGGCTCCGCCGCGTCCTCCCCCGGCTCCTCCTCATCCGGCACCCGCGCCCGGCGGACGCCGGACGGCGTCACCGCGGCGATCGCGTCGAATGCGCTGCCCGCGTCCGGGCGCCCTTCGGGGTCCTTGGCGAGCAGGCTGGCGATGACCGGGGCGAGGTCGCCCGCGTGCCCGGGCGGTTCCGGGTCGCGGCTAACGATCGCCGCCACGGTCGCGGCCAGCGTCGGGCCACTGAACGGGGGCTGGCCCTCGACCGCGGTGTACAGCGTGGCCCCCAGTGCCCACATGTCGGCCGACTGGCCCACGTCGTGGCCCTCGAGCTGCTCAGGGGCCATGTACTGGGGGGTGCCGACGACCGTGCCCGGGCTGGTCAGCACGCTGGCCGAGTTGACCATGCGGGCGATCCCGAAGTCGGTGATGACGACCCTGTCGCCGGCCAGCAGGATGTTATCGGGCTTCAGGTCACGGTGGATGATCCCGGCGGCGTGCGCGTGGGCGAGCGCGTCGGCGATCTTCGCGCCGATCCTGGACACCCGCCGCGGATGCAGCCGGCCGATCGCGGCGATCTCGGCCGCCAGGGACCGCCCGGAGACGTACTCCATAACGATCCACGGCACTCCGCCGTGCTCCACCACGTCGTGGATGGTGATGATCCCCGGGTGGTTCAGCCGCGCCGCTGACCGCGCCTCCCTCGTGGTGCGGGCCAGCAGGGCGTCGCGCTCATCGGCGGGGAGCTCCGGTGGCACCAGCACCTCCTTGACCGCGATCTCGCGATC
This sequence comes from Streptosporangiaceae bacterium, assembly GCA_025934375.1. Taxonomy (GTDB): domain Bacteria; phylum Actinomycetota; class Actinomycetes; order Streptosporangiales; family Streptosporangiaceae; genus Trebonia. The sequence goes on along the minus strand of JAICYD010000224.1, from coordinate 2,361 downwards.
AAGGACCTGGTCGTGGCCGCGCCATACCCGGCCCATTCCGCCTTGCCCCACCAGCTCTACCAGAAGGTAACGTCCACCGACGAGAGACTCAGTCCCGCTTGTCATGGGACGAATCATAGGGGGCGGCGGCGCGATGGCCGGCCCTTGTGGGCCTTATGGGCCTGCCGGGGCTACTTCTTCGGGCTGAAGGTGCCGAGGATGTCCACCACGAAGACCAGGGTGTCGGTGCCGGAGATCTTGACGCTGCCGGAGGAGACGCCGGCCTTGCCGTAGCCCAGGGCGGGCGGGATGGCCAGCAGGACCCGGCTGCCGACGGACTGGCCGAGCAGTCCCGTGTCCCAGCCCTTGACGACCTGGCCGGCGCCGATGCTGAAGGCGAACGGGGCCGAGCGCGACCACGAGGAGTCGAAGACCTTGCCGGTCTTCCAGATCACGCCGGTGTACTGGACCACCACGAAATCGCCCTTGGCGACCTTCTGCCCGGTGCCCTGGGCCAGGGTCTTGACGGTGAGCTTGGCCGGGGGGGCGCTCGCCGGCACCTTCACCGTGGGCGCCTTGCCGGGGGCCGCGGTGACCGTCGGCAAGCCGCCGCCGCCGCTGGAGACCTTCGCGCCGCTCGCGCCGTCGGTGTTGCCGACCTCGGAGACCATGTCGATGACGAACACCAGCGTGTCCGTGCCGGCCACGCCGATCTGCGAGTTGCCGGCCGCGCCGAAGCCGTCCGCGGGCGGGATGACCGCGAGCACCCGGCTGCCGGTCTTCTGGCCGATGAGCGCCGCCCGCAGGCCGGGCAGCAGCTGCCCGGTGAACAGCGTGGGGCTGCCGTTCTTGAAGGTGGAGCCAACGAGCTTTTGCGTCGCGCCCTTCCAGTCGTAGAGGACGAAGTTGCCCACCAGCGACTCGGTCGTGGTCAGCGGCTGGCCGGCCCCCTGGATCAGCGTCTTGGTGTACAGCGAGGCGCCGGCCTTCGCCTTCGGGAACTTCACGGTCGGGGAGATGCCGAACGCCCCGCTGACCTTCACGTCCTTGTTCGCCGCCGAGGCGGTGGGCGCGGGCGCCGGGGAGCTCGACGATGAGGACCCGCAGGCAGCCAGGGCGGCGGCCAGCAGCCCGACGACGACCACGGGCGCGGCCACGCGCCGCAGGCCCGTCACGATCGGCGTTCCACCGGGCATGCGCCGGGGAGTGCGGGAGGGCAGCGCCCCCTGAACTGGCAGCGCGGACGCGCGTCGCATAGGAAACCTCACGGATCTGGCCTGGCCTTGGGGCCGGGGGTCATGGCAGCTGCCAGCCTACTCGGTTAACGGGGGGCCACGGTTAGGGTACCCAGCGCCGCCGCCAGCCGGGCCAGTCGCGAGGGCGCGGCCGGCGCCGCTCACATGCCGGCGATGAGCTTCTCCACGCGCTCGTCCACCGAGCGGAAGGGGTCCTTGCACAGCACCGTGCGCTGCGCCTGGTCGTTGAGCTTAAGGTGGACCCAGTCGACGGTGAAGTCACGGCGCTTTTCCTGCGCCCGCCTGATGAATTCCCCGCGCAGCCTAGCGCGGGTGGTTTGCGGGGGGACCGATTTGGCCTCGAAGATCTTGAGGTCGCTCGTGACCCGGTCCACCGCTCCCCTCTTTTGCAGCAGGTAGTACAGGCCGCGGCCGCGGTGCACGTCGTGGTAGGCGAGGTCGAGCTGGGCGACCCGCGGCGAGGACAGCGGCAGGTCGTGCCGGGCCCGGTACCGCTCGATCAGCTGGTACTTGGTGACCCAGTCAATCTCGCGGGCGATCTTGTCCAGGTCGCCGCTCTCGATCGCGCCCAGCGCCCGCTGCCACATGTCCAGCACCCGCATGGTAATCGCGTCGGCGCCGTTCTTGTCGGTGAAGTCCCTGGCCCGCGCGAGGTACTCGTACTGGATCTCCAGCGCGCTCATCTCGCGGCCGTTGGCGAGCCGGACCCGGCTGCGGCCGGTCATGTCGTGCGACACCTCGCGGATGGCCCGGATGGGGTTGTCCAGGGTCATGTCGCGCAGCACGACGCCGGCTTCCACCATGCGCAGCACCAGGTCGGTCGCTCCCACCTTGAGCAGCATCGTCGTCTCGCTCATGTTGGAGTCGCCGACGATGACGTGCAGCCGCCGGAACCGCTCGGCGTCGGCGTGCGGCTCATCGCGGGTGTTGATGCTCGGCCGGGACCGCGTGGTCGCCGACGACTCCCCTTCCCAGATGTGCTCGGCTCGCTGGCTGACGCAGTAGACGGCACCGCGCGGCGTCTGCAAGACCTTGCCAGCGCCGCAGACGATCTGGCGGGTCACGAGGAACGGGATGAGGACGTCGGCAAGCCGGCTGAACTCGCCGTGCCGGCCCACGAGGTAGT
>JAICYD010000155.1 GCA_025934375.1 Streptosporangiaceae bacterium | reverse complement strand
TGTCCCCCGAAGGCAACTGTCCCCCGAAGGCAACTGTCCCCCGAAGGCAACTGGGCATCCGAAGACTGCCGGGCTGCCCAGACAAACGTCGGATGCACCGCCGGTGCACCGAGACGAGCGACCAGGAAGGTGCACCATGCCCGTGACGTTCCCGACCCGTGACAACCAGCCCGAGCTGCCCGAGGACTGGAACGAGCCCCAGGTCGACGCGCTCATCGAAGGCGCCGTGGACCTGCACGTGCACCCGTTCCCGTCGCCGTTCCCGCGGCGAATGGGGATCGTCGAGGCGACCCGCGACGCCGAGAAGGCGAAATACCGGGCCATCATCGTCAAGTCACACCATCACAGCATGGTGCCCGACGTGCTGGCGCTGCACGAGACCGGGCTCGGCGACTCCCCGGTGCGGGTGTTCGGGGGCGTCGCGCTCAACCCGCAGGTCGGCGGGCTGAACCCGTATGCGGTCGACCTCGCGCTGAACCTCGGCGGGAAGATCGTCTGGTTCCCCACGATCTCCTCGCCCGCGCACCTGCATCACGAGGAGGAGGGCGGCAGCTTCCCCAGCTCCACCATCACCTTGCGGCACGCCCACGCGCTGTCGATCCTGGACGACAATGGCGCGGTGAAGCCCGAGGTCTTCGACATCCTCGAGCAGATCAGGGACCACGACGCGATCCTCACCGGCGGTCACCTGCCCGCCAGCGAGATCGACCTCCTGATCACCGAGGCGCAGAGGATCGGCGTCCAGCGCATCCTGGTCAACCACCCGAACTTCATCGTCGGCGCCTCCCCGGAGCTGGCCGGCGAATGGGCCAGGAAAGGCGTCTACATCGAGCATTCCGTCGGCATGTACGACACCTTCTTCGGCACCCGGAAAAACCCGCTGGAGATCTCCATACTCGAGCGCTACATCGCCGAGGCGGGAGTCGGGCGGACCATCCTCGTCTCCGATACCGGCCAGCAGAACAACCCGCGGCCCGTCGACGTGATCAAGATCGCCATCAGGAAGCTGATCGACCACGACTACGACGAGGCGTCCATCCGGTCGATGGTCGGCGGGAACGCCGGCCAGCTCCTTCTCGGCTAAGCGGGCCAGTGCCCGCGACTCAAGGCTTCAGGCACCTTCTTTACTCATCGAGGAGTGACACATGAAATCAGGCACAGGGCGAAGAAGCGCGGCCCTCGCCGCCGCCGTCGCCGCCGCCGCCGTGGTGGTGACGGCGGCCTGCAGCTCAGGATCAGGGTCAGGACCAGGACCGGGATCGGGCGCCGCCGGCGGCCTGGTCATCATCGGCCAGGAGGTCTGCCAGACCGGCTACCTGTCGGCCACCGACTCCTACCTCGCCGACGGCGCCAAGCTCGCGGTCGCTCAGCTCAACAAGGCCGGCGGCATCCTGCACCGCCAGGTGCAGCTGAAGACCGTGGACACTCAGTGCGTGGCCTCCAACGAGATCCAGCTGGCGGAGTCGCTCATCGAGAAGTCGCACGTCAGCGCGATCATCGGCGGCTATCAGTCGGCGGCCATCTCCGGCGTCTTGCCGATCGTCAGCAAGGCCAAGGTGCCGTTCGTCGCCGCCGGGACGCTGCCCCTGGAATCCCCCTGGGGCATCACGACCTTCCCGTCGAACATCTACCCGGGCCAGGCGTTCCTGAACTACGTGGTCCCCAAGCTCGGCGCCAAGAAGATCGGCAACATCTCCGGTGACACGCCGTACGGCGCCGCCTTGCAGGCCGCGGTCACCACCCAGGCGCAGGCGCTCGGGGTGACCACCACCAACGTGGAGATCTCCAACTCGGCGACCAGCACCACGCCGGTGCTGCAGAAGGTATCGGGCACCGACGCGATCTTCGCCAACACCACCGGCCCGATCAACATCATCATGGCCAAGGACGCGGCGGCGCTCGGCTTGAAGGTACCGCTGATCTTCAACGACCCCGCCGACTGCCCCCAGATCGCCGCCGCTTACCAGCCGACCTACTGCGAGATACCGCAGGCGATGCTGTACCCGAACGTCGCCAACGCGACCATCAAGGCCAACGACGGCCTGCTGTGGACCGCCTACCAGGCGGCCGGCGGCAAGATGCTCAACTTCCCGCCGGTGACGGTGGGCGCGGACCAGATCCAGCTGATCGCCGCCGCCATGACCAAGGCCGCAAGCACCGATGGCACCGCGGTCAACACGGCGCTGTCGAGCCTGGCCTACGTCGGCGCGCAAGGGAAGTACCAGTACCAGCCGGGCCACACGTTCGGGTCATCCAATCCCTACGTCCTGGCCTCCACCGAGAACAACAACATGACGCCGGTCTACCAGCCGACGGGAGCCGCGTGACATGACCTGGCTCAAGGACCTGCTCGGCGAGCCGGGCCGTAAGGTCCCCCCCATCGGGACGTTCATGAAGATCCCGGCGGTGGAGACGGTCGAGATCGTCGCGCTGGCGGGGTTCGACTTCATCGTCTTGGACTACGAGCACGCCCCGCTGACCCTGTCCGACCTTAACCACATGATCCTGGTGGCCCGGGCGCTGGGCGTGGCGCCCGTCGTCCGGGTACCCGACCACGGGTACGGCGACGTGCAGCGGGTCCTGGACGCCGGTGCCGCCGGGCTGTTCTTCCCGCACGTATCCGACCGGGCCGAGTGCGAGCAGGTCGTCCGCCAGGCGTCGCACCCGCCGTACGGCACCCGCGGCGCGGGCGGCGGCATGCGGGCCGGGAACTGGGGAATGGCAGGCCGGGGGAACGCCAGTTACGTCAAGGACGGCGTGGAGAAGGTCATGCGCATCCCGATGATCGAGGAGAAGGTCGCCGTCGACAACGCCGACGACATCTTGTCGGTCCCGGGAGTCGACGCGGTCTTCATCGGCCCCGGTGACCTGTCGATGACCATGGGCCTGAAGATGACCGACCCCGAGGTGCAAAGCGCCATCGAGGAGGTGCTCAAGAAGGCGAAGGCCGCCCGGGTCCCGGTGGGGACGGTCTCGGCGGACGCCGCCGGCGCCCGCCGGCTGATCGACAAGGGATATGACTTCCTCTTGGTCAGCAACGACACCGGAATGCTGGCCAGGTCAGCGATGTCCCTGATCGACGAGATCAGGGCCTAGCGGCGAAGATTGGACAGCAGCGGCGCGTGCCGCAGGTCCCCGACACGGAGGTTAGCGTGGACACAGAAATCACGGTCTCATGACCATACGCGGTAAGGCGCACATCGCCGGCGCGTACGAGCACCCGGACCGGAAGATCCCCGACAAGTCCCTCGCGCAAGTGCACGCCGAGGTCGCGATCGGGGCGCTGAACGACGCCGGGCTGGCCATGCGGGATGTCGACGCGTACTTCTGCGCCGGGGACGCGCCGGGCTTCGGCCCGGTCTCGATGGCCGACTACCTCGGCCTGCGGAACCTGAGGTACCTGGACTCCACCGAGACCGGCGGATCCTCCTACCTCACTCACGTCGGCCACGCCGCCGCGGCGATCGCGGCCGGCAAGTGCCGGGTCGCGCTCATCACCCTCGCCGGGCTGCCCCGGTCGCAGCATACTCCGTCCGGCCAGCGGCCCAGCCGGTCCGGGGCGCCGGAGGCGGGCTTTGAGTCCGTGTTCGGGCCGACGACGGTGTCGATGTACGCGCTGGCCGCCCGCCGGCACATGCACGAGTTCGGCACGACAGGCACGCAGCTGGCCGCGATCAAGGTCGCGGCCAGCCAGCACGCCCAGCACAACCCCCGCGCCATGCTGCCCGTCCCGGTGACCGTCGAGGAGGTGCTGGACTCGCCGATGATCAGCGACCCGCTACACCGGCTGGACTGCTGCGTGATCACCGACGGCGGCGGCGCGCTGGTGGTGGTGGCCCCTGAGGTCGCCGCGGGCCTGCCCCGGCAGACCGTCAAGGTGCTCGGCCACGGCGAGTCGCCGAAGCTGGCCGACAACGGCCGCATCGACTTGACCCGCACCGGGGCGGTGTGGTCGGGCCCGCGGGCGATGGAGGAGGCCGGGGTCACCCACGCCGACATCGACTACGCGTCCATCTACGACTCCTTCACGATCACCGTGCTGCAGGCGATCGAGGACCTCGGCTTCTGCGACAAGGGCAAGGGCGGCGGGTTCGTGGCCGACGGCGCGTTGCTGGCCCCGCACGGCCGGCTGCCGTTCAACACCGACGGCGGCGGCCTGTGCAACAATCACCCGGCCAACCGCGGCGGCATGACCAAGGTGATCGAGGCCGTCCGCCAGCTGCGCGGCGAGGCCAGCGCCGCCGTCCAGGTCCCGGACTGCGAGCTGGCCCTCGCGCACGGCAACGGCGGGTCACTGGGCACCCGGTCGGCCGCCGCGACCCTCATCCTCGGCCGGGAGGACGCGTGAGCGGGGGACACCGCGTGACCGCGCCGGGGATACTCCGTCCAGTGCCGCTGCCCGCCCCCGCGCCGCCGGTGAACCCGGAGACCAAGCCGTACTGGGATGCCACCGCGCGCGGGCAGCTCCTGGTGACGCAGTGCGCCGACTGCCAGGCCCTCATCTGGTACCCGCGCGGGTTCTGCCCGGAATGCGCCAGCCCGCGCACCCGGTGGCTGCCGGTCAGCGGCCGCGGGCACGTCTACAGCTACACGGTCAACTACCGCGGCGAGGGCGCCTACCAGGGGTGCGGGCCTTACGTGATCGCCTACGTGGAGCTCGACGAAGGCCCGCGGATGATGACCAACATCGTCGGGGCCGTCCCGGAGGCACTCCAGGTCGGGATGCCGGTGGAGGTTGTCTTCCACGACACCGGGGAAGGCAGCGCGCTGCCGCGGTTCCGGCCCGCCTGAGGAGGCACAGACCAGATGCGCGTAGCCATCATCGGCGCCGGGCTCGGCGGCCTCGCCGCGGCGGTCAAGCTACGGCAGCGGACCGCCGCCGACTTCGTCATCTTCGAGCAGTCGGCGGGCATCGGCGGGACCTGGCGGGACAACCGGTACCCGGGATGCGAAGTCGACATCCACTCTCACGCCTACTCGTACTCGTTCATCGGCTACGAGTGGCCGCGCACCCACGCCACCCAGCCCGAGCTGCTCGCCTACGCGGAGCACGTCGCCGAGGCGTTCGGGCTGGGCGCGCACCTGCGGCTGAATACGCGGGTAACCGGCTTGACCTGGGAGGAGGCCACCGCTCGTTACGTGCTGTCAACCGATACTGGCGAGCGGCACGAGTTCGACGTGGTGATCTCGGCCATGGGGCTGCTCAGCGTTCCCCGCTACCCGGACTGGCCGGGGCTGTCGTCGTTTTCCGGCGCGTGCTTCCACACCTCGCGGTGGGAGGCCGAGCACGACCTGACTGGCAAGACCGTGGCCGTCGTGGGCACCGGTTCCACGTCCGCGCAGGTCGTCCCGGCGATAGCGCCGCGCGTCGGCCGGCTCTACGTTTACCAGCGGGAGCCCGGCTGGGTGGAGCCGAAGCGGGAGCGGGCGTTCACGCCGCGCGAGCTGTGGTTCTACCGGAGCGTCCCGCTCGCCCGGCGCGCCCACCGGGCCTGGCTGTTCTACCAGGCCATGCGCCGGTTCCGGGGGTTCGACGTCACCAGCAAGCAGCAGCGCAAGGCGCGCGAGGCGTGCGTGGCGTTCATCAACCGCGCCATCGACGACCCGGCCACCCGCGAGGCAGTGACGCCGCGCTACCCATGGGGCTGTAAGCGCCTGGTGCTGGCGTCAACGTTCTACGACGCCCTCAACCGCCCCAACGTGGAGCTGGTGCCGCATGAGGTCATCCGGGTCACGCCGACCGGGGTGGTCGACGACACCGGGGCCGAGCGGCCAGTGGACGTGCTGATCCTGAGCACGGGCTTCCAGCCGACCAGCTTCCTGGCCAGCCTCGAGGTCAAGGGGCGCGACGGGCGGAGCATCCACGACGCGTGGCAGGGGCGGCCGTCGGCGTTCCTGGGCATCACCGTGGCCGGCTTCCCGAACTTCTTCATCCTCTACGGGCCGAACACCAACGGCGGGGGGTCCATCATCGCCCAGCTGGAGCGACAGGCCGAGGTCGCCGCGAACGCCGTGCGCCGCCTGGAGCGGGGCCAGCCTGTGCCTCGGAGAACACTGCCTCGGAGGACACTGCCTCGGAGGACACTGCCTCGGAGGACACTGCGCTCGATCGACACCAGGCCCGAGGCGCAGCGGCGGTGGGTGGCCTGGATCGACCACCGGCTCGCCACCCGCGCCTCGGCGATGGAATCCGGCTGCCGCAACTACTATCACGTGGCCGGCGGCGCGAACGTCACCCAGTGGCCGGGCACGCACCTCCCCTACGCGGTGGCGACCCGGCTGCTGGCCCGGTTCGGCTTGCGGGGCCGGGCATGACCGCGAGCGCGGAACCGCCGCTGGCCGGCAAGGTCGTCCTCATCGTCGGCGCGAGCGCGGGGATCGGCGCCGACGCCGCGCGCGTCCTGGCCGCCGACGGCGCCGCGCTGATGCTCGCCGCGCGCCGCGCCGGGCCGCTCGCGGCGCTGGCCGCCGAGCTGGAAGCGGCCGGGCACGAGGCCGCGTACACGGCCGGCGACGTGAGCGACGCCGAGGCGGTCGCCCGGTTCGTCGATGCGACGGTCGCCCGGTTCGGCCGGCTCGACGGGGCCTACAACAACGCGGCGATCGGCGGGCGAGGGCGGCTGGATGAGGTCCGCGAGGCCGACTTCGACCAGATAATGGCCGTGAACGTGAAGGGCACGTGGCTGTGCCTGCGCGAGCAGGCGCGGGTCATGCGGGAGCAGGGGTTCGGCTCGATCGTCAACGTGAGCAGCATCGGCGGGGTCCGAGGCAGCTCCGGCATGGGCGCCTACCAGGCCACCAAGCACGCGGTCATCGGCTTGACGCGCACCGCGGCGCACGACTTCGGGCCGCTCGGCATCCGGGTCAACGTGATCGCGCCCGGCCCCACCGAGACGCCGATGCTCGCGCAGCTGCGACGGACGCTCCCCGGCGGCGTGGAGGCCCGCGTCGCGGCGACCCCGCTGCGCAAGGCGGGAACCGGCGCGGAGGTCGCTGCCGCGGCGTCGTTCCTGCTCAGCGACCGGGCCAGTCATATCAGCGGGATCGTCATGCCGGTCGACGGCGGGTTCACCGCATGAGCGAGCGCAAGGGCGCGGCGGTGCCTGGACTGAGCGGAGCGAGGGGCACCGCATGAGCGACGCGCTCCGTGAAGGGCTGGAAGAACGGCCCGAAGGGCTTGAGGTCCTGCCCGAAGGATTCGCCGCGCTGCTGGAGGGCGCCGTCGACGTCCACGTGCACGGCCAGCCCGACCTGGCCACCGCCTTGCGTAACCGCGGCAACGACCTGGCCGTCATCCGCATGGCCCGCCGCTACGGCATCAGCGGCTGGGTGCTCAAGTCGCACCTGTGGATCACCACCGACCGGGCGGCGCTGCTGCAGCGCCAGGCGGCCGGCCTGGGCTTCACCGTGTACGGCAGCATCACCCTCAACCCGCCGATGGGCGGGGTGTCGGCCACCGCGGTCGAGCTGGCGGCCGCGCACGGCGCGCGGGTGGTGTTCCTGCCCACCTGGGGAGCGGCCGCCGACGTGCGGCGGGGCGGGTACATCGCCGGGCTGCTCGGCCAGCTGTCGCCGTCCTTCCCCGGGTACGCCGCCAAGAACGCGATCTCGCTGCTGACCCCGTCCGGCGCGCTGAGCGGCGAGTGCCGCGAGGTCATCGACGCCTGCCGCGCCCTGGACCTGTCCCTGGCGACCGGGCACGCCTCGCTGGCCGAGAGCCGGGCGATCGCCGGCTACTGCGCCGGCATCGGGCAGCGGCTGCTGATCACCCACCCGCTGCACTACACCCAAGACCCCGGCGAGCTGCGGCGCTTCGCCGAGCAGGGCGCGTTCGTGGAGTTCGCCGGCGCGCCGCTGCTGCACCCGGACTCCCACCTGTCCATCCGGGACGTGCACACGGCGATGTCCGCGCTCGGCCCGGACCGCGTCATCCTCAGTACCGACGCCTTCTCCCGATGGGCCCCACCCGAACCGGAGTGCCTGCGCATGTTCACCGAACAACTCGCCTACCTGGGCTGGCAGCCCCCGCAGCTGCAACAGATGACCGTCGGCAACCCGCGGGCCTTCCTCGGCGTCGCGCCTGCTGTCCCCCGGGGGGACGAACGGAGCATCCCCCCGTACCCCCCGAAGGGGGAGGTGTCACCATGACCGTCCGGTTCACCAGTCCCGTGCCGGGGGAGATGACCGAGGGGCAGCTGGCCATCTACAAGCTGTTCGCCACCGGGCGGCGCGCCCAGCCGGGCAACCCGTTCTCGCTGGTCGACGCGTCCGGCCGGCTGCAAGGGCCGCCGGCCGCGTGGGTGCTGGCGCCGCCGCTGGGGCGCGCGCTGGAGCAGCTCGGGGGAGCCGTGCGATACGAGCTGTCGCTGCCGGCCCGCGCCAGCGAGATCGCGATCCTGCTCGTCGCGCACCACCACGCCAGCCCCTTCGAGCTGTACGCGCACACCCGGGCGGGCGCGGCCGCCGGGCTGTCGCCGGAGGACCTGCGCGCGCTGGCCGCCGGGCAGCCGCCCGCGCTGTCCACCGACGCGGAACGGATCACCTACGCGGTCACCCGGGCGATCCTCGCCGCCGGGACGCTCGATGACGAGGAGTACGCGGCGGCGGTCAGCGTCCTGGGCGCCGCCGGGCTGTTCGAGCTCGCCACGCTGATCGGCTGGTATTCCATGGTGGCGGTCCAGCTGGCCGTCTTCGGCCTCCGGCCGCCCGGGGAACCGGGGTGAGCGACTACTCCATCTGGGCCCTGGAGTACGGCTTCGTCGACCGGTTCCCGGCCAGCAACCTGTTCGCGGCCCAGCCCGACGAGGGCTACCGGCGGATGCCGTACTGCTTCGCCCTGGTGCGCTCGGCGCGGCGGTGCATCCTCGTGGACACCGGCTTCGCCGACGACGCCACCTACCAGCGCACGTCGCCGAGATCACCTAACCCGGCGGGTAACCTCGTCTCGCAGCCCTGCGCCGGAGGAGGCAACCCATGAGCGAGGTGACGGTCGTCGCGGGCAAGGCCGCCTTGGACCTGCGAGACCGGCTTGGCCGCGAGATCAACGCCTTCAACATCGCCGCCACCGGCTACCGGGACGCCCGTCATCTGACCCTCGCGGTCCACGCGGACGACAGTGACCTGCTCGCGGGGCTGAACGGGTGGACGTGGGGCGGGTGCGGCTACATCGAGCTGCTGTGGGTGCGCGAGGACCAGCGCGGCAACGGCCTGGGAACCAGGCTGCTGGCCGCCGCCGAGGCGGAGGCCCGCATCCGCGGCTGCGACCGGGTCACCCTCACCACCCACTCCTTCCAGGCCCCTGGCTTCTACGCCCGGCACGGGTACGCCGAATGCGGCCGCACGCCGGGCTACCCCAGCGGCCACGATCACGTCCACCTGGTGAAGCGGCTGCAGTAGCTTTGCCGTCATGAACGGCCGACCCGTCGCTGGACGCGGTGTACATCCCGCTGCCCAACGGCCTGCACGCGCCGTGGACGCTGGCGGCGATCGCGGCGGGCAAGCACGTGCTGTGCGAGAAGCCGTTCACCGCCAACGCGGCGCAGGCCCGGGCGGTGGCGGCCGCCGCCGAGGGAACCGGCCTGGTCGTGATGGAGGCGTTCCACTACCGCTACCACCCGCTGGCCCAGCGGATGGCCGACCTCGCGCACGGCGGTGAGCTCGGCCGGATCGAGCGGGTGGAAACGGCGACGTGCTTCCCGCTGCCGCGGTTCGCCGACATCCGTTACGACTTCAGCCTGGCCGGCGGCGCGCTGATGGACGCCGGCTGCTACGCGGTGCACGCCCTGCGCCTGCTGGCCCCCGGCGAGCCCAAGGTCACGGGGGCCCGCGCGCTCACGCTGGGCCGGGACCGGCGCGTCGACCGGGCGATGACCGCGCGGCTCAGCTTCCCCGGGGGAGCGACCGGTGAGCTGCGCGCGTCGATGTGGTCCGCTGACCTGCTGCGCATCCGCGCCCGCGCCATCGGCGAGCGCGGCACGCTGACCGTCACCAACTTCGTCGCGCCGCACGCGTGGTCGCGGTTCACGGTGACCGTGGACGGCTGGCGGCGGCGCGAGCGCTTCGGCGGCGAGGCGACGTACGTCCATCAGATGCGGGCTTTCGCCGCCGCCGTGCGCGGCGAGCCCGCTAACCTCACCCCGCCGGCCGACTCGGTCGCCACCATGTCCCTCATCGACGACATCTACGCGGCGGCCGGGCTCCCCCGCCGGGGCTAGCCCCTCAGGTCGGGTCGCGCTGAGGGCCGCTGGCGGGGGCCCCGGCGCCGAGCGCGGCCAGGGCGGCGGCGTGCGCCCGGACGTCGGCATCGCCGGTCAAGGCGCGCTGGGCCACGAAGCCGAGCGCGATCGTCACGATCAGCTGCGCCACCGCGCCGGGTTCCACGCCGGCGGCGATCACCCCGCCATCAGGGATTCGGCTGGGTGGGCTTACCGGTTAATCGCGCCCGGACCCTAGGTCGTGCCGCCCTGGACGAGGCGGATCTCCAATCCGGGCGGGAAGGCGGGCAGGTGGCCGCCCGCCGACAGCGCGCCGATGATCTCCTGGGAGGCCTCGCTTATCGCAGGGCCGAGCGCGTATCCGAACGTGGTGATCGCGGGGACCGACAGCCGGGCGATGGGCGTGTCGTCGGTGCCGGCCAGCGCGATGTCCCGCGGGACGCGCAGGCCCAGTTCGCGGCAGCCGCCCAGCAGCGCGGCGGCGACTTCGTCGTTGTAGCAGGCGACCGCGGTGCCGGCTTGGAGCCCGCGCAGTCGCGCGGTGGCCTCAGCCACGTTCAGCGCCAGCCGGACGACTTGGGGGCGCGGCAGGCCGTGGCGCTCGCAGGCCCGCGCGACGCCTTGCTCGCGCTGGTCGCCGAAGGTGTCCTGGCGCGGGTCGCGCGGGCGGGCATAGGCGACCCGCCGGTAGCCGCGCTCGATGAGGTGCTGTGCCTGAGCGTGGCCGATCTCGGCGTTGACGTCGCGGTCACCCGCCGGGCCGGGCTCGACGAGCCGGACCCCGAGCCCCTCGACGCACTCCCGCAGCCGCGGCGGCACGGGCAGCAGGGACATCACCGCCGCGGGCCGCAGTCCCGTGATCATCCGCTCGGTCGACTCCGGCGACGCGCTGGCCAGGCGCAGCAGCAGCGTCAGGCCATGGCGGGCCAGGTCATCGGTGAGCCCGTTCAGGAAGTCCTGCAGCGTGGGCCCGACGGTCATGTCCGGGATGAGCGCCACGACGATGTCACTCGCCCCCCGGACCAGGGCGCGCCCGGCCGCGGACGGCTGGTACCCCAGCTCGCTGGCCGCCGCCTGGACCCGGCCCCGGGTGCTGGCCGGGAAGCGGTGCCCGTGGCCGTTGAGTATCTGGCTGACCGTTGAGCGGGACACCCCAGCGTGCCGCGCCACGTCCGCGCTCGTCACCGTCATGTGCGACCCTCCGGTGAAAGGGTACACGTTGACACGCGTCACCGAAGGGGTTGTCCCTTATTGACGCGTGACACTCGTGGACGTGACCAGCGCTAGCGGCGTGGCCCGTTGCCGCTGGCGGGTGGCGTTTGGTTAGACGCGGAGGCCGAGGTCGCGGCCGGACTGGCGCAGGTCGTCTCTTACTGAGGGGTGGGCGACGTGGCTGATGATCTGCTCGGCCTGGGCGGAGGTGTCGTGTCCCCAGATCGCGGCGGTTCCCTGCTCGCTGACGATGACGTTGTGCTGGAACGACGTCACGGGGCCGTCCAGGCGGGGCACGACCGTGGAGACGGCCGCCTTGGGGTGCCACGACGGCAGCGCGATGATCGCCTGGCCGCCAGGGGAGTGCAGCGCGCCGACCACGAAGTCGGGCTGGCCGCCGAGGCCGGAGTGGATCCCGCCGCGGACCCACGTCGCGTTCGCCTGCGCGAACAGGTCAACCTGGAGGGCACTGTTGATGGAGACCATCCGCGAATGGCGCGCGATCCGCGCCGGGTCGTTGGTGGTCTCGGTCCGCAGCATCCGCACGTCCTGGTTGCGGTCCATCCAGGCGTACAGGTCGGGGCTGCCGAAGGCGAAGGACGCGGTGACCGGCTGCGCGCTGTCGAGCGCGCCCGCCTTGACCAGGCCGAGCACGCCGTCGCTGAACATCTCCGACCACAGGCCGAGCCCGCGCCGGCCAAGCAGCCCGGCCAGCACGGCGTCGGGGATGGCGCCGATGCCCAACTGCAGCGTCGCGCCGTCCCCGATGAGCGCGGCGACCCGCTCGGCGATGGCCAAGGAGACGTCCGTCGCCGCGTGCGGAACGGGCGACGGCAGCGGCGCTGATGCCTCCATCGCGTAGTCGATGACGTCCACGGGCAGCACGGCGTCGCCGTAGGTGTAGGGGACGTGCGGGTTGAGCTGCGCGATGACGAGCCCGCCGCGGGCGCGGGCGGCCTCGATCGCGGCGGGCAGCACGTTCACCTCGGTGCCCAGCGACACGGTGCCGCCCGAGGGCACCGACGTCTGCACGAGCACCACGTCCGGGGGCAAGGCGGTGGCCAGCAGCGCGGGTACCAGCGAGAGCCGGCAGGGGAAGTAGCGCAGCCGGGCGCGCCCGCGCATGCCCGGCCCGGCGAACGGCGACTCCAGCATCACGCCGTCTCGGTCCGGCATGCCCGGCTGCGCGTTCAGCGCGAAAAGCCGGTATTCGGCGACGGCGGCGTCGACGACCGCGAGGGCCTGCCAGGGGGTGGCGAAATTGCCGCCGACCACGATCCGGGGATTGTCCGCCAGCGCGCCGAGCAGCGCGGCCAGCTGTGGCTCAGGCAAGACGCGCATCGAAGCCGGCCTCCCGGTGGCGGGGATCGTTCCCCCGTCGGTCGCGACCCATGACACAAGGATGCATCACACCAGGATGCCCGCCGGGCAGGCCCCCCGGCCGAGGGCACAAGGTCCTTAGCCGGCGGGCCCAACGCCCCTGGCCGAATCCGGCCCGCAAGCCTAGCGTGAAGGTGAAAGTGCAGGTACCCATAGGGAGGAGAGCAAGATGCCAGGAATCGTCGTCGGCATTGACGGCTCTGTCCATTCCCGCCACGCCCTGGAGTGGGCCATAAGCGAGGCCGTGCTGCGCGGCACGCCGCTCACCGTGCTGACCGTCGCGCAGGTCACCACGGCGTACTGGGACCCGGCGGCGGTCTGGTACCCGCCGCTGGACCTGGACGTCGCCGAGCAGGCGCTCAAGGCGGCGAAGGAAGAAGTCGGCACCGTGCTGGACAAGCCCGGGGCGGACTCGCCGCCGTCGGTGAGCGTCAAGGCCGTCGCCGGCCTGCCCGCCGAGGAGATCCTGCGCGCCGCCCGGGACGCGGACATGATCGTCGTCGGCTCCCGCGGGGCCGGAGGCTTCCGAAAGCTGCTGATGGGCTCGGTCAGCTTGCAGGTCACCCATCACGCGCACTGCCCCGTGGTGGTCATCCCGGCCGAGGAAGATGCAGCTTTCATTTCATGACTAACGGCCGGGGAGCGCGCGCCAGGCGCCACTAGGCACTTGAGCTGCGGAGATCCGCCTTCCTCAGTTCGCAATGCCCAGGCGCGTCAAGACCGTTGATGGACAATCCCCGAATTTTGCACGGCTAATGAACTCATCGAAGCGCTTCGACGATGAGGGATGGCCATGCGCTACAAGAGATCCTTGGTATTCGCGGGAGCCGCGGTACTCGCGGCGGCACTGCTGGGAGCCAGCAACGCGCGGCCCGCGGCCGCGGCAACGCTGACCGACAGCGTCAGCATCAGCGCGACGGCGGGGCTGGGCACGGTCCCGGCGCACGCGATCGGGCTGAACACGGCGGTCTACGACAGCTTCATGAACGACACCGCGATCGCGCCCCTGCTCAAGGCGGCCGGCGTCAACGCGATGCGGTATCCGGGCGGCTCGTACTCCGACATCTACAACTGGCAGACGCAGACCGCCGTGGAAGGCGGTTTCGTCGCCCCCAACACGAGCTTCGCCAACTTCATGACGACGGCGAACGGCGCGGGCGCCCAGCCCATCATCACCGTTAACTACGGCACCGGCACGCCGAGCCTGGCCGCGTCGTGGGTCACCGCGGCGGCCAGCGACTCGGTCGGGTACTGGGAGGTCGGCAACGAGGTCTACGGCAACGGGACCTACGGAGCCAACTGGGAAGCCGACGCGCACTGCCACACGTCACAGGGCGGGCCAGCGGTCACGATCGGCAGCGAGCCATCGCAGACCTTCGATTGCGGCCCGACCCAGTACGCGGCGAACGTCTTGCAGTACGAGTCGGCGATGCACGCGTCGAGCTCGAATGCCAAGGTCTGCGCGATCTTGACCACTCCTGGCTTCTGGCCGGACGGGGTGACCAACTCCGAGTACCCGCAGTCGTGGAACCAGACCGTGCTCACCGCGCTCGGCAGCCAGACGCAGTGCGTCATCGTGCACTACTACCCGGGCGGGACAACCGCCGCGGGCATGCTGACCGACCCGACCGACATCGCGGGCATCGTGTCCACGCTGCGCAGCCAGCTCAGCCAGTACGCCAAGGTCGCCAGCCCGGCGAGCATCCCGATCCTGGTCACCGAGACGAACTCCACCATTGACATGGACACCCAGCCGGGCGCCCTGTTCGGCGCGGACATGTACATGACCTGGCTGGAGAACGGGGTCACCAACGTCGACTGGTGGAACGAGCACAACGGCGAGGGCACCGTCTCCACCGTCAACGGCGCCACCGACTACGGCGACCAGGGCATCTTCTCCAACGCCTCTAACTCAGGCGGCACCACCGAGCCCGCCGTCGATACCCCGTTCGCGCCCTACTACGGCATCGAGATGCTGACCAAGCTAGCCACGCCCGGCGCCACGATGGTCACCTCATCGTCAAGCCAGGCGCTGGTGCGGGTGCACGCGGTCCGCGACGGCAGCGGCAACCTGAACGTGCTCCTTGACAACGAGGACCCGTCCAACTCCTACACGGTCAGCCTGGCCGAGTCCGGCTTCACCCCGTCCGGCACGCCGACCGTGTACACGCTGGCCAACAACGGCACCGCCATCACCAGCGCGTCCGGATCGGCCAGCTCGGTCACGGTGGCCCCGTACACGCTCACGGTCGTGCACATTCCCGGCAGCGGGAGCACCGGGGTCACCGCGCCCGGCGCGCCCGGCCAGCCGGTCGCGTCCGGCCTGTCCTCCTCCACGTCGAGCAACACGTCCGGGACAGCCACGCTGACCTGGCCGGCCTCCACGCCGGGGACCAACGCGATCGCCAATTACAAGGTGTTCCAGGTCACCTCCACCGGCTCGACGCTGGCGGCGACCACCACGGGCACGACCACCACGCTGACCGGCCTCACGGTCGGCAACAGCTATACCTACAACGTGGTCGCGACCGACTCGCAAGGCAACGCCTCGCTGCCATCACCGCCGGTCACGTTCACCGTGCCGCCGCCGTCGAACGCGAGCTGCGCGGTGCACTTCGCCGTGGCGGGCAGCTGGCCGGGTGGCTTCCAGGGCGGCGTCACGATCACCAACAAGGCGACCACGGCGATCAACAACTGGACGCTGACCTGGACATGGCCGGCGGGCGCGGGCGAGCAGCTCACCCAGATGTGGGGCGCCTCCTACACCCAGACCGGGAATGCCGTCTCGGCCGTCCCGGCCAGCTACACGGCGACCATCGGCGCCAACGGCGGGACCGTCAACTTCGGCTTCATAGCCAACGACGGCGGCCAGACGCTGGGGCCAGCGGCCTTCTTCCTCAACGGCAACATCTGCAGTAACAACTGACCGGGCGCGGCCGCCAGGACTTCCGGCGGCTGGTGCCTGCGTGGATAGAGAGCCACGCGGGCTGCCCACCATTATTAGCCGCCTCGCCGGGGCCGACGGTCGCGCTGCCCTGAGAATTTAGCGTGGGGCTGCGGGATGCGGGCTGGCGCGGGTCGCTGCCGCTGCGTGGTGCTGCTCCTGGTCCGGGCGCGGGTCCTGGGCGGGCCCGCCG
>JAICYD010000189.1 GCA_025934375.1 Streptosporangiaceae bacterium | reverse complement strand
TCGGCCAGGGTCCCGTCGCGGTGCCAGTCCGTGATCCCGAGCACCCGCTGTCCCAGCGAGAGCCCCGTCGTGCCGTAGCCGAGGGAGGTGACCACCCCGGCGAGCTCGTGGCCGATAATCGCCTGGGCCCGGTCGTGGCCGGAGCGGTCGGTCCACGTCGATGGCCACTCCCACTCCGCGGGGACGAAGCCCGACGCGCGGACTTCGACGACGACGTCGTTGATCGCCGGCGTCGGCTCGGGCCGCTCTGCGAGCGTGATCCCGGCTGCTTCCGCAGCCCGGTTCGTTGCGACGATTGCCTTCATCGGTACCTCCGTGTATCGCGTGCTCACCGGCTCAGCGCCGACCCGGGCGTCCACGCGACGAACAACGAACTGCTCCGCCGCGCCGCCGGGGTCAGCGGGTCACAGCTCAATCATTACTTCCCCGACAAGGAGAGCCTGGTCCTGGCGGTCATCGGCTGGCAGGCGGACCGCGTCCTCACCTTCTTGCGCAGCGAGCGGTTCACCAGCTTCGAAAGCATCGGGTCGCTGAGGGAATGGGCGGGCTTCTACATCGCGTACGAGCACTCCTACCAGGAAGGATGCAGCCTCGGCTCGCTGGCCAGCGAGATCATCAAGTCAGACCTCGACGTCCGCGCCGAACTCGCGAGCGCGTTCGAGCAGTGGAGGGACATCTTCCGTGACGGACTCGGGCGGATGCAGGAACTCGGCCGCATCAGCACTGAGGCGGACCCCGTCCGCCTGGCCTATCTCCTGCTCTCCGCTTTCCAGGGAGGCATGCTCCTCGCCCAGGTCGCCTGGGACATCGCCCCGCTGAAACAGGCACTGCAGGCAGCCATCGACTACGTTCAGACATTCGCGACGCCCCTGCCTCCGGCCCGCCCCGAGACTGGTAGCCGCCAGCCCGGCTTCAGCGGGTAGGCGCTGGGATGGCGCAGCGCTGCGCGGTGTTGGACTGTGAGCCAGGTGGCGGGGACGGCGGGCTTGGTCGTGGCGGCCTTGTCGTCGCTGGGACGGCCGGCGGTCACGGGGACAGCCGTTCGGTGATCCAGCCGATGCCTTGCTGGCGGTAGCGGATCCGGTCGTGCAGGCCGTCCGGTGACTCCTGCCAGAACTCGACATGAGAGGGCAGCAGCCGGAAGCCGCCCCAGCGCGGCGGCCGGGGAAGGCCGGCCCCGCCGGGGTGGCGCCGGGCGATGTCGCGGACCTGCGCCTCCAGTGCCGCCCGGCTGGCCAGGACGCGGCTTTGCCGTGAGGCGGCCGCGCTGAGGCGGACGGCGGGAGCGCGGGCGCTCCAGTACTGGCCGGCCTCGTCTTCGCTGACCCGCTCCGCCGGCCCGGTCACGCGTACCTGGCGGTGCACCGGGGCAAGCCAGTGCAGCACCGCGGCCGCCCGCGGGTTCGCCGCCAGCTCGGCGCCCTTGCCGCTGTCGCAGTCGGTGAAGAAGGCCAGCCCGCCCTGCAGGCCGCGCAGCATCACCAGGCGGGCTGAGGGAACGCCGTCGCTGGTGGCGGTGGCGATGGTCATGGCCTCGGGCAGCGGCTGGCCGGCCGCGCGGGCCTCATCCAGCCACGCAGATAGCTGGCGCAGCGGGTCGGCGTCGAGATCGGTGACTTCCACCCGCCCAGTGTCGCCCTTCACGGCCACGCGATGCCGGCCGGGCGACCCGGCTTGCCGGTTACCCGCCCGCAGCGGCACAGCGGCTGCCCCACGCACAGCGCAACAAAGCCCCAAAGATCCGCTATGGGCGGCTGCTGAGGCTTGGCGAGGTTGCCTCAAATAAACCCGGTGACGTCGGCGGTCATCCCCGCGACAATGTCCATCGTGGAGGAGGTCGAGGTCGTCGTCGCCCATAACGAGCGCGCGACCCTGCGCGTCGGCGACGTGTTCCTGAAGATCGACGCTGATCAGGCCCGAACCGACGTCGAGGTCAAGGCGATGGCCATGGCGCCGGTCCCGACCCCGGAGATCCTGTGGCGGAAGCCGCCGGTCCTCGCGCTCGCCGCCGTCGGCGGGGCGGCACTCGGCCACCTCGGCGAGCCATCTACCGCGTCGCCGGCCGCGTGGGCCGCGGCGGGTGCCGCCGCCCGGACGCTGCACGACGCGCCGCTGCCGCCATGGCCCGGTCGCAGCCCCGGCGAACTCGGATCGCGCCTCGACGACGAATGCGAGTGGCTCGTCGCCAGCGGCGTCCTTCCCGCAGGCCTGGTCATGCGCAACCGCCAACTTGCCGAGACCGCACTCCGGCCGTGGACGCCGGCGTTCATCCACGGCGACCTGCAGGTCGATCACGTCTTCGTTGACGGTGACGAGGTCAGCGGCGTCATCGACTGGTCCGAGGCGTCCCAGGGCGACGCGCTGTTCGACGTCGCCATCCTCACGCTCGGGCACGAGGAGCACCTCGGCGACGTCATCGCCGGCTACGGCACTGACCTCGACCGCCACCTCATCCGCGCATGGTGGTCGTTGCGATGCCTCACTAGCGTCCGCTGGCTGGCCGAGCACGGCTACGGCTCGCCCGAGGAGTTCCCCGAGGTCGCCGTGCTGCGATCCCGGCTGTGATGGTAACTGGGAGACCAACGAGAACGAGACATCCGGTCATGTCGCGAGCCTTTAACGTCGGCGTGCGGGCGGTTCAGACGTAGCTGCTGGTGCGCTAGGCGCGTGACCAAGTGCGGGTTCCCGTCCGATGTGATGCGTTCGACGAAGTCTCTAGCCCGTTCGGGCGCTTCATCGGGGCCATCTCCTGCGACCCAGTCCAGCTCGGCCTGGGTGATCCCTACCAACTGGATGAAGTCGACCCGGCCGTGCGGGGCGGCTCACGACGGAGCGAAGACGATATGGCCCTCCGCGTGCGCGATGGCCGGCCCGGCGGCCACGTACCGGACGACGCAGGTGGCGGCGCAGCGGACGTCGATGGTCTTCGCGCCGCCTTCGGTGGCGACCAGGAGGTCGCCAGGCTGGATGCCGGCGCGCGCCAAGGCGGCCGCGGGTATCCGCAGGATCACGTCGTCGCCTGGGTGGCTGTTGCCGGGCGCGAAGCGGTCAGCCAGGTACGCGGCGGCAGCTGCCGCGGGGGCGAAGCCCGCGGACTCCACCCCGATGTCGCGGCCGGCCGACAGCCCGGACCGGGCCAGGATGGCTACCTTGCCAGACGGGGCCACCACGTACACCAGGCCGCTGTTCTCGTCCGGCGCGATGAGGTCGCCGCCGAACTCACCGAACGTCGCGGGCGCCACCGCCATCCCGCCTTCCACCGGCGGGATGCCGGCCGCGACCGTGGACGTCCGGCCGTCGCAGCCGATGCCAAGCACGGTGGTCCCGCCGCCGCGCCTGGCCGTGACCAGCAGCCTGTGGCCGAACCGCCCGGTAGCGTCGAACGCGATCCCGGACGGCGCGCTGCCGGGTGGCAGGCTGGCGAACTGCCGGGCCTGGCCCTGCGGGCTGATCATGATGATGGCAGGGTGGCGCCCAGGGGCGATGGCGAAGGCAGCATCCCGGCCGAACGCGCAGTGGCCCCCGCGCGCGGCATCGCCGTCCGCGATGACCAGGTAGGGCTCATCGCCCGCGGCGGCCACGTAACCGCCCGCGCCCCGCGCGAACGGGCTCAGCGCACCGTCACGACCCAGGACGAACAGCCGCCGCCCGGCGGCCACCAGGAACGACCCGTCGGTACGCGGCCCGGCCAGGTCAATCACGCCGGGCACGTGCCGCAATCCCGCCCACGCGGCCGGCGACCCCGCAGAAGCAGGCCGGGGCATCGTCGCCGTCCGCGGGCCGCTGCACGCGGACAGCGCAAGCGCGACGGCCACTACGATCACGCGGAACTGGCGCACCCGCCCAATCTACGCGTAACCAGGTTTGAAGCCGAGCCGGACGGAGAGCTTCCCAGTTCTTGCAGAGGATTCCTGTACTCGTGGCTCGCACGATTTCAGGCCGAATTGGAAGCAGGCCCATGGCCACGGTGAGGCTAAGGTGGTTCCGCTCCGACCCTGACGGCATTCCGCAGGCTATCGTCATCACGATAGGAGGTTAAACCCGTGGCTCACACGCGCATGTGGCGTCTTCGGCATCTCGTGACGCGCTTCGTCAACCCGGTCACTCGCCTGTTCGCAGGCTGGGCGCCCGGCTTCGGCGTCTTGACGTACCGAGGGCGAAAAACGGGAAAGGTATATCACACGCCGATCAACGTATTCCGGCGTGGCGATGAGTACATCTTCGTGCTGACGTACGGATCGGATGCCGAATGGGTGAAGAACGTTCTCGCCGCAGGAGGATGTCGCATTCGGACG
Organism: Streptosporangiaceae bacterium; assembly: GCA_025934375.1. Lineage (GTDB taxonomy): Bacteria > Actinomycetota > Actinomycetes > Streptosporangiales > Streptosporangiaceae > Trebonia. The sequence continues at coordinate 7,407 of JAICYD010000189.1, read as the reverse complement.
CGCGGTCGTGACGTCAGCCTCACGCAACCCGACCTCACGGTCGACCCGGCCCGGAGCCTCGCCCCCGCGCCGATGAGGTTCATCGGGCGGCTGGGCAACGTAACCGAGTTCATTCGAATGCGTCCGGAGCATCTCTCCGTTAGGCCAAGCTAGGGCTTCGGCCTAGCCCAGCATGATCTGGACCACCCGGGCGACCAGGATGGCGATCGCCGCCAGCAGGTAGCAGCGGAGCGCTATCAGGCCAAGCGTCCGCAAGGCCGATCGCTGCGGTGGCTTGAGCGACTCGATCGGCGGCATGGTCCAGGTGCGCGATTGCTCCGCGTCGGGCGAGGCCCGCGGCGGGTTCCGCACGGCGCTCAGGGTCCCGCAGGCGACCGCGGCGGCGATCGCGACCGCCAGCCCGATCACCGTGGGCGTGGCATGCTCGTCAGGATCCACCGTCGTCACGATGAGCAGCGCGGACAGCGCGAGCAAGCCGCCGGTGACGGCCGCGGCGACCACGTTCAGCCAACGCGAGTTGACCAGCGGACCGAGGACCTCGCGGTCGTTGCACAGCAGCAGCAGGAAGATGGTCGCGCTGGGCAGCAAGATCCCGGCCAGCGCCTGGACGGCGGTGGTCAGCAGGCCCAGCGGCACCCCCGGGATGAGCACCACGGTCGCCGCGACCAGCACCGAGGCGGCATAGGTACGGTGAAATACCTTCGCGTCCCGCCAGCGGCGGTGCAGCGAGTGCCGCAGGCCGAAGTAATCCCCGACGGCGTAGGACGTGGCGAGGGTCACCGCGCTCGCGCCGAGCACCGAGCCGACACCAAGCGCGATGGCGAACAGTACCCCGGCGGCGTCGCCCGCTCGGGCGCGCATGCCGGTGGCGGTGGCGGCGGCGTTGGTGAACGCTCCGTGCAGCGCGGTTGAGCCGAAGGCGAAGTTGCAGGCAAGCAGGACGCCGAGGGCGCCGAGGGCGAACAGGACCGTGCCAAGGGCAGTGTCGGCGCGCTCATAACCCAGGAACCGGGTCGTGATCCGCTTGTCTACCACGCTGGACTGCTGGAAGAACAGCTGCCAGGGCGCGACCGTCGCGCCCACCATCGCCACGGCCAGGAAGAGGGCACCCCCGTGCGCCGTCCCCGCCGCGGCCGGAGCCGCCAGGTGCGGTGGCGCCGGCCGGTGCGCGCGGGCGGCCAGCACCAGAGGCACCGCCACCAGGCTCGCGCACACGAGCAGGTACATTGCCCGCTCCCATCCGCGGAAGTTCCCGGCCGCGGCTACCCCGATCAGGAACGCCGCCGCCACGGGAAGCGCGACGAACTTGCTCACGCCGAAGTACCCCACCGACATCGCCACGCCGGTGAAGTCCGCGACGAGCGTCAGCACGCTCAGTGCCAGCAGGTCCGCTAGCGCGAACGCCCCCCAGCGCCGCCCGAATCGCTCGGTGATCAGCCGGGCGTGCCCGGCGCCGGTGACCGCCCCCAGCCGGGCGACCATCTCCTGGTGGAAGAACAGGACCGGCACCAGCAGCAGCAGCGGCCACGCGAACCGCATCCCGTAGTCCTGTCCGGCTTGCGCGTATGTCGAGATGCCGCCCGCGTCGTTGTCGGCCACCATCACGACGATGCCCGGCCCCAGTACCGCGACGAAAGCGGTCAGGTGACGGCGGATGCCGCGCCGCGGCCCGGTGTCGAGGGAGGAGACAACGCCGAGGGCTCCCCTCAGGTCGCCGCGGTGCGCCCTGTCCGCGGCGTTCCGGCGGTCCGCCACCGGGCCGAACACCACGGTGGTCACCGGACCCGGCGCGGAACTGGCGGCGCTGGCCGGATGGTCTTGACGGCGTGCCCGCATGCCCTAGATCCCCACGATTCCGGCTGCCTTCCCCCGCTGGGAGTCGTCGCCCGGCTCCCCCAGCCCGGCCACGTGCGATGCCGCGGTAAGCAGCTCGCGTACCGCGCCACCGGAGATCGTGTAGAGGCGGCGCTTGCCGTGCCGTTCGGCGGCGACCAGGCCGGCCTCCCGCAGCACCCGCAGTTGATGGGAGACGGCCGACTGCTCCATGCCCAGCAGGTCGGTGATGTCCCCGACGGCCAGCGGGCCGCCGAGCAGGCTACCCAGGATCTGCACCCGGCTCGGCGCGGACAAGGCGAACATGGCGTCGGCGATCAGGCTCGCGGCGGCCCCGTCGATCAGCCTCATGTCACCCCTTCCAGCGGGCGAAACATTTCATATATTGCGATCTTCATATGAACTATTTACCATATGATTGGTGCGACGAGGCGCCGGCTGGATACGGGAGGTGGGCCGGTGGCCGCCAATCATCGTAGGGTTGTTAATCATCACAGTACCGGCGACTGCCCGCCCTGCGGGACCCTTGACGCGCGGCCGTGGGGCAGTGATTCTGCCCTTGACGCACTGCACAGCCTGGCCAGGGAGTTTTCCTCACCCCGGCAGCCGCTATGGTGCCCGGTGTCGCTGAGGTCGGGAGCGTCCGGAAAGGCGCAGGTCTTCCGCGTGCGGCCTGGCCAGTCGATGCACGTGGTGGGCGCCAGCCCGCTGGCGGCCGAGTTGAGGAGGCTGCTCACGGCAGGGGCCGAACCAGGCTGGGAGCTGCACCCTGTCCCGGGCGGCCGCAGCCCGCTGCCGGTGCTGGCCGGGCCGTTGCGGTGCCTGTCGGGCAACGGCCGGTTCTTCAACCTGCTGGACCGGTCGGGGTTCGCCTACGTCGAGGAGGTCACCGCCACTCCGGATGAGTGCCTGACGGACCTGGGCAACGGCGGCCCGGGGCTCGTCGCGGCAGTCCGGCAGGTGGTCGGCGAGCTCGCAGCGGGCACCGCGTCCGCGGCAGACGGCATGACCCCTGAGGGCCGGGAACCGGCCACCGGGCCGCTACCCGCTCTTTCGCCAGCCACGCTGTGGGCACTCAAGGTCGTGGCCGCCTGGGCGGTCACCGAACGGGGAGCATGCACCCCCAGGGACCTCATCGCGGCCGTCGCCCGAACGCGGGAGCTTCCGCCGGACGTCGCCGCTGCCTGGAACCATATCCGTCAGCTTGACCTGCGGCAGGTCCTCGGCTCCGGCATGGAGGGCGACCACCTGGCTGACGCCAAGCGCTCCTGAGGACGCCGCGCGACGGCTGACCCGACCGCGGAAGGCGTGCGCTAGCCGTGGTTGGTGTAGACGGGAGTGGATGTTGACCCCTGCTCGGCGCCGCCCATGGCGACGCACGCGTCCGCCTGCGGGCACTGGATCTGGACGATCTCCAGGAACGAGTCGCCCTGCATCCCGCCAGGCACCCGTGCGGGGACGGCGAAGGTAAATCGCTGCCAGGTACGGCCGGCGTTGCGGGTGATGGCGACGACCGAGGACTCGGCGTTGTCGTTGTTCCCGATGCGCTGCGCGATGAGCTCGCCTCCGGCCGCGTAACAGGTCGTCGTGGTGGGGCAGGCCAGGGCTTCGATCATCGGGTAGGGCATCGAGCGCGGGAGCGCGCTGGCCGTCCAGGTCGCTCCTGCGTCGGAGGAGAACCCGATCACGGTGTACTGGATGGCGTCTTTCCCTGACGTGTAGCCAACCCGGTTCCCCTCCGTGCCGTCGCGCTCGATAAAGCCGATCATCGCGCAGTGGGTGGCGTCCGCGCAGGTGACCTCGGGCTGCGGGCCGGGGCCGTAGCCATTCGGCCAGGCGCGCTGCCGCCAGGTCGCGCCGCCGTCATCGGAGGTCAGCAGCACGCCGTGATCGAGGTTAGGCGCCTTCCCCGCGTCGAGCCTGGTGTACCAGCCGACCGCGACGCAGTGGGAAGGCGTCGGGCAGCTGACGCTCTGGATCGACTCCCCCCGGGGGAACGACGCCACGGTGAAGTGCCTCCCGCCGTCTGAGGTGACGACGAGCCGCATGTCGGGCATCAGCCGGTCGAAGCCCGGGCTTATCGACTTTCCGGAGACCGAGGCCAGTCCGCGGCAGGTCGTCGCGGTGACGCAGTCGAGCCGCAGGACCTGCCCTACCTCGCGGGGCAGGGGCCTGGCCGTCCAGGAGTGACCGCCGGTCGTCGTGGTCAGGTAGATGGGCTGATGCCCGTAGTACAGGCCGCCCGCCGCGCAGACCGTCGCGGACGCGCACGACAGCGCCGACGTGAACGTGACGCCGTCCGGCACGGGCAGGACGCTCCAGGCTTGCGCCCCGTCGGTGGAGACGTAGAACGAGCTCATGTCCGCCGGGCCGGTCGGCGACTTGGAGTTGTCACCCTCGACATAGCAGGTCGCCGCCGTCGGGCAGGTGAGCCACCCAGGCTCCGGGCCCGTCGTGTTCTCCTGCCAGCCCCTGGCGACCAGGTAACTCATCAGGTGCCAGGTCCCGGCCGGCGCCGTGATGCCCCTGGAGCCGGCGGGCAGCGGCCGGGCCGGCCGCCATGCGGTGGTCACCGGCGCGGTCAGGCTCGGTGGTTCCCGCAACACCGTCGCGAGGATCCCGGCGGCGGCCCCCACGACGACGGCCACCGCGGCGGCGGCGATGACCCGGCCCCTGGTGACCCGATCCCCGCGCAACCCCCGGATCCCGCGCGACGGTCGCCGGCGTGAGCCGGGGCTCGCCGTGGCCGCGTCCCCGGCCAGCGCCACGGCCGCACGGGCGCGCTCCCAGGCGGCGTCATCCGGCCCGGGGATGTCCGCCCGGAACGCGCGCAGCAGGTCGATCTCGTCAGGCATGGCCAGTCTCCTTGAACGTCCACAGGGTGAAGTCGAACTCGCCGAGCTGGGCACGCAGCGCAGCCCGGGCCCGCGACAGCCGCGACCGGGCCGTCCCGCTGGCGATTCCCAGGGCCGCCGCGATCTCCTCATGGCTGAGGTCGGCCCAGGCATGCAGCAACAGCACATCGCGCTGCTCCCGGTTCAGCGCCGCGAGCGCCCCCGCGATCCGCGGTGCCAGCGCGGCCGCGACCACGCGAGAGTCGGCGTCGTCGTCGAAAGACCGGGCGCTGGCGGACGCCAGCCGTGCGTCCAGCTCCAGCAGCTGCTGCTCGTCCCGCCAGTGCCCGCGCACGACATTGGCCGCGATCCCGAACAGCCAGGACCGCAGCGACCCGCGGTCAGGATCGTAGGAAGCCCGCCGCCGGTACGCGGTGGCGAAGGCCTCGGCCGCCAGGTCCTCGGCCAGGTCCGTGCCAACGCGCCGGGCAATGAACCGGTACACGGGCGCGAAGTGCTCCCGGAACGCGTTCTCGAAGTCCGCCGGTGCCTCAATGGGACCGGGTCTGGGTTTCTCCTCCACGCGTAAGTATTGACGCGACGCCGCAATCCGTTCCCAGCCACGCACTCTCAGTGGGTTACCCGGTCATTGACGCGCCTTGCTGGCTCGTGCTCACCTTCAAGGGACCGATCGCTTCCGGCCGGAGATGCCCGGCCGGCCGAGCCACCCGTGACCACGCGCCGACGCCACCAGGACCGAGGGAGCAGGCCAATGCACTGGAGTTGTGACCAGCACACTATTGAGACCCGCCTGACCCTGGAGTACCGGCTGCGGTATCCGTTCGTCTGCGCCGGCATGGCATTCGTCGCCCATCCCGCGCTCGCCGCCGCGGTGAGCAACGCCGGCGGCCTCGGCGTGCTGGGTGCCACTCCCGACCCGCCGCCGAGCCTTCCGGTCATGGCCGCCGAGATCCGCTCGCTCACCGACCGGCCCTGGGGCGTGGACCTCATCTGCGCCGAGACCGGCCTCGGGCCGGCCTGCACCGACGAGCACATAGGGGCCTGCGCCGACCTGCGGGTGTCGCTGGTGGTCTTCCACCACGACCCGCCGCCCCGGGCCTGGGTTGACCGGCTCGACGCGGCCGGGATCCCGGTCTGGATGCAGGTCTCCTCCCCCGAGCTCGCCGATGCCGCGGCCGAACTCGGGGTCGCGGGCCTGGTCGTCCAGGGCGCGGAAGCGGGCGGGCACAACCGGGCCACCACCCCGCTGCTCGACCTCCTCGGCCTGGTCCGGCAGCGCCACCCCGGCCAGCTGCTCCTGGCCGCCGGCGGCATCACCGACGGGGCCGACACCGCCGCCGCCATCCGCGGCGGGGCCGACGGCGTCTGGGTCGGTACCCGCCTCGTCGCCTCCACCGAGGCAGCCGCCCACCCCGAATACCAGCGCCGGCTCGTCGAGGCACGATCGGGCCCGGTGACCACCACCGCGTTCGGCCCCGAGTGGCCAGCCCAGCGCTACCGCCTCCTGCCCACCCGCACCGTCGCCGAATGGGCCGGCCGCGAGCACCAGATCCCCGACCCGCCCCCCGGGCCCGCGATCATCGGGCACACCACGCTGTTCCCCCACAGCGCCGCGATGCCCTACGACATGCCCAAGTTCTCGGCCATCCCGCCCGGCCCCGACACCACCGGCGACTGGGACGAAATGGCCTACCCAGCCGGCGATGGAGCGACCCGCATCCACGACATCCAGCCCGCCGCCCAGATCATCACCGACATGATGACCCAGGCCCACGCACTGCTCAGCAGCCAGCCGGAAGCTGACGACTGACGCCGACCGTCGCCGTCGACGCCGGGCCTCAGGCCAGCGCGGGCGAGGGCACCGCGCGGCGCGGGTCGAGCAAGCCCGGGTCGGTGGCCATGAACAGGTCGAGCTCCTCGACGCGCCAGCCCGCGGCCAGCAGCGCCCTGACCGCCGGGTGCGGCCCGGGGAGGCAGACGCGCGCCATCTCGCCCTCCAGGCTGGCCAGCACCGCGAGCACCGGCCGGGTCGGCCCGCCAGCCGACGGGCCCCGTCAGCGCGGTCACGGGACCCTTCAGGTACAGCAGGGGCCACCAGGCATCCACCCCGAAGCTGGCGTACAGCGGCAGGGCATTGGAATGCAGGCTGCTGAACGTCATCCGGCGGCCCGGGGCTGACCACAACTCGGCCAGCATCGCCCGGCCGCACCCACTGCCGTGAGCCCCCGGGTCGACGAACAGGTCGCACAGCATGCTGACCGGGCCGGCGCCCAGGGCGAGCTCGCGGGTGGCGCCGAAGCCAATGACCGTCCCGCCGCTAACGCCGACCTTCACCGTGCCGTGCGCCAGCAGGTGCCTCATGTAGGCGGGGTCGGCCCCGGCCCACTCCTCGCCCTGCCCGTTTGCCCGCGCCACGACCGCGATGCCGGGCAGGTCACCCGGGACGGCCGCGCGCACTTCGATCTTCGCCACGACGGAACGCTACCGCTGGAATAACCCAATCCGGGCGATGACTTCCGGCGCCGCGATGGGTGATCGTGGCTGGGTACGCGACCGACCACGAGGGAGTCGACAGTCATGGAGCGCTATCCGGATATCAGCAATCACGGGATCATCGGCGACCTGCAGACCGCGGCGCTGGTGACCAGCGACGGCACCGTGGACTTCTTCTGCTGCCCGAGGTTCGACTCGCCCAGCGTCTTCGCGTCGCTGCTGGACG
>JAICYD010000025.1 GCA_025934375.1 Streptosporangiaceae bacterium | reverse complement strand
GCGGCACAGCGCCTCCCGGCGGCACAGCGCCTCCCGGCGGCACAGCGTCCGCCGGTCGCCGCGAACCGCGCGCCCGTGCACGGCCCGCCTGGCTGCCGCTCGGCCGCCTGAGCGGAACGCCGTCAGCGTTGCGGCCCTGCGCAACGTGCTCTACCTTGTTCGACCCGGTCGGCAGACTGGCATTTCCGGCACAGGCCACTCGTGAGGGGTGACAATGAACAGTGATTTCGAATATATAACCTATGTCGATGACGAATGGCCTGACTCTTATGAAAATGAAGACGTAGAAGCGCAGCCACGCGCGTCCCGGCCGGCGATGCCGCGCGCGAGCGCGGCCCGGCCCCGGATGGCGCGGCGGCCCGTCGCGCACGCCGGCGTCCGGCGCCCGCACGGTTTCCCGGGCGGCTTCCCCGGTGCCGCCATCCCGCCGGACGGTTTCGGCGACGACGAGTTCCCTGATGACGAGCCGTCGGAGGCGGCGCCCCCCGCTGGGTGGCGGTCGACGTCGCGGTTGGCTGATGCCGAGGCCCGCACCGAGGTGCTGATCACCCACGGTCGCAGCAGCGCGGGCAAGCGACGGATGCCACGCGCGCGAAAGGGCGCGCGGCGCTCCCGCGGCCGCCTGCTGACCAGGCGCAATGTGATGATCGCGGCCGCGGCCACCCTAGTGCTCAGCATTGTGCTGGCGGTGGTCTTGTCCGGGGGAAGCGCATCGTGGCCGTCGAGCGTCTCGGTGGTCAAGCAACAGATCGACGTGGCGTGCCAGAACGCGAACGTCGCCTCCGAGCCCGGCCAGGTCAACTTCGCCTGCGCGCCTGACTCCCGCAAGATCCTCTGGGTCTTCGCGCTGGTGACCAGCGGAGACGAGCCGGGGTTCACCGACACCGCGACTGGGCGCAAGGGCCTGGAGCCGATCACCCCGGCTCAGGGCGGCGCCGTCGCCTTCTCGCTGAACCTGCATCACCCGTACAACCCCGCTAACCCGCTCGACAGCCTCGCGGTGGCCGCTCGGGCGATCAACAGCATCGTCGGCGGGGCCACGATCACCACGCAAAACGGAGGCCAGGTCGTCCAGCCAGGCCTGGAAAGCAGCGCCACTAACTGCGAGCGGTACACCGGCTCGGCAGCCTTGATCACCCGCCAGGGCTTCCCGGCCCTGTGCGCCAAGCCCGTGACCAGCGTCGCTGGCCAGGCGGCCCTGGTCGCCGACGTGTACCGCCAGTGGATGGTGGGCGCCCCGTCGCGGGAGGCGAGCAACGCGGCCGTCCTGTACCGCAACTCCGAGAACCCCGGCGACCCGAGGGTTCAGGCGATCCTGCGCGACCTCGCCCAAGCCGGTCAGTAGCGCTAGCCCGCTCTAGTAGCTGAAGGGGGGAGATGATGCCCGTGCAACCCGCGAGGAAGCCGCGGCCGTGGTGGCAGCAGGCCACCGCGCTAGTGACCGTGAGCACTGGCGGGGTGATCACCGGGCTAAACTTCGCCCCTGGCGCCCCTGGCACGATGACCAGCCCGAACGGGCTGCCCGTCCACTTGCTGGCGATGCAGCAGTCGGCGAGCGGGGCTCTGGGCGCCGATGGCAGCGCGCTGGCGGCAGGGGGCGCCCAGTCCGGCGACAGCGCGCTGCGCCCGGCCATCGTCAACATCGCCCGTCACTACTTGCACTTGGCCCAGACGAAGAGCCCAGCGGAGATGGAGGCGCTGATCTGGGCGGCCGACAGCGTGGATGGCGTTGACCACGGGCAGTCCTGCGCGGCGTTCGCCAGCCTCACGCTCGAGCTCGCCGCGCAGGCAGTTGGCCAGGAAAGCTGGGTGACCGGAGGCGCCACCTATCCGTGGCCGCTCCACTCCTGGGCCGACGTCCGGGTCGACCCGAACCCGGACTCGCTGAACATCATCTCCATCGTCCAGGATGCGCAGGCCCACTCCCGGTGGCATCCGGTCAGCGACGGCTACACGCCGCTGCCGGGCGACTGGGTGCTCTTCCACCAGCACGTCGAGGTGGTCACCGGGTACGCCAACGGCGTCTTGCACACGATCGGCGGGGATTCCCTGCCGAATTTCACCGTCAACGCGCACTCGTTCACTGGGCCGCTCGCCGATGCCGGAGTCGAGGGATTCGTCGACAACGGCCATCTCGCCACGGTGACCGCGAGGACCGCACCGGCGAATCCCGCCCCAGCCACCGGGGCGCCCGCCAGCGCGCCGGCCAGCGGCCCGCCGGCCAGCACCCCGCCGGCCAGCACCGCACCCGCCAGCACCCCGGCGGCGGGCACCCCGCGGGCCAGTGCCAAGCCGACGGCTTCGGCCCGGGCCCAGCCCGCGCCTGCCCGGGTGGCCGCCCCAGCGGGCGGCTCCGTCCAGGCCGCCGCCGATATCCCCGGCCTTCCCGCGACGAGCTCACGACCCAGCACTCCCCCGGCCAGCACGACGCCGGCGCCGAAGGCCACGCCGGCGCCGAAGGCCACCGCCCGGCCCGCCCGCGTGCCCGCTGCCGCGAAGGTGGCCGGCCAGCGGGGCACCTCTGACCCGGCCGGCCAGCGGGGCACCTCTGATCCGGCCGGGCGGGCGGACATCCCTGGCCTGCCGACCATGAGCGCCCCTACCCCAAGCGCCCGTACCCCAAGCGCGCCGGTCACCGCCGCCCCCCGGGCGAGCGCGGCGCCCGCCGGGGACGCCGCCCTCGCCGCGATCCCGGGCGTGGCCGCGGTCCCCTCGACGGCGCCGGGCGCCCCCTCCGCCGTCCCGGGCATGCCCAGCCCTGCGAGCAACCACGGCCCTGCGAGCAACCACGGTTCCCCGAGCAGGCCGAGCGGCCCGGCGCACGCCAGCCCGGCACCTGCGCAGGCCAGCCCGTCACCGACCCCGGCGCATACCACCCCGGCCGCGCCCTACCACAAGCCGGCCCCATCACCCGCCCCCGCCTCCCACGCGCCCAGCTCGCAGCAGGCGTTCATCAACGCGGTCGCGCCCGGGGCGATGGCCGCCCAGCAGCGCTGGGGAGTCCCCGCCTCGGTGACGATCTCGCAGGCCATTGAGGAATCGGCGTGGGGGCAAAGCAGCCTGTCGGCGAATTACAAAAACCTCTTTGGCATCAAGGGATCCGGGCCGGGCGGTTCGGTCATGCTGCCGACGCAGGAGTTCCAGGGCGGCCAGTGGGTCACCGTGGACGCGCCTTTCCGCGTGTACCACAGCATCGCCGAGTCGATCGACGATCACGCGCAACTGCTGGCCACGAGCGGGTACTACACGCACGCGATGGCCGACCGGAGCTCCCCTGACGCGTTTGCCAACGACCTGACCGGCGTGTACGCGACCGACCCGCACTACGGCGCGAACCTGACCTCGATCATGCGGTTGTACAACCTCTACCGCTACGACGCCGGGGCAACGCCTCACGTCCCGGCCCACCCGGCGCACCCCGCGACGCCGCCTCCCACGCACCCCGCCGCACCGTCCTCGTCATCCCATCCGTCGGGAATCCCGCAGCCCTCACGAACGCCCCAGCCGTCGACTTCGGCTCCGGCCAGCTCGCCCGCGCCCAGCCCCACCCCCGCTCCCTCTTCGCCGTCCTCCGCCCCCTCCGCCCCCTCCGCGTCACCCGCGCAGCCGGCACGGCCCTCGCACCCGGCACGGCCCTCGCACCCGGCACACCCCACGCAGCCGGCACAGGCGTCATCCGCGTCCCCCGGATACGCCAGCGTTCCCCCGCACCTGCACGCGCACGCGGCGGCCGCCATCCCGGGCCAGCAGCCCGTCGCCCCCGCTGGCCATGCGGCGGCGGGCGGCGCCGCCATCCCCGGCCTGGCCGGCTACCGAGGGGGTGGCGCCGCGCCGCGCTATGGCGCGCCGGCTTCCCCGCAGGCGGCGTCCGCCGTCACCACGGCGACGACGATGGCGTACGTCCGTCCGGCACCCGCCGCGCCGCGCGCGCCCGCCCGGCCGGCGCAGCGGCTCTATCAGCCGGAACTGCCTGACGCGGTGAAGACCGCGTTCTTCGCGACGGCCCGCACTCCCATCGCCCGCGCGGCGCCGATGTACAAGGACATCGCCACGCAGGCCGGGATCAGCTGGAAGCTGCTGGCGGCCTGCGACTGGATGCAATGCCAGGCGCAGCCGCATCTGTCTGCGGTGCACGGAGAGCGCCTGGGCAGCCTGAACCCGGACGGAACCGTGTACACGACACGGTCGGCCGCCCTCGCCCAGTGCGCCGCCGACCTCATCGAGCTCGCCTTCGCCGTCTACCGCATCGACTTGACGGTGCCGCAGCGGATGTCGGTGCGGTCGCTGGCCGACGTGTTCGCCGCGTTCCGGTGGGGCGGGCTGCTGCGCCGCCACCGCGTCTCCTCGATGGAATTCCCGTACTCGGTGGAAGGACTCACCAGGGGCCACCAGAAGATGCGCTGGCCTGCGATTACCGATCCAGGGGCGCCAGACAAGCCCGGCACCCGATTCCGCGCGCCGTTCGGCGCGGTGCCTATTGTCCTTAGCCTTGATTACCGGGCAACGGTTTAGGGCAGCTAAGCGGCTAGCCCCGAGAGAGTAGGTACCCCGCATGATCCGCCTCCTGATCCTCCTGCTGAGGGCGCTTGCCAGGAGCAGGACCACGCAGGTAGCGGTCGCCACCGCTAGCCCCTCCAGTTCCGTGAGCTCCGGCCGTCCCGCCGGCTCCAGGCCGTCCGCCGGCCGGGGGGAGACGTCCCCGTTGCCCGTCACCGGCTCCGGCTCCGGCCCGCAGGAGCCGCCCCCGCCGCCCAAGTTCCGCCTGCCGCGCGTGCCCCGCTGGCTGCGCTGGGCGGTCATCGTCGCCATCGTCGTCCTGGTGTTCCGCCGCGCGGCCGCGTGGCTGGTGCTCGCCGCGCTGTCCGGCGCGCTGCATCTGGTCGGCATCAACGTCCACCTGCCGAACGTCAAGTTCGGCTGGCCGTGGTCGAGCACCTCGGGCAGTACCACCAACATCATCGTCGGCCCGTGGGTGCTGCAGAAGATCGAGGGCATCGACAAGCCAGCGCTCGGCACCGAGAACTACAACTTCCTTTTCACCAGGAAGGTGAGCAAGGACCTCGGCCCTTGGCCGTGCTGGTACTCCGCGTCGTTCTACGCCGTCGGGCACGCGTCCGCGACCGTCGACCTCAACCCCGGCGCCGCCTGGTGGAAGCCGGCCAGCGGGCACTACAAGCTGACCGTCACCAAGGCGCCCGCCGGGACGGTACCGGGGACCGTGACCGTCTCGATCGCGCTCCCGGTCCCGCAGCTGCCGCAGTCGGTGCATGAGATCACGGTCGACAACACCCTGTCGCAGCCGCTCAACGTCCAGCACAGCTGGACGTACCCCGGGCTGGGCTGCGGAGTCTTGATCAAGCCGCAGTTCGACCAGTCGGTGCTGTACGCCCAGGCGCAGCAGGAGGCATTCAACCGGGCCACTACCGACCCGGCCGTGACCCGTCCGATGGTCAGCGCGGCGCAGAACGAGGCCACCAAGATCATCCGCGACAACTTCATCCAGCCCACGGTCAACGCGCTGGGCTACAAGCTGGCGTCCTTCTCGATCCGCTGGGTCGCCCAGCCTTAGGGGAGCGTGCCGCAGCCCACAGTGGCCGCCGGCCGTCCGGCGGGTAACGTCGATGTACGTGAAGGACAACACGCGGCTGCGGTTCTCGCGCGGCCTTTCCGCGGCCCGCCTCGCGGCGCGGGGCGGCGCGCGGTACGCGGCCAGCGCGCCGCGGCTGTTCGCTACCGCCGGAGAGCACCGCCAGCGACTGCGCAATGACCTGGCCCTGCGGACCGCCGAGGATGTCGCCGACACCCTCGGCACCATGAAGGGCGTGCTGATGAAGATCGGGCAGCTGGCCAGCTACGTCGATGACGGGCTGAACCCCCAGGCCCGGCGCACGCTCAGCCGGCTCCAAGACAGCGTCCCGCCGATGTCGGCCGAGCTGGCGGCCAGCGTCATCCGGGAGGACCTGGGCGGCGAGCCCGAGGACGTGTTCGGCAAGTGGGACCCCGAGCCGATCGCGGCCGCGTCCATCGGCCAGGTGCACCGGGCCATCACCCGGGACGGCGGCCCTGATGGGGGCACCGCGGTCGCGGTCAAGGTTCAGTACCCCGGCATCAGGGACACCATCGAGGCTGACCTCGGCAACGTGGCGCTGATCAAGCGGCTGCTCAAGGTCGCCGCGCCCAAGCAGGACGTCGACGGCCTGATCGCCGAGCTGCGCGAGCGCATCACCGAGGAGCTGGACTACGAGCGCGAGGCGGCGAACCAGCAGTGGTTCGCCGACTACTTCGGCGGCCACCCGACGATTGAGGTCCCGCGCGTCCTGCCCGAGCTGTCGACTGCCCGGGTCATCACCAGCGAGCTGGCCACCGGGGCGCGTTTCGCCGAGCTGATGACCTGGTCGCCGGAGGAGAAGGACCTGGCGGCGGAGACGATCTACCGCTTCACCTTCCGCAGCCTGTATGAGCTGCACGCCTTCAACGGTGACCCGCATCCCGGCAATTACCTGTTCCACCCCGGCGGCCGGGTGACCTTCCTGGATTACGGGCTGGTCAAGGAGTTCACCCCCGCGGAGCTCGCGCCCCTGGTCGCGATGGTGCGCTACCTGTGCGTCGAGGAGGACCCGGAGGCGTTCCGGGCGGCGATGGAGCAGGCCGGCTTCCTGGTCCCCGGCGCGCCGATCCCCACCGATGAGGTGATCGCGCACATGGGCGTGTTCTACGACACGGTACGCGCGCGCGGGCGGCGCACGATGTCGTCCGGCTACGCCTCATCGCTGGCCCGCCGCTATTTCGACTTCGGCAACCCGCTGGCCGCGTACGCGAACATCCCCCGCTCGTACGTGATCTTGCAGCGGATCAACCTCGGCATGTTCGCCGTCCTCGGCGACATGGCCGCCACCGCGGACTGGCGGGGCATCGCCGAGGAGATCTGGCCCTTCGTCCAGGCGCCCCCGTCCACCCCCATGGGCGAAGCCGAGCAGGCCTGGCGGGCCGCGACCCCGCGACCTGAGTTCACCTGATCAGGAGGCGCTGGCCCGGCGCTGGCGGTAGGCCGCCACGTTGACGCGGTTGGCGCAGGTTACCGAGCAGAAGCGTCGCGAGCGGTTCTTGGACAGGTCCACGTGGACGGCGTCGCAGTCGTCAGCGGCGCAGGCGCGCAGCCGGGCCAGCTCACCAGCCCTGATCACGTCGGCGAACGCCATCGCCGCCTCGACCGCCATCCGGTCGGCCAGCGGCGCCTCGGGCGACGTCGCGTGGATGTGGTAGTCCCATCCGTCGTGCTTGACGAGCTGGGGCAGCGCGCTTCGCTCCCGGAGTAGCTCGTTCACGAGCTCCGCCGCGGAGTCGGCGTCCATGGCCCAGATCGCGCCGAGGCGGGCGCGCAGCGCGCGGACCCCGTCAAGCTCGGCCGCGTCCCGGGCGCGGTCACCCGTCCACTTCCAGTCGGTGACGAACCGATCCAGGGCGGCGACGTCCGGCAGGTCCTCCCGGCCACCGCGCCCGGTGTTGACCAGCGCGGCGGCGGCGTGCAGCGCGACTTCCGTGTCATGGGCAAAAAGCACTTGAGTCCTTCCGCCGTTCCCCGATAATGTCATGATCGTAGATACGTTTTACCACTTACAAGGGGATGGCGCATGGCGACCATACGGGCGCGGGGCGGGGACAGCGGCGCGCGGCCCGCGACCGTCGCGCTTGATGATGGGCAGCAGGCCACGCGGGCGGGCGGCGGCGGCGCGGCGTGGGGCGGGGTCTCCATCGCGGTCGTGTCGGCGGCGACGTTCGGGACATCGGGCACGTTCGGGACATCCCTGCTCGACGATGGGTGGACGCCGGCCACCGCGGTGCTCGCCCGAATCGGCCTCGCCGTCCTGATCGTGACGGTGCCCGCCGTGCTCGCGCTGCGCGGGCGATGGGGGCTGCTGCGGCGGTCGGCGTGGATGGCGGTCGCCTACGGGCTGGTCGGGGTCGCGGGCTGCCAGGTCTTCTACTTCTACGCGATCTCGCAGATGCCGGTCGGGGTCGCGCTGCTGATCGAGTACACCGGGTCGATCCTGGTCGTCGCCTGGCTGTGGCTGCGGCACGGGCAGCGGCCACGGTGGCTGACGATCGCCGGGGCGGCGGCCGCGGTCGGGGGCCTGGCGCTGATGGTGGTCATCGGCGGATCCGCGGAGGCGACCAGCACGGCCTCCGCGGGCATCAGCCCGGCTGGCCTGCTGTGGGCGGCGCTCGCCGCCGTGAGCATGGCCGTGTACTTCGTCCTGTCGGCGGCCACGGCCAAGCCCGCCGGCGCCGGCCCGCCGCAGGCCGCTCCCGACGAGCAGTCGCTGCCGCCCATCGCGCTGGCCTGGGCGGGGCTGTGCGTGGGCACCGTCGCGCTGGGGGTGCTGCAGGCGGTGCACGCGCTGCCGTTCGGCGCCTCGGCCAGCGACGTCACGCTGATGCGGCACCAGGTACCGCCGATCGTGCCCATCGCCGGGATCGCGCTGCTGTCCACCGTGCTCGGATACAGCACCGGCATCGTCGCCGCACGGCGGCTGGGCGCCAAGCTCGCGTCGTTCATCGGGATGGCCGAGATCCTGTTCGCCGTCATCTACGCGTGGATCCTGCTCGGGCAGCTCCCGTCGGCGACGCAGTTCGCCGGCGGCGCGCTCATCTTGGCCGGCGTCTCCTTGGTGAAGATCGACGAGTCATAGGGAATGGTGGAGGTCATGACCGCTGATCACGGGCGCCGGCACGTAGCCATCGACCGGGCCGGCCCCAACACCTACCTCGCCACGAACGCGCGCGGCGGCACGCTCAGCCTCAGCGACGGCCGCGATGACTCCTTCACGCCCGTCGAGCTGCTGATGGTGGCGATCGCCGGCTGCACCGCCATCGACGTCGACCTGGTCACGTCGCGGCGGGCGGAGCCGGAGGCGTTCCAGGTCGCGGTGGACGCCGTGAAGGACCGCGACGAGCGCGGCAACCACCTGCGCGACATCGTGGTAACGTTCCGGGTCGCGTTCCCCGACGGGGACGACGGCGACAAGGCCCGCGCCGTCTTGCCCGACATCGTGCGCAAGTCCCGCGACCGGCTGTGCACGGTCAGCCGCACCATCGAGCTGGGTACCCCCATCGCGACCACGGTCGAGTAACTCGCCGTCGTCCCCGCTCGGCCACAGGGCGAGGACGCTGGCGATGCCGCAGCCGCCCGCGATGGTCACCGCCGGGCCCGGGCCGACGGCGGTGCCGATCGCCCCGGCCAGCGGGAAGCCCAGCGCCTGGATGGTGAGCAGGCCCGCGCCGTTGACTGCCATCATGCGAGCGAACAGGGCCTGCGGCGCGGCGTCACGGACGCGCGCGTCCAGCCCCAGCGAGTACATGCTGCCCATCCCGGACAAGATCAGCAGCGGCACGCACACGGCGACCGGTGGATTGAGCGCGAAGGCGAGGTAGGGCACGAAGGAGGCAAGCCCGGCCGCGCCCACGAGGCGGCGCTGCCAGGCGGGCTGGACGAGCCAGACGCCGAGCAGGTCCCCGGTAACGATCCCGGCCGGCAGCCCCACCAGCCACCAGCCGATGAGCGCGGCCGAGCCGCCGTGGGAGACGACGTACGGGGCGGCCAGCGATTCGGGGGCGACGGAGAAGCACGGGATAACCCAGCCGAGCAGCAGCAGCCGGCGCAGGCCGGGCAGCGCGAGCACCTCGCGCAGGCCGCGCAGTGAGTCCCCCAGCACGCCCCCCGAGCCGGACGCGGCCGGTTCAGCGGTGTCGGCGGCGCGCGATCCCGTGCCGGCGCGGATGCCCAGGCCGCCTATCAACGCGGCCAGCGCGATGACGCCGGCGGCCACCCCGAACGTCCCGCGCGGCGAGAACACCACGATGAGCACGCCGCCGACGGGGTTGGCGGCCACCTGGGCCACCTGGACGGCGATCCGCATCAGCGACCTCGCGGGCACGTACGCCGCCTCCGGGACGGCCGCGCGCAGCAGCGCGCCCTGGGTGGCGTTGGCCAGCCCGTTGGCGAATCCCGCCGCGGTGACCAGCGCGAGCAGCATGCCCACCGACATCCCGGGCAAGGCCATCAGCGCGGTCAGGGCCGCGGCGGCAACGTACCCCGACAACAGGAGGCGGCGCGGGGGCACCCGGTCCACCAGGCTCGACAGCAGCGTGCCGGTGACCAGGAACGGCAGGAACCCCAGCGCGAACGACAGCGACGACAGGATGGGCGAGTGGGTCCGGTCGTAGATGAGCACCGTCTGCGCGATGTCGGCTACGACGTTCCCGGTGACGGACAGCCCCGCGGCGGCGAACACCGCACGGAACTCGCGGCTGACCAGCGCCGCTCCGTAGGTCGCGCGGCCCGGGGCCGGGGATCTGCGTCTGAGCACGTCATCGACTGTGCTGGCCGACGATGCGGGTCCACAATAGATTCGCGCTAGCGCGTATCTTAGGAGCCACGATGACCACGTTCACCGCGCAGCGGCAGGACCTGGGGACGATCCGGTTCGCCCGGTCCCCGGCCTGGGAGACGATGCAGGCGGTCCGGCTGCTCATCGACCCGCGCGGGCGGGCCTACCACGAGCCGTGGCACGCGATCGCGCGGCAGGCGGACACCGGCGAGCTCGCGCCGTTGTTCGCGGTCAGCCCGCTGCGGGGCTGGGTGCCTGACTTCATCTCGCCACCGCCCCGCGCGCCCGCCCCGACCCTGGAAGACCAGCTCGCCGAGATCCGCGCCACGCCCGCCGAGCACGTCGCCCGGGACCTCATCCGCTGCCACCGGACCGTCACCGGCAAGGCGCGCCAGACCGTGGCGGCGATGCTCCCTGAGCCCGAAGGCGCCCGTGACGCCCTCGCCGGCCTGATCGAGCGGGCCTGGCAGCAACTGGTCGCGCCGTTCTGGCCGGACATCGAGGCGCTGATCGACGCGGACGTGGCCTACCGGTCCCGGCAGCTAGCGGACCGGGGGCTGCGGCCGATGCTGGAGGGCATCGACCCGCGGATCACCTGGCGCGAGGATGGCGTCCACCTGGCCGACAAGCTCCCTGACACCGTCGAGTTGCGGGGCCGCGGCCTGGTGCTCATGCCGAGCGCGTTCAGCTGGCCCCTGGTCATCGCGATGAGCGCCGAGCCGTGGCAGCCGACGATCGCCTACCCGGCGCGCGGCATCGCGGGCCTGTGGGAAAAGCCGGCTCCCGCGCCAGGCGCCCTGGTGCGGCTGCTCGGCACCACCCGCGCGACCCTGCTGGCCAGCCTGGAGCGCCCCGCTTCCACCGCCGCGCTCGCGCGCCGGCACGACATGTCCGCCTCCGGGATATCGCGCCACCTCATCGCGCTCAAGGACGCCGGCCTGGCCGACGGCACGCGGCACGGCCACGAGGTCCGCTACGCGCTGACAAGGCTCGGCGGTGAGCTCATCCGGGCCGCCACTTCCCCCCAAATGCCGAGCCGGCGCAGACGGCCGCCCTAAAATTGCCTAGTGCCCCCCGCCGAGAAGCCCGCCCCGCCAGTGAGCACTGACCCACCAGCCAGCTCTGACCCACCAGTGAGCACTGCCTCACCCGTGAGCACTGCCTCACCCGTCAACGGAACGCGGCGCGCGCAGACGGTCCTGCACAAGGTATTCGGCTATGAATCATTTCGCGGGCAGCAGCAGGAGATCATCGACCACGTCATCGGCGGCGGCGATGCCCTGGTCCTCATGCCGACCGGCGGCGGCAAGTCGCTGTGCTACCAGATCCCGGCCCTGGTTCGGAAGGGCACCGGCGTCGTCGTCTCCCCGCTGATCGCGCTCATGCAAGACCAGGTGGACGCGCTGCGCCAGCTGGGCGTCAATGCCGCCTTCCTCAACTCCACCCAAGAGCTCGGCGAGCGGCAGGTGGTGGAGGCGCAGTTCCGCAACGGCGAGGTGGACGTCTTGTACCTGGCGCCCGAGCGCTTGCGCAGCGAGGCTACCCTGCGGCTGCTCGACTCAGGGACGATCTCTGTTTTCGCGATCGACGAGGCGCACTGCGTGAGCCAGTGGGGCCACGACTTCCGGCCGGATTACCTGGAGCTGCAGGTGCTGCACGAGCGCTGGCCGCAGGTGCCGCGCATCGCGCTGACCGCCACCGCCACCCAGGCGACCCGCGAGGAGATCGCGATCCGGCTCAAGCTGGGCGGCGCGAAGGTGTTCGTGTCCTCCTTCGACCGGCCCAACATCCAGTACCGGATCGTCCCCAAGAACGAGCCCAAGCGGCAGCTGCTGAGCTTGCTGCAGGGGGAGCACCGGGGCGACGCCGGCATCGTCTACTGCCTGTCCCGGGACTCCACGGAGAAGATCGCCCAGTTCCTGGTCGGTCACGGCATCACCGCGCTGCCCTATCACGCGGGCCTGGACGCGCAGACGCGTGCCCGGCACCAGGCCAAGTTCGTCCGCGAGGAGGGACAGGTCATCGTCGCCACGATCGCGTTCGGCATGGGGATCGACAAGCCCGACGTCCGCTTCGTCGCCCATCTGGACCTGCCGCGCTCGGTGGAGGGGTACTACCAGGAGACTGGGCGCGCCGGGCGCGACGGGCGGCCGGCCACCGCCTGGCTCGCCTACGGCCTGGCCGACGTGGTTCAGCAGCGCCGGATGATCGACACCAGTGAGGGAAACCTGGCGCACCGCCGCCGCCTGCAAAGCCACCTGGACGCCATGCTGGCCTTGTGCGAGACGACTGACTGCCGCCGCAGCCAGCTGCTGGCCTACTTCTCCGAGCGCGCCACTTCCTGCGGCAACTGCGACACCTGCCTGCTACCGCCGCAGGTGTGGGACGGCACCGTCGCCGCGCAAAAGCTCATGTCCACGATCGTGCGGCTGGAGCGGGAGCGGGACCAGCGCTACGGCGCCGGGCAGATCATCGACATCCTGCTTGGCAAGAAGACCGACAAGGTCGCCGACAAGGCCCACCATGAGCTGAAGACGTTCGGCATCGGCGCCGACCTCAAGGATGCCGAGTGGCGCGCCGTCGTCCGCCAGTTGCTCGCCCAGGGCCTGCTCGCCGTGCAGGGCGAGTACCAGACGCTCGGGCTGACCGAGGCGAGCGCCCAGGTGCTGCGTGGCCAGCGCGAGGTCATGCTGCGCCGCGACACCCAGCTGCCCAGGGCACGCCTGGCCGGGGGCTCGCGCTCCGGGGCGGCCAGCACCACCGGCGGGGCCAAGCTGGAGGCCGCGGCGCTGTCGGCCGAGGATGAGGCGCTCTTCGAGAAGCTCAGCGCCTGGCGCAAGGTGACCGCGGCCGAGCAGAACATCCCCGCCTACACGGTCTTCCACAACTCCACGCTGATGTCGATCGCCGCCGCCCACCCGGCCAGCCTGCGCGAGCTGTCGGCCATCAGCGGGGTCGGCGAGGCCAAGCTGGTCAAGTACGGCCAGCAGATCCTGGACCTCCTCGCCTAGCGGCTACCCGGCTAGCGCAGCTCGGCCCACACCCACTTGCCGCCCTCAGCCGGGTCATAGGAATTCCACTGCGCGCTCAGCGCTTCCACGATGAGCATGCCGCGGCCATTTTCAGCGCTGGGATCCATTACCCGCGCCGGCGCTGGCCGGGCCACCGCCGGATCCCATACTTCAATGATCAAGCTGCCCTCGAGCAGCACCAGCCGGACCCTGATCATCTCCCGGCGCACAGATGCGGCCGCACACGGCGCCGGCCCGGCGACGCAGGCAACCCGCAGCGCGTTGGTCACCAGCTCGGAGGCCACCAGCTCGGCATCCTCGCGCAGGCGCTCAAGCCCCCAGTCCACCAGGACGCCCGGCACGAAGGCCCGGGCATACCGGGGCGCCGACATCTCGGCGGCCAGCCAGATCTCGCGCGTCACGCGTGACGTTCGCTGCCATAGCGGGGCGCTGCTGTTCACGGGCGGCCTCCTCGCCGTGCGGCCTCAACTTGCCAGACCGACTACCTAGGAGAGTAGAAGCGAAGCCACCGATACGGGTAAGTGTTAACACTAAATTTCTGCTCTTTATCGGAACTCGCGAAGGATCGGACTTATTTGTTAACGGACGCGCATGTAAGCCCCATACTGGAGATCATGAACGGGGTGCCGGCGCGGGCTGCTGTCCTCCGGGGGGGCAGGGCGCTAGTGGCCGCTAGCCACCCGGGACCATGCGTCGCGGTAACGGCGATGGCGTTCTTGCTGACCGTCAAGGCGGCCCCGCACGGAACCGGGCCGGTACTCATCGCGCCCGCGATCCTAGCCGGCCAATTGTCGGTGGGCTGGTCCAACGACGCGATCGACGCCGAGCGGGACACCCGGACCGGCCGGACCGATAAGCCGCTCGCCACCGGCCAGCTGAGCAGGCGCTTCACCTGGGCCGCAGCCATCATCGCGCTCGTCACCGCCCTCGCCTTGCCGCTCGCGATCAGCTTCGCCACCGCGCTCATCAGCGCCATCACGCTGGTCGCGGCGTGGGCCTACAACGCTGGCCTGAAGGCGACCCTGGCCTCCGGACTGCCGTACATGGTCGCGTTCGGCCTGCTGCCGGCGATCGCGACGAGCACCCTGCCCGCCCATCCGCTACCACACTGGTGGATCATCGCGATCGCCGCCATGCTCGGGCTTGGGGCGCACTTCGCGAACGTGCTGCCCGACCTCGCCGCCGACCGGGCGACCGGGATTAACGGGCTGCCGCAGCGCGTCGCCGCGCGCTTTGGCGAGCGGGCCGTCCGCGCCAGCGCGGTCGCGCTGTTGCTGGCCGCGACGATCGCGCTGGCCATCACGGCCAGCCCGGGGCGCCGCTGGATCACAGTGACCGGCGTGGCCGCCGCCGCCGGGCTGGCGATCGTCAGCGCCCGGGGACGCGGCCAGGTGCCGTTCTTCGCCGCGATGGGCATCGCGGGCGTCGACGTGCTCATGTTCGCCGTAGGCGGCGAGTCGCTCACATGAAAACAGCGTTGCCATGACAACAGCGCCGGCATGAAAACAGCGCCGGGAGGAAGACACCAGTGACGTGACAGAGATCCTCGCGGTCAGCACCGCGTTCCCGGCCCACAAGCATCCGCAAGGCCAGCTCACCGCGAAGTACGCTGACCTGGCCGGGCTGCGCCGGGCGCGGCGCGCCCTGCTCGAGCGGCTGCACCAGAACGCCGGCGTCCGGACCCGGCACACGGTCGCGCCGTTGCACGAGTACGGGGCCCTGGGCGGGATCGAGTCCAGGAACGACCGCTACATCGCCGAGGCCACCGACCTCGGCGAGACGGCGCTCACCCAGGCCCTAGCGCGAGCCGGCCGGCAGCCCCCCGACATCGACCTGATCGTCGTCACGTCGGTCACCGGCGTCGCGGTGCCATCCATCGACGCCCGGCTGATCCCTCGCCTGGGGCTGCGGCCCGACGTGAAGCGGCTGCCGATCTTCGGGCTTGGCTGCGTCGCGGGCGCGGCCGCGCTGAGCCGCGTCCACGACTACCTCCGCGGCTGGCCCGGGCACACGGCGGCGCTGCTCGCGGTCGAGCTGTGCTCGCTCACTGTCCCGGCGGCCGGGGCGACGACCGCCGACCTGGTGGCCAGCGGCCTGTTCGGCGACGGCGCGGCCGCGCTCATCGCGTCCGGGGCGCGCGCGCCCGGCCAGCCCGGCCCGCGGGTCATCGCCACCCGCGGCGAGGTATTCCCGGACAGCACCGACGCGCTGGGCTGGCGGCTGAGCGAGACCGGCTTTCGCATTGTGCTGACGACCGACTTGTCGGAGGTGGTGGAGAGCCGCCTCGGCCCGGCCATCACGCAGTTCCTGGCCGGGCAGGGACTGACCGCCGACGACATCGGCGCCTGGATCTGCCACCCGGGCGGCCCCCGGGTCATCGACGCCGTCCAGCGGGCGCTCAAGCTCCCCGATGAGGCGGTGGCGCAGTCGCGCGAGGCCCTGGCGGAGGCCGGGAACCTGTCATCGGCGTCGGTCCTGCACATCCTGGAGAAGGTTGCCGACGCCGGAGTCACGCCGGGTACGTTCGGCTTGATGATCGGCCTGGGGCCAGGGGTCAGCGCCGAGCTGGTCCTGCTGCGCTGGTAATGGGCGGAACCCTAGAAAGGGAGTCGATGATCGTCTTTTACGTTCTGCTCGCCGTCATCGCCGTCGAGCGGGTCGCCGAGCTCGCCGTCTCGCAACGGCACGCGACCCGCAGCCTGGGCCAGGGCGGAGTCGAATCCGGCCGCGATCACTTCCCGGTCATGGTCGCGCTGCACGTCGCGCTGCTGGCCGGCTGCGTCGCCGAGCCGCTGATAGCGCACCGCGCGTTCATCCCGGCGCTCGGCTACCCGATGCTCGCCGTCGTCATCGCGGCGAACGCGCTGCGCTGGTGGTGCATCGCCACGCTCGGCGGGAGCTGGACCGCCCGCGTCATCGTCGTCCCGGGGCGGCCCCTCGTCACCGCCGGCCCGTACCGCTGGTTCGCGCACCCGAACTACGTCGCGGTCATCGTCGAGGGCGCCGCCCTTCCCCTGGTCGGCTCGGCGTGGGTCACCGCGGCCAGCTTCACGCTGGCGAACGCCATCCTCCTGACCGTCCGGATCCGCTGCGAGGTCCGCGCGCTGCGCGCCGGCCAACTCGTCGCGCCATGATCGACGTCTTGATCAGCGGTGGCGGCCCCGCGGGCCTGGCCACGGCGATCCGGTGCGCGCAAGCGGGCCTGGCGGTGACCGTCGCCGAGCCGCGACCCACGCCCATCGACAAGGCGTGCGGGGAGGGCCTGATGCCCGCCGCCGTGCGGCGGCTGGCCGCGATCGGCGTCTGCCCGGCCGGGCACGTGATCGGCGGCATCCGCTACCTGGACGACCGGCACAGCGTCGACGCCCCGGTCGCCAACGGGACCGGCCTCGGCGTGCGCCGCACGGTGCTGCACGCGGCCCTGGCCCTGCGCGCCGCGGCCCTCGGCGTCGAGGTCATCCCCGCCCGCGTCGCCGGCTTCACCCAGGACGTCAAGAGCGTAAGGGCCCTGCTCGCACCCAACGCGCCCGGGCCTCCTGCCTCATTCGCGGCCCGCTACCTCGTTGGAGCGGACGGCCTGCACTCCGCTGTCCGCAAGGCGGCGGCCCTCGACCCGGCCCCCGCGCGGCGGCGCGATGGCGGGCGCCGCCGGTACGGGCTGCGCCGCCATTACCAGCTCGCCCCGTGGACTGACCTGGTCGAGGTGCACTGGACCGGCGACTGCGAGGCGTACGTCACCCCGGTCGCCGACGACGAGATCGGGATCGCGGTACTCGGCGCCCCCGGGGCCGGGAACCTGGACGCGCGCCTGGCCGCGTTCCCCGGATTGCTCGAGCGGGTCCGGTCGGCGCGCGCCGTCAGCAGCAGCGACGACCGCGGCGCTGGCCCGCTGCGCCAGGACGTGCGGCGGCGGGCCGCCGGGCGGGTGCTGCTCATCGGCGACGCGGCCGGGTACCTGGACGCGCTGACCGGCGAGGGGATCGGCGCGGCGCTCGCCCAGGCCGAGGTCCTCGCGGCCTGCCTGGCCGCCGGCCGTCCCGGCGACTACGAGCGCGCCTGGCGCCGGGTCACCCGCAAGGAGCGCGTGCTCACCGGCGGCCTGCTCTGGTCCCGGCAGCAGCGGCTGCTCGGCCCGCGCATCGTCCCCGCCGCGGCCGCCCTCCCGGCCGTCTTCGCCGCGATCGTGAACCAGGTCGCCTGGGCTTAGCGCGCTAGCGCCCGAACAGCCTGCGGATCCCGGCGTCGAATTGGTCACGGGTCAGCGCGGGCCAGGCGCGTGCGCTCAGCTTGTCCGCGCAGGAAGTCGTGTTCAGCGGCGTTGGCCGTCTGCCCGGCTGCCGTGCCGTAGGCCTGCGCGGCCTCCGCGAAGCGGCCGAGGCGGCGGAGCAGGTCAGCGCGGGTCGCGTGGAACAGGTAATAGTCATCGAGGCCCAGGTCATCCACGAGCGCGAGCGCTGCCGCCGGCCCGGCCAGCTCGGCGATCGCCACGGCGCGGTTCAGCGCGATCACCGGGGTCGGCATCAGGGCGTACAGCTGCTCGTACAGGGCGGCGATCTGCCGCCAGTCGGTCCGCTCGGCCGCGGCGGCGTCGCTGTGCACCGCCGCGATCGCCGCCTGGATCTGGTAGGGGCCGGGCTGGTTGCGGCGCAGCAGCTCGCGCACGATCATCTGCCCCTCCGCGATGAGGGCCGGCTCCCACCGCGACCGGTCCTGGTCGGACAGGAGCACCAGGCTCCCGTCCGCGCCGGCCCGCGCGGGGCGGCGGGACTCCGACAGCAGCAGCAGCGCCAGCAGCCCGGCCGCCTCCGGCTCATCAGGCATCAGCGCGACCAGCAGCCGGGCCAGCCGGATCGCCTCCGCGGACAGGTCAGCGCGGGTCAGCCCGGCACCCGAGGACGCGGCGTACCCTTCGTTGAAGACCAGGTAGATGACCGCCAGGACGACCGGCAGCCGGTCCGGCAGCTGGTCATCACGCGGAACCCGGTAGGGGATCCCGGCGTCGCGGATCTTCTTCTTGGCGCGCACGAGCCGCTGGGCGATCGTCGCCTCGGGCACCAGGAACGCGCGGGCGATCTCAGGTACCTGCAGCCCGGCGATAAGCCGCAGGGTCAGCGCGATCCGCGCCTCTGGCGCGAGCGCCGGATGGCAGCAGGTGAAGATCAGCCGGAGCTGGTCATCGCGCACCGGCCCTGCCTCCGTTACCTCCGGCTCGGCTCGCGCCTCGATCAGCGAGTGAGCCTCCGCCTCCCGGCCAGGCCGCGAGGACTCGCGTCGCAGCCGGTCCAGCGCCTTGTTGCGGGCGGTAGTGACAATCCAGCCGCCGGGATTGGGCGGCACGCCGTCGGCGGGCCAGCGGGCCAGCGCGACGGTGAACGCCTCCTGGACCGCGTCCTCGGCGATGTCGATGCTGCCGAAGACGCGGACCAGGGTCGCCACCGCCCGGCCCGAGCTCTCCCGGTAGGCCCGCTCAATCGCCTTCTGGTCAGGCGGGCGACCGCCCATCAGGGGGCCGTCATGCGGTGGGCGGCTCATCCTGGAACGGGCGGACCTCGACCGGCCAGCCGCAGGCCTGCGCGCCCTTGGCCGCCAGATCGAGCGCGACGTCCAGGTCGGCCGCCTTGATCACCCAGAAGCCGCCGATCTGCTCCTTGGTCTCGGCGAACGGCCCGTCGGTGGTGACGACCTTGCCGCCCTGGGCGCGCACCACGGTGGCGTCCGAGTGCGGGTGCAGCCCGCCGGCGAACACCCAGGCACCGGAGGCCTGGAGCTCGGCGTTGAAGGCGTCGACCGCCCGGAACGCGGCCTGCATCTCCTCGTCGGTGAACTGCGCGGACTCGTCGCTGTAGACGGCCAGCAGGTACTGCTTCATGGCTGTTCCCTCCGTCGGGGCCAGGCGCCCTGCCTAGCCTCTCATAGTCTTCACGAAAGGCTCCGGCCGGATTCGACAGCCGCGCGGCGAAGCTACTGGAGTCCCCCGGGACCACCCGGTGATGTCCTGCCCCCGGCGCCGAAGCGATCGCCTGGTTACTTGCCCATCCGGGACTGGAGGTCGTCTAGGCGGGCGTGGAGCAGGGCGATCTCAGCGGTGAGGATCGCGATCGGCGATTCCGTGGGGTCCGGCAGCGGGCCGGGGACCACCGGGCTCAGCGGAGTCGTTTCGGCCTCGGGCGAGGCGACCGTCATGCCGGGCGGGGCGACCACCGCGCCCAGCGGGCTAAGCGGGGCGAGGCCCGGTCCGGCCACGGGCTGCTCGATCTTGACGGGCGCGTCGAGCCGGGCGACGAATTCGGGCAGGCTGAGCGAGGGCCGGCCTGCCGCGCAGTGGGTGCACATCGGGGCGAGGTGCCGCCAGCCAACCAGGCCGGTCCCCGCGTCGGCGAGGACATTCCCGGGGCGGCCGCAAACGCACCAGGCGTCACGGATCACCCGGACCCGCTGCTGGCTGTAACGCAACCCGCGCTCATAGCGGATGTAACGGCCGGACGCGATGACCTCAAGGAGCAGCGCGCTGCGGTTCTCCGTGGCGCAGCCCAGCGCCCGCACGTCGGCCAGCTCGTGCAGGCAGTAGAACCCGCAGCCGCACCAGCGGCGCGGCGGCATGTGCCGGGGGGTCCATACGCACGTCGCGTCGGCCTTTACCCCGTATACCTGATCCGCGCCGAGGGTGAGCCCGGCGAACGCGGCCCGCGTCCCGTCCGCGGACAGCACGGCGTGCGCCAGCTTGTACCCCGGGAACGGCTCATCTGGCCGTTCACTGCCCGGTGCCGGGTCGCCCTTGCGGAACAAGAGCTTGCGCAAGATCGCCCGGCGCGAGGTGCCCGCCGACTGCGGAACACTGGGCGAGGGATCGCTCCCCCGGTGCCTACCCGGGCCGGACACCGTTGTCAGCGGCTGACCGCGACAGGCTCCGGCGCCACGGGCACGGGCTCCGCGGCCATTACGGTCGCTGGTGCCTCAACCTGCTCGGTCGCACCGGACTCGACGTCGGCGACGTATCCAGCGGCCTGCTCCTTGCCCAGTCGCATGGCTTATACCTCCACTGCTTGGACGCCAGGGGCTCAATAGACCATTCTGTACCCGGCCCGCCCGACTTTTACGCGGGTTTGCGCGTTCTCACGCGAGGGCCTGGTAGACCAGCTGGCGGAACTGCGAGCGCAGCGGGTGCGCGCTCGACGGGATCAGCTGAGTGAACAACGAGGCGGTGAGCCCCTCGGCCGGGTCGATGAAGAAGGCGGTGCTGGCCGCCCCTCCCCACGACATCTCGCCTGGTGAGCAGATCACCTTGCCGGGCACCGGGTCGATGACGACCGCGAAGCCGAGGCCGAAGCCGATGCCGTGGTAGGGCGTCTCCGCGAACAGCCGCCGGCCGATGGCCTCCAGGTCCGCCCCGCCCGGCAGGTGGTTGCTGCCCATGTAGGCGACCGTGCGGGGGCTGAGCAGCCGGACGCCATCGAGCTCCCCCGCGGGGCTTTCCGGCCGGGGCAGCAGCATCTGGGTGAAGCGATGGTAGTCCGCGGCGGTGCCCACCAGCCCGCCGCCGCCGCTGAGCATCTTCGGCGGCTCTTTCGCCTCATCGAGGGCATCCGCGCGGACCGCGGTCCCGCCCGGGCCACGGGCGTACAGGGCCGCGAGCCGGGGCAACTGCTCCGGCCGCGCGGAGAAGCCCGCGTCGGTCATCCCCAGCGGACCGAAGATGCGCTGGGCGAAGAACTCATCGAGCCGCTGACCGGAGGCGACCTCCACTACCCGGCCCAGGACGTCGGTGGCCACCGAGTACGTCCACTCGATGCCCGGCTGGAACAACAGGGGGAAGCCGGCCCAGATGTCGCACGCGCGCGCCAGGTCCACCGCCGGCTTCACGCCAAGGTCGAACCCGGCCGCCCGGTACATGGCGTCCACCGGGTGATTGCGATGGAAGCCGTAGGTGAGGCCGGACGTGTGCGTCAGCAGGTGCCAGATCCGCACCGGCTCGGTCGCCGGGACGGTGACGGGCCGCAGGTCAGACCCGCCGGCGTAGACCCGGACGTCGGCGAAGGACGGGATGAAGTCGCTGACCGGGTCGGTGAGCTGGAACGCGCCCTCCTCGTACAGCATCATCGCGGCGACCGAGGTGACGGGCTTGGTCATCGAATACAGGCGCCACAGCGTGTCGGTTTCCACCGGCAGCCCGGCCTCGTTGTCGCGCTGCCCGTGACCGGACACGTGCGCGAGCCGCCCGTGCCTGCTCACCGTGACCAGCCACCCCGCCAGCTTGCCCTCGTCCACGTACCGGGCGAACCGGGCGTCGATGCGCCGCAGCCGCTCTGCGTCCAGCCCCACCTCGGCGGGGTCGACCTCCACCTTAAGCTCGTTCACCCCGCTAACTTTGCGCGCGTCGCGCGATCCTGGCAAGCCACCTCGCTACAGTGCGGTCATGAGCGAGCGTAACGGGCACAGCATGGGCGCACTCCGGGGGATTGAGTGGCCTAGCCTGCTCCCCGAGCAGCTCAACTGGCACTGGCGGGCCAACCTGCGGCCGCGGATGGACGGCCTCACCGATGAGGAGTACCTCTGGGAACCGGTGCCTGGCATGTGGAGCATCCGCCCGCGCCCCGGCCCGCCCGGCGAGGGCAGTGCCGACGAGGGCATTAGCCGTTGCCCGGGAGGTGGATGTGCACGTCATGCCCGGCGGCGAACGTTGATGCCGGTACGGTCACTGCACTGCGCCGTGAACGCGTGCAAGAAGGTCAGATAGTCCTGGCGGAGGATGCGCGGGGCCCCGTCGCGGCCTTCGACTCCGGCGACCTCGAACTCGACCCCGTCGTCGCCATTCTTGTCTTCGGGTGCCAGGAATTTGATCTTGTCGTACTTGAGTCGCGCTATCAGCTCGCCGCGTATCCCACGCTCGCGGTCACTTCCGGTGGAAGAGCCCTCAACTGCCGTCGGGGTAACCGCCACGGTGCAAGACCATCGGGTAATGCGGGAGCGCGGTCGCGGGCTTGACCTGGGCACGCCAGCCGTCGGGGTAGGGGGCCATCCCGGCTAGCAGCCCGGCCTCGGGGAGGCTGGCCAGGGCGGCGCGGAGGGCGGCGACGGCGTTGGCGCGGAAGCGGGCGCGCCAGGCGTCCTCGATGGCGGCTACCCGGTCGGCGTGGGCGACCTGGGCCTGGCGGCCGCGGCCGGTGAGGCGGGTCACTCGCCAGCGGGCGCCGCCGGGGCCCGGTCCCTCGGTGGCCAGGGCATGCTTGCCGAGAACGCCCATGGCCATGGCGACGGCTTCCTTCGACACGCCGGCCAGGCCGGGAATGTCACGGGTGCGCACCCCGTCGGCATCCAGCACCCGCAGCACGTTGTCGCTGATCGCGAGGGATAGCGGCCACCCTCTTTCATACTCGATCGCGAACGCCAGGAGCGGCTGCGACAAGAGCGACCACAGGGGTGCTGGCGGCTGGGGCGGGCGGGGTTCGCCGGGTGGCCCGGGGAAGGCCGGGGCGGGCGCCGAGGATGCTCGGGAGCCAGGGGCGGGCAGGCGGCTGAACAATCCGTGGCCCAGGATCGGAAGGCAGTCGGGCAGGCCCGGGTCCAGGTCGGCGGTGATCGCGGCGAGGGCGGCCCGCAGCCCGGCTGTCGCCTGGGCGCCGAACCGGTCCCGCCAGCGCTGCTCGACCACGTCCCCCAGGGGCGCCCATCCGTCGCGGGCGATCCGGCCCGGGGCGGTGAGCCGGATCAGCGCGTGCTCGGCGGGCTGCTTGCCGCGGGTTGGCTCGGGGTCGAACGTGACGTAGCCCCAGCGGCGCATGCCCGCCAGGTTGGTATCCGCGCGGGCGGCCCGGCGCAGGCCGGCGACGGTGATCCCGGCGTCGGGGACGTGCCGCAGCGAACTGGCCCACATCGCCAGCGAGACCATCCAGGGCGCGCCGGGCGGCGCGCCCGGGGACAGGCCGTGGGTGGCCGTTCGGTGCGGGAGCCGGTGCTCGGCCTCGTTGTCGGCCTCGATCGTGAACGCGACGAGCGCCCGGGACAGCAGGGCGGGCAGCGGCAGGGCCGTGGGATCGAGGCCGGCCGCAACCGGCGAGGAGCGATCCAACGGAGCGGCGGGGACGGTCCGTTGCGCGGAAGGCGGGGTTGAATGGGCGGGGACCGCGCGGGCGGTGAGGAGGCCGGCCGCGGTGCGGCGGCCGGGTTGCCGACCGAGGTCATCGAGTTGCCAGCCGGCCCGCTCCAGCATCCGCGCCGCCTCGGCTGGCTCCAGGAACGCGCGCGCCGGCTCGCCCATGGCGGCGACCGACTCGGTGAACCGGGCGCGCGCGGTCGGCCCGCGCGCCGCCGAGGTCGGCGAGACGCTGATGGCCAGTGTGCTGCCGGGGACGGTGACCTCGCGGAACTGGGCGAGGACCGACTCGGTGACCGGCTTGTCGAGGTAGACGACGATACCCTCGAACAGGAACAGCGCCGGCTCCCGGGGGTTTAGGCCAGCGTCGCGCAGCGCGGCCGCCACCGGGTCAACGCGGAAGTCCGCGGCGACGAACCGGACATGGCGGGCGTCGATCCCGAGCCGGCGCAACCGCTCCAGCTTGTCGGCCTGGGTCGCCGGGTGGTCCACCTCGAACCAGTGAACGCCCGGCCTGGCATAGCGCAGCGAGCGGGCGTCGTAGCCGGCGGCGCCGACGACTACTTGCGGCACCCCGGCGCTGACGGCGGTGACGACGACCCGGTCGAAGAACGCCGTCCGGGCGCGGAGGTAATCGTGCATCCGGCCTGGTGAAGGTGCCAGCCCGGCGGCGACGTCACGGCTCAGGGCGACGTCGGCCCCCGGGTCGCCGTAGTCCGCCGCGAGGCGATCGACGGTCAGGCGGCGCGCGGCGACGCTGCGCGCGGTATGCGATGCGGCTCGGTCCTTCATCGCTGCCACATTAACGCTGGACCCGTGGCCGGCCCGGTCTTACGCGAGTCCTCCCTTAAAAGCTTGACAGATATGTAAACCTTCGGCCTATCCTCTTGATTGACAGCTATGTAAACCAAGAGGAGGCGGCATGCCGGGTCACTTCGGAAGAGCGAGCGACCACAGGGGCGGGCGCGCGATCGCGCTGGACCTGCTTGAGCGACGGGAGCGGTACGGGGGCGCCAGCGGGGAAGGCAGGCGCCCGTGGACGGCGCTGGTAGTGCTGTGCGTGGCGCAATTCATGGTGATCCTCGACATGACGGTGACCAGCATCGCGCTGCCGTCGATCGGCCGGTCACTGGGCTTCGCGCCGGCCGACCTGCAGTGGGTGGTCACCAGCTACCTGCTCGCCACCGGCGGGCTGACGCTGCTCGGCGGCCGGGCGGCGGACCTGTTCGGCGGGCGGCGGACGTTCAGCCTGGGGCTGGCCGTATTCACGCTGGCGTCGCTGGCGAGCGGCCTCGCGCCGGGCGCGGCCGCCCTGGTGGCCGCCCGGTCGGTCCAGGGGCTGGGAGCGGCCCTGCTCACCCCGTCCGCGCTGGCGCTGATAACCGCGACCTACACCGGCGCCCGGCGGGCCACCGCGCTGAGCGCCTGGGGCGCGCTGGCCGGCGGGGGGCTCGCCACTGGCGTGCTCCTGGGCGGCGTGCTCACGAGCGCGCTGGGCTGGCGGTCGGTGTTCCTCATCAACGTCCCGGTGGGCGTGGTCGCGCTGGCGGCCGCCTGGCACGTGCTGGCGACGCGGGCCGGGTCGGCCGGCGCGCGCGGTCACGGCGGCGCGGGGCGCCTGGACCTGCGCGGGACGGTGCTCGCCGTCGGCGGGCTGGCCGCCCTGGTCTATGGGATCTCCCGGTCCGGCTGGGGCCTCGGCCGGACCGGACCGCTGGCCGCGGCCGTGGTCCTGCTGGCGGCCTTCGCCCTGGCCGAATACCGCGCCGAGCGCGGCGGCGGGTCCCCGCTGGTCCCGTTGCGCGTCTTCCGGTCGCGGTCGCTGACCTTCGGGGGGCTGGCCCTGCTGGCGGCCACCGGGACCCAGGTCGGCGTGGTGCTGCTGTCCTCGCTGTTCCTGCAGGGCGTGCTCGGCGCGTCGGCGGTACGGGCGGGCGTGGAGTTCCTGCCCCCGGTGATCATCACCGGCCTCGGCGCGGGGCTGGCCGCGCACCTGATGCGGAAGGCCGGCTCGCGGGTGCTCGCGGTCGCCGGGTTCGCGCTCATGGCGGCGGGCGCCTTGTGGCTGTCCCGGGCCACCGCCGGGAGCGGCTACTGGCCCGGGTTGCTGCCGGGGCTGGCGCTGCTCGGCGCCGGAAGCGGCCTGGCGTTCCCGTCCGCACAGGTCACCGGGCTGAGCAAGGTCGGCGCGCAGGAGAGCGGGCTGGCCTCGGGACTGCTGACGACGATGCACGAGATCGGGGCGGCGCTGGGCGCGGCGATCTTTCCGGCGATCGCGGCTGGGGTGTCGGGGTTCGCCCTGCACGGGGCCGGCTTCGCCGCCGGGTACCGGCACGCCTTGCTCGTGGCGGCGGCGGTCGCCGTTGCGCTGGCCGTGCTGGCAGCTGTGGCGCTACCAAGCGCGCGGCCCCAGCCCGGCACTACAGTGGGCATGCACTGACTGATGGAGGTAGGGGTGGCAGAGGTCACGGACCGGCGGCGAGCCATCGCCGACCGGAACGTGCAGGCCATCCTCGACGCCACCGAGGAGCTGATCCGGGCGCGGGCGCCGGTGACGATCGCGGGGGTCGCGACCGCCGCCGGCGTATCCCGGGTCACCGTGTACGCCCACTTCGCCACGGCCGAGGCCCTGCTGGAGGCGGTCGTCTCGCGGGCGGTGGGGCATACCGCCAGCGTGCTGGCGGCGGCCCGCCCTGGCGAGGGGCCGCCCGTGGAAGCACTGGAACGGCTGGTGACGGTAGGATGGCGCGAGCTGGGCCAGCACGCCGCGATGGCCGAGGCGGCGGCGTCGATGCTGAGCGCCGACGCCATGACCAGGTCGCACTCGGCGGCGCACCACGCCGTCGCCGAGCTTATCGAGCGCGGTCAGCGGGACGGGTCGTTCCGCGCTGACGTGCCCGATGCCTGGCTGGTGACATGCTGCTTCGCGCTCTTGCACGCATGCGCCGACGAGGTACGGGCCGGGCGGATCGAGCCGGGATCAGCCGAGTCGGTGCTCATTGTAACTATCAGAGACCTGTTCACCCGCAAACCGGTATCCTAACGCCATTGCGAACATGAGTTTGACAACGGGCAGGGCGTGGGGCAGGCTTGCTTGGCAACGGATGGGCGCACGGGACATCGGGCATCAGGAAAGGGTCGGGACGTGGGTCAGAAGACTGTTCGGTTTAGCGATCTTAGCGGCCAGCTCATCATGCAGGATGACGCGCTCGCGCGGATCGTGATTCATGAGCACCCGGAACTCGGTGATGGCCCGGTCGAGATCGAGGTCCTCGCCGACGAGGCCAAGGTGATCGAGAAGGCGGCGCTGCGCGTCGCGATGGTGGACATCTACCTGGCTGGCGAGGACGAGCCACGGCGGGTCGCCATGGACGCCGCCGCGTTCGACAAGCTCGCGACCGAGCGGCCGATGGCCGAGCTGCTGGTCCAGGCGCCGCGCGCCCGGATCGCGAAGCGGGCGTCGCGGGCGTCGGGCCAGGGCGCGCCGTCGGCCGGGGCCAGCGGCACCGCGGGCACCGCCAAGGGCGAGCGGGACTACGCGACGCTGGAGCACGCGGGCAAGCCGCACCGGGGCAAGACCACCGACGAGGAGAAGGCGCTGGTCCGCGAGCACTTCGACGAGATCAACGACCGGCTGGCCGCCGAGGGCCTGCGGACGATCAGCCTCGGTGACCCCGAGCACGTCGAGCGGTACGGCCTGGCCGAGCTCGCCCGGGCGCGCGGGTGAGGCAGAGAAGTCGCCGCCATGAGCCCAGTGAGCTGAGCGCGAACTCGCCAGTTCCTTTACAGTTTGTCCATGGCTGAGGAGGATGCGACCGCAACGCCAGGTCCTGGGAAGCTGCGGGCATCGCACGCGGACCGGGACCGGGTGGTGGAGACGCTGCGGGTAGCGGCCGGCGATGGGCGGCTATCGGCGGAGGAGCTAGACGAGCGGCTGGAACTGGCGCTGAACGCGCGGACCTATGCCGAGCTGGCGGCGCTGACCACGGACCTGCCGGAGACGGCCGACGCGGCGATCGTTCCCGCGGCCAGCGGGCCCGTGCTGGCGCCCGGCGAGCAACCCAAGGACCTCGTGCGGGTCCAAGTCGGCAGCGGCCAGGCCAAGCGGGACGGCCGCTGGGTGGTGCCGCGCCGCATGGAGGTCCAGGTGACCAGCGGGCACGTGCTCCTCGACTTCACCCGGGCCGTCATCACCGCGCCGGTCATGGAACTGGACGCCGAGGTGCGCAGCGGCCACTTGATCATCCTCACCCGGCCGGGCATCACGGTTGACGCCAGCGAGGTCGCGGTGCGCAGCGGGCACGTCACGGTACGCGCCCCGTGGGGCGAGGGCGTCCCAGTCCAGTTGCGGGTCGAAGTTACCGGGACGTGCCGCAGCGGGCACATCAGCGCCCGGCCGCCGCGCCGGTCGTTCTGGCAGTGGCTGCGCCGCTCCCCGCGACCATACGCGATCGCGGCGTAAGCCTGACAGGAACGGGAAGCGCCGGGCGTACCGGTCCGGGAATTCGGCGAGCGACGCCAAGACAACCGCCGCGCCGGCCACCCGCAGGTCGGCGCCACTGAAGGACCCGGTGGCCACGCCGACCGGCCAGGCCGCCGCGGCGGCCGCTGCGGCCACGTCGGCTGGCGTGTCGCCCACGTAGGCGTCCGCGGCGAGGTCCGTCAGGACGACAGCCTTCTCCGGGCCGTGGACCCCGCCGAACACCTCATCCACGGCGAGGCCGACGTCATCGAGGACCTGCCGGACCGTCGGCTCGAACTTCGCGGAGACCACCACCACCCGCGCCCCGGCCGCGCGCACCGTCGCGAGGGCCTCCCGCGCGCCGGGCAGGACGCTGGTCAGCGGACCGGACAGCAGCGGGTAGTGCCGGCGGTAGATCGCCATCGCAGGGGCGATCTCACCTGCGGGAAACCAGTGCGCGAGCTCGTCCTCCAGCTTGATCCCGAGCCGGCTGTCCACTCCGACCGGGTCGATGGTGACCCCGGTCTCCGCGGCGACCGCCGCGAATGACGCCATGATCGCCGCGCGGGAGTCGACCAGCGTCATGTCCAGGTCGAAGCCGATCACGGGCCTGCGGTCAGTCATCGACACCGGGCAGGGTCCGGGGTCGCGCCGCGAGCAGCCCAGCGACCAGCAAGACGATGGTGAGCGCCAGCAGGACGGTGACCGGGGCGTTCCAGCTCCCGGTGGCCGAGTGCAGCAGGCCGACCTCCAGCGGGCCCGCGCTGGCCAGCAAGTAGCCCGCACCTTGGGCCATCGCCGACAGTGACGCGGCCGTCGCCGGGTCGGGGGCGCGGGCCATGGCGAAGAAGATCGCCAGGCCCAGGGCGGCGTTCTGCGCGGCCCCGAGGATGAGCATCCACGCCACCGCGGTGTCCACCGGTGCCCACACCGCGCCGGCCGTGCCCGCCGCGATCCCGATGGCGATCGGGATGATGAGCGCGTACTGCGTGCGCATCCGCTGCGCCAGGACCGGGGTCACCAGCGCGAGCGCGAGGTTCCCGATGCCCAGGACCCCGAGCAGCGCGCCGGCCGCGCCCGCCGACACGCCGCGGTCCCGCAAGATCGTCGGCAGCCAGGACACGCTCCCGTAGTACAGCAGGCTCTGCACGCCCATGAAGAGGGTGACCTGCCAGGCGAGCGCGTACCGCCAAAGCGGCCGCCGGCCGCCGGCCGGGCGGGAGTCTCGGCCGGAGGCGGCCGCGGTGGCGGCCGCGACGGCCGCGCCGCTCCCCCGGACCTGCGGGAGCCACAGTGCCACGCCGATCACGGCCGGGACGGCCACCCAGCCGAGCGCCAGCGGTATCGACCGCCCGCCGGCCTGGTAGACCGGGACGCTAAGCAATGACCCGGCGATGGCGCCGGCCGACAGCGTGGTGATGTACAGGCCGATGAGGAACCCGGCCCGCTCTGGCCAGCGGCGCTTGATGAGGCTGCTCAGCAGCACGTTCATGACCGCGATGGCACCCGCCGCGAGCACGGTCCCCGGGAACAGCAGCGAGGCGGGCGCGACGGCGCGCAGCACCAGCCCGGCCGCCAGCATGACCAGGGCGGCCAGCAGGGCGCGCTCCTCGCCGACCCGCCGGGCCAGCGGCGCGGCGAACCCGGACACGATCCCGAAGCAGATGACCGGCGTCGCCGCCAGCACCGACACGGCAGCGGACGACAGGTGCAGGCGGTCCTGCAGCTCGGGATAGACCGGCGGAAGGCTGGTGATCGCGCCGCGCAGGTTGAAGCCCAGCGCGGCCACCCCGACGACCAGCAGCACCGCCTCCAGCGAGGAGCCACTCCGCTCGCCGCGCTGCACTGAAGTCACAAGTTCCTAACCGTACCTGACGCTAATGTGGGCGAATGACGCCCGCGCAGACCCGGACGCTGGTGGCGATCGAGCGCGAACTCGACCGGCTCATCAGGTATGACGATGAGTCGCTGGTGCACGCGGCGTGGATCCGGCAGCGCTATGACGGCGGGCTGGCCGCCAGCTACGCGCCCGCGCGCGCCGAGGCGGCCCGAACCGCCTGGCACGAGGCGGGGCACGCGGTGGCCGCCCTCACGGTCGGCGCGCGGTTCAGCTCCGTTAGCATCCGCGCCGGGGGCGCCAGCGCGGGCCGCGTCCACCGGATCCGAGCCAGTGCTATTCAAGGCAGTGCCGGGGGCAGCCGGGGCGACCTGGCGTTCGTCATTGACGCGGCGGGGCAGGTCGCCGAGCGGCTGCGGGACTGGACACTGCCGGCGGACGCCGACGACGTCGCCGCGTTCCTGGCGCGATGGCGCGGCGACGGCGGGGACGCGCGGCGGTTCCGGGCCGCGATCTGCGGCCGGTTCGCGGGCAACGAGGCGGCCGCCTGGCACTACAGCGTCCAGGTGCTGACCCCGCTCCGGCCCCGGATCGCCCGGCTGGCCCGCGGCCTGCTCGTCCACCCGCGGCACCTGCCCTACCCGGTAGCCGCCGCCATCGCCGGCCTGCCGACTACAGTGACCCCGTGACCTGGGAGGAGATTCTGGCGTACTGCCTGGCGAAGCCGGGGGCGTGGGAAGACGAGCCGTGGGACGGCGATGTCGTGGTGAAGGTCGGGCCGAAGATCTTCGCCTTCCTCGGGTCCGGTGACCGGGTCCCGCCGACGGTGGGCCTGAAGTGCGGAGCGAGCCGGGACGCGGCCGACGAGTGGCTGGCCCGCTACCCGGGCGCGGCGACGGTGATGCCCTATATCGGGCGATCGGGCTGGAACGCCCTCCAGGCCGGCGGCGACGCGATCCCCGACGATGAGATCCGCGAGGCGATCGATGGCTCCTATGAGGCCGTCCTGGGCAAGCTGCCGAAGAAGGATCGCCCCGCGAGCTAGCCAGGCTGCCGCGGAAACTGAGCATGAGCATCTTCGAAGCCCTCGCCCTGCTCGGGACGGGTGTCCTGGCCGGCATCGCGAGCACCGTGGCCAGCGTCGCGAGTGTCGTGTCCTACCCGGTGCTGCTGGCGATCGGGCTACCGCCGCTGGCGGCGAACGTCACCAACACCATGTCACTGATCTGCACCGCGGCCGGATCAGTAGCCGGCGCGCGCCCGGAGCTGTCCGGCCAGCGCGAGCGGGCACTGCGCCTGGCGGTGGTGACCGCCATCGGCGGGGCGGCCGGGGCGGGCGCGCTGCTGATCGCGCCCGCGAGCACGTTCGCGATGGTGGTCCCGGTGCTGATCGCCGTCGCGGCGGCCTTGCTGCTCGTCCAGCCCTTGATCAGCGGCCTGGCCCCGCGGCCGGGCGCGGATCGGTCCCGGCGGCGGCTGGCCGGGCTATTCGCCGCGGCCATCTACATCGGCTACTTCGGCGCGGCGGGCGGGGTGCTCCTTCTCGCGATCCTCGCCACGATGTTCAGCGAATCGCTTATCCGGCTTAATGCCCTCAAAAACATTATTTCGGGCGCGGCGAACGCGGTCGCGGGCGCGGCTTTTGCCCTTTTCGCCCCGGTTGACTGGGCGGTTGTGCCGTTGCTGGCCGCCGGCTTCCTGCTGGGTGGCATGACCGGCCCGCGCATCGCCCGGCGGCTGCCCGCCCGGGCCCTGCGCCTGCTGGTTGGCCTGTGCGGGCTGGCGCTGGCGGTCAAGCTCGGGCTCGCCGCGTACCGGTAGCCCTGGGCCGGCGCGAGCCAGAATGCACTGCCCTGATCTCCCCTAGGGGTGTAGCGGGAGCCCCTTGAGGGCCTTGTCCACCGCGTTGCGGGGACCGTGGACCGCGATCCCGGCGAACCGCAGGTCAGCCGCCCGGACGCCGCGCACGGCGGCGCGGTTGTCGTCGTCGTTCCCGGTGGCGAACATGTCCTGCGTGTAGATCGCCATGGGGAGGGCCCGGCTGAGCGCCCGTTGGTGCACGCCGGTCAGCTGCTCGGCGCTCGCCGCGTGGATGACCACCGGCTGGCGAAACAGCTCCAGGTACGCGTTCCCGTCCCCGTCCTCGTACGGCTTGCCGATGATATCGCCGGACCCGGCGGCGATGCCGCTGGCCAGGAACGCGGTGACGTTCAGCTTCTGCCACGCGGGCAGGTCGTCACGGACCGCGATGGCGATCTTGGTGTCAAAGCGCATGACGGCGAGCCTGCCCCGGCCCGCGCCGCCGTGTCTTGAACGCGCGTGCGCCGGCGAGAATGGGCACATGCCCGGTGACTGGGTCCGGTACTGGCGCGCGCGCTCCCTGCCCGTCGAGGCGATGCACGCCCGGTTCACGACGCACGTCTACCACCGGCACAGTCATGAGAGCTACTCCCTCGGCATCACCGAGGAGGGCGCGCAGGAGTTCCGGTGCCGTCGCGGTCGCCACGTCAGCGGCCCCGGCATGGTCATGCTGTTCAACCCCGATGACCCGCACGACGGGCACGCCGCCGACCCCGGCGGGTTCACCTACCGGATGGTGCACGTCTGGCCGGACCTGATGGCCTCACTGGTCGCAGAGGTGACCGGCCGGGCCGAGGGCCTGCCGCTGTTCCCAGTTCCCGTGGCGCAGGACACGGCACTGGCCCGCGCCCTGCTGCGGCTGGCCGCCACGCTAGAGCCCGATGACCGGGCCGGGGGCGAGCTGGCGCGTTACGAGCGCCTGGTCGACGTCACCCGGCATGTCGCCCGGCACGCGTCGCTCGCGCGCCCGGCGCCGCGACCGCTGCCCGCGGACGTGGCCGGCCGGGTGCGCGACCTGATCCACGACGCGGGGGTCACGCCGCCCGGGGGCGCGCAGCTGACCATGGACGACCTGGCCGAGGCGGCCGGGTGCAGCCGGTACGTGGCCTACCGGGCCTTTCGGGGTGCCTTCGAGATGGCGCCCAGCGACTACCAGCGCCAGCTGCGGATCCGGGCCGCGCGGCGGTCGCTCGCCGCGGGCACCGCCCCGGCGATCGCCGCCGCTGAGGCCGGCTTCGCCGACCAGGCGCACCTGACCCGCTGGTTCCGGCGGTACTACGGCGTCACCCCGGGCGCGTTCCAGGCGGCGATCGCGTAACCCGGAGCGGACGTGGGCGAGCCAGCGCCTGCCGAGCAGCAGCGAGCGGGTGGCCAGCCACAGCCCCAGCGCCGCCCACACGCCGGGCAGGCCGATCCAGTGCCAGCGGGCCGTGGCCAGCGCCAGCGGGGCGAAGCCGACGATGGACACGATCATGGCACGGCGCATCGCCACGTAGTCGCCGATGCCCAGGATCAGCCCGTCCAGCACGAACGCGAGTGCCGCCAGGGGCTGGGTGGCCGCGGAGGCGACCAGCCCGATCACCGCAGCGTGCCGGATCGCCGGATCGGCGGTGAACGCGTCCGGGGCGCCCAGCGCGAGCAGCGCGGTGATCACGCCGAGCACGACGCCCGCCGCCAGCCCCAGCCCCAGGGTCCGCCGCCCGACCTGGCGGGCCGCTTCGGGGTCGCCCGCGCCGAGGCTGGCGCTGACGAACACCTGCGCCGGGACCGCGAGGGCGTCCAGCGACAGCGACAGCATGTACCACAGGCGCATCGCCACCTGCTGGCCGCCGAGCAGGACCGGTCCGAGCCGGGCCACGAGCGCGGTCGCCGCGAGCGGTACGACCCCGAGCGCGACCGTTCGGACCGACAGCCGGTGCCCGTCCCGGAGCAGGGCGCGCACCTCCGGCCGGCCCGGCCGGGCGGGCGTCACCCCGGCCTGCCGCCAGGACGCGCGGGCGTACCACGCGGCGGCCAGCACCTGCGCGGCGACGGTGCCCCAGGCTGACCCCAGCAGCCCGGCGTGCAGGCCGAACACCAGCGTGACCTCAAGG
Source organism: Streptosporangiaceae bacterium (assembly GCA_025934375.1). Taxonomy (GTDB): domain Bacteria; phylum Actinomycetota; class Actinomycetes; order Streptosporangiales; family Streptosporangiaceae; genus Trebonia. The sequence continues at coordinate 28,219 of JAICYD010000025.1, read as the reverse complement.
GCGATGTTCGCCAGGTTCGCGCCGACGGCGATCTTCAGCGGCCTGCGCGAGTCCGCCAGCCCGATCAGGTGACCGTTGCCCGCGTAGGACAGGTACAGGAACGGCAGTCCCGCGGCTGACGCGCGCAGGTAGCCCGTCGCGCCGTCCAGGACCTCGCCGCGCGCGCCGAGCAGCGCCGCGACCCAGGGGGCGGCGATCACCACGATGACGGCCGTGGCGACGCCCCACGCCACCGCGACCAGGTAGGCCGCCCCGACCGCGCGCCCGGCGGCCGCCTCGCTGCCGGCCGCCCTCAGCCGGGCTACCGCCGAGGTGGTGGCGGTGCTGAGGAAGATCGCCACCCACGCGACGATCGCCAGTGCGCTGGCCGCGATCGCCAGCGAGTCCAGCGGCACCCGTCCCAGGTGGCCGACGATGGCGGTATCAGCGATGGTGTACAGCGGCTCGGCGGCGATCGAGCCAAGTGCGGGAACCGCGAGCGCCGCGATGCGCCGGTTGAGATGCTGACCCTGAGTTGCCATCCACCCTCATCGAACTTGTATAACATTTGAGTATCAGCGCCTGCGGGGCGGTGGCAACGGCCGGCCAGGCCACGGCGAGACGGACGGAGGAGCGGATGGGACTGCGGACTCGTCCGCTCCGGGTGCCAGGCCGTCATCTGGCCTGGGCTGGTGGCGCCTTGCTGGCCGGCGCCGGCCTGGTCGCCCTCGCCATCCCGACGGCGGGCGGCGCCACCGACGAGGCCGCCCCGCGAGCGCGCGCCTCCACCCCCGCCGGCCCCGCGTCCCCGGCCGGCCCGTCCTCCGCCGGCAGTGCCTCCCCGGCCGTCCAGGCCTCGCCCGCCGGCCGGGCCTTCACGGGCGTCGCGGCCGTGGGCGCGCTGTTCCCCGCGGGCGGCAGGCACTTCTGCACCGCCAGCGTCGTGCACAGCCCGACGGGCGACCTGGCGGTGACGGCGGCGCACTGCGTCAACGGCCACGGGTCCTCGATGGTGTTCGTCCCCGGGTTCCACGACGGCCAGGCACCCTACGGGACATGGCAGGTTACCCGCGTGTACACCGACGCGGCCTGGCAGTCCGCCCAGGATCCCGACGATGACGTGGCCTTCCTTCAGCTTGGCCGGACGGCCGGCGTGCCCATCGAGAACGTGACCGGCTCGGAGGCCATGGCGACCTTCGACGGCCCCGATGCCGATGACACCACGCCCGCGCTGGTCCAGGTTATCGGCTACCCCCAGGACGCCGACCAGCCCGTCTGGTGCGTGAACTGGGCGCACGCGTTCACCGCTACCCAGCGGGAGTTCGACTGCGGCGGCTACCGCAACGGGACGAGCGGCGGCCCGTTCCTGACCGACGTGGACCCCAAGTCCGGCCTGGGCACCGTGATCGGCGTCATCGGCGGCTATGAGCAAGGCGGCGACACCGACGCGGTGTCCTACGCGGCGGTGTTCGGCCCCAACGTCGTGACCTTGTACCAGACCGCCATACCGTCCGGGAGGTAGGCGCCGGCCCTCGCTACGCCTGGCGACGCTACCGGGGCGCGGCCGCAGGGGGCACGATCTTGTCGATCTGCTCCAGTTCCTCCGGCGTCGGCCCAGTTTCCCGCGGCCGCGTTGGCCGCGACCTGCTCGGCGGTCGTCGCGCCCGCGATGACCGAGGCGCAGCCGGGCTGGGCGGCCAGCCCGCCGATCGCGATCTCCAGCAGGCTGACGCCTCGCTCGGCTCCCCAGCCGATCAGCGCCTCGACCTTGTCCAGCTTCTCATCGGTGATCAACGCGGTCCGGGCGGCGATCCGGGTTCCCGCCGGCGGGGCCTGTCCGCGCCGCACCTTCCCCGTCAGCATCCCGTTGGCGAGCGGGAAATAGGGCGCGGCGGGCCCGTACCCCATGTCCACCGCCTGGTGACCGAACTTGGTCGCCAGCACGACCTTGTCGCGACGGCCGTGCAGGATCTCGCCGAGCGCGAGCTCCGAGCCGCCATTCGTGCCGTACATCTCCGCGGTGTCGAAGAAGGTGATCCCGGCGTCGATCGCGGCGTCCACCACCGGGCGAGCCTGCCGTACGTCGATCCGGCCGCCGAAATTGTTGCAGCCGAGGCCGATTACCGAGACGAGCAAGCCGGAGTTACCAAGGGGTAGGTATCGCATGACAGGCATCATACGCCGCGCGGAATGCCGGACTTATGGCGCTACGCCGGTCTTCGTTCCCGCGCGACGCGATCACGTCCGCGATCGTCGCCTGTTATCATTGCGTTGCCCAGGCCGGAAACGCGAAATTCACGTGAATTAATGAGTAATTCAAGGGCGTGCGTGCCGGACGCCTGTACGCAATTCCATGCGATAGAGCGCCGTCTATTCAGCGGGCGTCGCTGCCGGGCCAGCCCGCCGCGGGCCGGCTGCCTGGCCAGGGGCGCCCGCCGGGCGCCGGGCGCCGGATGCCAGCGTGGCCCGGGGGCGGGGAGCAGTGCCGGGGGACGGCACGGGGACTGGCGGCCCGCCACGCGCCTTGGGCGAGGCCGCGGCTGAGCCTCGTAAAATGGGTAGTTTGACAGGTGCCGTGATATCGCATATGGGATATCATGAGTCCTGAAGATGCCCGCGTTGTCCGGCCCCGGGCGGGGTGTCGCTGAGTTGACACCAAGCAAGTGCATGGAGCGGACGCCAATGCAGTGCCCGACTAGCTCGTGCACGCGGAGGTAACTCCGCGCAATTGCGTGAAAACTACAGATGGCATTTACCCAGACACCCGGTGACGGGAATGAGGAGGTTGGCCATCGTGCCTGACTCTTCCGAGGGGCCCACGGTCCTGCGCATCCTGCTCGGCACTCACTTGCGCCGCCTGCGGGAGGCCAGGGGGATCACCGCGCGGCAGGCGGCTACCGCCATCCGCGCCTCGGAGTCCAAGATCAGCCGCATGGAGCTGGGGCGCAACGCGATCAGGGAGATTGACGTCCTTGACCTGCTGACCCTGTACGGCGTCCCCGCCGATGAGCGTGAGCAACTGCTGGCGCTGGCCGAGCAGGCGAACCGGCCGGGCTGGTGGCACCGCTACCACGACATCCTGCCCGAGTGGTTCCACGCCTACGTCGGCATGGAGGAGGCCGCGCGCTTCATCCGGGTCTACGAGCCGCAGTTCATCCCCGGCCTGCTGCAGGTCGAGGACTACGCCGCGGCGGTGATCGCGCTGGGCGACTTCCCGGTCGAGGAGCGCGAGCGCCATGTCATCGTGCGCAAGGAGCGACAGCGCCGGTTCCGCGAGGGCCGGCTGAAGCTGTGGGTCATCGTCGATGAGTCGGCGCTGCGCCGACCGGTGGCCACCGCCGCGGTCCAGGTCGCCCAGCTGAAGTACCTGCGGCAACTGTGCGTCTCCCGGGCGCTGACCCTGCAGGTCATCCCGTACGGGGTGGGCGGCCACGCGGCACCGGGCGGTTTCAGCATCTTGCGGTTCGCCGAGCGCGACCTGCCGGACGTCATCTACGTGGAGAACCTGACCAGCGCCCTCTACCTGGACAAGCAGGCCGAAGTGGATCGCTACATGCTCGCCATGGAACGCCTGTGCCTGGCGGCATCCGTGCCGCAGCGGACTCCGGAGATCATCGACGAGGTCATCAGGGAACTGGAAGAGGTGCACGATGAGTAACGCGAGCAACGGCATGGCGGCGACCGAGCTAGCCGACGCCCGCTGGGTAAAGAGCAGCCGCAGCGGTCCGACCGGCGGCAATTGCGTCGAGGTGGCCTGCCTCGACGACGGCCAGGTGGCTGTCCGTAACTCTCGGTATCCGTCCGGGCCAGCCCTAGTGTTCACAGAGCGAGAGTGGGAAGCCTTCGTCGGCGGAGCCAAGGACGGCGAATTCGGCTAGCCAGGCCCCTGCCGATCAGGCTCACCCGGCTCTGGTCACCAGGCCCCGCGCGCCAGGCTCTGCTCACTAGACAAAACGACGGGCTCCCGCGAACCTTCGCGGGAGCCCGTCGTTTCTCTCCCCCCGGCTGGCTTGATGCGGGGGCCGGGTCCGCCGCGGCAAGTACCGCGGTTGGTGGGACGGGTAACACTGCGCCTACAGGCGCGGGGGGTCGAACTCGCCGTTCTTGGCCCCCGCCAAGAACGCCTCCCACTCGGTGCGCGTGTAGACGTGAGCAGCCTTGCCACGGTCCTTGGAGTCACGCAGCGCAACGCCTCCACCAGGCAAGTGCGCGACCTCCACGCAGTTGCCCACGGCGCTGGCACTGCTCTTGAACCAGCGCAAGTCGCTCAGATCGGCTTCCATTGTTTCCCCTTCCAGTGATTGACCCATCTTCCCCCTGCACGGCGGCCATCGGCCGCCGTGCCGCGACGGCCGATGGCCGGTGCCGCCGCGCGCTTAGCCGGAGCGCCCCGCACAGCCCTGCCCCTCATAGGTTCGCCCTTACCGTGGCGATCAGGTCCGTGGAGGCGCCCGGTGCCAGGGCCGCCGCCCGGAGCCGGTCAAAGGCATCCGAGCAGGTGCGGACCTCGCGATCCTTCTCCATGTAGATGAAGCCCCCCATCGACTCCACGTGGGCAATGCGGGAATCGGTGCGATCGGGGAACTCCAGGATGCTGAACGGCCCTCGCATGCCCGCGTGGGCGCCGCTTTCGAACGGCAGCACCTGTAGCGTCATGCCGGGCCGGGCCCCGACCTCCAGCAGCCGGGTGAGCTGGCCGCGCATCACCGCGGCGCCGCCCACCGCGCGGCGGATCACGGCCTCGTCGTGGATCACCCACAGGTCCAGCGCCGGCTCCTCGTCCAGCCGGCGCTGCCGTGCCATCCGCAGGTCTACCTGCCGTTCGATCTGCTCGGCGGTGTGCCTGGGCAGCAGCTCCCGCAGGACGGCGCGGGCGTAGTCCTGCGTCTGCAGCAGGCCGTACACCACCGAGTTCTCGTAGCTGCGAATCCCGGTGGTCTCCGCCTCCAAGCCGACGAAGATGTCAAAGCCGCTGGGCAGCACGTCATCATAGGCGGCCCACCAGCCCTTGCGATGCCCCTCCCGGGCCATGTCGACGAGCACCTGCCGCTGCGCCGGGTCGGTCACCCCGTACATCTCGAGCATCTGGCTCAGGTAAGCGGACTTGGTCGGCGCCTTCCCCGTCTCGATGCGCGACAACGTGGATGGCGCGACGCCCAGCTCCGCTGCTACTTCTTCGAGCTTCATCCCGCTGGCGTCTCGCAGCTTGCGAAGTTCGCTGCCGAGCCGCCGCCTGCGAACAGTTGGCCCGGTGGTCATGGCGTCCACCTCCCTCACCTAACGCTGATAGCGCAGGCATGCGCAGGAGCCAAGGCGGCCGCGCAACGGCCGTCCATGCCCCCGCGAGCTGTGCCCCCGCCAGCTTCGACAAGCAGTACGATACAGCGCGAACCGGTCCCATGAAATCCCATCCGCGATTTCATTGCCAAGTTTTCCCTCACGCACTTGCGCCGGACGGGCTTGCGCACCATCATCTTATTGAGACGAGGACTAGTGTCCGACATGAATGACCTACCGATCCTAACCAGACAAATACGGACGCGTGTTCTAGGTATAAAACCTAGGTATAGCACGTAGGTATAAGCCGTACGGGTGTTATAGGTATAGATACGGGCCGGCTGGGAGCCGGCCCGTAATTGTCATCTGTCCATCTGCGGACAATGGAAGGCTTCTGGAGATGGATAACACCGCTGGCGGCCGCCAGCGGCCGCCCAGCCCGAAGTCTCGCGGGGCGATCCTCGGGTCGATCACCGTGGCGGGGAAGCCGGACCAGGTATCACGCGCCCGAGGCAGCGGCCTTCCGGATGGGGCACCCGCGGAACCCGGCGAGCACGACGGCCTGGTTCCACCTAGCTGACGGCACGGACGGCCGCCATGACGCCGGCGCAGATCATCGCGAGGTCATCGTCGCTGGTGACGTAGGGCGGCATCGTGTACACCAGGTCGCGGAACGGCCGTAGCCATACCCCGGCCCGTACCGAGGCCGCGGTGGCCGCCGCGATGTCGACCTCGTGCCTGAGCTGAATGACGCCGATCGCCCCGAGGACCCGGACGTCGTTCACTGCGGACAGGCCTGCCACGGGGGCCAGGCCTGCCCGCAGTCTCCCCTCGATCCGGCCGACCGCGGCCCGCCACCCGTCCGGGTACGCCGCGGGGTCAAGGAGCACGTCCAGTGAGGCGTTGGCCACCGCGCAGGCCAGCGGGTTCCCCATGAACGTCGGCCCGTGCGCCAGGACAGGCAGTTCGCCCCGGCTGATCCCGGCCGCTACCTCCGCGCTGCACAGCGCCGCCGCCAGGGACAGGTACCCGCCGGTCAGGGCCTTGCCGACGCACATCACGTCCGGCGAGACCCCGGCGTGCCCGGCCGCGAACATGGCCCCGGTCCGGCCGAACCCGGTCGCGATCTCATCGAAGACGAGCAGCACCCCGTGCTCGTCGCAGGCCTCCCGCAGTACCCTCAGGTAGCCAGGGTCATGGAAGCGCATCCCGCCCGCGCCCTGGACGACGGGCTCCACGATCACGGCCGCGAGCTCATCCGCGTGGGCCGCGATGAGGTCGCGCAAGGACCGATCGTAGGCCGGGTCGACGCCCGCCGCGAAGCCCGCGGGAGGCAGGCCGGCGAACACCTGGCGGGGCAGGGCCCCGGCCCACATGCGGTGCATGCCGCCGTCGGGATCGCATACCGACATCGCCATGAACGTGTCCCCGTGGTACCCGCCGCGCCAGGTCAGCAGCCGCCGCTTGGCCGGGCGGCCGGCCGACCTCCAGTACTGCAGGCACATCTTCACCGCGACCTCGACCGACACCGAGCCGGAGTCGCACAAGAACACGTGCTCCAGCCCCTCCGGGGCCAGCGCGGCGAGCCGGTCGCACAGCGTCACCGCCGGCTCGTGGGTCAGCCCGCCGAACATCACGTGGCTCATCCGGCGCAGTTGGTCCCGCGCGGCCGCGTCCAGGACGGGATGCGCGTACCCGTGGATCGCCGCCCACCACGACGACATCCCGTCGATGAGCTCCTCGCCGGAGGCGAGCCGCAGCCGCACCCCGGACGCGGAGGCCACCGGCAGCGGCGCGATCGTCCCCGGCATCGGAGCATACGGGTGCCAGACGCGCCCCCGGTCCAACTCAGCGAGTTTCTCTGCGGGCAGCATCCAACCGATTATGCCCAACGAGCCCGCGCCCCCCGCCTGATGGGATGCCGCTAGCGGCGGGCGCCGGACTTCTTCTTCTCGCGGATGCGCATCGTCACCTTCACCGGGGTGCCCTCGAAGCCGAACTCCTCGCGCAGGCTCCGCTCGATGAACCGCCGGTAGGTCTCCTCCAGGAAGCCGGAGGTGAACAGCACGATATGCGGCGGCCTCGTCCCGGCCTGGGTCGCGAACAAGATCTTGGGCTGGCGGCCGCCCCGCATCGGCGGCGGGGTCGCCTGCACGAGCCGGGTGATCCAGGCGTTCAGCTGACCGGTGGACACCCGCCGGTCCCAGCTCTCCAGCGCCATCTCCAGCGCGGGCACCAGCTTGGCGACGTTGCGCCCGGTCTCGGCGGAGATGTTGACCCGGGGCGCCCAGCGGGCCGAATACAGCGCCCGCTCGATCTCCCGCTCCAGGTAGTGGCGGCGCTCCTCGTCGGTGAGGTCCCACTTGTTGTAGGCGATGACGAGCGCCCGGCCCGCCTCGATCACCATGGTCAAGATGCGCAGGTCCTGATCGGTGAGCGGCTCGGACGCGTCGATCAGCACGACCGCGACCTCGGCCCGGTCCAGAGCGGAGGACGTGCGCAGCGCCGAGTAGTAGTCGGCGCCCTGGCTCTCCCGGAACCGGCGCTTGATCCCGGCGGTGTCCACGAACCGCCACGGCTTGCCGCCCAGTTCGATGACCTCGTCGACGGGGTCGCGGGTGGTGCCCGCCATTGGCGAGACGAGGGCGCGGTTCTCCCCGGCGAGCTTGTTCAGCAGGCTGGACTTCCCGACGTTCGGCCGGCCGATCAGAGCGACGCGACGCGGGCCGCCCGCGATGCCGAACCGCTGCGGCGGCGCCTCCGGCAGCGCGTCGAGCACTAGGTCGAGCAGGTCACCGCTGCCCCGCCCGTGCAGGGCGCTGACCGCGAACGGCTCGCCGAGGCCCAGCGACCACAGTGACATCGCGTCGGACTCGCTCTTGGCGTCGTCGACCTTGTTGGCCGCGAGGATGACCGGCTTCCCGGCCCGGCGCAGCACCCGGGCGACCGCCTCATCCTCATCGGTGGCGCCGACCCGCGCGTCCACCACGAACAGCACCGCGTCGGCGAGCTCGACGGCCATCTTCGCCTGCTCGGCGATCTGCGCCGACAGGCCCCGCGCGCGCGCCTCCCAGCCGCCGGTGTCCACTACCGTGAACGTCCGGCCGCGCCAGGTCGCGTCGTACGCGACCCGGTCCCTGGTCACGCCGGGAACATCCTGCACGACCGCCTGGCGGCTGCCGAGGATACGATTCACCAGGGTGGACTTGCCGACGTTCGGCCGGCCGACCACCGCCAGGACCGGCTGCCCGGCCGGGGTGTCCACGAAGCCGGGAACCGGCCCGGCTGCGCCCGCCCCTTCGGCAAGGCTGGCGCGATCCTCGGGCTCGTCGGCGAAATCGCCGTCACCGTCGTGGAAGTCCTCGTCATCGAGGCCGTCGAACGCGCCCTCGTCCGCGTCGTCCCAGCCCGCGTCCACCCACCTGCCCTCGTCGGGGACACGGATGGCGGGCGCCGCGGGCTCGTTGGGCTGAGTCATGAGCTTTTGTCTCCTGTGCAGGCGAGGGTCCCCGCACGGTCGCGAGCCAGGGCGGCGATCGCGTCGATCACCTCGGCGAGGGTGAGGTGGGTTGAGTCAATGAGCAGCGCGTCGGCGGCCATCGCGGACTGCGCCGCGTCCAGCCGGTCCCGGCGGTCCTGGTCCGCCTCGGTGTCGGCCAGGCTGGTCCCCTGGTCGCTGGCGTGCCGGGTGGCGCGGGCGCTGCCCGCGGCGGTCAGGAAGACCTTGACCAGTGCGCCGGGCGCGACGACGGTGCCGATGTCGCGGCCCTCGGCGACGATGCCGGGCGCGGCGGCGGCGATGATCGCCCGCTGCTGGGCGATCAGGTGCGCGCGGACCTCGGGGACGGAGGCCACCGTGCTGACGCGGGTGGAGATCTCCCGGGTACGGATCGGCGCCGAGACGTCCTGGCCGTCAACGCGCGTCCACGGGTGCTCGGGGTCGCCGCTTACCTCGATCGCCGGGGTCGCGGCGCCGGCGGCGACCGCCGCCCGGTCCTCGGTGTCGACCCCCTGGGAGACAAGCCACCAGGTCAGTGCCCGGTACATGGCGCCGGTATCCAGGTAGCGCAGTCCCAGCGTGCTGGCGACACCCCGCGACGCGCTCGATTTCCCCGAACCCGACGGCCCGTCTACCGCGATGACCAGCCCGCCTGGCATTGAAATTCCCACCCGGCAATGGTACGCGGGATCGCGGGCAGGTAAGTCAGCGGCTCAGCCGCTCTTGCGGCGGAAGGACCGGCGCGTGGACGCCGGGCCGTGCGCGACCTGCGCCTTGCCCTTGGCCTTGCCGTCTGCGGCCGACGAGTCCCTGGTATTGGCCTTGCTCTTGCGGTCCAGGGCCTCGCGGAAATGCCGCTTCACGTCATCGAGATCCGGCACGTCGCCGTCCTCTGGTGCCATGTCCGCCTCAATGGCGGGGTCCGCCTCCGCGACCTGCGAGGCCTCGGCGGTCCCGGCGGTCGCCTCGGTGGAACCCGGGGAGGCGTCATCCTGCGCGCTGTCACTCATAGGAGCAAGCTTAAGGGCACGTGATCGCCTGGTAAGCGCCGGACGGGCCAGCCGCCGGCATCCATCGCGTCCAGGAGCCGGGCGACCTCGGCGGGCCGGACCGACAACTCCGCGACGCCGACGGGCAGGCCAGGAGAGTGCTCGATCCGGATGTCCTCGATGTTCACGCTGGCCGCGCCCGCCGCGGCGAACAGCCGGGCCAGCTCACCCGGCTGGTCAGCGATGACGACCTGGACCATCGTGAGCTCGGGCGGCTTGCCGCCGTGCTTGCCGGGGATGCGGGCCACCCCGGCCCGGCCGCGGTCCAGCAGGCGGGTGACCGCGTCGTCGGCGGCGGTGTCCCCGGCGGCACTGCTGGCCAGCACCCGGGCGGTGGCCGCGAGGTCGTCGGCGACCGCCTGGAGGATCCGCGCGACCGGGACGGCGTTCGCGGACAGGATCTGGGCCCATAGCTCCGGGTCGCCCCCCGCGATCCGGGTCACGTCGCGCAGCCCCTGTCCCGCCAGCCGCAGGGCCTCGGCGGGCGCGGACGGGCCAGCCAGCCGGGCCGCCATGGCGACCGATACCAGGTGCGGGGCGTGCGAGACGAGGGCGACCCACTGGTCGTGGGTCGCCGCGTCCACCCGGACCGGGTCGGCGCCGCAGGCCACCACCAGGTTCGTGACCGCGTCGACGGCGGCGGGCGCGTTCTCCGGCAGCGGGCACAGCGCCCACGTGCGGCCCAGGAACAGGTCGGCGCGCGCGGCGGCCGGCCCGTGCTTCTCCCGGCCGGCCAGTGGGTGACCGGGCACGAACGTCTCCAGGTCACAACCGGCCGCGCGTGCCCGCTGGACCGGCAGCGACTTGACGCTCGCGACGTCGGTGTAGACGTCGGCGACGGCGCACTCCTGGGCATGCGCCAGCTCGGTGGCCACGAAGGCGGGCGGCATCGCGAGCAGCGCGATATCCGCTATCCCCTTGGCATCGCGCAGGTCCGGGACGACGGCGCCTGCCCCCATGTCCGCCGCGAGCCGGGCGGTCGCGGGGTCGTGGTCGCTGAGCCAGACCTCTGCGCCGTGCTCGCGCAGCGCCAGGGCCACCGAGGTGCCGATCAGGCCCGCCCCGATGACGAGCACCCTGGGAAGCGTCATTAGTAGTTCGCACCTCCAGTTTGAGCCTGTCCGATACAATATTCGCTTTCCATCGGGCAGGCATCGGGGGGACGGGGGTCGCCCCCCGGGAGATAACTGCGCGATATCAAGGCGCAGGGCGGTGGCGCCGCGCAGGTACACGTGCTGTATCTGCGAGCGCGGCCGGTCCGTCTCCACGTGCGCCATCAGCCGGACCACGCGCGGCATGGCGCCCGGGACGCGGATCTCCTGCGCGCACATGAGCGGCACGTCATGAAAGCCGATCTTACGGGCCGCGAGCGCGGGGAACTCGGCGGTGAGGTCGTGGGTCACGGTGAACAGGACGCTGATGACGGCGTCCGGCGTGAGCTCATTGCGGCTCATCACCGCGGCCACCAGCTCCGCGGTCCCCTCCAGGATCTCTTCCCGCCCGTACCCGTCGAGTTGGATCGCCCCGCGTATAGCCCGGACTGCCACGTCTGTCATCCCTCCAATTTCAGCGCCCCCAGGTTACCGCCGGTTGCTGGCCTCACAGCCCCACGGCCGCGTACAGCTCCCCGATTTCCTTCGTGGTCAGGTCGCGGGTGGTTCCGGGTCGCAGGCTGCCCAGCCGGACCGGCCCCACGTCGGTGCGGACCAGCCGGCTGACCGGGTGGCCCGCCTCGGCGAGCATCCGCCGGACGATGTGCTTGCGGCCCTCGTGCAAGGTGATCTCCACCTGGGCGCGCGCTCCGGACTGGGCGATCACCCGGAACTTGTCGGCGACCGCGATCCCGTCCTCCAGCTCGACACCGCGGGCCAGCGTCTGCCCCAGCGACTTCGGTACCGGGCCGGGCACCTCGGCGATATAGGTCTTGGCCACCTCATAACTGGGGTGCGCGAGGCGGTGCGCGAGCTCGCCGTCGTTGGTGAGCAGCATCAGCCCCTCGGTCTCGTAGTCGAGCCGGCCAACGTGGAAGAGCCGCTCGGCCCGGTCGCCCAGGAAGTCGGTGATCGTCGCCCGGCCCCGGTCGTCAGACATCGCTGTCAGCACCTTCGCGGGCTTGTTGAACGCCAGGTAGACCACGTCCTGCCGGGCCGGGATGCGCTTGCCGTCCACCCGAATGACCTGGGTCTGCGGGTCGACCCGGGCACCGAACCGGCGGACCGTCTGCCCGTCGACCTCGACCCGGCCGGCGCCGATCAGCTCCTCGCAATGCCGGCGGCTGCCAACCCCGGCGGCCGCGAGCACCTTCTGCAGCCGGACCCCGCCGGGCACGTCGGTCAGGTCGTCGCGGTCGGCGCCGCCGGCGTCGCCCGGCTCGCCGACGGCGAACTCCTCGTCGCCGGCGTCCCAGCCGATCTCGCGCATCGCCCGGATCCGCGCCTGGGCCTCCGGCGACAGCCCGCTGATGTCGGGGCGGGGGCGCTGCTGGCCCGACGGAGTACGCCGCGGGCTGTGCTTGTCCGGCCGCGGGCTGTGCTTGTCCGGCCGCGGGCGCTGCGGTCCGCTAGGCCCGCGTGTGCTCATTGTCCTCAATGTCCTCGATGTTGTCCGGCAGGAACGGCGCCAGGTCGGGCAGGTCGTCCAGGCTTGCCACGCCCAGCCGCTCCAGGAAGTACCCCGTCGTCCGGTACAGGATCGCCCCGGTCTCCGGGTCAGTGCCACTTTCCTCAACGAGGCCCCGCAGCACCAGCGTGCGCATGACGCCGTCGCAGTTGACGCCCCGCACCGCCGACACGCGCGCACGGCTGACCGGCTGCCGGTAGGCGACCACGGCGAGCGTCTCCAGGGCGGCCTGGGTGAGCCGGACCTCCTGGCCATCCCTGACGAACCGCTCAACGAGCGCGGCGCAGTCCTCGCGGGTGTACAGCCGCCACCCGCCGGCGATCTCCCGCAGGTCAAACCCCCGGCCGTCGGCGGTGTATTCCGCCGCGAGCTCCGCCAGCGTCGCCGCGACCTCACCGCGCGGGCGCTCAAGCACCTGCGCCAGCAAGACCTCAGGGACCGGCTCGTCGGCGACCATCATGATCGCCTCCAGCGCGGCCCGCAGCCCCGGTCCCGCGTCCTCGAAGGCCGTATCGTCCGGGGCAGTGCCGTCCAGGGCGGTGCCGTCCAGTGCAGTGCCGTCCAGAGCGGTGCCGTCCAGGGCAGCGCCATCCAGGGCAGCGCCGTCCAGAGCGGTGCCGTCCAGGGCAGCGCCGTCCAGGGCAGCGCCGTCCAGGGCAGCGCCGTCCAGGGCAGCGCCGTTCGCGGGGGCGCCGTCTGGAGTGCCGCCTTCCGGGGTACTTCCTTCCGGGATTCCGCCGTCTGCCGAGTATTCGCTCGTCACTTGTATTCTTCTTCGCCTTCCGTTGTTTCCCCGACGGTACCCGCTCCGGGCGGCGTGAGCACCACATCGCGGTCTCCTCCGGTCCAGTTCACGTACAGGTCGCCCAGCGGGGTTACCTGCTCGAAGGCGACCACGTCCTCCCGGTACAGCTCCAGCAGGGCCAGGAACGACGCGACGACCTCGTAGTTCCCGGCCGCCCCGGCGGTGAGCTGGCGGAACGAGGCGCGGCCGGCGCGGCGCAGCTGGCCGGCGATGAGCACCGCCTGCTCCCTAATGGACACGAACGGCGCGTGGATGTGCTCGGTGGACACCGTCGGCGGCTTCTTCGGCGTCAGCGCCCGGGCGGCCAGCGCCGCGAACTCCTGCGGGCCGAGGGTGAACAGCACCTCGGGCAGCAGTTGCGCGAAGCGCGGCTCCAGCGGGACCCGCCGGGGGAACCGCCGGGCGGCGGCGGCCATCTGCCCGGCGAAGATCGCCGCGACCTCCTTGTACGCCCGGTACTGCAGCAGCCTGGCGAAGAGGAGGTCCCGCGCCTCCAGCAGCGCCAGGTCCTCCTCGTCTTCCACCTCCCCCGAGGGCAGCAGCCGCGCTGCCTTCAGGTCCAGCAGGGTCGCGGCGACGACGAGGAAGTAGCTGACGTGATCGAGGTCCCAGCCGCCGGAGCGCTGCCGGATGTAGGCGATGAACTCATCGGTGACCTTGGACAGGGACACCTCGGTGATGTCCAGCTTGTGCTTGGAGATCAGCCCGAGCAGCAGGTCGAACGGCCCCTCGAAGACGTCCAGGTGCACCTCAAAGGCGCCGGAGCCACGCGGCGCGTCCCGCTGTGCCTCCCCCGTGAGGTCTTTCGCTGCCTCTTTCACGTTAACGACGGTATCGGCTCGCCAGTGTCGCCTGGTGCTGTCCCATTGGCTTCCTCCCCGGGGCGGGGGTGCGGCGCGGCGCTGATCCCGATCCGCCGGGCCAGCAGGCTGTCCTTCCCGCGGGCGTCGAGGTCGGCCAGGAGCACGGCGATGGCCTCGCGGACGAGCCTGCCCCGGTCGATGACCAAGCCGAACCGGCGCAGGGCCAAGCGCGATTGCTCAAGGTCGAGCAGTTCGGCGGCGGACAGGTAGACGGTGATCTTGTGGTCGTGCTTTTCCCTGCCGGTCGCCGGGCGTTCACCAGACCCGGCTGGCTCAGGTGCGACGGGGCGCAGGAGCTCCTGAACCCCGGGGATACTTACCCGGCGTGACCGCCCCCTGCCTGCCGCCACCGCTCAAGTACCTCCTTGGCAAGTTCACGGTAGGAACTAGCCCCCATCGATCCCGAATCGAAGCGGGTGATGGGCTCACCTGCAACGGTAGCGTCTGGGAAGCGCACGGTGCGGTTGATCACGGTATGAAAGACCTTGTCACCGAACCCGTTGACGATCGAGCCCAGCACCTCGCGGGTGTGCAGCGTGCGGGAGTCGTACATGGTGCCGAGCAGCCCGTCGATGGACAGCGACGGGTTCAGCCGCCGCTGGACCTTGTCGATCGTCTCCATCAGCAGCGCGACGCCCCGCATCGCGAAGTACTCGCACTCCAGCGGGATGAGCACGCTGTTGGCGCAGGCGAGCGCGTTGATCGTGAGCAGGCCGAGGGACGGCTGGCAGTCGATCAGGATGTAGTCGTAGTCGGGCACGACTGCCTTCAGCGCGCTGCCGAGGATGTACTCGCGGCCGACCTCGTGCACGAGCTGGACTTCCGCGCCGGACAGGTCGATGTTGCTTGGCAGCAGGTCCATGTTGTCGACGCTGGTTTTGAATAGCACGTCGTGGGCGGTGACGCCGCGCTCTAGGAGCAGGTTGTAGACCGTCAGGTCGATGTCGTGCGGCTGGATGCCCAGGCCCACCGACAGCGCCCCCTGCGGGTCGAAGTCAACCAGCAGCGTCCGCCGTCCCTGCTCGGCCAGCGCCGCGCCGAGGTTGATGGTCGTGGTCGTCTTGCCGACGCCGCCCTTCTGGTTGCAGACCGCCACGATCCGGGCCGGGCCGTGCGTGGCCAGCGGCTCCGGAATCGGGAAATGCGGCAGTGGGCGGCCGGTCGGCCCGATGTCTCCTGGCAAGAGCTCGATTGCTCGGGTTGCTGCCACCAGCGTTAAACCTCCCCGGGGCTTGTCATGTAAGCCACGTCGACCCAGCTGCGAAACTTGCTCGGGACAGTAGGCGTTACGCGGGGCCACTTCAAGGAGGCTCGCCGCGAGCTGGATACTAATTTGTTATTTCCGGCTATCCCAGCTAGCCGAGGGCCCGCGGGTGCGCGGCGGCGTAGACCTCGCGCAGCTTGTCCACCGTCACGAGAGTGTAGACCTGCGTGGTGGCCACGGAGGCGTGTCCGAGCAATTCCTGCACGACCCGGATGTCCGCGCCGCCATCGAGCAGGTGGGTGGCGAAGGAGTGCCGCAAGGTGTGCGGCGAGACCTCGCTGGTCAGCCCCGAGCGCTCCCACGCCGCGCGCAGGATGCCCCATGCGCCCTGCCGGGTCAGCCGGCCGCCACGGGCGTTCAGGAACACCGCCGGGCTGGCCCGCTTGGCGTGCGGGGCGAGCGCCGGACGGCCGCGCACGAGGTAGGCGCCCAGCGCCCGGACCGCGTAACCGCCCACGGGCACGACCCGCTCCTTGCCGCCCTTGCCGCGCAGCAAGACCAACGGCGTAGTCGTGGGAGTCGAGGCCCCCGGGGGGGTACGGGGGGATACTCCGTTCGCCCCCCCGGGGGATAGGAGCAGGTCATCGATATCCAGGCCGGTCACCTCGGAGATCCGGGCGCCGGCGCCGTACAGGAACTCAAGCAGCGCCCGGTCGCGCAGGGCCCGCGGGTCGGGATCGGCGGTGCTCCCGGCCGCCTCCAGCAGGCGCTCCACTTCCTCGACCGAGATCGCCTTGGGCAGCCGCCGGGGTGGCGGGGGCGGGCTGACCTCAAGGGCCGGGTCGCCGTCGGTCAGGCCCTGCTTGCGCGCGAAGGCGTGCAGCCCGCGCACCGCGATCACGGCGCGCCCGGCCGAGCTCGCGGCCAGCGGGGGATGGCCGGCATCCCCCTGGCGCAGCGCCGCCAGGAACTCCGCGATGTCGCGGCTGGCGACCTCGCCGAGGGCGGTCTTCCCGCGCCGGGCCAGGTGCTCGCCATAACGGCGCAGGTCCCGGCGGTAGGCCTCGACAGTGTTGCCCGCCAGCCCCCGCTCAACGACGAGGTGCCGCAGGTACCCCGCGGCCGCTCGCTCAACGCTTACCTCGCCCACAAGGCACGAGTCTAGGGAAGTAAAAAGCCCCCGTCCCCCCGGGGAAAGGGGACGGGGGCTGCTCTAGCGCGCGGCGGGAGCGGCGCCCCGCTACGCCACGACCTCCGCGACGGGGGCCCACGGCAGCGCGTGCGCGGCGGCGACCGGGCCGCTGGTGAGGATCCCGTCGTGGGTGGACAGGCCTGCGGCTAGCGCCGGGTCGGCGTGCAGGGCCTCGCGCCACCCGCGGTTGGCCAGCTCGACCGCGTAGGGCAAGGTGACGTTGGTCAGCGCGTAGGTGGAGGTGTGCGGCACCGCGCCGGGCATGTTGGCGACGCAGTAGAACACGGAGTTGTGCACGCGGAAGACCGGGTCGGCGTGCGTGGTGGGCCGGGAGTCCTCGAAGCAGCCGCCCTGGTCGATCGAGATGTCGACGAGCACCGAGCCGGGCTTCATGCGCTTGACCAGGTCGTTGCTGACGATCTTGGGCGCCTTGGCACCCGCGACCAGCACCGCGCCGACCACCAGGTCGGCGTCGATCACGGCGCGCTCGACCTCGTAGGCGTTGGAGACCACCGTCTGGACCCGGCCCTGGTAGTGCGCGTCGAGCTGGCGGAGCCGCGCGAT
Organism: Streptosporangiaceae bacterium; assembly: GCA_025934375.1. Taxonomy (GTDB): domain Bacteria; phylum Actinomycetota; class Actinomycetes; order Streptosporangiales; family Streptosporangiaceae; genus Trebonia. The sequence goes on along the minus strand of JAICYD010000025.1, from coordinate 11,168 downwards.
GTTCTTGTCGAGGACGGTCACCTGCGCGCCCATGCCGACGGCGATCTGGGTCGCGTGGGCGCCGGAGACGCCCGCGCCGATGACGACGGCCTTGGAGGCGTACGTGCCGGGCACGCCGCCGAGCAGCGCGCCGTAGCCGCCGCCGGAGCGCATCAGGTGGTAGGCGCCGACCTGCGGGGCCAGGCGCCCGGCGACCTCCGACATGGGGGCCAGCAGCGGCAGCGAGCCGTCGGCGAGCTGGACCGTCTCATAGGCGATGGAGGTGACCTTGCTGGCCAGCAGCGCGCCGGTGCAGGGCTTGTCCGCGGCCAGGTGCAGGTAGGTGAACAAGACCAGCCCCGGGCGCATGCGGTGGTACTCCTCCGCGACGGGCTCCTTGACCTTGAGCACCATGTCGGCGGTGCCCCAGACCTCGTCGGGGTCGGGGATGATCGTGGCGCCGGCCGCGACGTAGGCGTCGTCGGGCAGCGAGGAGCCTCCGCCCGCGTCCTTCTCGATGTAGACCTCGTGGCCGTGGCTCGTCAGCTCGCGCACGCCCGCCGGGGTGATCGCGACGCGGTACTCGTGGTTCTTTACCTCGCGGGGAACGCCGACCTTCATGACCTTGACTGCCTTTCGCTCGCTGCAGGGCGCGCACTGTCCTTTCGTTCAATGGTGCATAATCTTCGGCTTCAAGTAAATATTAGCGAAGATCATTCTGTATAATAGAGTTATGGCTTTTGAAGGTTCTCACTCGGCCGCGCGCGAGGTCGCCGGGCCGAATAACGTTCGGTCCGACGCAGTGCGCGGGGCGAGCGGCGCAGCGGTGCCCGGCCTCGACGCGATCGACCAGGTGATCGTCCGCGAGCTAGCTCGCGACGCACGGCTGCCCAACAACGAGCTTGCCGCGCGGGCGGGGGTGGCGCCGTCCACGTGCCTGGGCCGGGTTCGCTCGCTGCGCGAGCGGGGCGTCATCCGCGGGTATCACGCCGACATCGACCCGGCCGCCATCGGCCAGCCACTGCAGGCGATGATCGCGGTCCGGCTCCAGGCGGACTCCCGCGGCCACCTGCGGTCATTCGTCGCCGGAATGGCGCGCCTGCCCGAGGTGCTCAACGTCTTCTTCCTGGCCGGCAAGGACGACTTCCTGCTGCACGTCGCGGCGGCGTCCACCGAGACGCTGCGGGACTTCATCGAGCGGCTGTCCTCCAACGCCGACGTCGCCTACACCGAGACCAGCCTCATCTTCGAGCACGTGCGGGCGCACGCGCACATCCTGTAGGCGCCCGCGCGGGCCCTCGCGGGCGCGGTCAGGCTGGATTATCAGGCGAGGATCGCGGCGGCCGGGGTGTGCGGGAGGCCAAGCGACTGCGCGACCGGCTCGCTGGCCAGCTCGCCGGCGTGGGTGGACAGGCCCGCCGCCAGCGCCGGATCGGCCCGCAGGGCCTCCCGCCAGCCCCGGCCGGCCAGTTCCAGCACGTAGGGCAGCGTGACGTTGGTCAGCGCGTAGGTAGAGGTGTGCGGCACCGCGCCGGGCATGTTGGCGACGCAGTAGAAGACCGAGCCGTGCACCTTGTAGGTCGGGTCGGCATGCGTGGTGGGGCGCGAGTCCTCAAAGCAGCCGCCCTGATCGATCGAGATGTCGACCAGGACGCTTCCCGGCTTCATCCGCGACACCAGCTCGTTGGAGATGAGCATCGGCGCCTTCGCGCCGGGCACCAGCACGGCGCCGATCACCAGGTCGGCGTCGAGCGCGGCGCGCTCGATCTCGTAGGCGTTGGAGGCCACGGTCTGCAGGTGGCCCTGGTAGATGGCGTCCGCGCCGCGCAGCCGGGCGACGTTCTTGTCCACCAGCAGCACCTCCGCTTGCATGCCGAGGGCGATCGCGGCCGCGTTCATCCCCGATACCCCGGCGCCGAGCACGACCACCTTGGCCGCGTAGACGCCGGACACCCCGCCCATCAGCACTCCCCGGCCGCCGCCGTCGCGCTGCAGGTGATGCGCCCCGACCTGGGGCGCCATCCGCCCGGCGACCTCGGACATGGGCGCCAGCAACGGCAGTGACCCGTCGGCGAGCTGGACCGTCTCATACGCGATGCTGGTGACCTGGGCGGCGAGCAGCGCGTCGGTGCACTCCCGCGACGCCGCCAGGTGCAGGTAGGTGAAGAGCACCTGGCCCTTGCGCATCCGCCGGTACTCCTCGGCGACCGGTTCCTTGACCTTCAAGATCAGGTCGCCGGCGGCCCACACCTCGTCGGCGGTGTCGAGGATGGTGGCCCCGGCCGTGGTGAAGTCCCCGTCGGGGTTTGAGGACCCGGCGCCCGCCCCCGCCTCGATGAAGACCTCGTGGCCGTTGCGCGCGAGCTCGTGCACGCCCGCGGGAGTGATGGCCACGCGGTACTCGTGGTTCTTGACCTCTCTGGGAACGCCAACCTTCATCGCCGCCTGCCCCCTTTTCCTGGTAAGTCCGGTAACTCGATGGCGTCAGCGGGCCGCAGGCCGGAGAATCCCCGCGACGCGGCCGCGTATCCCGCGAGCAGCCCGGCGACCGTGTGCCCGTTGTGCAGCTCCCCGGCCAGGATCGCCGAGACGGCGTCGGGCAGCGGCAGCCAGGCGGTAACGATGAGCGCTTCCTCGTGCTCGCGGATGAACCCGGGATCCCGGTCGCCCTCGCTGGCCGGCCGCAGGCCGCGGGCCAGGAAGATCCGCACCCGCTCGGTCGTGAACCCGGGCGAGGAGTAGTGGTCGACCAGGGTATGCCACGTGCTGGCGTGGTAGCCGGTCTCCTCCAGCAGTTCCCGCTTGGCCGCGTCCACCAGCGGCTCGCCGGGGTGGTCGCGTAGTCCGGCGGGGAGCTCCCACAGGAGGCGGCCCACCGGATGGCGGTACTGCCGGATCATGAGCGCGCGCCCGGCGTCGTCCAGCGCCAGCACGCTGACCGCGCCCGGGTGCGTCACCACGAAGCGCTCGGCCACGCGGTCCCCGGGCATGCGGACCTCGTCATTGCGGACGCCGATCAGCCAGTTCCGGAAGACCTCCGTGCTGGACTCCACCGGCCAGCTTTCGGCGGCGTCCGCGAACGCCGTGTCGGCGGCCGCGCTCACGCCGTGTTCCCCGCTCATGGCTCCCTCGCTCATGCCGTCGCGGCCGCTTTGGCGCCGGCTGTCGCGTCCGCGGCGCGCGAGCGGGCGATCGCGGCGGCGATCAGCCCGCTGAACAGCGGGTGCGGCCGGGTCGGCCGGGACAGGAACTCCGGATGGGCCTGGGTGGCCACGAAGAACGGGTGCACGTCGGCGGGCAGCTCGATGAACTCCACCAGGCGGCCGTCGGGCGACAGGCCCGAGAAGGCGAGGCCGGCCTCCTCCAGGCGGCCCCGGTAGGCGTTGTTGACCTCATAGCGGTGCCGGTGGCGCTCTTCGACGCTCGCCGCGCCGTACAGGCCGGAGACGATGGAGCCCGGCTTGAGGTTCGCCGGGTACAGGCCCAGCCGCATCGTGCCGCCCATGTCCCGCTCGCCGGCGACGACGTCCTCCTGGTCGGCCATGGTCGCGATCACCGGGTCGGGGGTCGACGGGTCGAACTCGCAGCTGTTGGCCCCGGTAATGCCCGCAAGGTGGCGGGCGACCTCGATGACCATGCACTGCAGGCCCAGGCAGAGGCCCAGGACCGGGATCTTGTGCTCGCGCGCGTACTGGATCGCGCCGATCTTCCCCTCGATGCCGCGCACGCCGAACCCGCCCGGGATGAGGATCCCGTCCACGCCGTCGAGCTGCCCCGCCGCGTCCGGCGGCCGCTCGCAGTCATCGCTGGTCACCCAGCGGATGTCCACCTTGGCGTCGTTGCCGAAGCCGCCGGCCCGCAGCGCCTCGGCCGGGGACAGGTAGGCGTCGGGCAAGTCCACGTACTTGCCGACCAGGGCGATGGTGATCTGGCGGGCCGGGCGGTGGACCCGGCGCAGCAGCTCGTTCCAGTCCGTCCAGTCCACGTCACGGAACGGCAGGTCCAGCCGCCGCACCACGTAGGCGTCCAGCCCCTCGGCATGCAGCACCTTGGGGATGTCGTAGATGGACGGCGCGTCCGGGGCGGACACCACCGCCTCCTCGTCCACGTCGCACATCAGGCTGATCTTGCGCTTGAGGCCATCGCTGATCGGCCGGTCCGAGCGGGCCACGATCGCGTCCGGCTGGATGCCGATGGAGCGCAGCGCCGCCACCGAGTGCTGGGTCGGCTTGGTCTTCAGTTCCCCCGACGGGCCGATGTAGGGCAGCAGCGACACGTGCAGGAAGAAGCACCGGTCGCGGCCGATCTCGTGCCGGATCTGCCGGATGGCCTCCAGGAAGGGCAGGCTCTCGATGTCCCCGACGGTGCCGCCCACCTCCGTGATCACCAGGTCGACCTCCGGCCCGCCCATGCCCAGGATGCGGTCCTTGATCTCGTTGGTGATGTGCGGGATCACCTGTACCGTGTCGCCCAGGTAATCCCCGCGCCGCTCCTTGGCGATGACGCTGGAGTACACCTGCCCGGTGGTCACGTTCGCGGCCCCGTTGAGCCGGGTGTCCAGGAAGCGCTCGTAGTGACCGACGTCCAGGTCAGTCTCGGTGCCGTCATCAGTGACGAACACCTCGCCGTGCTGGAACGGGTTCATCGTGCCCGGGTCCACGTTGAGGTACGGGTCGAGCTTCTGCATCGACACGCGCAGCCCGCGCATCTTCAGCAGCCGGCCGAGGCTGGAGGCGGTCAGCCCCTTGCCCAGGGACGACGCCACTCCCCCGGTGACGAACAGGTGCTTGGTCTGCACCGGGCGAGACTGGCCCGGCAACGGACGCCGCGCCCGGGCGGGGGCCGGCTTGGGGGACGCCTTAGCGGCAGGCGATTTCGGCGCGGATGGCTTTGCCTGGCTCCCGGCGGTGTTCCCGGCGGTAATCCCGGCATTGCCGGAGGGCATTGATGCGGCCAAGATGGTGCTCCCGTGGTCGGCGATGTCGCGGCGAAAGCCGCAGGTCCACGGGCCACCAGGATAACATGCCGCGGGTCGCCTCCCTGGCAGGACCGCGTTTACCGAGGCAGATCATCCGGGCGGGAGGCGCCCGGCTGGCTCACTCGGCCGCGGAGACGGTGGACGGGTCGTCGCACGGCGCGCTCACGTGCTCGCCGTCGCGCCCGCCGGCCCGGTCGGCCTCGCCGAATCGCGCGAGGATGACCGCGCTGGCCACCGCGAGCAAGAAGCCCGCGATCGCGGCGGGCGCCAGGCCTGGCCGGGTCGTGTCACCCAGGAAGACCACGCCGATCACGGCCGGCGGTAGCGTCTCCGCGAGGACCACGGCGGCGGTGGCCACCGTGACGCTGCCGCCTTCCAGGGCCGTGGCGTAGAACGCGAACGAGACGATCCCCGCCGCGATCACCGCGTACGTGGCCGGGTCGCGGACCAGCGTGAGCGGGTCAAAGCCATTGAGCACGCGCGCGGCGATGCCGAGGACCCCGTACCCGAGGCCGGCCACGGTGCCCAGCAGGAGCGTGCGTGCGGGCTCCCGGATCCGGGCGGCCGCGATGCCGCATAGCCCCAGGCCCGCGATGGCGACGATCAGGGCCAGCTTGAACACTGCCCCCGCCGCCGTGGCGCCCTCCGCGCCCGCTGACGAGCCCAGCAGGCCGACTCCGGCGACCACGCCGGTGACGGCGGCCCACTCCCGCCACGACAGCGCCACCCCGATGAGGAGGGACGCCAGCACCGCGATGACGGCGAGGTTGGCTGCCACCATCGCCTGCACGGCGAATAGCGGAAGCCGTCGCAGCGCCACGAGCTGGGCGATGAACCCGAGCGTGTCCAGGACCAGGCTGGCCACGAAACGCCACTGGGACAGCATGCGGACCAGCAGGCCAGGATCAACGCCGCCGGCGCCGGTTCCCTTGCGGTTACTGGCCTCGCGGACGGCAACCGCCTGCATGACGGCGGCGATGCCGTACAGCAGGGCAGCGACAACCCCGGCGACCAGACTTGTCACCATAACTAGTACCTTACGCTCAGCGACCCCTCAGCGAATATTAGGGCGCCGGTGAATCAGCGCAAAGCGCGGGCGGGCCGGGCCTCCCAGCTCGTCCACAGCGGGCGGTAGCCCATGCGGTTCCAGAACGGCCCGGACAGCGGGTTGACCTGGCTGTGGTGCAGCAGCGTCACGCTGGCCCCGCCCGCGTCCAGTCGCGCGTGCAGCGCCCGGACCAGCGCCGCGCCGACCCCGGTGCCCCGGTCCTCAGGCTGGATGAACATCGTCTGCAGGTAGGCGGCCGGGGAGCGGCTGGTCATCCCGGCGATCCAGCCGGCCTCCGGCGGCGGCTGGGCCACCAGCAGCCCGATCGCGTGGCCGTGGCGCTCGGCGAGCCAGGTCCACATCGCCTGCCGCTGCAAGCTGATCCGGACCTCCTGGCGGACCAGGTCGGCGGTATCGCGCCGCCACACCGGGCCGCCGAAGTGCCCGTCGAACTGGATGAGCCGCAGCTCCAGGCCAAGTACCCTCTCCTCATCGCGGGGGCCGGCCGCGCGGATCGTTATGCCGGGAATCTGCCGGGCGGGCGCGGCCGGGGCCTCCGGGCGGGTCCGGGCCGCGATTACCGTCAGTGGCTGCAGGCCGTGGCGCAGCAGCGCCCGGACCCCGGTGATGTCCCGGCTCGGCCAGACGATCCCGGCGGAGGTGTCCTCGCCGCGCGCCGCGGCCACCCCGGCCAGGTGGTCGCGCCACTGCGACAGCAGCGAGTCGGCCGGCGCCATCGTGTCCTGGCCGGTCAGCCGCGGGGTCAGCAGGAACCGGTCGGCGGCCCCCCAGGTCTGGTTCAGCGAGTCCGCCGGAACATGGTGATGGACGCAGACGCCCAGGCCCGCCACCCGGCCGTTGTCGCCATGGACCACGAGCGGGGCGCCGCACCCGGTCGGCATCGCGGAAGGGTCCGGCAGGAGCGGGTCGACGGACTGCCAGCGCCGCGCGACCGCGCGGTTGATGTCCCGCACGGCGTCACGGACCACCCAAGGCACGGCAAACCTCCCGCGGAAATGCCCATTCCGCACAGACTCTACCGTCCGTCAGACGCCAGCCGCTTGCATGCCCCGCAGCTCGTGCTTGAGCTCCTTGACCTCGTCGCGAAGCCGGGCCGCCACCTCGAACTGCAGCTCCGCCGCGGCGGCGTGCATCTGCTCGGTGAGCTGGCCGATGAGAGCGACAAGGTCGCCGCGGGCTACCCCTCCGCCGGCGGCCGCCTCGGCGAGCGCCGCGTCAGCGGCCCCGGCCGCACCGCGCGCCGCGCGGGCACGCGACGACAGGCCGGGCACCGGGGACTTGCCGCGCGACTGCTGGCGGCCACCGCCGCCGATGAGCTGCTCGGTGTCGGCGTCCTCGCGGATGATCGCGTCCAGGATGTCAGCGATCCGCTTGCGCAGCGGCTGCGGGTTGATGCCGTGCTCGGTGTTGTAGGCGATCTGCTTGTCCCGGCGCCGGTTGGTCTCGTCGATCGCCCGCTCCATCGACGGGGTGACCTTGTCGGCGTACATGTGGACCTCGCCGGAGACATTCCGCGCGGCCCGGCCGATCGTCTGGATGAGTGAGGTGCCCGAGCGCAGGAAGCCTTCCTTGTCGGCGTCCAGGATCGCCACGAGGGACACCTCCGGCAGGTCCAGGCCCTCGCGCAGCAAGTTGATGCCGACGAGCACGTCGAACTCGCCGATCCGCAGCTCGCGCAGCAGCTCGATGCGGCGCAGCGTGTCGACCTCGCTGTGCAGGTACCGGGCGCGGACGCCGTTCTCCAGCAGGTAGTCCGTCAGGTCCTCCGCCATCTTCTTGGTCAGCGTGGTGACCAGGACCCGCTCGTCTCGCTCGGCGCGGACGCGGATCTCCTCCAGCAGGTCATCGATCTGGCCGCGGGTCGGCTTGATGATCACCTGCGGGTCCACCAGTCCGGTCGGCCGGATCACCTGCTCGACCACGTCGCCGCCGACCAGCTGCAACTCATAGGGGCCGGGCGTGGCCGACAGGTAGATGGTCTGCCCGATCCGCTCGCAGAACTCGTCCCAGGTCAGCGGGCGGTTGTCGATGGCGCTTGGCAGCCGGAAGCCGTGGTCTACCAGCACCCGCTTTCGGGACACGTCCCCTTCGTACATGGCGCCGATCTGCGGAACGGTCTGGTGCGACTCGTCCACGACCAGCAGGAAGTCCTCGGGGAAGTAGTCAAGCAGCGTGTTCGGCGGGGTCCCGGCGTCGCGGCCGTCGATGTGGCGCGAGTAGTTCTCGATGCCCGAGCAGCTGCCAACCTGGCGCATCATCTCTATGTCGTAGGTGGTGCGCATCCGCAGCCGCTGCGCCTCCAGCAGCTTGCCGGCCTTCTCCAGCTCCGCCAGCCGCCATCCCAGCTCCGCCTCGATCCCAGCGATCGCGCGCTCCATCCGCTGCTCGCCCGCCACGTAGTGGGAGGCCGGGAAGACGTACAGCTCCGCGTCCTCGCTCATCACCTCGCCGGTCAGCGGGTGCAGCGTGGACAGCCGCTCGATCTCGTCGCCGAACATCTCGATCCGGACGGCGAGCTCCTCGTACTGCGGGATGACCTCGATCGTGTCGCCGCGGACCCGGAAGGTCCCGCGGGTGAAGGCGATGTCGTTGCGCGCGTACTGCATGCCCACCAGGTGCCGCAGCAGTCCTTCGCGCTCCATGGTGTCGCCGACCCGCAGGCGCAGCATCCGGTCCACGTACTCCTGCGGGGTGCCCAGGCCGTAGATGCACGACACCGAAGACACCACGATGGTGTCGCGCCGGGTGAGCAGCGAGTTGGTCGCCGAGTGCCGCAGCCGCTCCACCTCGTCGTTGATCGAGGAGTCCTTCTCGATGTAGGTGTCGGTCTGCGGGACGTACGCCTCGGGCTGGTAGTAGTCGTAGTAGGAGACGAAGTACTCGACCGCGCTGCCCGGGAGCATCTCGCGCAGCTCGGTGGCGAACTGCGCGGCCAGGGTCTTGTTCGGCAGCATGACGAGGACCGGGCGCTGCAGGCGCTCGGCCAGCCAGGCCACGGTCGCCGTCTTGCCGGTGCCGGTCGCGCCGAGCAGGACGGTGTCCTTCTCCCCCGCGCGCACCCGCTTGTCGATCTCCGCGATCGCGCGTGGCTGGTCCCCGGCCGGGACCATGTCGGTGACCACCTTGAACGGTGCCACCCGCCGCTGCAAGTCGGTAACCGGCCGCACGACACCACCTCCCTCGTCATGAGTCAACTCTACGGCGGGGCACTGACATTCCACGGCGATGCTGGCCGTCGTCGCGTGGTCGTCCCGACTGTGTGACTAGCGAGCAGACGCGGGCGGTGAGGGAAAGGCGGGCAGCTCCTCGGCCCGTTCTCACTGTCAGCCCGCAGCATCGCTGCATCGCTAGTGAGCGGCCGAGGGGCACGACTCAGGTGGCTGCGCGGTCACGGAGCTGAGCCCAGATCTCGGTGACCCGCTTGTCCAGGTCCGCGAGCGTCCCCGCGTTGTCGATCACCATGTCGGCGATGGCCAGGCGCTGCTCACGGGACGCCTGCGCGGCCATGCGGGCCGCGGCCTGCTCCGCGGTCATCCCACGCTGGCCGGTCAGCCGCTCCAGTTGCAGTTCCGCCGGGACGTCAACCACGATGACCATGTCGAAGTCCGACGACGTGCGCAGGCCCTCGGCCAGGAGCGGGACGTCGTGCACGATCACTGCGCCGGGCCCGGCCGCGCGCAGCGCGTTCGCCTCCCGGTCGCTGACCCACTCGCGGATCAGGGGGTGCGTGATGGAGTTCAGCCTCGCCAGCGACTCGGGGTCGGCGAAGACGATCGCGGCGAGCGCCGCGCGGTCCAGGGAGCCGTCGTCGCGGAGCACCCCGGCGCCGAACGCGTCGGCGATCATCGCCAGGCCCGGCGTGCCCGCCTCGACTACCTCGCGAGCCCCCCTGTCAGCGTCGATGACCACCGCGCCCAGGCCCGCCAGCCGCTTGGAGACCTCGCTCTTCCCGGACCCGATCCCGCCGGTCAGCCCAACCCTGAGCACGTTCCCTCCCGCTGGCTCGCCGCCCTCGGGTGCTGCTGCCCGGGGCGCTGGCAACGTTACCCTGCCCCCCGGCCCCTGCCCCCGGCCCCCCGGCCCCCGGCGGAAGCGGGCAAATCCGCCACTGCCCCGGCACCTGGCCGGCTGCTCGCGGGCCGCTGGCCCTCCGGCCCCGGCTAGTGCCCGGTCACCTGCCCCTGCGCCACGGAACGCCCGGCGGTCGATGGCCCCTCCGGCACGGATAGAGCGGGCCGATGGCCCTTCAGCCCCGCGACGACTCCGGGGTGATGGCCACCGGGCCACGGATAGGCCCCGGGAACTCGCGCCATTGCCCGGGAACGGCAGGTGGCCCGCCACCCCGAAAGGGGCGGCGGGCCACCAGGTCCGCCGGCGGAGCCGGCAGTGGGACCCGGGGTCATCCCCCGGGCGGTATTGCGGTCCGGGCCGCCGGGAAGGTGCCGCAGAAACCGAACGCGGCTCGCGCCCGGCCCTTGCTAGCTCTGGCCGGACAGCTTGTCGCGCAGGGCCGCGAGGGCCTCATCAGAGGCCAGCGTGCCACCGGGCTCGCCAGCGTCCGACGAGGACGAGCCGCCGCGGCCACTGCGGGCCGGACGGGGGGTGGAGCTGCTGCTGCTGCTGGTCGCCGCGGCAGCGCCCTCGGCGTCGCCGCCCTCCTCGGCCTTGGCCCGCGACTCCTCGATCTGGCGACGGTGCGCCTCGAACCGAGTGCGCGCCTCGGCGTACTGGCGCTCCCACTCCTCACGCTGCGACTCATAGCCCGGCAGCCACTCGCCGGTCTCCGGGTCGAAGCCCTCGGGGTACTCGTAGTTGCCCTGGTCGTCATACGACGCCGGCATGCCGTACAGGGTCGGGTCGAAGTCGTCGCCGACGGCCTCGCCCACCGTGCCCTCGTTGGCCTGCTTGAGCGACAGTGAGATGCGCCGCCGGTCCAGGTCGATGTCGATGATCTTGACGAAGATCTCCTCGCCCACCTGGACGACCTGCTCGGGAATCTCCACGTGCCGGTCGGCCAGCTCGGAGATGTGCACCAGGCCCTCGATGCCCTCCTCGACGCGGACGAACGCGCCGAACGGCACCAGCTTGGTGACCCGGCCCGGCACGACCTGCCCGATCTGGTGGGTCCGCGCGAACTGCTGC